>NZ_JASHHY010000007.1:0-328411 GCF_030056555.1 Comamonas sp. 17RB | reverse complement strand
AGGAACGCACTTCCCCGGCCACCACGGCAAAGCCCCGGCCCTGCTCACCGGCACGGGCCGCTTCCACCGCCGCGTTCAGCGCCAGGATGTTGGTCTGGAAGGCGATGCCGTCGATCACGCCGATGATGTCGCTGATGCGGCGGCTGCTGTCGGTGATCTGCTGCATGGAATGCACCACCTGCTGCACCACCGAGCCGCCCCGCTCGGCCGCCTGGGCGGCCATGCCGGCCAGCTGGTTGGCCTGGCGGGCGGTCTCGGACGATTGCGTCACGGTGGACGTCAGCTCTTCCATGCTGGCAGCAGTTTCTTCCAGGTTGGCGGCGGTCTGCTCGGTACGGGCCGACAGGTCCTGGTTGCCGGTGGCAATCTGGCTGGACGCCGCCGATACCGATTCCACCCCGCTGCGCACCTCACCCACCACCGCGCGCAGCTTGTGACTCATCTCGGACAGGCTGCGCAGCAGCAGGCCCAGTTCGTCCTTGCGCTCGTCATGCGCTTCCACCGTCAGGTCGCCGTCGGCAATGCGGCGGGTCAGCGCCACCGCCCGATCCAGCGGCAGCGTCACCTGGCGGATCATGCCGCGCGACAGGCCCAGTGCCAGCAACAGCACCAGCGCCGTCACCCCCGCGGCAATCCACAGTGCTTGCTGGCGCAAGGTATTTCCGTCGGTCACGATGCGGTCGCGCAGCGTTTCCTGCAGCTTGACCATGTCCTGCTGCGTCTGTCTGTACACATCGACCGCCGGAAGAAATTCCTGCTTCATGACCCGGTTGGCCTGCTCGGTGTCGCCCGCCCCCCGCAAGTCCGCCAGCTGTTTGTTCAGGGACAGCACCTTGGTCCGGGTGTCCTGGATGCGAGCCAGCTGTGCGCGGCCTTCTTCCGACGACAGCCGTGCCTCCAGCTCCCGCTGCACTTCGCTGGCGCGGTTGGCTTCCGTCTGCGTGCGCTCGACCAGCATCTTGATCATGTCCGGCTCGGAAGACTGGGCGGCCGCCGTCACGCTGCTGACGGCCAGCTCGGTGATGCCGCTCCATTTTTCCGCCAGCCGGATACGCTGGTCATAGTCGATCACCTGCTGGCGAATGTTCTCGTCATTCTTGCCCAGCGCATAGACCAGCACGCCGCCCAGGCACAGCAATGCGGCAATCACCACCGTCAGCATCACCCAGATCTTCTGGGCCACGGAAAGATTTTGGATTTTCATGGTGCAAACAGGCTTGAGCCCCTCCAGCAACGGCGCAGGCATGGGCCACGCCCCAGCAACCGCCAGCAAAGTATCCATCCGCTCCCCCCCCCCTAAGCGGCCAATAAACACAGGGTTTGATGCACTCCAAACCGCATTGCACAGGGCAGGTGCTCCCGGCCAGCCAGCGCGGTTCTCCCCTGCTTTTCTCAGGCCACTGCGCTGGAGCGGCCAGACTTTTACAATGTCCGCGTGCCCACCCCCTATCTGAATGCCGATCTCCATTGCCACTCCACCTTCTCGGATGGCACGCTGGCGCCTGCCGAACTGGCGGCCCGTGCGCGCCAGGGCGGCGTGGACCTGTGGTCACTGACCGACCACGACGAGCTGGCCGGGCAGACCGCAGCCTGCCAGGCCGCACATGCCCAGGGCCTGGACTACCTCACGGGGGTGGAGATTTCGGCCAGCTATGCCGGCCACACCATCCATATCGTGGGCCTGGGCTTTGACTGCGCAGATGGGCCATTGCAGCAAGGTTTGCACGCCTTGCGCCACAGCCGGGGCCCACGGGCCCAGGAAATGGGACACCAGCTGGCACTGGCCGGCATCCCCGATGCCTACGCAGGCGCGTTGCGCTATGTGGGCAACCCCGATCTGATTTCGCGCACCCATTTCGCCCGCTTTCTGGTGGATGCAGGCGTCTGCGCCGATGTGACCGAGGTGTTCCAGCGCTTTCTGACCGAGGGCAAGCCCGGCTTTGTGCCCCAGCGCTGGGCCGGCGTGGCCGAAGCCGTGCAGTGGATCACCGCCGCCCGCGGCGTGGCGGTGATGGCCCACCCGGCCCGCTACGCTCTGGGCGGCACGCTGGAGCATGCGCTGCTGGACGAATTCAAGACCTGCGGCGGCCAGGGCATCGAAGTCACCTGCGGCGGCCACTCCGCCGCAGAAGCCCTGCGCTACGCCGAATGCGCCCGCGAATGGGGCTTGCACGCCTCGCGCGGCAGCGACTTCCACAGCCCGGCAGAATCCCGCATTGCCCTGGGGACCCTGCCCGCACTGCCCCGCAGGCTGAATCCCGTCTGGGAGCTGCTGGCAGACCGCATCCAGCCCGCCCCCCACCGCGCGCACTGACGCCCGGCACCGCTACCAGGAAACCAGCCCCATGGCCCAGTACTTCGAAATCCACCCGGTGGACCCCCAGCCCCGCTTGCTGCAGCAGGCGACCAACCTGTTGCGCGGCGGCGGCATCCTGGCCGTCCCCACCGATTCCAGCTATGCCCTGGTCTGCCACCTGGACGACAAGAACGCCGTGGACCGTCTGCGCCGCATCCGCCAGATCAATGACAAGCACCACCTGACACTGCTGTGTCGTGACCTGTCGGAGCTGGCCAACTACGCCCGCGTGGACAACCGCCAGTACCGGCTGATGAAGCTGGCCACGCCAGGCCCCTACACCTTCATCCTGGATGCCACCAAGGAAGTGCCGCGCCGCGTGAGCCACCCGTCACGCAAGACCATCGGCCTGCGCGTGCCCGACCGCAAAGGCCTGCAGATGCTGCTGGAGCTGCACGGCGAGCCACTGCTGGGCACCACGCTGATTGCACCCGGCGAGACCGAACCATTGAATGACCCGGACGAGATCCGTGCGCGCTTTGACAAGCTGCTCGACGGCATCGTGGATGCCGGCGCCTGCCCCATGGAACCCACCACGGTGCTGGACCTCACCCCCATGTACAGCGGCGGCGATGCAGAGCTGGTGCGCCAGGGACAGGGCAGCCTCCAGGCTTTGGGGCTATAACCTCACCTTGCCTTCTTTCATACCTCGACTGCGCTGACACTGTGGACGCCACCGAACTCCTGCAAACCGTTCTGATCTATGCCCTGCCCGTGCTGTTCGCCATCACGGTGCACGAGGCCGCCCATGGCTACGTGGCCCGCCATTTCGGTGATCCCACGGCCACCATCCTGGGCCGGGTGACGCTCAACCCCCTCAAGCACATCGACCCCATCGGCACCATCCTGATGCCGCTGCTGCTGTACTTTTCCACCTCGGGCGCGTTTCTGTTCGGCTATGCCAAACCGGTGCCGGTGGACTTCAGCCGCCTGCGCCACCCCAAGCGCGACATGATTTGGGTGGCGCTGGCCGGCCCGGCGGCCAACTTCCTGCAGGCCATCCTGTGGGCGGTGCTGCTGATCGTGCTGGTGGTGTCGGGCATCCAGGAACGCTTCTTCCTGGAAATGGCCCGCGCCGGCATCCTGACCAATCTGGTGATGTGGGCCTTCAACCTGTTCCCGCTGCCGCCGCTGGACGGTGGCCGCATTCTGGCGGGCCTGCTGCCTTCCAGGCTGGCCTACCAGTTTTCGCGCATCGAGCCGTTCGGCTTCTTCATTGTTCTGGGTCTGGTCCTCTTCGGCTTTGTCGGCACCTGGTGGCTGCGTCCGCTGATGGCCTGGGGCTACGAAGCCCTGGACTGGATACTCACCCCTTTGACCCGCTGGCTCGCCTGATCCATTTTTTCCTTTGCGTGGAGCGCCCACCGGCGCTCCACGGCCTGAGACTGTCTGCACCATGACACAAGCCATTACCCGTTTCCTCACCGGCATTACCCCGTCCGGCACCCCCCACCTGGGCAACTACGCCGGCATGATGCGCCCCGCCATTGCCGCCAGCCGCGCCCCGAATGTGGAGAACTTCTACTTCCTGGCCGACTACCACGCACTGATCAAATGCCAGGATCCGGACCGCGTGCAGCGCTCCACGCTGGAAATCGCCGCCAGCTGGCTGGCTGCGGGCCTGGATCCGGCCCATGTGACGTTCTACCGCCAGTCCGATGTGCCCGAGATCCCCGAACTGACCTGGTTCCTCACCTGCGTGACCGGCAAGGGGCTGCTCAACCGCGCCCACGCCTACAAGGCGGCCGTGGACAAGAACACCGCCGCCGGCACCGAGCCCGATGACGGCGTGACGGCCGGCCTGTTCATGTACCCGGTGCTGATGGCGGCCGACATCCTGGCCTTCAACGCCCACAAGGTCCCCGTGGGCCGCGACCAAGTGCAGCACATCGAAATGGCGCGCGACATGGCGTCCAGCTTCAACCACCTGTATGGCGAGCACTTCACCCTGCCCGAAGCGGCCGTGGAAGACAGCGTGGCCCTGCTGGCCGGTCTGGACGGCCGCAAGATGAGCAAGAGCTACGACAACACCATCCCGCTGTTCACGCCCCCTGCCCAGCTGAAGAAGCTGATCGGCTCCATCGTGACCGACTCGCGTGCACCGGGTGAACCCAAGGAAGTCGAAGGCTCGGCCCTGTTCCAGATGTACCAGGCCTTTGCTACGGCCGAAGAGACCGCCGCCATGCGCCAGGCCTACGCCGACGGCATCAGCTGGGGCGATGCCAAGCAGAAGCTGTACGAGTGCATCGAGCGCGAAATCACCCCCATGCGCGCCCGGTACGAAGACCTGATGGCCCACCCCGAAAAGGTGGAAGCCGTGCTGCAGGCCGGTGCCGAACGTGCCCGCGCCCTCAGCCGCCCGCTGCTGCAGCGCCTGCGCGCCGCCGTGGGCCTGCGCACGCTGACTGGCATGACACAGACCAGCCAGAAGGCGGCCAAGGCCGACAAGGCCGCACTGCCGGTGTTCAAGCAATACCGCGAGAAAGACGGCCAGTTCTATTTCAAGCTCACCACCGCCAGCGGCCAGGTGCTGCTGCAGAGCACCGGCTTTGCCCAGCCCCGCGAGGCCGGCCAGCACATCGCCCGCCTGCAGCAGGAAGGTGCCGCCGCACTGGAGGCCGTGCGCAGCCATCTGCAGCCGCTGGACGGCGTGCAGGAGGCCGACATCACCGCCGCCCTGCAGCAGCTCCACGCTGCCGCCCAGGCGGAATGACCCGGGTGCACTGCCCGCCACGCCAGGTTTGAGACAATCCACGCAAACACCAGGGAGGCCCCACCACTATGCGTATCGCAGTTCTTGACGACGACCCACTGCAACTGGAGCTGATCGACCAGGTGGTGCGCCAGGCGGGCCACCTGTGCCGTCTGCACCACAGCGGAGCGAGCTTTGTGCAGGATCTGCGCCGCGAGAGCTTCGATCTGCTGCTGGTGGACTGGGAAGTGCCCGACCTCTCCGGCCCCGAAGTCGTGCGCTGGGCGCGCGAGCACCTGCCGGCCACCCTGCCCATCGTGTTCATCACCCACCGCAGCGAAGAGCGCGATCTGGTCGAAGGCCTGAACTGCGGGGCCGATGATTTCATCGTCAAGCCCATCCGCGTGGCCGAGCTGCAGGCACGCATTGCCGCGCTGCTGCGCCGCGCCTACCCGCAGGCCCAAGAGGATGTGCTGGAGTTCGGTCCCTACCGCTTCACCCAGTCCACCTTCACGGCCGAGTTCCACGACCAGTCCGTGGTGCTCACGCACCGGGAATTCGCGCTGGCCGTGCTGCTGTTCCAGAACCAGGGCCGGCTGATGTCGCGCGACCATCTGCGCGAAGCCGTCTGGGGGCAGAACTCCGAAGTGCTGTCGCGCACGCTGGACACCCATGTCTCGCGCCTGCGCCAGGTGCTGCGCCTGCGCCCCGGCCAGGAGTACGCCATCTCGGCCGTCTACGGCCTGGGCTACCGGCTGGATGCACTGGGCTGCACCACGCCCACCAATCTGGACCTGGCCTCCTAGCCCCACCTCCAGCAACTTGCGGCTATCCGCTTTTTCCTGCAGGCTTGCATGCTGTATGCCTATGCACTTTCTCCGTCCTGCAGCTTTGTGGCCCAGCGCCGCCGCCTGCATTCTTCTCACCCTGGCCTGCAGCGCCCAGGCACAGACTGCCGCCTCCTCGGCCACCGGGGTGACGCGCCACCGCATCCACACCGGCGATACGCTGGAACAGCTGGCCCGCCACTACCTGGGTGACGCCAGCCAATGGCAGCTGTTGCAACGGCACAACCAGGTCGGCAGTCCCTACCGCCTGCAGCCGGGCTCGGTGCTGGAGATTCCCAACCACCTGCTGCGCATGGCCACGGCCTCGGTAGACTATTTGCAGGGCCGGGTGACCGTGCTGCCGCCGCCGTCGCACACCGGATCGGCCGGCGAATCCGCACTCACCCCGGGCCAGCAGCTGCCCGAAGGCAGCCGCCTGCATGTGGCGCCCGATGCCTTTGTCAGCGTGCGCCTGGCCGACGGCTCGCTGCTGAAGGTGCAGGCCGACAGCACGCTGCTGCTGCAACAGCTGCGCCGCAAAGGGCGCACGGGCAGCCTGCAATCGGTGGTGGAGCTGCAAAACGGCGCCGTGGAAGCGACTGTTCCGCCCAACAAGGCCCAGCCTGCGGCGCTGGACGTGCGCACCGGCACGGCCACCAGCAGCGTGCGCGGCACGCAGTTCGGTGTCTACCTTGCGGCCGACGGCAGCACCGCCACCGCCGTGCAGCAGGGTGCGGTGCAGGTGGCATCCCACCAGTCCCCCAACGCCAGTGCCCAGGTGCCCAAAGGCCGCGGTGCCGCCGTAACGGCCGACGGCCAGCTGCACCAGGCCGCACTGCTGCCGGCACTGCCCCAGGGCCAGTTGCCCCGCCTGGCCGAAGATGCCCAATGGCTGGACCTCCCCTTGCCGGCCCCCACCCAGGGTACAGGCTATGTGGTGCAAGTCACACAGGATGCGGCCGGCCAGCAGGTGCTGCGCAACGGCCGCTTCGCCGGCGACAAGGCCCGCTTTGCCGCCGTGCCGGATGGCAGCTATTTCCTGCGCGTGCAGGCCATGGACGGCCATGGCATTCCCGGTCTGCCCGCCCAGGGGCCGCTGAAGGTCAAGGCCCACCCGGTGCCACCGCTCTACCAGACAGCGCCCGCCGCCCAGCTGCCCACCGATGGTGTGGACCTGCGCTGCACGCCGGTGCATGGCGTGTCCGCCTACCGCATCCAGATTGCGGCCGCCAGCCAGGATTTCAGCGCCCCGCTGCAAGACCGGGTGGTGCGTGAAGGCTGCGCGCTGCAGACCACCGACCTCGCCGCAGGCAACTACCACTGGCGCACCGCCAGCATCCGCACGCTGGACAACGGCCAGATGGACCAAGGTCCGTTTGCCGCGCCCCAGGATTTCCGTGCCATCCCGCGCCCCGCCGTGCCCGATGCGGCCGCGCTGCAATGGAACACCGCCGCTGGCGTGCCCACCATGCACTGGCAGGGCGAGCCCGGCCAGAGCTGGCGCATTGTCGTGGCCCGTACACCGGAGGCCGAGCACCCGGTGCTGGACACCCGTGTGAACCAGCCCGCATGGCAGGCCGCCAACCTCGGCCCCGGCCAGTACTTCCTGCGCCTGCAGGTGCGCGATCCGTCCGGCCTGGACAGTCCGCTGTCGACCGCACGCCAGTTCACCGTGCTGCCCTGGGTGCGCGACGGCTCGGGCATGCCGCTGCGCAGCGGTAGCGGCCTGGATGTGCTCTCGCCATGAGCCCCACTGCGCCCCTGGCGGATCACTTCCCTCCAGCGGGTCGGCTGCGCGGTTGCCACGCCAGACCCTCGTCGACCTTGCCAAGAAAGCGGCTGGGCCTCCGCACCCCTAGCGCACCATGACAAGCCGCCATGCCCCGCACATGTGGCGCTGGCTGAATCGGCTGCGCGCCTCTGACGTGTCACAGGGCCACCTGGGACTGCGGCGGGAATGGTGGATCTTCAGCGCCCTGCTGCTGGCCGCCTGCTGGTGGCTGGCCGGCCCGCAGCAGCTGGAGCGCAGCAATCTGCTGGTGCAGGATCTGGCGACCCGGCTGCAGCAGCGCCCGGCATCGCCCGAGGTGGTGGTGATTGCCATCGACGAGCGCAGCATCGAAGCCATTGGGCGCTGGCCCTGGCGCCGGGCCATCCATGCCCAGCTGGTGCGCCACCTCTCGGCGCAGAACCCCAAGGCCATCGGGCTGGATGTGCTGTTCAGTGAAGAAGATCTGGACTACCCCGCCGACGACGCCCTGCTGGCCAGCGCCATTGCCGACAGCGGTCGCGTGGTGCTGCCGGTGGCGCAAGACCTGGCAGGCAGCCCCGTGGGCCAGTTGCCCGCCCTGGTCCAGGCCGCCGCCGCCCTGGGCCATGTGCAGTTGCGTGTGGATGCCGATGGCGGCGTGCGCAGCTTTGCACCGCGCGCCGGCCTGGCCGGTCAGAGCCATTTGCATCTGGGCCTGGCCATGCGCTGCGTGGCCCAGCCGCAGGATGCGCTGTGTGCGCCGCAGCCTGCCGGTGCCCCGCCCGCCCTGCAATACATCGGCTTTGCCGGCGGCAACCCAGCATTCACCACCTATTCCTATATCGACGTGGTGCGCGGCGCCATTCCCGCCAGCGCCTTCCGCGGCAAGTATGTGGTGGTCGGCAGCCTGGCCACCGGCTTGTCCGCATCCATCGCCACCCCCACCCAGACGGCGCAGCATACCCCCAATGTGGTGATGGTGGCCCAGATCCTCAATGGTGCGCTCCAGCACACGCATGCGACGCCGGCATCGGCCACAGCCAACCGGCTGTTCAATGTCCTGCCTGTGCTGCTGACTCTGCTGGCCCTGGCCCTGCTGGGCCCCTCGGCCGCGCTGGCCGCCTGCGTGCTGCTGTGGTCCGCCACCTTGCTGACGGCCACCCTGGCACCGCTGTGGTGGCAACTGGTGCTGACTCCTGCGGCGGCACTGCTGCTGGTGGCTCTGGCCTACCCGCTGTGGAGCTGGCGGCGCCTGAATGCCGCGGCCCGCTTTCTGGAGCATGAAATGCGCGACCTGGGCCGCAGCGGCGCACTGGCACCGCTGCAGTCCGGCCTGATGGGCCAGGACATGCTGGCCCAGCGCATCCAGGCGGTGGAGCAGGCCTCGCGCCAGCTGCGTGCCCTGCACCACTTTGTCAGCGAAAGCCTGCTGCAGCTGCCCTCCCCCACACTGGTGTGCGATCCGCAAGGCCGCATCCTGCTGGCCAACAGCGCGGCCCACCGCTATGCCCAGTCGCTGGGCCAGACGCTGCAGGAACGCCAGGACGTGCAACTGCTGCTGGCCGGGGCCCGGGAAAACGAGAGCCAGGGACCGCTGTTCGACCCGCAGACCCTGGCGGGCGGACAGGCGTCCTTCCAGCATGAGGGCACCGACCGCCTGGGCAACCACCTGCTGCTGGTGGGCCGCCCGTTTGCCGCGCCGCCCACCACTGGCTGGCTGCTGACCCTGGTGGACATCACCCGCATGCGCCAGGCCATGGCCCAGCGCGACCAGGCCATGCATTTCATCTCGCACGACATCCGCGCCCCGATCGGCGCCATCGTCACCCTGCTGGAGATGGACCGCACCTTCGGCCACAGGGCGGCAGACAGTGCCGGCCCCTTGGTGTCCAGCGACACCGAAGTGCGCATCGAACGCTATGCCCGCAGCGCCCTGGCGCTGGCGGATGACTTTGTGCACCTGGCCCGCGCCCAGCAGCAGCCCCCGCGCCAGGAAGCCGTGGAGCTGGGCCTGCTGCTGGAGCAGGCCGTGGACGACAGCTGGGCCGCCGCCCACGCCAAGCTGATCGACATCGACTGGATGCCCCAGGAGGCGGAAGCCCTGGTCACCGGCGACCCCGGTCAGCTGCGCCGCGTGCTGGGCAATCTGCTGGGCAATGCCATTAAATACAGCCCCGCCGGCAGCACCGTGCACTGCAGCATCACAGATCGCCCTGCGCACTGGGTGGTGGTGCTGCGCGATGAGGGCGACGGCATCAGCCCCGAGCAGCAGGCCACACTTTTCCAGCCGTTCACCCGCCTGGCCCAGCATGAAGCCAGCCGCATCCAGGGGGTGGGCCTGGGCCTGGCCTTTGTGCACACCGTGATGCAGCGCCACGGCGCCGTGATGGAGCTGGACAGCACGCCCGGCCAGGGCAGCACCTTCCGCCTGGTGTTTGCCAAGCGCTGATCCCGCACCGGCGCTGCCCCGGAAGGGTGCAGACCAGCGTGGCATGCTTGGCCCGCCAAGGCAGATAGCGCCATTGCAGCGGCGGCATAGGTCCAAAAACGAAAAAGCCTCAGAGCGTTTCCACTCTGAGGCTTGTCGTTTTGGTGCGGCTGGCAGGAATCGAACCCACGACCCCTTGGTTCGTAGCCAAGTACTCTATCCAGCTGAGCTACAGCCGCCGAAGCCATGATTATATGCAGAAAAAACAGGGCTTCAGGGAAAACGCTGAATTTTTCGCAGCAAAGCGCAAAAAACCGCGGCAGAGACACTCGCAAGACACCTGGGTATTTTTACAGTTATTTGCAACAAGACAAGCTTGCAAGGCTTACACTCCATTGATAAGTTGCTATGTGAAAAATAGCAACCATCTCCGGTTCCCGCCCGGCCGCTCCTTTCCCCGTGCCCGCCCTGTCTGCCGTGCGTCGCCTGCGCCCACGGTCCTGGCAGCGGCTTTGTGTGTCCATGGCCACCCGCAAGCGCAAGTCTTCTCCCGCTCCCCTCCACTGGTTCCAGCGACTCAAGCACCGGCTCACCGGCCGCCTGGCGTTCTTCATCTGGGGCGCCCTGTTCGGCAACGCCGTGCTGGTACAGGCCCTGAGCCCCTGGGACCTGCTGACCCACAGTCCGGAAAGCCTGCTCAGCCAATCCTGGCGCAGCCACCTGGACGGTGCGCGCCAGCAACTGCGCGGCTGGGGCGAAGGACTGGCCGATGAAGCCACACGCCTGGTCAAGCAGCGCATCGGGAACTGGGCCCAGTCCCCCGCGCCCTCCCAGGCCACACGCCCCACGGCATCGCCGGCGACCACGGCCAGCACGCCGATAGCAACCACCACCTCCTCCGCCACCGACAGCAGCGGCTTTGCGGCCTGCCGCGAGCAGTTTCCGGCCGGCCGTGTCCTGCAACCAGGCAGCATCGGCACCGAATGGGCTGCGCGCGCGCTGTGCTCGGAAGGGTTTGCCGTGCTGTATTCCGGCCGCACCAAGACACCGATGGTGGTGGTGGAGCGGCTGAACCGGGGCCGCCTGCAGCAGGCGGCCGGCCAGGAACGTACCGACCGTTTCTATGCCGACGCGCGCGTGCCCAGCGCGCAGCGCGCCACGCTGGCGGACTACCAGGGCAGCGGCTATGACCGCGGCCACATGGCCGCTGCCGCCAACCAGTACAGCGCCAGCGGCATGGCCCAGTCGTTCGCCCTGACGAACATGGTGCCCCAGGACCCGACTAACAACCGCAAGGTCTGGGCCAAGCTGGAGGCCGATGTGCGCAAGTACGCCCAGCGGGCGGCGGGCGATGTGTTCGTCTTCAGCGGCCCGCTCTACCAGGGCGTGCCGCACTTGCTGGGAAGCAGCCAGGTCTGGGTTCCCGACCACTTGTTCAAGCTGGTCTACGATGCCAGCAGCCAGCGCGCCTGGGCCTATGTGCTGCCCAACAGCGCCGACGCCCAGATCCAGCGCCCCATGGATTACGCCGACTTCGTGGTGCAGACCCAGTGGCATCTGCTGTCGGGCTTGACGGTGACGGGCGGCGTGCAGTGAATGCACCAGCCCGCCCATGAAAAAACCGCCCGAAGGCGGTGTCTTCTGGGCAGTCAGGGCAGGCTCAGCCCACGCGGCTGTCTTGCGCCGAGTCGGGCTGCGGCAGCTCCGATTCTTCGCGCAGGCGCACCCGCATCCAGAAGCCGCGCGCCTCGCCCGGCTTGACCAGCTGGGTGGTCAGCTTCATCTGCTTCATGGGCAGCACTTCCACGCTGTGCAGCGTGGGCATGCGCAAAATGGCTTCCTGCGTCGGCATTTTCCAGTACTGGTCGTAGCCTGCGTGGTAGGACACCTCTTCGCACAGGCCGATGCGCTGCAGATCGGACAGCATGTGCTGGGTCAGCACCTCGCCCTGGGCGGCTCCCAGCCGGGGCACCAGAATCAGGCGCTGGGTATTGGGGCAGACAAACACCCACACCTCACCTGGTCCGCTCAGCCCTTTTTCCACCGGTTTTTCCGGGGCGGCACGCTCCGCACGGCGCATGGCCTGGGATTCGTCCTTGCCCATGAAGCGGCCACCGCCCACCTTCCCCTCATCGTCAGCGGATGTCGCAGCGGCAGGAGCGGCATCACTGCCGGACAGATTGGATTTCAGGCGATCAAAGATACTCACAGATAGCTCTCAATGTGGTGCGCTGCCTCCCCGGGCAGAGTCATGCGGTATGGTCCGTATTGTGTCAAAAATGAGGTATCCCCGATACCTGTCCGCCATGGCTGGCGCGTATCCGCCGTACCAGGGGTCACATTAGGCCCACTATCCCACCACCGGCCATCGGCGGGATTGACATGCATCAAGCACCGGCCAGACCTGCCCCATCCACCAGCGCCAGCACCACGGCCGCCGCAGGAATGCGCACCTGTACCTGCGCGCCGGGCTGCAGCGGCGCGCCCACTGCAAACCCCACCACATGCACGCCGCCCGGCAGGCGCACAGCCACTTCCGCGCCCTCGCCGGTATCGGCCCGCGTCACTTCGCCGTCCCAGACCGTGGCCTGCAACCCATCGGCCGCCGCCGCCCCGGACAGCACCTGCACCGCTGTGGCCTTGGCCATGGCCAGCACCGCCTGGCCGGGAACCAGCCCCATCAGTTCGGCACTTTCGCGCGTCACCTGGGCTCGCAACGGGGCCGCATGGCGGCTGTCGGTGCGCAGCAGCACGGTCACACGGCCGCCTTCGGTGTGCAGCGACTGCACCGTGCAAGGCCACTGGTTGCGCATGCTGGTGCGTACGGCCAGGCGTGCCAGCACCGGCTGGTGCAGGCCGGCGCCCTGCAAGCGGGCCAGCACCTCGGAGCGGGCACGCTCCATGGCATCGGCCGCCTGCAGCAGGGCATGACCGGCCTCGGTCAGCGTGGCACCGCCCCCGCCGGCGCCGCCCACGCTGCGCTCCACCAGGGTCACCCCCGCCAGATTGGTCAAGGTGTCCAGCGCCTGCCAGGCCGCCTTGTAGCTGATGCCGCAGTCGCGCGCGGACTGGGAGATGGAGCCGTTGTGCACCAGGTGTCGCAGCACCTCGATGCGCTTGTCCGACATGCTGTGGCCCAGCGCATCGAGCAAAGCCGTCGCGGGCATGGGGGAAGAAGAAGCGGTGCGGTCAGCCATAGCCCCGCATCATGCCTGCACAAAAAGTTGCAGGCGGACGGGATGGCTATACTTCGCGCTATTCAAATAAGGAATAGCGAACCATGTCCCAGTCTTTCCCTCTGCGCCACCTGACCCTCGCTTGTGCGGTGCTGCTGGCCGGTGCGGCCCACGCCGACGAAGTGTCCGTGGCAGTGGCCGCCAACTTCACCGCCCCGATGCAGAAGATTGCTGCCCAGTTCGAGAAGGACACGGGCCACAAGGCCGTGCTGTCGTTTGGGGCCACCGGCAAGTTCTACGCCCAGATCAGCAACGGTGCACCGTTTGGCATTCTGCTGGCTGCGGATGACACCACGCCCGAAAAGATCGCCAAGGAAGGCAAGGGCGTGGACGCCAGCCGCTTCACCTATGCCATCGGCCAGCTGGTGCTGTGGAGCAAGCAGGCAGGCTATGTGGACGACAAGGGTGCCGTGCTCCAGCGCAATGACTGGCAGCACATTGCCATCGCCAATCCCAAGCTGGCCCCTTACGGCCTGGCTGCCATGGAAACCCTGGGCAAGCTGGGCCTCACCGCCCAGGTGCAGCCCAAGACCGTGCTGGGCGAGAACATCGGCCAGACCTACCAGTTCGCCGCCAGCGGCAATGCGCAACTGGGCTTTGTGGCGCTGTCGCAGGTGATGGAAGACGGCAATATCCGTGAAGGCTCGGCCTGGATCGTTCCCGCCTCCATGCACGAGCCCATCCGCCAGGACGCCATCGTGCTGAAAAGCGCCAAGGACAATGCCGCCGCCAAGGCGCTGATGGACTACCTCAAGGGCGACAAGGCCCGCGCCATCATCAAGTCCTATGGCTACGCCTTCTAAGCACCACAGTGCACCTGCGCGCACCGCGCAGGTTTCCGCATAAGGGGATGCCGCTGTCCTGGCCGCCTGCGCACGGACAGCGCTCCTTCGGTTTTTATATAGTGCGGCTTTCTGCCGCCACGCCGTGAACACACCCCACCTCAGCCCGGAAGACTGGGCCGCCATCCGCCTGACGCTGGAGCTCGCCAGCGTCACCACCGTGCTGCTGCTGGTGCTGACCACGCCGCTGGCCTGGTGGCTGGCACACACGCACTCGCGCTGGCGTGGGCCCATCGGTGCCGTGGTGGCACTGCCGCTGGTGCTGCCGCCCACGGTGATCGGTTTCTATCTGCTGGTCACCATGGGGCCCCACGGCCCCATCGGCCAGCTGACCGAGGCCCTGGGCCTGGGGCGCCTGCCTTTCACCTTCCCCGGGCTGGTGGTAGGCTCGGTCGTGTACTCGCTGCCGTTTGCCGTGCAGCCGCTGCAGCGCGCGTTCGAATCCATCGGCAACCGCCCGCTGGAAGTGGCGGCCACACTGGGCGCCAGCCGGCTGGACCGCTTCTTCACCGTGGCCCTGCCGCTGGCACGGCCCGGCTTCATCACCGCCGCCGTGCTGAGCTTTGCCCACACCGTGGGCGAATTCGGCATCGTGCTGATGCTGGGCGGCAACATCCCCGGCGTGACCCGCGTGGTGTCGGTGCAGATCTACGACCACGTGGAAGCCATGGAATACGCCCAGGCCCACTGGCTGGCCGGCGGCATGGTCGCCTTTGCCTTTGTGGTACTGGTGCTGCTGAGCTGGCTGCAGCCGCGCGAACACCGCCACGCCTCTCCACTATGACCGCGCCCCACTCCAACGACCGCAGCATTGCGGCCCACCTGCAATTGCAGCGCGCCGACTTTGCACTGGATGTACAGCTCAACCTGCCCGGTCAGGGCGTGACGGCCCTGTTCGGCCCATCCGGCTGCGGCAAGACCACCTTGCTGCGCAGCATCGCCGGGCTGGAGCGCGCGCATGGCCGCGTCACCGTGAACGGCGATGTCTGGCAGGACGACGCGGCCCGGCATTGGCTGCCCACGCACCAGCGCGCCCTGGGCTATGTGTTCCAGGAAGCCAGCCTGTTCCCCCACCTCACGGCCGAGGACAACATCCGCTACGGCCTGCGCCGCACCCCGGCTGCCCGCCAGCGTGTGGCGCTGGAGCAGGTGATCGAGCTGCTGGGCATTGCACCGCTGCTGCCGCGCAAGCCATCCACCTTGTCCGGCGGCGAACGCCAGCGCGTGGCCATCGCCCGGGCCCTGGCCACCAGCCCGCGCGTGCTGCTGATGGACGAGCCGCTCTCGGCGCTGGATGCCGAACGCAAGGCCGAGGTGCTGCCCTATCTGGACCGTCTGCAGGCCCACCTGGACATTCCGGTGCTCTACATCAGCCATTCGCTGGACGAGGTGGCACGCCTGGCCAGCCACCTGGTGCTGCTGCGCGCCGGCCGGGTGGTGGCCGAAGGCCACACGGCCCAACTGCTGGCACGCCTGGACCTGCCCCTGGCCCACGGGGACACGGCAGCGGCGGTGGTGCCCGCCACGGTCACGCAACACGACGCCAGCGACCACCTGACCACGGCGCAGTTCGACGGTGGCCAGCTGCGCCTGGTCGGCACCCAGGCTCGCGCCCCCGGCACGGCGGTGCGCCTGCGCATCCAGGCGCGGGACGTGAGTGTGGCGCTGGTGCCACCCGCGTATTCCAGCATTCTCAATGTGCTGCCGGTGCAGATAGCCGCCATCCAGCCCGAAGCCCCGGGCTACGCCATGCTGCAGCTGCAGGCTGGCGCCACCATGCTGCTGGCCCGGCTGAGCCAGCATTCGGTGCAGCAGATGGGCCTGTGCGCCGGCCAATCCGCCTGGGCCCAGGTCAAGGGTGTGGCCCTGCTGGATTGAGTGCATGCATTGCGGTGACCGTGCGCGCGGGGAATGCATACCCGAGGCTTGCGCTCATGTTTGCTGGACATCAAGGTGTGAGGTGAATAGATTCGCGTGCCTTCCCGTCTCCTTGTAGGAACTGGATGACATGAAGACTTGAGGGTCTTCACGCAATTCCTCGCTTTGCGAACCGGCGCCTGCCGCACCGGTTCAATTGCTTGCCATTGGCACCCCTCAACATTCGACGTGGCCCGTGAGGTCCGGCAATGCGTGGGCAATCGTCAAGGTCGAGGCTTCGAGTCCGGGCTGTCCCCCCGGCTCACCAGGCGCATGCATGCCGCGCCTGCAAACCTAACGCCCTCCATGGTCATGGGAGCGCGGTTGAAGAAAAACGAATCACGATGAATCACGGCAGAAGAAGATTCTTCAAGCTCTGTGGCGCCGGTGCGGCCGGTGCGACGGCTGCAGCCCTGGGCTTTGCCCCCTCGGTGGCCATGGCCACCCTGCCCCGCCAGTACAAGCTGCTGCGCGCCAAGGAAACCCGCAACAACTGCACCTATTGCTCGGTCGGCTGCGGCATGCTGATGTACAGCCTGGGCGACGGCGCCAAAAACGCCAAGGCCAAGATCTTCCACATCGAAGGTGACCCGGACCACCCGGTCAGCCGCGGCTCGCTGTGCCCCAAGGGCGCGGGGGCACTGGACTACATCCACTCCGACCAGCGCCTGAAGTACCCCGAGGTGCGCGAAGCCGGCACCAACGAGTGGAAGCGCATCAGCTGGGACGAAGCCAACGAGCGCATCGCCCGCCTGCTCAAGGACGACCGCGACGCCAACTTCATCGAGAAGAACGAGAAGGGCCAGGTGGTCAACCGCTGGCTCAGCACCGGCATGCTGGCCTCGTCGGCCGCATCCAACGAAACCGGCGTGCTGGACTTCCGCTTTGCGCGCGCACTGGGCATGGTCGGCTTCGACTGCCAGGCGCGCCTGTGCCACGGCCCCACGGTGTCGGCCCTGGCGCCCTCTTTCGGCCGCGGGGCGATGACCAACCACTGGGTGGACATCAAGAACGCCAACGTGATTCTGGTCATGGGCGGCAACCCGGCGGAAGCCCACCCCGTGGGCTTCAAGTGGGCCATCGAAGCCAAGATCCACAACAAAGCCCATCTGATGGTGGTGGATCCGCGCTTCAACCGCACGGCATCGGTGGCGGATTTCTACGCCCCGATCCGCGCCGGCTCCGACGCGGCCTTCTTGATGGGCATCGTCAACTACCTGCTGCAGCACGACAAGATCCAGCACGAATACGTCAAGGCCTACACCAACGCCAGCCTGATCGTGCGCGAGGACTACAGCTTCGAAGAAGGCCTGTTCAGCGGCTACAATGCCGACAAGAAGAGCTACGACAAGAGCAGCTGGACCTACGAGCGCGATGCCCAGGGTCATGCGCTGCAGGACCTGACGCTGCAGCACCCGCGCTGCGTGCTGAACCTGCTGAAGAAGCATGTGGAGCGCTACACGCCCGAGATGGTGAACACCATCACCGGCACCCAGGTCGAAGACTTCCTGCATGTGTGCGAGCAACTGGCCAGCACCTGCGTGCCCGACCGCACTGCGACCTTCCTGTACGCATTGGGCTGGACCCACCACACGGCGGGCGCACAGATCATCCGCGGCTCGGCCATGATCCAGCTGCTGCTGGGCAACATCGGCATGGCCGGCGGCGGCGTGAATGCGCTGCGCGGCCACTCCAACATCCAGGGCTATACCGACCTGGGCCTGCTCTCCACCCGCCTGCCCGGCTACCTGAACCTGCCGACCGACCAGCAGCAGACCATGGACGACTACCTGAAGGAGTCCACGCCGCAGGCCGATCTGCCCGGCCAGGTCAACTTCTGGAAGAACACGCCCAAGTTCTTCGTCAGCCTGATGAAGGACCTGTACGGCGACCATGCCACGCGCGAGAACAGCTGGGGCTACGACTGGCTGCCCAAGTGGGACCGCAGCTACGACATGCTGGCCTACTTCGATCTGATGTACCGCGGCAAGGTCAACGGCTACATCGCCCAGGGCTTCAACCCGGTGGCGGCCATGCCCGACTCCGGCAAGATCCGCGACGCGCTGTCCAAGCTCAAGTTCCTGGTCATCATCGACCCGCTGCAGACCGAGACCTCCACCTTCTGGAAGAACCACGGCGAATTCAACGACGTGGACCCCTCCCAGATCCAGACCACGGTGTTCCGCCTGCCCTCGTCGTGCTTTGCCGAGGAAAACGGCACCATCGTCAACTCCGGCCGCTGGCTGCAGTGGCACTGGGCCGCACAGGAGCCGCCGTTCGAGGCGCGCCATGACGGCCGCATTCTGGGCGGCATCTTCATGAAGCTGCGCGAGCTGTACGCCAAGGAAGGCGGTGCCAACCCGGCGCCGCTGATGAACACGCGCTGGCAATACCACAACCCCTACGATCCGCACCCCGAGGAAGTGGCCAAGGAAACCAACGGCTATGCGCTGGCGGACCTGTACGACGACAGCGGCAAGCTGATCGCCAAGAAGGGATCGCTGCTGTCCGATTTCGGCATGCTGCGCGATGACGGCACCACCGCGAGCTACTGCTGGATCTTTGCCGGTTCGTGGACCGAAGCCGGCAACCAGATGGCGCGCCGCGACAACACCGACACCGGACATGGCAACACCCCCGGCTGGGCCTGGGCCTGGCCGGCCAACCGCCGCGTGCTGTACAACCGCGCCTCGGCCGATCCCTCGGGCAAGCCCTGGGATCCCAAGCGCCAGATCCTGCACTGGGACGGCAAGAAATGGGGCGGCGCGGACGTGCCCGACTACCCGCTGACGGCAGCGCCGAACAGCGGCGTCAGCCCCTTCATCATGCAGCCCGACGGTCTGGGCCGCCTGTTCTCGCTCAAGGGCATGAACGACGGTCCCTTCCCTGAGCACTACGAACCCACCGAAAGCCCGCTGGCCGCCAACCCGCTGCACCCCC
Organism: Comamonas sp. 17RB; assembly: GCF_030056555.1. Classification (NCBI taxonomy): domain Bacteria; kingdom Pseudomonadati; phylum Pseudomonadota; class Betaproteobacteria; order Burkholderiales; family Comamonadaceae; genus Comamonas; species Comamonas sp. 17RB. Next base: position 309,423 of record NZ_JASHHY010000007.1, on the reverse strand, counting down.
AGGTCAGCAAGAGCCCCGTGGCGCGCGTCTTTGCCGACGATGCCGCCCGCATGGGCTCGCGCGAGCAGTTCCCCTATGTGGCCACGACCTACTCGATCACCGAGATGTTCCGCCACTGGACCAAGCACTCGCGCCTGAACGCCATCGTCCAGCCCGAACAGTTCATCGAACTCTCGGAAAAGCTGGCCGACAGGAAAGGCATCAAGGCCGGCGACATGATCCGCGTCTCCAGCAAGCGCGGCCACATCAAGGGCAAGGCCGTGGTGACCAAGCGCGTGATGACGCTGCAGGTCGATGGCCAGGAGATCGAGCAGATCGGCATCCCCTGCCACTGGGGCTACGAAGGCACCACGCGCAAGGGCTATCTGGCCAACACGCTGAGCCCCGGCATCGGGGACGCCAATGCCCAGACCCCCGAGTTCAAGGCCTTTCTGGTCAACATCGAAAAAGCATAAGGCGCGCCCATGAGTATGCAATCCCAAGATATCGTGCGGCGCTCGGCCACCAACGACCTCACGCCGGCCGCCCATGCACGCGACCACAAGGACGAGGTCGCCAAGCTGATCGACGTGAGCATCTGCATCGGCTGCAAGGCTTGCCAGGTTGCCTGCAGCGAATGGAACGATCTGCGTGACGACGTGGGCGAGAACTTCGGCGTCTACGACAACCCGCGCGACCTCTCGCCCCAGAGCTGGACGCTGATGCGCTTTGACGAGCATGTCAACGAAAAGGGCAAGCTGGAGTGGCTGATTCGCAAGGACGGCTGCATGCACTGTGAAGACCCCGGCTGCCTCAAGGCCTGCCCCCAGCCCGGCGCCATCGTGCAGTACGCCAACGGCATCGTGGACTTCCAGTCCGAGCACTGCATTGGCTGCGGCTACTGCGTGGCCGGCTGCCCGTTCAACGTGCCCCGCATCAGCAAGGAAGACAACAAGGCCTACAAGTGCACCTTGTGTTCCGATCGCGTGGCCGTGGGCCAGGAGCCGGCCTGCGTCAAGACCTGCCCCACCGGGGCGATCAGCTTCGGCGCCAAGGACGACATGCTGCACAAGGCCGAAGGCCGCGTGCAGGAAATGAAGAGCCGCGGCGTGGAGAACGCCGGCGTCTACAACCCGCCCGGCGTGGGCGGCACCCACGTGATGTACGTGCTGCACCATGCCGACCAGCCGGAGCTCTACCACAAGCTGCCCAAGGCTCCACACATCAGCGGCGTGGTGGAAGGCTGGAAGGGCTGGTTCAAGCCGCTGGCGGCCATCGGCTTTGTCACGGCACTGGCCGGCGCTGCCGCCCACTACATCAGCACCGGCCCCAACGAGGTCGATGAGGATGAAGACGAGGAGCATGACCACGCCAAGAAGGGAGAGAAGGCATGAAAAAAGACCGCATGATTTTGCGCACCCCGCTGCCCGATCGCCTGTGCCACTGGGCCATGGTGACCTGCTTCTTCCTGGTGGCCATGTCGGGCCTGTCCTGGCTGTTTCCCAGCCTGAACTGGCTCAACGGCGTGTTCGGCACGCCGCAGATGGCCCGCCTGCTGCACCCTTTCTTCGGCATCGTGGTGTTCGTGGCCCTGGTCTACCTGTTCATCCGGTTTGTGAAATACAACCTGCCTGAAAAGGAAGACCGCCTCTGGCTGGAAAACGTCAAGTCCGTGGTGGCCGGCGATCACAGCAAGCCGCTGCGCATCGGCAAGTACAACGCCGGCCAGAAGCTCATGTTCTGGGGCATCATGGGCCTGATCTGCGCGCTGCTGCTCACCGGGCTGGTGATCTGGCGCGCCTATTTCGCCCACCTGTTCCCCATCCCGGTGCTGCGTGTGGCCCTGCTGCTGCACGCGGTCGCCGGTGTGGGCCTGATGCTGCTGATCATTGGCCACATCTACCTGGCGTTCTGGGTCAAGGGCTCGATCCGCGGCATGGTCACCGGCTATGTCAGCCATGCCTGGGCCAAGGCCCACCATGACCGCTGGCATGCACAGATCAGCGCCAAGGCCTCCGCCAAGAAGAAGACGGCGAGGCCGGCACGATGAGCATCCGCATCGTCCCTGAATCGGAACGCTCTCCGGGCGTGGAGTACATCGCCCCGGTGCGCCTGCCCGATGCCACACTGCCCTACGCCCGGCGGGCCGCGCGCCTGCGCCAGCTGGCGGATGGCCACGCCATGGCCGACTACCTGCTGTGGGCCGCCGACCTGGCCGACGCCCAGCAGGCTGCGGCCGAGGCCACGCCCCTGAGCGCCGCCGAAGTGCACGGTCTGGCCGAGGCCCTGCGCCAGCCCCATGCCCCGCTGCACAGTCACAGCCTGCAGCGTTCTGCCCATTGGCTGCAGCTGCTGGACGGCTTGCTGGCCCAGCTGGCATCGCCCGCCAGCATGCAGGGCGCGCCCATCCAGCAGGCCCTGGCAGCGCTGCGCACGGCCGACAGCGCCCAGCGCAACCGCTGGGCCAACGCCTTGCTGGCCATGCTGCGCGGCGACGAACCGGCCGATAGCGCCGAATTGCCCGATGCGGGCGTCGCCCAGCTGCTGCACAGCGCCCTGTCGCTGTACTGGCGCCAGCTCGCCAGCCAGCTGCCCGGCAGCGGCATGGCCGAGCTGGGTGCCCACCGCCATGACTGCCCCGCGTGCGGCCACGCCCCCACCGGCAGCCTGGTGCTGGGCGGCGCCCAGGCGGGCCTGCGCTATCTGCAGTGCAGCCTGTGCGAGACGCAGTGGCATGTGGTGCGCACCACCTGCACCAGCTGCGATGCCACCGGGAAGCTGGACTACTGGTGCCTGGAAGACGAAAAAACCGCCATCAAGGCCGAGAGCTGCGGCGACTGCCACAGCTACCTCAAGGCCTTTTATCTGCAGGCCGACCACCAGCTGGAACTGGTGGCCGATGACCTGGCCAGCCTGGCCCTGGATGCCGAGATGGAAGACCAGGACCTGGTGCGCAGCGGCATCAACCCGCTGATGCTGCCGCCGCTGGCCTGATTCACCCTTCCACCCTCAGCCCACCTGCTGCACGCTTTCTGCGTGCCTTCTGCGCCCCCGCAGCCCTGCAGACCGTCCTTGCCCGGGACAGTTTGCAGGGCTGAATCGATAATGGCAGCCATGACCGACACTGCCGCCGGCACCTGCTCCCTGGTTCCACCAGACGGTGCCCCCCTCTCCATCCCTGCCATCCGCCACGTCCCCGTGGAGCGCCACCACCTGCAGGACGGCCTGCGCCTGCAAGAGCGCGTGCTGGCCAGCGAGGTGCCGATTGCCCTGGTGTTCAACGGTATCTCGCACGCGGTGATGATGGGCACGCCGCTGGACTTGGAAGACTTTGCCCTGGGCTTTGCCCTGAGCGAAGGCATTCTGGACAGCGCCGCCGACTGTTATGGCATTGACGTCACACCGGTGGCCGCTTCCGCCGCAGGCCTGCCCCCCGGCATGGACGGGGTAGAAGTGCAGCTGGACATCTCCTCCCGCTGCTTTGCCCGCCTCAAGGACCATCGCCGCAGCATGACCGGGCGCACCGGCTGCGGGGTCTGCGGCGTGGAAAGCTTTGCCGCCCTGGACCTGGACTTTGCCCCACTGCCGGCACACGACTGGCTGGCCCGGGTGGATCTGCCCACGGTGTGCCGCGCCATCGATGCGCTGTCGGCCAAGCAGGTGCTCAACGCCCAGGCCGGCGCCATCCACGCGGCCGGCTGGGCCACGCTGGATGGGCAGTTGCACGATGTGCTGGAGGATGTGGGCCGCCACAACGCACTCGACAAGCTGCTGGGCCGCCTGGCCCGCAGCGGCCGCCTGGGCGAACCGGGCTTCGTGGTGCTGTCCAGCCGGGGCAGCCATGAACTGGTGCGCAAGTGCGCCAAGCTGGGGGTGGCTGCGCTGGCCACCATCTCGGCCCCCACCGCCATGGGCGTGCGCATGGCCGAGCTGACCGGGCTGCGCTTCTGGGGGCTGTGCCGCCCGCCCCAGGCCATGCTGTATGCCGCTGGCGCCGGCCTGCCACCGCTGGCAGCGGCCTCCCCGAGGACTTGACCCGGCAGCGCACTGTGAAAGCGGCGGCTTCGTACAATGGCGGCTTCAGCCCCTGGATGTACACCATGACCCGCTGTTCCACTGTCTTTTCTGCTGCGGCCCTGGCCTGTGCCCTGCTGGGCGGCATGGCCGTGCCTGCGGCCCATGCACGCACCTACCCCGACGCTGCGCGCAGCTTCCCCGATACCGCCCAGCGCGGTGAACTGCTGATCTCGGCCATGCCCGAGGTCGCGCTCAACGGCAAGAAGATCCGCACCACGCCGGACTTTCGCCTGTTCAATGCCAGGAACCAGCTGGTCCTTGCCCACACGCTGCAAGGCCAGAAGTTCGCTGTGAACTATGTGATCGAGCCCAGCACCCAGTGGCTGTCCCAGGCCTGGATCCTGACCCCGGAAGAAGTCCAGGCCAAGCTGCCCAGCCAGCGCTGAGCCCCACCCGCTTCTTTTTTTCTTTCTGACTGCCGCCTGCGCCCTGCAATGGTGCCGGCGGATGGTTTTCTTCAAGGCGCACAGGCCATGACCTCTGCGGCCGCCCCACTGCCATGACCACGAAAAAAGTCTTTATCAAAACCTTTGGCTGCCAGATGAACGAGTACGACTCGGACAAGATGGCGGACGTGCTGGGTGCTGCCCAGGGCTATGAATCCACGGACGACCCGGAGCAGGCCGACCTGATCCTGTTCAACACCTGCTCGGTGCGGGAAAAGGCGCAGGAAAAGGTGTTCTCCGACCTCGGCCGCTTCAAGCACCTGAAGGAAAAAGGCGTGCTGATTGGTGTGGGCGGTTGCGTGGCCAGCCAGGAAGGCGAAGAAATCATCAAGCGCGCGCCCTATGTGGACGTGGTGTTCGGCCCCCAGACCCTGCACCGCCTGCCCGATCTGCTGAACGCGCGCGCCGCCAAGGCCAAGCCCCAGGTGGACATTTCCTTCCCCGAAATCGAGAAGTTCGACCACCTGCCGCCTGCCCGCGTGGACGGGGCTTCGGCCTTTGTGTCCATCATGGAAGGCTGCTCCAAATACTGCAGCTACTGCGTCGTGCCCTACACGCGCGGTGAAGAAGTCAGCCGCCCGTTCGAAGACGTGCTGGTGGAAGTCGCCGGCCTGGCCGACCAGGGTGTGAAGGAAGTCACGCTGCTGGGCCAGAACGTGAACGCCTACCTGGGCAAGATGGGCGACACCACCGAAATCGCCGACTTTGCGCTGCTGCTGGAATATGTGGCCGAGATCCCCGGCATCGAACGCATCCGCTTCACCACCAGCCACCCGAACGAGTTCACGCCCCGCCTGATCGAAGCCTACGCCAAGCTGCCCCAGCTGGTCAGCCACCTGCACCTGCCCGTCCAGCACGGCAGCGACAAGATCCTGATGGCCATGAAGCGCGGCTACACGGCCATGGAGTACAAGAGCACCATCCGCAAGCTGCGCGCCATCCGTCCGGATCTGGCGATGAGCAGCGACTTCATCGTCGGCTTCCCCGGCGAGACGGAAGAAGACTTCCAGAAGATGATGAAGCTGATCCACGACGTCCGTTTTGACAACAGCTTCAGCTTCATCTTCAGCCCCCGCCCCGGCACGCCGGCCGCCAACCTGCACGACGACACCCCCCACGATGTGAAGTTGCGCCGCCTGCAGGAGCTGCAGGCCGTCATCAACCAGAACATCAAGGAAATCAGCGAAGAGCGCGTGGGCACGGTGCAACGCCTGCTGGTCGAAGGGCTGAGCAAGCGCGACGGCAGCGAGCTGATGGGCCGCACCGAATGCAACCGCGTGGTCAACTTCCCCGGCAACGAGCGCCTGATCGGCCAGATGGTGGACGTCCGCGTCACCGAAGCCAAGACCTACACCCTGCGCGGCGAAGTGCTGGTGCGCAGCTGACCGCCCGGCCGGTGCCGGACCCCGGCGCCCTTGGCCCGACCCAACCCGGCCCGGTCCGGCACAGCCCCCCACCCGCCGGCGGCGGCTGTGCCATCGCCCCTGGCGCACACCGCCATCCCGAGTGCAGCACATGACCATCGCCGGCCAGCGCTGCACACCCCGCCAATCGCGCTACCATATGACCCCGCCGCGTGGATGCACACCCTCGCGGCTTTTTCTTGCCCGTTGCACGGCCAGGGATTCCACGGAGTCCCCTGCGACCCTGTTCCGACGCAAGATAGCCGCCCGTTGGGTGCGGAACTTGCTAGACATCTGGACTGCTCCGGTGTGGGGCAGACCTGCTATACACACAAGGAGTCTTTCCTATGAACACACGGCGCAACCTCATCAAGGGCGGCCTGGCCGCGCTGCCCCTGGTACTGGCCGGCATGCTGCCTGCTTCCGCCATGGCCCAGGCCAAGATCAAGGTGGCGGCGGTCTACACCGTCCCCTATGAGCAGCAATGGGTCAGCCGCATCCACCAGGCGCTCAAGGCCGCCGAATCCCGTGGCGAGATCGAATACAAGTCCAGCGAAAACGTGGCCAACGCCGACTACGAGCGCGTGATGCGCGAGTACGCCACCGGTGGCGCACAGCTGATGTTTGGTGAAGTGTTCGGCGTGGAAGCCGCCGCCCGCAAGGTGGCCAAGGACTTCCCCAAGACCGCCTTCGTGATGGGCTCCTCGGGCAAGCCCGTGGCCCCCAACTTCAGCGTGTTCGACAACTACATCCAGGAACCTGCCTACCTGAGCGGCATGATCGCCGGCGGCATGACCAAGTCCAACAAGATCGGTCTGGTCGGCGGCTTCCCCATCCCCGAAGTGAACCGCCTGATGCACGCCTTCATGGAAGGCGCCAAGGAAGTGAACCCCAAGGTGGAATTCACGGTCTCCTTCATCAACAGCTGGTTTGACCCACCCAAGGCCAAGGAAGCCACCTTCGCCATGATCGACAAGGGCGCCGACGTGCTGTACGCCGAGCGTTTTGGCGTGAGCGATGCGGCCAAGGAAAAAGGCAAGCTGGCCATCGGCAACGTGATCAACACCCAGGCCCAGTACCCCGACACCGTCGTCGCCTCGGCCCTGTGGCACATGGAGCCCAGCGTGGACCGCGCCATCCAGGCCGTGAAGGCCGGCACGTACAAGGCCGAAGACTACGGCCCGTATTCGATGATGAAGCACAAGGGTTCGTCGCTGGCCCCGCTGGGCACGTTCGAGAAGAAGGTGCCGGCGGACCTGGCAGCCAAGGTCAAGGCCCGCGAGGCCGACATCCTGGCCGGCAAGTTCACCGTCAAGGTGAACGACAGCCAGCCCAAGACCACGGCCAAGTAAGCGCCGGACCGCGCAAGCCTGCGCACCGCCCCTGCAGCGAGCCGGTACCACCGGCTCGCTGCACGTCGGCGCTACCGCTTTGCTCTTCCCGGGCGCAAGTCCGGGACTTCGGCCCTGTACAAGCCTGCCTCGGGCCTGTACCTTGACGCCACCCCGCGCGCCCTTCCCCGCCGCGCCCCCTGCACAGGCAATGGCACCCGCACACATGCTCACTGAGACCGCATCCACCCCACCGGGCTCCGCGCCCCCCACCGTCCTGCAGCTGCAGGGCATCACCAAGCGCTTTGGCACGCTGGTGGCCAACGACGCCATCTCGCTCACGCTGCAGCGGGGCGAAATCGTCGCGCTGCTGGGCGAAAACGGTGCCGGCAAATCCACGCTGATGTCGATTCTGTTCGGCCACTATGTGGCCGATGCCGGCCACATCGAGGTGTTCGGCCAGCCCCTGCCGCCGGGCCAGCCGCGCGCTGCGCTGGCCGCCGGCATCGGCATGGTGCACCAGCACTTTGCGCTGGCCGACAACCTTTCCGTGCTCGACAACATCATGGCCGGCGGCACATCGCTGGCCCGGCTGAGCCTGGACACCGCCGGGGCCCGCCGCAAGCTGCTGGACGTGGCGCAGCAATTCGGCCTGCAGGTGGACCCGGACGCCCGCGTGGGCACCTTGTCCGTGGGCGAGCGCCAGCGCGTCGAGATTCTGAAAGCACTGTACCGCGGCGCCCGCATCCTGATCCTGGACGAACCCACGGCCGTGCTCACTCCCGCCGAGAGCGAGGCCCTGTTCGACACCCTGGGCCAGATGGTGGCGCAAGGCCTGTCCATCATCTTCATCAGCCACAAGCTCGGCGAGGTGCTGCGTGTCTCGCACCGCGTGGCCGTGCTGCGCCATGGCAAGCTGGTGGCCGAATCGGCCACCGCCGGCTGCACCCAGGCCCAGCTGGCTGAATGGATGGTCGGCCACGCCATCACGCTGCCCGAACGCCGCCCGGCCCAGCATGTGGGCGACAGCGTCTGCAGCCTGCGCCAGCTGGATTCCGCACCGGCCAAAGGCAAGGACAGCCGTGACCGGCTGAAGAACGTGTCACTGGAGCTGAAGACCGGTGAAATCGTCGCCATCGCCGGGGTGTCCGGCAACGGCCAGGTCGCACTGGCCGATGTGCTGTGCGGCGTGCGCGCCGTCACCGGCGGGCAGCTGACCTACCTGGGCCAGCCCCTGCCCAGGTCACCCGTCACCCTGGTGGCCCAGGGCGTAGCCCGCATCCCCGAAGACCGCCACGGCACCGGCGTGGTGGGCGATCTGCCGGTGTGGGAAAACGCCGTGTCCGAACGCCTGCGCACCCGCTGGTTCTCGCGCCTGGGCTGGGTCCGGCGCAAAGCCGCACAGGACTACGCCCAGCATGTCAGCACCACGTTTGACGTGCGCGGCGGCGGCCTGCATGCGCCCGCCCGCGCGCTGTCCGGCGGCAATATGCAGAAGCTGATTCTGGGCCGCGCCCTGCTGCCTCCCGGGGTGGACGGCCAGCCCGGCGCAGCCCCCCGCCTGATCGTGGCCCACCAGCCCACCTGGGGGCTGGACATCGGTGCCGTGCACTTTGTGCAGCAGCAGCTGATGGCCGCCCGCGATGCCGGCGCGGCCGTGCTGCTGATCTCGGACGACCTGGACGAAGTCCTGGCCCTGGGCGACCGCATTGCCGTGATGCACGAAGGCACGCTCACCGAAGCCCGGCCCCACGCCGACTGGAGCCGCGCATCCATTGGCCTGGCCATGGCCGGCGCCCATTGAACCCGGGCGAAAGCACATTCCCATGCGATTAGAAAAACGACCTTCCCCTTCCAAAACCGCCATGGTGGCCGCGCCGCTGGGTGCCGTGGTGTTCACCCTGCTCATCAGCGGTTTGCTGGTGCTGTGGGCCAAGGCCCCCGTGGGGGCCACCTATGTCGAGCTGTTCAAAGGTGCCTTCGGCTCGCTGTTTGCGTTGAGCGAAACCATGACCCGTGCCGTGCCTCTGATCCTGACCGGTCTGGCGGCGGCCGTGGCCTTTCGCGCACGCCTGTTCAACATCGGCGCCGAAGGCCAGCTGTATGCCGGCGCCGTGGCGGCTGTTGCCGTTGGCGGCATGCATGGCGGCACCGGCTTGGAGCTGCCCATCTATGTGCTGTTCCCGCTGATGCTGGTGGCCGCCGCCCTGGCCGGTGCCGCCATGCTGCTGGGCCCGGCGCTGATGAAGACCCGCCTGGGCGTGGACGAGGTGGTGACCACGCTGCTGCTGAACTTTGTGATGCTGCTGCTGGTGGCCTACCTGCTGGACGGCCCGATGAAAGACCCAATGGCACTGGGCTGGCCACAGAGCGTGGCCCTGCAGTCGGACCTGGAACTCTCGCGCCTGATCGAGCAGACCCGTCTGCACACCGGCCTGCTGATGGCCCTGGTGCTGGCCGTGCTCACCTGGCTGCTGCTGCAGCGCACGACGGCGGGCTTTGACATCCGTGCCGCCGGCGCCAACGCCAAGGCCGCCAGTTTTGCCGGTGTCCCGGTCACCCGCACCGTGGTGCTGGTGGCCCTGCTGTCCGGCGGGCTGGCCGGGCTGGCCGGCGCGATCGAAGTGGCAGGACGCACCAGCTACCTGACGCTGGACATGTCGCCCGGCTATGGCTACGCCGGCATCGTGATCGCCATGCTGGCGGGCCTGCACCCGCTGGGCGTGGTGGCGGCCGCTATTTTTGTGGCCGGCATGCAGGTGGGTGCCGACAGCATGAGCCGCGTGGTGGGCGTGCCCAATGCGATTGCCGATGTGATCGTGGCCGCATCGCTGCTCTCGGTGCTGGTGGCCAGCCTGCTGACGCAGTACCGTCTGCGCTGGAAGTGAGGAGCCGGCCCATGCATGAACTCACTTTGACGGCCCACGCGGCCCCCCGGGCGCACTGCCAGCAGGCAGGCAGCGCCGTTTCTGACCATTTCACCGGGGAGTGCGCAGCATGACCGAATTTCTGGACATCCTGTCGAACTCCGCCTTCTGGGTGGCCGTGCTGCGCACCGCCACGCCGCTGCTGCTGGGGACCCTGGGCGTTTTGCTGTGCGAACGCGCCGGCGTGCTGAACCTGGGCATCGAAGGCATCATGGTGGCCGGCGCCTTCACCGGCTGGCTCACCGTGTATGCCGGCCATGGGCTGTGGACCGGGGTGCTGGTGGCCGCACTGACCGGCGCCCTGTGCGGTCTGCTGCATGCCTGGCTGACCGTGGGCCTGGCACTGTCGCAGCACGTGTCGGGTCTGGGCATCACCATGCTGGCCACCGCGCTGTCGTACTACGGCTACCGCGTGAGCTTTCCCAAGGTGAACACCCCGCCCACCATCGAGCCCTTCCAGGCCATGGACTGGCTGCCGATTCCCATCCTGGGCGAACAGACGGTGCTGACCCTGCTGGCCCTGCTGCTGGTGCCGTTGCTGGCCTGGTGGCTGTTCCGCACCCCCTCGGGCCTGGCCGTGCGCATGGTGGGAGAGAACCCGCTGGCGGCCGAAGGCCAGGGCATCCCGGTGATCGCCGTGCGCACGGCAGCCATCGTGGCCGGCTCGGCGCTGATGGCCGTGGCAGGCGCGTTCCTGACGCTGTCGGCCTTCAACGCCTTCTTCTTCAACATGATCAACGGCCGGGGCTGGATCTGCATTGCACTGGTGGTGTTTGCCTCGTGGAAACCGGGCAAGGCCTTGCTGGGTGCGCTGCTGTTCGCCTTCTTCGATGCGCTGCAGCTGCGCCTGCAGCAGTCGGGCGAAGGCCTGCTGCCCTACCAGTTCTATCTGATGCTGCCGTATCTGCTGTCCATCCTGGCCCTGGTGCTGGTGGCGCGCAAGGCAGCCTATCCCCAGGCACTGATGAAGCCATACCGCAAGGGCGAACGCTGAGGCTCCGCCCCCCTGTCCATGGCCGCTGCGGCACGTGCCGAGTGCGCGAGCGGCCACCTTCACCGACCAAGAGAAACACCCATGCTGGACTTACTGATCACCCATGCCACGCTGGCCGACGGCCGCACCCATATGTCCGTGGCCGTGCAGGACGGCAAGATCACCGAAGTGACCGAAGGCCTGCAGGCCCCTGCGCACGAAACAGTGGATGCACAAGGTCTGCTGCTGTCCACCCCCTTTGTGGACCCGCACTTTCACATGGACGCCACGCTGAGCTACGGCATGCCGCGCGTCAACGAAAGCGGCACGCTGCTGGAAGGCATTGCGCTGTGGGGCGAGCTCAAGCCCCAGCTGACGCACGACGCCCTGGTGGAACGCGCCCTGGCCTATTGCGACTGGGCGGTGGCACGCGGCCTGCTGGCCATCCGCAGCCATGTGGACACCAGCGACCCCAGCCTGCTGCCGGTGGAAGCCATGCTGGACGTCAAGAAGCGCGTGGCGCCCTACATCGACCTGCAGCTGGTCGCCTTCCCCCAGGACGGTGTGCTGCGCACCCCGGGCGGCATGGACAACCTCAAGCGCGCGCTGGCCATGGGGGTCGACGTGGTCGGCGGCATCCCCCACTTCGAGCGCACTATGGCCGATGGCGCCGAAAGCGTGAAGCAGCTGTGCGAACTAGCGGCCGAGCTGGGCAAGCGCGTGGACATGCACTGCGATGAGTCCGATGACCCGCTGTCGCGCCATGTCGAGACGCTGGCCTACCACACGCAGCGCCTGGGTCTGCACGGCCGCGTCACCGGATCGCACCTGACCTCTATGCACAGCATGGACAACTACTACGTCAGCAAACTGATTCCGTTGATGGCCGAAGCCCAGCTGGGCGTGGTCAGCAACCCGCTGATCAACATCACCATCCAGGGCCGCCACGACACCTACCCCAAGCGCCGCGGCATGACCCGCGTGCCCGAGTTGATGGCCGCCGGCCTCACCGTCGCTTTCGGCCATGACTGTGTGATGGACCCCTGGTACAGCCTGGGCAGCGGCGATGCGCTGGACGTGGCGCACATGGGCCTGCATGTGGCACAGATGACCAGCCGCCAGGGCATGCAGCAGTGCTTCGATGCCATCACCCGCAACCCGGCCCGGCTGCTGGGTCTGGAAGGCTACGGCCTGCAGGCCGGCTGCAACGCCGACTTCGTGCTGCTGCACGCCAAGGACCCGGTCGAAGCCCTGCGCCTGAAGAGCACCCGCCTGGGTGTGTGGCGCCGCGGCCAGCGCATTGCCAGCACGCCGGCACCGGTGGCCACGCTGAACCTGCCCGGCCGCCCGGCACAGACCACTCTGCTGCACCGGGGCTGAGCGCGGTCAGCAGACTGCGGCCTACGCCCTGCCCCATGCCAGACGGCCTGCCATCGCAGGCCGTTTTGGTGTGGAGTGGTGTGGTCTTCAGGCGAAGATGCTGCGTGCTTCGGTGAAGCGCTTGGCAAAGTAGACGTTGTCCATGCGTACCCGCTGCACGGTTCCGCCGCTGGACGGGGCATGCACGAACTGGCCGTTGCCCACATAAATGCCCATGTGCGAATATGCGCCGCCCAGGGTGTTGAAGAACACGAAGTCGCCGCGCTGCAGATCGCGGTTGACCGGACTGCTGGCCTGGGCCCACTGGGCCGTGGTGCGCGGCAGGCGGCTGGCATGGATGCCTGCGACCGCCCACTGGATCAGCCCGCTGCAATCGAACCCGCCTTCCGGGTTGTTGCCGCCATAGGTGTAAGGGGTGTTGACCACCAGCATGGTCCGCGCCAGCAAGGCTTCGCGCAGATCGCTGCTCAGCGCCAGCGGGTTCACCGCGGGCACCCCGCCGCCGCGCGCCTTGGGCACAGCGGCTGCCGTGCTGCTGCGCTTGCCGCTGCTGGCACAGCCGGCCAGGACAGCGGCCGTCGCTGCCGCCGTCAGCAACAGCAGGCGGCGGGCAGGCACGTGAAGCGCAGGCGGCAATGCGGCACGGTCAGAACCGCACGCCGTGGACAACGGGATGGGAGCTTGGTGCATGGGCCGCATTATGGCGCTGCCCGCTATCAGCACGGGAGCATGGCCCGCAAGCCCGCTGGGCTTTAGCCCATGGCGGTTTCAGCATGCCGGCCCTGGCGCAGACCGGCACCTGCCACCCCAGGCCATCGCCCGCGCGCAGCAAGGCGCCAGCTGCAGGCACACAGCGCCACGGCGGGCGCCGCGAAGGCCCTGTCAGCCCGTGTTGCGCAGCGCCGCGGCAATGCCGTTGATGGAGATATGGATACCCATCTTCACCCGCTCATCGCCCGCCCCATCACGCCAGCGGCGCACCAGTTCCACCTGCAGGTGGTGCAAGGGGTCGATGTAGGGGAAACGGTGGCGGATGGAGCGTGCCAGCGCGCTGTTGTGTGCCAGCCGGTCCTTCTCGCCAGTCAGCATTTCCAGCGCTTCGGCCGTACGGTGCCATTCGGCCTGGATGGACGCAAAAATGCGCTTGCGCAGCTTGGCGTCGGGCACCAGATCGCTGTAGCGCGATGCCAGCGCCAGGTCGCTCTTGGCCAGCACCATGTCCATGTTCGACAGCAGCGTGCGGAAGAACGGCCACTGCTTGCACATGCGGCGCAGCAGGGCCTGCTGCTTGGCGGGGTCTTGCCCCTTGGCATGGACAAACTCGTGCACCGCCGTGCCGAAGCCGTACCAGCCCGGTAAGGTGAGACGGCACTGGCCCCAGCTGAAGCCCCAGGGAATGGCGCGCAGGTCTTCGATCTTCTGCGAAGGCTTGCGCGAAGCCGGGCGCGAACCGATGTTCAGCTCGGCAATCTCGCGGATCGGTGTCGCGCTGAAGAAGTAATCGGTGAAGCCCGGGGTCTCGTACACCAGCTTGCGGTAGGCCGCCATGCTGGACTGCGACAGCGCTTCGGCCGCCACCAGGAAAGGCTTGCCCGCCAGCTTGGTGGGCTGCAGCAGCGTGGCTTCCAGCGTGGCGGCCACCAGGGTTTCCAGATTGCGGCGGCCGATCTCCGGGTTGGAGTATTTGGAGGCAATCACCTCGCCCTGCTCGGTCAGGCGGATCTGGCCGCGCACCGTGCCCGGCGGCTGCGCCAGAATGGCCTGGTAGCTGGGGCCGCCGCCCCGGCCCACGGTGCCGCCCCGGCCGTGGAACATGCGCAGGCGGATGCCGTACTGCGCCGCCAGCGGATCGAACACCTGCACCAGTGCCGATTCGGCCTGGTACAGTTCCCAGTTGCTGGTGAAGATGCCGCCGTCCTTGTTGCTGTCGCTGTAGCCCAGCATGATGTCCTGCTCGGCGCCGGAGCGCTTCCACAGCGCGGCAATGCCGGGCAGGTCGTAATAGGCCTGCATGATGGACGCCGCCTGGCGCAGATCGCCAATGGTCTCGAACAGCGGCACCACCACCATGTCGGCCACGGCTTCGCTGCTGTCCAGCGTGCCGCGCATCAGCCCCACTTCCTTCATCAGCAGCAACACTTCCAGCAGATCGCTGACCGATTCGGTGTGGCTGATGATGCAGTGGCGCAGTGCTTCGGCGCCGTAGTCGGCACGGGCCTGGCGGGCGGTGGCAAAGATCGCCAGTTCGGCCTGGCTGTGTGCGGAGTACGCCGCCCCCACCACGCGCAGCGGGCGGGCATCGCTGAGCATGCGCAGCAGCAGCTGTTGGCGGCCGGCTTCGTCCAGCGCGCTGTAGTCGGCCTCGATCTTGGCGACCGCCAGCAACTCAGCCACCACCAGTTCATGCTGGTCCGAGCTTTGGCGCAGGTCCACCGTGGCCAGGTGGAAACCGAACACTTCCACCGCACGGATCAGCGGCGACAGGCGCTGTGCCGCCAGTGCCCCGCCATGGTTGCGCTGCAGCGAATCCTCGATGGTGCGCAGATCCCCCAGCAGCTCCTGCGGCGTGTCATAGGGGTTTTGCGGCGCCACCGCGTGGCGGGCGGCTTCCCCGCCCGACAGCTTGCGCAGCGTGGCCGCCAGGCGGGCGTACATGCCGGTCAGCGCGCGGCGGTAGGGTTCGTCTTCGCGGTGCGCATTGCGGTCCGGCGACGCATCCGCCAGTTGCTGCATGGCGGGCGAGACGTCGGCCAGCCGCGCGGCCATCGACAGCTCGGTACCCAGAAAGTGCACCTCGGTCAGGTAGTGGCGCAGCGCCACCTCGGACTGGCGGCGCAGTGCCAGTGCCAGGGTCTCGGCCGTCACATTCGGATTGCCATCGCGGTCGCCACCGATCCACTGGCCCATGCGCAGAAAGCTGTGGATGCGCTTGCCATCGAGCTGCTGCTCCATTTCACGGTAGATGCGCGGAATCTCGCGCAGAAACGTGGCCTCGTAGTAACGCAGCGAATTCTCGATCTCGTCGGCCACCGTCAGCTTGGCATGGCGCAGCAGGCGCGTCTGCCACAGCTGTACCACGCGGGCCTTGAGCTGCTCCTCGTTCTGCGCCAGCTCCCTGGGGCTGAGCGCATCCTTGCTGCTGGCATACAGCTGGGCCCGGGCACGGATCAGGTCGCGCTCGGCCAGCAGCCGGGCAATGTCCTGCTCGGCCGCCAGAATGCTCTGGCGCTGCACTTCGGTGGGGTGGGCGGTCAGCACCGGGGCCACATAGGCGGCGGCCAGCGCCTGCACCACGGCATCGGTGTCGATCCCTTCCCAGCGGATGCGCGACAGTGCCACCTCCACACTGCCTTCCTGGCTGTGACCCGCGCGCTCGTGCACCTCGCGGCGGCGGATGTGGTGGCGGTCTTCGGCCAGGTTGGCCAGGTGCGAGAAATAGGTGAAGGCGCGGATCACGCTGACCGTCTGGTCGCCGGTGAGACCCTTGAGCAGCTTCTTCAGCGCCTTGTTGGCTGCCTGGTCCGCGTCGCGGCGGAACGCCACGGACAGCTGGCGCACCTGCTCCACCAGCTCGTAGGCGGGGGCACCTTCCTGCTCGCGGATCACATCGCCCAGCAGGCGGCCCAACAGCCGGATATCGTCAATCAGCGGCTGGTCCTTGTCGGTACGGCGGACGGGCGCGGTGGTGGGGGACTCGGAACGTCGGCGGGCTGCTGCATTCATGCAAAAGGCTCCAGGTGGCGGATGGTGTCGGCGCGCATGCTAGCATTCCCAGTTGCCCCGAAGGCTGACAACCCATGACTGCTACCCACACTTCTTCCTCTCTTGTGATCGCCACCCGTGAAAGCCGCCTGGCCCTGTGGCAGGCCGAACATGTGCAGGCCTTGCTGCGCGCGCGTGGCCACCAGGTGGAGCTGCTGGGCATGACCACCAAGGGCGACCAGATTCTGGACCGTTCGCTGTCCAAGGTCGGCGGCAAGGGCCTGTTTGTCAAGGAACTGGAAGTGGCCCTGGAAGAAGGCCGTGCCCACATTGCCGTGCACTCTCTCAAGGATGTTCCCATGGAACTGCCCGAAGGCTTTGTACTGGCCTGCGTGATGGAACGGGAAGACCCGCGCGACGCCTTTGTCTCGCCCCGCTACGCCAGCCTGGATGCGCTGCCCCAGGGCGCCGTCGTCGGCACCTCCAGCCTGCGCCGCCAGGTGCTGCTGCAGGCCCTGCGCCCGGACCTGAAGATCGAGCCGCTGCGCGGCAACCTCGACACCCGTCTGCGCAAGCTGGACGAAGGCCAGTACGACGCCATCGTGCTGGCGGCCGCCGGCCTCAAGCGCCTGAACATGGCCGAGCGCATCCGTTGTGAATTCGAACCGGGCAGCATGCTGCCCGCTGCCGGCCAGGGCGCACTGGGCATCGAGGTGCGCAGCGACCGCACGGACCTGATTGCGGCACTGCAGCCGCTGGTGCACATGCCCACCTGGCTGCGCGTGGCGGCCGAGCGTGCCGTCAGCCGCCGCCTGGGCGGCAGTTGCTCCGTGCCGCTGGCCGCCCATGCGCTGCTGGCCGACGATGGCACGCTGACGCTGGATGCCGCCTGGGGCGATATCGAAGGCGTGCAGGCCCTGATCCAGGTGCGCCAGCAGGCCCACGTCACCACGCTGGACCAGGCCGAAGCCCTGGGCAATGCCGTGGCCGAACAGCTGCTGGCCCAGGGCGCCCGCTGCGCCGCCAAGGCCCAGTGATGGCCGCGCGGCCCGCCGTCATCCTGACCCGTCCCCTGCCTGAGGCGCTGCATTGGCAGCAACTGCTGCAGGCCCGGGGCCTGGATACCGCCGTGCTGCCGCTGTTGGACATTGCCCCCGCTGCCGATCCCGCCACGCTGGCCGCGCTGCAGCGCGTGGGCCAGGAACTGGCGGGCTACCGGGCCGTGATGTTTGTCAGCCCGAATGCGGTGCGCGGCCTGCTGGCCGCCCCCGGGATGTCGGACCTCCTTTCCCAGGCCGTCCATGCCCAGGGCTTGCGCCTGTGGGCACCCGGCCCCGGCACCGCCAAGGTGCTGGAGCAATCGGGCCTTGCGGCCTCCGCCATCGACAGCCCGCCCGCCGATGCGCCGCAGTTCGATTCCGAATCCCTGTGGGCCGTCGTGGCACCGCAGATCCGCCCCGGCGACCGCGTGCTGATCGTGCGCGGCGCCAGCCTCCACAGCGCCACCGACAGCCAGGGCTCCGGCCGCGAATGGCTGTCCAGCCAGCTGCGCAGCCTGGGCGCACAGGTCGAGCTGGTGGGGGTCTACAGCCGCCAATGCCCTGCAACCACCCCTGCGCTGCAGGAACGCCTTGCGGCCCATTGCGCCGCCCGCGACCTGTGGCTGTTCAGCAGCTCGGAAGCCATTGCCCACCTGCTGCAGCTGTGCCCCGCACAGGACTGGAGTCGCCAGCGCGCGCTGGTCACCCACCCCCGCATCGCTGCCACGGCGCGCAGCGCAGGCTTTGGCGATGTTTTGGAATGTAAGCCTGATGTGGAAAGTGTGTCTGCGTCGATAGAATCCTGGTCATGAGCACCGACGGCGCACAGCACCCTCCTTTCCCCCCATCTTCCGAGCAGCCCCCGACGGCACCAGGCGCCCCCGTGCGCACCGGTACCGGTCCCTCGCCCCTGGCCTGGGTGGCTATGGTGCTGGCCGCGGCCGGCTTGGGCAGCAGCGTGCTGCTGTGGCAGAAGGTGGATGGCATGCAGGAGCAACTGGCGCGCCAGACGGCCGAGTCCGGCACCCAGGCCACCGAAGCCCGTGCGCTTGCCCGTGAATCCCAGGATCTGGTGCGCGACGCCACCGGCCGCCTGGCCGTGGTGGAAGCCCGCATGCAGGACGCCACCCTGCAACGCACCCAGCTCGAAGAGCTGATGCACAGCGTCTCCCGCTCGCGCGACGAGACCTTGCTGATCGACCTCGAATCCGCCCTGCGCATGGCCGTGCAGCAGGCCCAGCTCTCCGGTAGCCTGGAACCGCTGGTGGCTACCCTCAAAGGCTCGGCCCAGCGTGTGGAACGCACGGCCCAGCCGCGCCTGGCCCCGGTACAGCGCGCCATCGAACAGGATCTGGAACGCCTGTCCCGCGCCTCGGTCACCGACACCGCCGGCCTGCTGGCGCGGCTGGATGAGCTGGTGCGCATGGTGGACGAGATCCCCATGCTCAACAGCGTGACCCAGGCCCCCAACCTGGCCAAGGGCAGCGCCAGCACCGGTGTGCCGCTGCCGCCCGCGCTGGATGCGGCGGTCACCCCCACCCAATGGGCCTGGTGGAAGCATTGGGGCGAGCGCGTCTGGAGCGCTTCGGCCGATGAAGCCCGCGATCTGGTGCGCATCCGCCGCATCGACCACCCGGACGCCGTGCTGCTGGCGCCCGAACAGGCTTTCTTCCTGCGCGAGAACCTCAAGCTCAAGCTACTCAATGCCCGCCTGGGCCTGCTGGCGCGCCAATACGACTCGGCACGCTCCGACCTGGGAAGTGCCAACACCGCCCTGGCCAAGTACTTCGACAGCCAGTCCCGCCGCACGCAAAGCGCCCAGGCCCTGATGCTGCAGATCCAGACGCATTTGCGCCAGACCGAGCAGCCTTCCATCAACGACACGCTGAGCGCGCTGGCCACAGCCGCTTCCAGCCGCTGACCGGGGAGGCCCAGCATGCGCGCTGCATTGTGGTTTGTCGGTCTGTTCTGCCTGGCCGTGGCTGGCGCCCTGTTTGCGGGCAACAACCAGGGCTCGGTCATGCTGTTCTGGCCGCCCTACCGGCTGGACCTGTCCCTGAACATGGTGGTGCTGCTGTTGCTGGCGGCATTCTTTATTCTGTATGGCGCCCTGCGCGGCTTTTCCGCCCTGGTCACCTTGCCGCTGCAGGCCAAGCGCTGGCGCCTGCAACAGCGCGAACGCAATATGCACCAGGCCCTGCTGGAGTCCTTGACCCATCTGCATGCCGGCCGTTTCCTGCGGGCCCGCAAGGCGGCCCTGCAGTCGCTCACGCTGGAAGACGGGCTGGACAAGGACAAGGCCACGGTGGCCTACCGGCTGCAGCTGCGCACCATCGCCCACATGGCGGCGGCCGACAGCTCCCATGCCCTGCAGGACCGTGCCACCCGGGATGAACACCTGGACGCCGCGCTGGATCTGGCGCCGCTGAACGGCACCACCCAGCAGCAGGAGCTGCGCGAAGGCGCGCAAATGCGCTCGGCCCGCTGGGCGCTGGACGACCGCGACGCCAGTGGCGCGCTGGAACGCCTGAGCGAACTGCCCCATGGCGCGGCACGCCGCACGATTGCGCTGCGCATCAAGCTCAAGGCCACGCGCCTGGCCCGGCAGACCCAGCCGGCACTGGAAACCGCGCGCCTGCTGGCCAAGCACAAGGCGTTCTCGCCCGAAGCGTCGGCCAGCCTGCTGCGCAGCCTGCTGCTGGAGCAGATCCACAGCGCCCACGACGCAGGGCAGCTGCTGAGCGCCTGGTCGCAAGCGGAAGCGCGCGAACGCAGTGCGCCCGAGCTGGCCATTCCCGCCGCCCGCCGCCTGGTGGCCCTGGGAGGTGACAGCGCCACCGCACGCGAATGGCTGCTGCCGGTCTGGGAGGCCCAGCTGCAGCAACCCCAGGGCCTGCACAGCGAGCACAGCACCCGCCTGGTCCTGGCGCTGCAGGAAAGCCTGGACGATCTGGACGCCGCCTGGCTGGGCCGCATCGAAGCGGCGTTGCGGCATGCCCCGCACAACCCGCGCCTGCAGTACCTGGCCGGCATGGCCTGCCTGCAGCGCCAGCTGTGGGGCAAGGCCCAGCAGTTGCTGGGCCAGTCCACCCAGCAGCTCAAGGACCAGGCACTGCTGCACAGCGCCTGGACGGCTCTGGCCATTCTGGCCGAGCGCCACGAAGCGCCCGACGAAGCCGCCCACGCCTGGAAGCAGGCGGCGCTGCACGGCAAGTAACCCCCCCCCGCCCATCACCGAGGACAGCGGACGGGGAACGCCGCCGGCGCCAGCCTGGCGCGAAGGAGCGTCCTTTGCCAGCGGCGTCAGTCCGGCCAGTGCTCCAGCCAGCCCAGGCGCCCCTGCCCCAGGTCGTTGAGGCGCTCCACCAGGGCGGTGGCGGCACTTTCCGGCAAGGTCCACTGCGCGGCCACCATGCTACCGTGCTGCACCTGAAGCAGTTCGGCCCCGGCATGGGCGATTTCACGGCGCAGCCAGCCTTCCATGGCATAGGGCACCTCGCACTGCTGCAGCGCCATGCGCTGCAGCGTGATCTTTTCCGCGCCGATCAGCGCCTGCGCCACGCTGTCGGTATAGGCCCGTACCAGGCCGCCAGCCCCCAGCTTGACCCCACCGAAGTAGCGCACCACGGTGGCCAGCACGCCTTCCAGCTCCTGGTGGCGCAGCACATCCAGCATCGGCCGGCCGGCCGTGCCGCTGGGCTCGCCGTCGTCCACCGCCGCAGATTGGCCGCCGGCCACCAAGGCCCAGCAGATGTGGGCCGCTGCCGGGTGCTGCTTCCACAGGGCATCCACGGTGGCCTGGGCGCTGGCGCGGTCGCGCATGGGCTGCACGCAGCCGATGAAACGGCTTTTCTTGATGATCAATTCACTGTGCGCGGGGGAAGCAAGGGTCTGGGCCATAGGGCTGGTGAGCTTACCTGAGCCGGAGGCCCCACCACGGGCCACTCCGGCATTCAAGCTTTTTGAACTGTCACGTCAATTTGCCTGAACTTTTCTGTCACCTTTGCTTCCTACACTCCATCTCTTGTCGCGCTTCATGGCCGCTTGCCAGGTGCTTTAAAAAAAACGCATAACCATGCCCACCCCCACCGCTTCCACCCGCTACAGCCTGCCCGCCATCGCACTGCACTGGCTGCTGGCCGTTGGCCTGATCGGCCTGCTGGCTTTTGGCTGGTACATGACCGGGCTGCCGTTCTCCCCGGCGCGCCTGAAGTACTACAACTGGCACAAATGGGCTGGCGTCACCATTTTGGTGCTCAGCCTGCTGCGCCTGGTCTGGCGCATCACCCACCGCCCGCCCGCACTGCCTGCCGCCATGGCGGCGGCCATGCCGCGCTGGCAGCACCTCGCCCACCATGGCGTGCACCACCTGCTGTACCTGCTGTTCTTTGCGGTGCCGCTGCTGGGCTGGGCCTACAGCTCGGCCGCCGGCTTCCCCATCGTGTGGTTCGGTCTGTGGCAGCTGCCCAATTTCGTGCCGGCCGATCCGGCACTGGCCGAAGCCCTCAAGCCCTGGCACATGATCAGCGCCTACACGCTGGCCGCCCTGATTGCCCTGCACATTGCAGCGGCACTCAAGCACCAGTTCATTGACCGCGACGGCCTGCTGCGCCGCATGCTGCCCGGCAAAACCGCCTAATTCGTCCCCTGTTTTTTTCGAGCGTCAGGAGTTCACCATGACTTTCAGCACCACTTTCCGCGCCGCCATCCTTGCCAGTGCAACCCTGCTGGGTACCGCCGCCATGGCCGCCCAGGCCCTGGTGCCGGCGCAAAGCAGCATCAACTTCACCGCCAAGCAGATGGGCGTGCCCCTGCAAGGCCAGTTCAAGAAGTTCGACGCGCAGGTGAGCTTTGACACCGCCAAGCCCGAAACCAGCAAGATCCACTTCACCGTGGAAACCGGCAGCGCCACCATGGGCTCCAAGGAGACCGACAGCAACCTGCTGGGCGCGGACTGGTTCAACATCGCCAAGTTCCCCAAGGCCACGTTCGACTCCACCGCCGTCAAGGCGCTGGGCGGCGGCAAGTACCAGGTGGACGGCACGCTGACCATCAAGGGCAACGCCCAGAAGGTGTCCGTGCCCGTGGTGCTGACCCAATCGGGCGCCACCACCATCGCTGCCGGCACCCTGCCGCTCAAGCGCCTGTCGTTCAAGATCGGCGATGGCGACTGGGCCGACACCTCCATGGTGGCCGACGAAGTCACCGTGCAGTTCAAGCTGGCACTGACCGGCGTGGGCAAGCTCTGACGTTCTGGACAGCCACCGGTGTGCACACCCGCTCTGCTGCATAGGAACGCGGTCTTGATTTCCAAGACGCGTTCAGGGCATGGCGGCATGCACACAGGCAGCCATTGATTCACGGTTCCGTTTTCCCTCTCTCATTCATTTTTCACACAGGAGATTCCTTCATGCGTTCCACCCTGTTTGCTCTGGCCGCCGCCAGCCTGTTCGCCACCGCCGCCCACGCTGCACCGGCCCAGTACGCCATCGACCCCACCCACACCTTCGCCACCTTCGAAATCGACCACTTCGGCGCCTCCACCAACCGCGCCCGTTTCGACAAGAAGCAAGGCGCCGTGGAATTCGACAAGGCCGCCAAGACCGGCAAGGTGGAAGTGACGCTGGACATGACCAGCGTGAACTCGGGCACCGCAGCCTTCGACAAGCACCTGAAGAGCAAGGACATCTTCAACACCGACCAGTACCCGGTGTCCAAGTTCGTGTCCGACAAGTTCGTGTTCGACGGCGACAAGCTCAAGGAAGTGACCGGCCAGCTGACGCTGAACGGCCAGACCCACCCCATCACCATCAAGGCCAACAAGTTCACCTGCTACGAAAGCCCCATGCTCAAGCGTGAAGTCTGCGGCGGCGACTTTGAAGCCACCATCGACCGCACCCAGTGGGGCGTGAACTACGGCGTGGACTGGGGCTTTGCCAAGAACGTGCGCCTGGTGCTGCAACTGGAAGCCGTCAAGCAGTAAACCCTGCACCGACCGCCTTGCATGGCCGCCCACGCGGCCGTGCCTGCCACCCGCCTGCCCTCCCGGCATGCGGGTTTTTCTTTGCCCAACAGCGCCGCCAGTTCCTAAAATTCCGTTTAGTGCAATGCATTGCATATACGTAAAAGGAGCTGCACATGCCCACCGCCTCTGCCAGTCCCCAGGCCATTTCCCCGGTCAGCCTCCCTGCCGGCGCCCGCCCGGACCTGGCCACGCTGCCACCGCCTGCCGCCATCCAGCAGCTGCACCACTACGCCTACAAGGCGCGCGATGCAGAGGAAACGCGCCACTTCTACGAAGACATCCTGGGCCTGCCGCTCTACCACATCATCCAGAGCGACCATGTGCCCTCCACGGGCGAGTACTGCCCCTACACCCACTTCTTCTTCCGCCTGCGCGACGGCAGCTTCATCGCCTTCTTTGACATCGGCGACGACGAAAAAGCCCTGCCCTCCCCCAACACCCCGCTGTGGATCAACCACATCGCCTTCCGCGTGGACAGCGTGCAGGAGCTGGAAAACACCAAGGCCCGCCTGCAGGCGCATGGTGTGGAGGTGCTGGGCGTGACCGACCACCACATCTTCAAAAGCATTTATTTCTTCGACCCCAACGGCATCCGGCTGGAGCTGTCGGCCCAGCTGGCCGATGCCGTGCAGATGGCGCGCGAAAGCACCACCGCCCATGCCCGCCTGGCCGAATGGACCGCACGCAAGCAGCAGTGGCGTGCGGAACGCGCGGCCGGCGCCAGCAGCACGCCCCTCAAGCCCCAGCACAACGACCGACCGGAATACGGCGGCCAACGCTGATTGAGCCTGCCGCACGCGCACGGCCAGGGGCACGCGGACAACGGCATGGTGTGCTCCTGATTTCACAGCACACCATGCGCATGCCGCTGGCATGCGGCACCGGTCTGGCACTGCACCATAGACCCCGACCTGCGCGCAGCCGGGGGTGCTGGCTAAAATCATTGCAATCCGTCTTTTTCCCTGCAGACGGCATCCCCTGTGGATGCCGTTTGCATTTCCAGATTTCCTTCACGCAGCCATGAGCGACACCATTGCCCAGCCAGGCCTCGACAGCCTCTCCAAGTCTTTTGAGCCATCCGCCATCGAAGCCCAGTGGGGCCCCGAGTGGGAGAAGCGCGGCTACGGCAACGCCGGTTACCGCGGCACGGGCCAGCCCGGCGCCGAAGCCACCGCTGCGGGCAACAATTTCGCCATCCAGCTGCCGCCCCCCAATGTGACCGGCACGCTGCACATGGGCCACGCGTTCAACCAGACCATCATGGACTCGCTGACGCGCTACCACCGCATGAAGGGCTACAACACGGCCTGGATCCCCGGCACCGACCACGCCGGCATTGCCACCCAGATCGTGGTGGAACGCCAGCTGCAGACCCAGGGCGTGAGCCGCTATGACCTGGGCCGTGACGAGTTCACCAAGAAGGTCTGGGAGTGGAAGGAAAAGTCCGGCAACACCATCACCACACAGATGCGCCGCATGGGCGACACCGTGGACTGGAGCCGCGAGTACTTCACCATGGACGACAAGCTGTCCAAGGTGGTGACCGAGACCTTTGTGAAGCTGTACCAGCAAGGCCTGATCTACCGCGGCAAGCGCCTGGTGAACTGGGACCCGGTGCTGCAGTCGGCCGTGTCCGATCTGGAAGTGGAAAACCAGGAAAAGGACGGTTCGCTCTGGCACATTGCCTACCCGCTGACCAGCGGTGAAGGCAATCTGGTGGTCGCTACCACCCGCCCCGAAACCATGCTGGGCGACGTGGCCGTGATGGTCCACCCCGAAGACGAGCGCTACAAGCACCTGATCGGCCAGACCGTGACCCTGCCACTGGTGGGCCGCCAGATCCCCATCATTGCCGACGAATACGTGGACCGCGAGTTCGGCACCGGCGTGGTGAAGGTGACGCCTGCGCACGACCAGAACGACTACCAGGTGGGCCTGCGCCACAAGCTGCCGATGATCTGCGTGCTGACGCTGACCGCCAAGATCAACGACGAAGCGCCCGAGAAATACCGTGGCATGGACCGTTTCGTGGCCCGCAAGGCCATCGTCGCCGACCTGGAGGAACTGGGTCTGATGGTCGAGATCAAGAAGCACAAGCTGATGGTGCCGATCTGCGACCGTACCGGCCAGGTGATCGAACCCATGCTGACCGACCAGTGGTTCATTGCCATGAGCAAGGTCAGCGACCAGGACCCGACCGGCAAGTCCATCGCCCAAAAGGCCATCGATGCCGTGGCCTCTGGCGAAGTGCAGTTTGTGCCCGAGAACTGGGTCAACACCTACAACCAGTGGATGAACAACATCCAGGACTGGTGCATCTCGCGCCAGCTGTGGTGGGGCCACCAGATTCCGGCCTGGTATGACGAGGAAGGCAATCTCTACGTCGCCAAGAACGAAGCCGAAGCCCAGGCCCAGGCCCCCGGCAAGACCCTCACGCGCGACCCGGACGTGCTGGACACCTGGTACTCGTCCGCCATGGTGCCGTTCTCCACCATGGGCTGGCCCGGCCAGACCGATGCCGCCGACGATGACTACAACCTCTACCTGCCCTCGTCGGTGCTGGTGACGGGCTACGACATCATCTTCTTCTGGGTGGCCCGGATGATCATGATGACCACGCACTTCACCGGTCGCGTGCCGTTCAAGCATGTCTACATCCACGGCCTGGTGCGCGATGCACAGGGCAAGAAGATGTCCAAGTCCGAAGGCAATGTGCTGGACCCGGTCGACCTGATCGACGGCATCTCGCTGGAGCCGCTGCTGGACAAGCGCACCACCGGCCTGCGCAAGCCCGAAACCGCCCCCCAGGTGCGCAAGAACACGCAGAAGGAATTCCCCGAAGGCATTCCCGCCTACGGTGCCGATGCGCTGCGCTTCACCTTTGCCGCACTGGCCTCGCTGGGCCGCTCGATCAACTTCGACAGCAAGCGCTGCGAGGGCTACCGCAACTTCTGCAACAAGCTGTGGAACGCCTCCCGCTTTGTGCTGATGAACTGCGAAGGCTATGACTGCGGTCTGCAGGACCACACCGCGGCCGACTGTGCCGGCGGCTATCTGCAGTTCAGCCAGCCCGACCGCTGGATCGTCTCGCAGCTGCAAAAGGTCGAGGCCGAAGTGGCCAAGGGCTTTGCAGAGTTCCGTCTGGACAACGTCGCCAACACCCTCTACGACTTTGTCTGGAACGAGTTCTGCGACTGGTACCTGGAAATCGCCAAGGTGCAGATCCAGACCGGCAACGAAGCCCAGCAGCGCGCCACACGCCGCACGCTGATCCGCACGCTGGAAACCATTCTGCGTCTGGCCCACCCCATCATCCCGTTCGTCACCGAAGCCCTGTGGCAGAAGGTGGCCCCCGTGGCCGGCCGTGCCGGTGCCTCGATCGCCATCGCCGCCTACCCCGAAGCACAGCCCGAGAAGATCGACGAAGCCGCCATCGCCTACGTGGCGCGCATCAAGCAGATGGTGGACGCCTGCCGTGCCCTGCGCGGCGAGATGGGCGTGTCGCCCGCCCAGCGCCTGCCGCTGCTGACGGTGGCCGGCTCGGCCGACGGCGCCGCCTTCCTGCGCGCCAATGCCGACGTGTTGAAGAACCTGGCCAAGCTCAGCGAAGTCAAGGTGTTCGACGACGAAGCCGCCTGGGCCTCCGAGGCGCAGAACGCCCCCGTGTCCGTGGTCGGTGATGCCCGCCTGGCGCTGTTCGTGGAGGTGGACGTGGAAGCCGAAAAGGCCCGCCTGTCCAAGGAAGCCAAGCGCCTGGAAGGCGAAATCGCCAAGGCCAACGGCAAGCTGGGCAACGAAGCCTTCTGCGCCAAGGCACCCGCTGCGGTGCTGGAGCAGGAGAAAAAGCGCGTTGCCGACTTTGGCGCCACGCTGACCCGCATCCAGGAACAACTGGCCCGCCTGGGCTGATCGCTGGTAAGCTGAGCTCAGAAGGCGCTGCGGCTTCGGTCACAGCGCCTTTTTCCCTTTTGTAGAGGATTTGTTGAGGTTTTGTCATGACCAACCCGAACCGCGTGCGCAAAGCCGTGTTCCCTGTCGCCGGCCTGGGCACCCGTTTCTTGCCTGCCACCAAGGCATCTCCCAAGGAAATGCTGCCCGTGGTGGACAAGCCGCTGATCCAGTACGCCGTCGAGGAAGCCTATGAAGCCGGTATCCGCGACATGATCTTTGTCACCGGCCGCAGCAAGCGCGCCATCGAAGACCATTTCGACACCGCCTACGAACTGGAGAACGAGCTGGAACGTGCCGGCAAACAGGCCATGCTAGATCTGGTGCGCGCCGTCAGCCCGGCCGACATGAACTGTCTGTTCGTTCGCCAGCCGCGGTCGCTGGGCCTGGGCCATGCGGTGCTGTGCGCCGAGCCCCTGGTGGGTAACGAACCCTTCGCCGTCATCCTGGCCGATGACCTGATGACCGGATTGCCCGGCGGCCCCGGCGTGATGGCACAGATGACCGCCGCTTTCCTGAAGCAAGGCCGCTCGCTGCTGGCCGTACAGGAAGTGCCGCTGGAACACACCAAACGCTACGGCATTGTCAAAGGCGAGCCCGCTGGCGGCCCGCTGCTGCGCGTGGATGAAATCGTGGAAAAACCGGCACCGGAAGTGGCCCCTTCACGTATGGGCGTGGCCGGCCGCTATGTGCTAACACCACGCATCTTTGACGAGATCCGCAGCCAGCCCAAGGGCGTGGGCGGAGAAATCCAGCTCACCGATGCCATCGAGCGCCTGATGCAGCATGAAACCGTCTATGCCTACCAGTACAGCGGCAAGCGCTATGACTGCGGCAGCAAGGAAGGCTTTCTGCAAGCCACGGTGGAACTGGCACTGCAGCACCCGGAAGTGGGCGCCTCGTTCCGCGCCTACCTCCAGACCCTGGACATCTGACAGCACGCCCTGCCTGGGCACAATGAACAAAAGGCCTGCTGTTGCAGGCCTTTTGTGATCAGAAGCCCGCCTTTAACGCATCAGCGGCGGCGCAGCACGTGGATGAATTCGTCGCCCACGGTTTCCTGGTGCACCAGTTCGTTGCCCGTCTGCTTGGCAAACGCCTGGAAGTCGCGCAGCGAACCGGTGTCGGTGGCCACCACTTTCAGCAACTGGCCACTCTCCATGCCCGACAGGGCTTTTTTGGCCTTGAGGATGGGCAAAGGGCAGTTCATGCCGCGGGTGTCGATTTCTTGGTCAATCTGCATGGGGTTCTCGCAAAAGTGCAGCCTTGGGGGCTGCTCTGGAGGGCCATTGTAGAAAGCCTGCAGCAGCCTTGTGACGGACAGCGGTACCGACCTGCCCCCACGGGTGACGCTCCATACCACTGTCTTCCGAAGCGTGAGTGCACCACGACGCCTGTGGGCGACGCACACGACGCACAAGGGCCATCCATCGTGCACACGGCCCCTCTGGGGCAGCCCACGGGGGAAGACGGGAACAGAGGAAGCCGCATCGCGGCTCAGGGGGCGTTACGCCAGGGTGGGCGGTAGCTGAAACCGCGCATCTTCGCCCCAGGGGCGCAGCGGCCACTTGGCGGGATCCGGTTCCGGGCTTTGGCCGGGGCGGAAGGCCCCGAATTGCGGCTCCACGCCCTTATCGCGGATCCAGTGGGCCAGGGCATAGCCCGTGCCCGCCGGCCAGCAGCGCGCGGCTTCGGGGGTCACCCAGCGGTATTCCAGCAGCTCGGGGGACAGGCGCACATCGTCGGGATTGCCCGCCACGCGCACGTGGTAGGCGATCAGCACCTGGTTCATGCGCAAAAATTCCCAGCTGCCCAGCAGGCGCAGGGCTTTGACCTGCAGACCGGTTTCTTCCAGCACCTCGCGGCAGATGCCGGTTTCCGGCGATTCGCCGGCTTCCATGAAACCGGTGATCAGGCCGAACACGCCTTCCTGCCACAGTGCATTGCGCGCCAGCAAGGCCTGGCCGCGGTCGTTTTCCACCACCGCCGCCAGCACGGGCGTGGGGTTACCCCAGTGCGTGAAGCCACAGGCCGGGCAACGCAGACGGCTGACATCGCCGCTGTCTTCCGCCTGGGTGATCCATTCCAGCGGCGTGGCGCAGTTCGAGCAAAAACGGGTTTCGAATGCCATGGAAGTTCCGGTGCGAGTTTGAGTTTTTGATAGCAGCCTGCACGCTTGCAGCATGCGCAGACTGCGATCTTGAGCATCAACCCGGCCAGTGTAGCCGCCAGGCAGGAGGCCTGCTGTTACGCAGGGAACACGCCGGTGGACAGGTAGCGGTCGCCGCGGTCGCAGACGATGAAGACGATGGTGGCATTGGTTTCGCGCTTGGCGATTTCCTGGGCCACCCACAACGCACCGGCGGCAGAAATGCCGGCGAAGATGCCTTCCTCGCGCGCCATGCGGCGGGCCATGTCCTCGGCATCATCCTGGCTCACATAGACCAGCTCGTCGACCAGACTGGCGTCATAGATCTTGGGCAGGTATTCCTCGGGCCACTTGCGGATGCCGGGAATGCGCGAACCTTCGGAGGGCTGGGCACCGATGATCTTCACATCCGGGTTCTGCTCCTTCAGGTACTTTGCCACGCCGGTGATGGTGCCGGTGGTGCCCATGGCGCTGACGAAGTGGGTAATCTTGCCGCCGGTCTGCGCCCACAGTTCCGGGCCCGTGGTTTCGTAGTGGGCGCGGGGATTGTCGGCATTGGCAAACTGGTCCAGCACCACACCCTTGCCCTGGGCCACCATCTGGTCGGCCAGGTCGCGGGCGTACTCCATGCCGCCGCTCTTGGGCGTGAGGATCAGCTCGGCACCATAGGCCTTCATGGTCTGGGCGCGCTCGATGGACAGGTCCTCCGGCATGATCAGCACCATGCGGTAGCCCTTGATGGCAGCCGCCATCGCCAACGCGATGCCGGTGTTGCCGGATGTGGCCTCAATCAGCGTGTCGCCGGGCTTGATCTCGCCGCGCTCTTGGGCACGCTGGATCATGGACAGTGCCGGGCGGTCTTTCACCGACCCCGCAGGGTTGTTGCCCTCCAGCTTGCCCAGAACCACATTGCCTTTTTCCGCGTTTGCGGCAGCGTTGATGCGCTGCAGTGCCACCAGAGGCGTGTTGCCGATGACGCTTTCAATCGAAGGATACGTTTGCATGTGCATAAATGTGCCATAATCCACGCTTCCCTGATTGCTGCCCGGGTGGTGGAATTGGTAGACGCAGCGGACTCAAAATCCGCCGCCGCAAGGCGTGCCGGTTCGATTCCGGCCCCGGGCACCACAGAATCAGAGAAAACCAGTTATCGCGAGGTGGAGCAGTCTGGTAGCTCGTTGGGCTCATAACCCAAAGGTCGTTGGTTCAAATCCAGCCCTCGCAACCAATTGGTGCATCCGCACCACAAAAAAAGCCCACTGCAAGTGGGCTTTTTTTGTTTTCGTGACCGGCTATCCGCCACCGATGGCCTGCCCCTTGCCAGGATAGCCCCCCCTGCAAAAAGGCTGTGCATGCCGACACTGCCGCCGACCCGCCCCTTGCTGTGCGTTTTTCACCAGCATATCGCCACCAGCGATTCCCAGCATGCGCACAGATGCCTGCCACGCAGACCGGGATCTGCTCCAGGTCGCCCACGGCTTTGCACTGCCCCGTACGGCAGGCACCGTGCGAGCATCCGCTTGCCCGCAGACAGGCATTGCTTGACACAGGGCAAGCCGCGGTCAATCTTCTGCCGCTTGCCCTGGCAGCCAACAGCCACTGCGGCGCATACTGGCTGGGCATTCTCCCCCATGCCGCGAGCGACAACATGGCCAAGAAATTCCCCAGCAACCCACCCCACCCCGAACGCCTGTGCTGGGGCTGTGACCTCTACTGCCCCGCCACCGATCTGCGCTGCGGCAATGGCTCCGACCGCACACCCCACCCCAGCGAGCTGTGGGGCGAAGACTGGCAAGCCATGGACGAAGGCACTCCCGCTGAAAACACCGCATCTGCGCCCGAAGATGCAGGCGCAGCGCCCCCTGCAGCCACGGCATAAGAAATTTGTCCCGCATTCAGTCGCAGGTTGCAGAAATTAGGGGTGGCTTTGAGAACCTGAATCATCGACACCACCGGTGGTGTGTTGGTGCGAACCAGACGCTACAGTCAGCTGTTGCAGCACCGCATGTGGACCATCGCCAATGACCGCCCAATCCAACGACACGCTGAAATTCGAGCGCCGTAAATTTGAAGTCACGGACCTGTCGCAGGGAACACTTTTTGATCCCGCTGCCCATGGGTTCTCGCCAGTCAGAACCAGCACCGGATGCCACAGGGGGTTCGAATGCCAATTTTCGGTATCCGACGGCCAACTATTTCTGCAGACACTCTGGATCAACCACGGCGACTTCACCCATTCGTTCAATCCTGACGGCTCCATCCGCTCGCACGATTTGCGGCTGCTGCCCATGCCATTGCTGAACGGCATCAGCGCAACAGAAAAATACGATAACTCAAGGTTCCCCGACTTCCAGGGCCGGTATGACGGGCTGAAGCTGCCGCTGTCCTATACCGGCCATGTGCTCATCGCAGCAGACAGAATCTTCAACGGGCCATGGTGGGGTGGCCATCGCAGGGCATGGGATTTTCATCACTCCCTGATGCTGAGCTTTGAGCAGGGCAGACTGACCGCCCGCAAGGACACCTCCGAGATACTGCAAGTCTTTGACGCACGGTACTGCACCGACGGTTATCTGCTTGGAGACAAGCGACGCAACGGCCTGCGCTACATACGGCGGCATATCGGTCACGGCTTTTATTTTTTCTAGACCAGCTGTGCGCAGGGCAGCAACCGCCTCTTTTTCCAACACCATCTGCAGCAAGCCACTCTGACAGCCACCATGCCAGAGCCCGTCAGGCCGCAAATCCTTCGCATGAGGGTTGCCAACCCAGCCCGTGTTTTGCGTTGGCACACGGTTGACGGCACCAAAGAAAAACGGGCTACGATTGCTCGTAACCCGTTGTATTCATTGGTAGGGCGTGAGGGACTTGAACCCGCGACCAAAGGATTATGAGTCCTCTGCTCTAACCAACTGAGCTAACGCCCCTTGCCAGCCCGGCGCATGGCAGGGCGCACGCATTGTAACGGCTTAGCGCCGGCTGCTCAGCGCATTGGTGACCAGCTTGGAGGTGATGTCCACGATCTGGATCATCCGGTCGTAGTGCATGCGCGTGGGGCCGATCACGCCCAGCGTGCCCACGACTTGGCCATCCACCTCGTAAGGGGCGCTCACCACGGACAGCTCCTCAAAAGGCACGACCTGGCTTTCTCCACCAATGAAGATGCGCACACCTTCGGCCTGGCTGGAGAAATCCAGCAGCCGCAGGATCTGGGTCTTTTGCTCGAACAGATCGAATGCCTTGCGCAGATTGCCCATGTCGCTGGAGAAATCGCTCACCGACAGCAGGTTGCGCTCGCCCGAGATGATCACCTGCTCCTGGGGCTGGGGGTTCATGGCCTCGGCGCTGACATTGACGGCCGCCTGCATCAGATTGGCCACCTCGGTGCGCAGGCGCTCCACTTCGGACTGCATGCGCTCGCGCACCTGCTCGATGGCCAGACCGGCGTAGTGCGCGTTCAGGAAATTGGATGCTTCCAGCAGCTGCGAGCCGGAGAAATCATGGTCGGTAAAGATGACGCGGTTCTGCACATCGCCTTCCGGCGACACAATGATGACCAGCACCCGGCGCTCGGACAGCTTCACGAACTCGATGTGCTTGAACACCGAGCTGCGCCGCGGCGCCATCACCACGCCGACAAACTGCGACAGGCTGGACAGCATGTTGGCGGCGTTCGCAATCACCTTCTGCGGTTGTTCCGGCACCAGTTCCTGCGCAGGCAACATGTCGCGGCTCACGGTCAGCATGGTGTCCACAAACAGCCGGTAGCCCTTGGCGGTGGGCACGCGGCCTGCGGAGGTGTGGGGGCTGACGATCAGGCCCAGCTCCTCCAGATCCGCCATCACATTGCGGATGGTGGCGGGGGACAACTCCAGGCCAGAGGCACGCGACAGCGTGCGCGACCCCACAGGCTGGCCGTCGGCAATGTAGCGCTCGACCAGCGCTTTCAACAACAACTTGGAACGATCATCGAGCATGGAACGATTTTAATGATGTAATTTCCCTTATGACGTCCAAGTTTCGCCATGTAGCCCTGATCGGAAAGTACCGTGTCGCTTCCCCCACGGGCCTTCCCCAGGACAGCCCGCGCCAGGCCCTGGAAGATATTGCAGCTTTCCTGACCACCCAGGGCTGTGAAGTGATTGTGGAAGCGGAGACCGCCTTGCACATGGGTCTGCCCGCACAGTACCGCAGTCTGGATGTGGACGCCCTGGGGCAGGCCTGCGATCTGGCCCTGGTCATGGGCGGCGACGGCACCATGCTGGGGGTCAGCCGCCACCTGTCACGCTATGGCACGCCGCTGATCGGCATCAACCAGGGCCGCCTGGGCTTTGTCACCGACATTCCGCTGGACGACAACTTCCAGCCCACGCTGCAAGCCATGCTGGAAGGCTGCTACGAAGAAGACACTCGCCCGCTGATCGAAGCCCGCGTGATGCGGGGCGATGAATGCGTGTTCGAGGCCCTGGCCATGAACGATGTGGTGGTCAACCGGGGCAGCACCTCGGGCATGGTGGAGTTGCGGGTGGAGGTGGATGGCC
Organism: Comamonas sp. 17RB; assembly: GCF_030056555.1. Taxonomy (NCBI): domain Bacteria; kingdom Pseudomonadati; phylum Pseudomonadota; class Betaproteobacteria; order Burkholderiales; family Comamonadaceae; genus Comamonas; species Comamonas sp. 17RB. The sequence goes on along the minus strand of NZ_JASHHY010000007.1, from coordinate 275,502 downwards.
GCTTCGTCTCCAACCAGCGTGCCGACGGCTTGATCGTGGCCACCCCCACCGGTTCGACCGCCTATGCGCTGTCGGTGGGCGGTCCGCTGCTGCACCCGTCCGTGGGCGCCTGGGTGATGGCCCCCATTGCCCCCCATACCCTGTCCAACCGCCCCATCGTCCTGCCCGACCAGGGCGAAGTCATGATCGAAGTGGTGGGCGGGCGCGACATCAGCGCCAATTTCGACATGCAGTCGCTGGCCTCGCTGCGCCATGGCGACCGCATCTATGTACGCCGTGCGCCCCATGGCATCCGTTTCCTGCACCCCCTGGGCTGGAACTACTACGCCACGCTGCGCAAGAAACTGGGCTGGAACGAAGGGGGCAACTGAGCCATGGCCCTCAAACGCATTGCGCTGCGCGACTTTGTCATTGTGCAGGCGCTGGACCTGGACCTGCACGCCGGCTTCACGGTGCTGACGGGTGAAACCGGCGCCGGCAAATCCATTCTGATCGACGCCCTGCAACTGGTGCTGGGCAGCCGTGCGGATGTCGGCGTGGTGCGCGAAGGCACGCCCCAGGCCGATATCACCGCCGAATTCGACTGCCCACCCCACCTGTCCCGGTGGCTGGACGAAGGCGGCTTTACCCAGGAAGACAGCCTGCTGCTGCGCCGCGTGATCGATGCCCAGGGCCGCAGCCGCGCCTGGATCAATGGCGCACCGGCCACAGCCACCCAGCTGCGCCACCTGGGCGATGCACTGCTGGACATCCACGGCCAGCATGCCTGGCAAAGCCTGACCCGGCCCGAAGCGGTGCGCGAGCTGCTGGACGCCTATGCCGGCGTGGACACCCAATCGCTGCGCACCCACTGGAGCGCCTGGCGTGCCGCGCACAAGAACCTGGAACATGCCCTGGCCGCCCAGGACACCCTGCAGCGCGAACGCGAACGACTGCAGTGGCAGATTGGCGAGCTGGACAAGCTCAGCCCCGGCGCCGACGAATGGGAAGAGCTGAACACCCAGCACACCCGGCTGTCCCACGCCCAGAGCCTGCTGGAAACCGCCTTGGGCGCACTGCACCTGCTGGAAGACGATGAAACCGGCATCACCAGCCCGCTGACCCGCGCCCACAGCACGCTCCAGCACCAGGAACACCTGGAACCCGAATTCCAGGCGATTGCCGATGTGCTGGCCTCCAGCCTGGCCCAGGTCCACGATGCCCGCCACAGCCTGCACAGCTATCTGCGCCGCACCGAGCTGGATCCCGAACGCCTTGCCGAACTGGACAGCCGTTTGACACAGTGGATGCAGCTGGCGCGCCGCTACAAGCGCACGCCCGAAGAGCTGCCCGGCCTGCTGCAATCCTGGCGTGACGAACTGCGCCAGCTGGATGCCGTGGTCGATGTGGGCCGCTTGCGCCAGCTGGAGCAGCAGGCCCACGAGGCCTACCAGGCCGCCGCACGCGCCCTGTCGCTGCAGCGCGCCAAGGCGGCGCCCAAGCTCTCGCGTGCCATCACCCAGGCCATGCAGGGACTGGGCATGCAGGGCGGCAAATTTGCCGTGCAGCTGGACAAGCTGGACGAACCCACGCCCAGCGGCCTGGATGGCGTGCAGTTTCTGGTGGCCGGCCACCCCGGTGCCACGCCGCGCCCGATTGGCAAAGTGGCTTCGGGAGGCGAGCTGTCCCGCCTATCGCTGGCGATTGCCGTCACCACCAGCCAGCTGGGCCAGGCCGGTACCCTGATTTTTGACGAGGTGGACTCCGGCGTGGGCGGCGCCGTGGCCGAGACCGTGGGCAAGCTGATGCGCGCCCTGGGCCGCGACCGCCAGGTGCTGGCCGTCACCCACCTGCCCCAGGTGGCCGCCTGTGCCGACCAGCACTATGTGGTCAGCAAGCGGCGCGACAAGAGCGCCACCACCAGTTCGGTCACCCCCGTGCAGCAGCAGGCCCGGGTTCAGGAAGTGGCCCGCATGCTGGGTGGCGAGCGCCTGTCCGACACCACGCTGGCACACGCCCGAGAAATGCTGGCCCAGGCCCATGTGGGCTGATCGCCTATAGTGGTGGGCTGTAAGGAGACGTATCGCGCCATGGCCCTGGAAGTTGTACTCATCACCGGCATGTCCGGCTCCGGAAAGTCCGTTGCCCTGCACGCACTGGAAGATGCGGGCTATTACTGCGTGGACAACCTCCCACCCGAGCTGCTGGGCCCGCTGACCCAGCTGGAGCCCGGCCGCTATGGACACAAGGTGGCCGTGGCCATGGACGCGCGCAGCCCCAAGGGCCTGCCGCTGCTGCCCGAGCAGCTGACCGCCCTCAAGGCGCGCGGCGCCGTGGTGCACTCCATCTTTCTGGACGCCTCCACCGGCACGCTGGTGCGCCGCTTTTCCGAAACCCGCCGCCGCCACCCGCTTTCCCGCCAGGACACCGACGGCGCACGCCTGGCCCTGGTGCAGACCATCGAGGACGAACGCGAACTGCTGGGTCCGCTGCGCGAGAGCGCGCACGTGATCGACACCAGCAATCTGCGCTCCGCCCAGCTGCAAAGCTATGTGAAGAGCCTGATCTCGGTGCCGCCTGGGCAGATGACGCTGGTGTTCCAGTCCTTTGGCTTCAAGCACGGCCTGCCGGTGGATGCCGACTATGTGTTTGACGTCCGCATGCTGCCCAACCCCTATTACGAACAGGAACTGCGCCCTCTGACCGGCATGGACCAGCCGGTGATGGACTACCTGCGCCAGTCACCCGACGTGCAGCGCATGCAGTCCCACATCATCCAGTTTCTGGACCACTGGCTGGACATGCTGAACCAGAACCACCGCAGCTATGTGACGGTGGCCATTGGCTGCACCGGCGGCCAGCACCGCTCGGTCTATCTGGTGGAACAGCTGGCCAACCACTACCTGGGCCAGTGGACCACCCTGCGCCGCCACCGCGAAATGGACCAGCGCCGCCATTGAGATGGGCCGCAGCAGGTCGCGTGCAGCGGCCTGCACGCCACTGCCCTCCCGCTGCGCCTCCAGCTTATTCCAGGCTTTCCAGCAAGCGCCGCACCGGCGCCGGCAGCCCCAGGCCGGGCCATGCCTCCGGGCTGAACCACGCACCGCCCGCAGCCCAGTCACCGGCCACCGCAGGGCGGTCCCCCGCCAGCTGCACCACCACCGGGTGCAAAAACAGATCGCGGTGGGTCAGCACATGCAGCACGGCCGGCAGATCCTGGCGGGACTGCACGGCTTCCAGCCCGGCAATGGCCGCATCCACCCCATCCACGGCAGCTTCCCAGGCCGGCTGGGCATACAGGCCGGCCCAGATACCACTGGACGGGCGGCGCTGCAGCCAGGTGTGGCCTGCGGCGTCCCGCAACACCAGCAACCACCAGGCCTGCGTGCTGCGTTTGGTCTTGCGCGTCTTGACCGGATAGTCCTGCGGATTGCCCTGGGCGGCGGCCTTGCACAGCGTCTGCACAGGGCAGATCAGGCAGTTGGGGCTGCGCGGCAGGCAGACGGTGGCCCCCAGGTCCATCAGGCCCTGGGTATAGCGCGGCATCTGCACCTGCAGGTCGTCGGTGGGCAGCAGGTCTTCGGCCAGGGCCCACAGGGTTTTCTCGTTTCGGGCCACCGACAGATCGTCGCCAAACGCCAGCACCCGGGTCAGCACCCGCTTGACGTTGGCATCCAGAATGGCGGCCCGCTCCCCAAAGCAAAAACCGGAGATGGCAGCGGCCGTCGACCGGCCTATGCCCGGCAGCGTGGCCAGTTGCACCGCAGTGCGCGGAAACTGGCCGCCAAAGTCGCGCACCACGGCCTGGGCGCATTTGTGCAGATTGCGCGCCCGACTGTAATAGCCCAGGCCGCTCCACAGCGCCAGCACCGCATCCTCGTGCGCCGCCGCCAGACTGGCCACATCGGGAAACTGCTGCAAAAACCGCTCGTAGTAGCCCAGCACCGTGGTGACCTGGGTCTGCTGCAGCATAATTTCGGACAGCCACACGCGGTAGGGGTCGCGGGTCTGCTGCCAGGGAAGGTGGTTGCGGCCATGGCTGGCCTGCCACTGCACCACGGCGGAGGCGAGGGACAAAGAAGAAGTGGTCACACGTGGGAAATTAGGTAGGTAGGCAGGCAGCGCTCCGGTGCCCGAGCAGGACCCGGCTGCCTTGCCGTTGTTCATGGCTGTAGCGGCTCAGCACCGGCGCCCCTCCCAGGAGGAGGGAGCACTCTGCACCTGGCAGGTGCTGGGCCACTGGCACTGCGCTGACAGCGGCAGCCATTGTGCGGCAAGCGCTGCACGGCTGCTGCGGCTGGCCCATTCGGGCCGCTTTGCTACCGGCTGCCTGCTGTTGGCTACTTCTGGCAGTGCGCGCAGAAGTAGGTGCTGCGCTGGCCCTGGCGCAGCATGCGAATCGGGCGGCCGCAGCCCACACAAGGCTGGCCGTCGCGTCCATAGACCTTGGCCTGCAGCTGAAAGTGGCCCGGCATGCCGTCGGCACTGGAAAAGTCCCGCAAGGTCGTTCCCCCCTGGGCCACGGCCAGTGCCAGCACCTCGCGGATGCCGTCAAACAGGCGCCGCACCTTGCGCGGACCCACATCCCTGGCAGGCAACTGGGGGTCGATGCGCGCCAGAAACAGCACTTCCGAAGCATAGATATTGCCCACCCCCACCACCAGCTTGCCCCCCAGCAGCAACTGCTTGATCGGCGTGCGGCTGGCCTGCAGCCCGGCAGCAAAGCGCTCGAGGCGGAAGGACGCCGGGTCCAGCGGCTCCATGCCCAGGCCGTCCAGCAGCTTGTGCGCCAGCGGGTCGTCTTCGCCGGTCACATGCACCACGGCGCCGAAGCGGCGCGGGTCGTGCAGCCGCAGCATGCCGTGGTCGGTCTGCATGTCAAAGTGGTCGTGCACGCCTGCTGCACCCTGCTCTGGCGCAAAACGCAGGCTGCCCGACATCCCCAGGTGCAGCAGCAGCATGCCGGCGTCCAGATCCACCAGCAGATACTTGCCGCGGCGGCGCACATCCTGCACCACGCGCCCGGTCAGTGCCTGGGGTTCCACGCCCAAAGGCCAGCGCAAAGGCTTGCCCATGCGCACGCTCTGGACCCGCGCCCCGACGATGGCATCGCGAAAGCTGCGGCGTGTGACTTCAACCTCGGGCAATTCAGGCATGGGCAGATAGAGACAAAGGGGTGTTGGCTTGGATTATTATGAGTTGATGCAGCTTCACTTCCGCCCTCTGCACTTGCCCCTCGCCCTTGCCTTGCTTCTGGGGTCGCACGCCGTGCTTGCCCAGGGCCGGCCAGCGACGCCCAAGGCAGCTTCTTCCGCAGCCCAGCCCGAAACCAGTGCCGAAGAGCTGTCGGCCGAGCTGTTCTACGAAATTCTGGTGGGCGAAATGGCCGCAGGCCAGGGCGACATGGTCAATGCCATGGCCCTGATGCTGGAAGCGGCACGCCAGTCGGGCAGCGAACAGCTGTACCGCCGCGCCACCGAGCTGGGCCTGCAGTCCCGCTCCGGTGACCGTGCACTGTCGGCCGCGCAGGAATGGAAGCACGCCTTCCCCCAGTCCCGCGACGCCAACCGCTATGTGCTGCAACTGCTGCTGGCACTGAACCGCGTCTCCGAAAGCCTGCAGCCGCTGCAGCAGGAAATCGCGTTCACCCCGGCAGCCTCCAAACCAGCCTCCTTTCTGGCCATTGCCCAGCTGTACAGCCGGGTTTCGGACAAGTCCCTGGCCGCAGCCGTGGTGGAGCAGGCACTGGCCAAGGAACTGCGCAAGCCCGACACCGGACCGGCCGCCTGGGCCACGGTCGGCCACCTGCGCATCGTCGCCGGGCAAAAGGAACTGGCGCTGGACGCCGCGCGCAAGTCGCACGCCATGGCCCCGGACAACGGTGCCGCCGCCCTGCTGGCCCTGGAGCTGATGGAAGCCGACATGCCCGAAGCCGAGCCGCTGGTGCAGGGCTATCTGAAGCATTCGCCTTCCGCCACTATCCGCATGGCCTACGCCCGGGTGCTGATGGGCTATGAACGCAATGCCCAGGCACGGGAGCAGCTGGAGATCATCACCAACGAAAATCCCGAGTTTGCCGATGCCTGGCTGGCCCTGGCCGGCCTGCAATTCCAGAACGGCGAGCCGGAAGCGGCCCAGCGTTCGCTGGACCAGTTCATCCCGCTGGCCGAGAAAGTGCCCGACGACAGCACCCGCCAGGCCGTGCTGACCCAGGCCTATCTGATGCACGCCAGCATCGCGCTGCAGCAGCGCAACGACAAGGCCGCCAGCCAGTGGCTGGACAAGATCGAGGACGGCCATGCCATCCTGAATGTGCAAAGCCTGCGCGCCACCATCCTGGCGCGCCAGGGCCAGCTGCCCCAGGCACGTGCGCTGATCCGCGCCGTGCCCACGCGCTCGCCCGCCCAGGAAAAGCTCAAGCGCCGTGCCGAAATCCAGCTGCTGCGCGATGCCGGAGCGCCGCAAGAGGCCTACCTGCTGCAGCGCACCCTGCTGGACCAGTCGCCAGAAGACAACGACATCGCCTATGACACGGCCATCCTGGCCGACAAGGCCGGCAAGTACGACACCGCCGAAGCGCTGCTGCGCGGTGTCATCGAACGCCAGCCCACCCACCACCATGCCTACAACGCGCTGGGGTACTCCCTCGCGGAGCGCGGCATCCGACTGGATGAAGCCAAGGCCCTGATTCAGAAGGCGCTGGACCTGGCGCCGAATGACCCCTTCATCCTGGACAGCCTGGGGTGGGTGGAATTCCAGCAAGGCCGCAAGACCGAAGCGCTGGCGATCCTGGAAAAAGCCTATGGCTTGCGCAACGATGTGGACATTGCCGCCCACCTGGGCGAAGTGCTGTGGCAGCTGGGTGACAAGACCCGTGCCCGGACCATCTGGCAGCAGGCGCTGGCGCGCGATCCGCAGAACGACACGCTGCGGGCCACCCTCAAACGCCTGGGAGTGCGCCCGTGACGCTAGCGGTTTCCCGCAGGCTGCTGTTGGTGGCGGGCCTCGGCGCCACCGCCTGGCTGGCGGGCTGCAGCACGCCGCCGCGCAGCACGGTGGATGCCGGCAGCCAGTTCTGGAGTGGCCGCATGGCCTTGCAGCTACAGGACGACTCGGTGCTGAACAGCAACGGCCCCCAGTCCTTCAGCGCCTCGTTCGAGCTGCGCGGCTCGCCCCAGGCAGGCAGCCTGCAGCTGTTCACCCCGCTGGGCTCCAGCGTGGCGCTGATCAGCTGGCAACCCGGCAGCGCCTTGCTGCAGCAGGGCCCGACACAGCGCAGCTCCGCTTCGCTGGATGAACTGGTGCGCGACACCCTGGGCACCCACATTCCCGTGCCCGCCCTGTTTGCCTGGCTACAAGGCCAGAACCAGGCAGCCGACGGCTGGAGCGTGGACCTGGAGCGCTATGCCGATGGCCGCATTGCTGCCACACGCCACAGCCCCACACCGGCTGCCAGCCTGCGTCTGATCCTGGACCGCTGAGGCCGCACAGCCTCGCCCCTCTCTTTCCCACCTTCGGATTTCCATGCACTCGCTCTACGACGTGCCCGCACCGGCCAAGCTCAACCTGTTTCTGCACATCACCGGGCGCAGGGCCGATGGCTACCACCTGCTGCAATCGGTCTTCATGCTCATCGACTGGCAGGACCGGCTGCATTTTGAGAAGACCGGCGATGGCGCCATCACCCGCCAGGATCTGAACGCCGATGCCCCGGCGCTGCCGGCGGACGACCTGATCGTGCGGGCCGCACGGGCCCTGCAAGCGGCCACGGGCTGCACCCAGGGCGCCCGCATTGCGCTGGACAAGCACATCCCGTCCCAGGCCGGCATGGGTGGCGGCTCGTCCGACGCCGCCAGCACCCTGATCGCACTCAACCGCCTGTGGAATCTGGGGCTGAACCGCGCCACCCTGGCGCACATCGGCCTGCAACTGGGCGCCGATGTCCCATTCTTCATTGGCGGAGACAATGCCTGGGTGCAAGGCATCGGCGAACACATCACCCCGCTGGCGCCCGCCCATCCCCTGCCTGCCGCCCGCTTTGTCGTGGTCAAGCCGGCCGCCGGTTTGGATACCAAGGGGATTTTCACCTCGCCTCTGCTGCAGCGCGATACAAACAATGCTACAATCGAAGACTTTGCTGCAAATCACTTTGACTTTGGTCACAACGACTTGCAGCCTGTCGCAGAGGCCTTGTGCCCCGATGTGAAAAAAGTCAGAAATTGGCTCGAATCGCTCGGTTTACAGGCTAGAATGACGGGCTCAGGAAGTGCAGTGTTTGCGCAAATAAAGCAAGCAGATTTTTCAATTGCAGAGCAATGCAACTGGACAATCCGAATTTGCGAGAATCTGCCGCGCCATCCACTGAAAGAGTGGGTAGCAGATTAAAGAACTACCGGTTTGTTGCAACAGCAGCAGACCAGTGTAGGGGAGTCGCCAAGTTGGTTAAGGCACCGGATTTTGATTCCGGCATGCGAAGGTTCGAATCCTTCTTCCCCTGCCAGATTTCTTTGCGTACAGGTAACCCCAATAACTGGGACGCACATGCACTCCAATCACTCTCAATTCAAGGTCTTCACCGGCAACGCCAACATTGCCATGGCAACGGAGATCGCTCAGCATCTCGGCACGACTCTGGGCGCTGCCGACGTTGGTCGTTTCTCCGACGGTGAAGTCACTGTCGAAATCAAGGAAAACGTTCGCACCCGTGACGTTTTCGTCGTGCAGCCGACCTGCGCACCCACCAACGACAACCTGATGGAGTTGCTGGTGATGGTGGACGCACTCAAGCGTGCTTCCGCTGAAAGCATCTGCGCTGTCATACCCTACTTCGGTTATGCCCGCCAGGACCGCCGCGTGCGCTCCACCCGTGTGGCCATCACCGCCAAGGTGGTTGCCAACATGCTGCAGGCTGCCGGCGTGTCGCGCGTGCTGACCATGGACCTGCACGCTGACCAGATCCAGGGTTTCTTCGACATCCCCGTAGACAACATCTACGCCTCACCGGTGCTGCTGGGCGATCTGCGCCAGAAGAACTACGACGATCTGATCGTGGTCTCGCCCGACGTGGGCGGTGTGGTGCGTGCCCGTGCGCTGGCCAAGCAACTGGGTTGCGACCTGGCCATCATCGACAAGCGCCGTCCCAAGGCCAATGTGTCCGAAGTGATGCACGTCATCGGTGACATCGAAGGCCGCAACTGCGTGATCATGGACGACATGATCGACACCGCCGGTACGCTGGTGAAGGCGGCCGAAGTGCTCAAGCAGCGCGGCGCCAAGAAGGTGTATGCCTATTGCACGCACCCCATTTTCTCGGGCCCGGCCATCCAGCGCATCTCCGAAGGCGAAGCACTGGACGAAGTGGTGGTGACCAACACCATCCCGTTGAACGCCAACGCCCAGGCCTGTACCAAGATCCGTCAGCTCTCCGTCGCCCCCCTGTTCGCTGAAACCATTCAGCGCATCTCCTCGGGTGACTCGGTGAGCAGCCTGTTCCAGGACTAAGCCCCTTTCAAGTCCGAAACCCCACAGCCTCCCTCGCGGAGGCTGCGGTGTGTTCCGGGGCACCGCAAAGACAGGGACAGCAGGTGCTGCCCCATCTTTTTATTAACAGGGCGAGACTGGTCGCGGTCCGCCCCCTCTGGAGTTCATTATGAAATTCGCCGCAACTTCGCGCGCTTTGCAAGGTACGGGTGCGAGCCGCCGCCTGCGTAATTCGGGCAACACCCCCGGCATCATCTACGGTGGCGCTGCTGAAGCCCAACTGATCGAGCTGAACCACAACAACCTGTTCCACGCTCTGAAGAAGGAAGTGTTCCATTCTTCGATCCTGGACCTGGACGTGGACGGCAAGGAAACCAAGGTCGTTCTGCGCGACGTGCAATTCCACCCCTACAAGCCCCTGGTGCTGCACGTGGACTTCCAACGCGTGGACGAAACCACCAAGGTCCACCTGAAGGTGCCCGTGCACCTGACCGGCCTGGAAGAGTCTCCTGCCGTCAAGGGCGAAAGCTGCACCGTGACCCAGCTGATCCATGAACTGGACGTGGTGTGCATGCCTTCCGCTCTGCCCGAGTTCATCAACGTGGACCTGAGCGCCCTGACTTCCAAGTCGGTGGTGGGTCTGCAATCCATCAAGCTGCCTAACGGCGTGAAGGCTGTGGTGCGCGGTTCCAACAAGAACCCTGCCCTGATCTCCATCAAGCTGCCTGAAGTGGCTCCCGATGCCAGCGCTGCTGTCGCTGCTCCTGCCGCTCCTGCCAAGAAGGGCAAGAAGTAATTCTTGTGCCTGGCACTGCATGGCCCGCCAGGGCCATGCCCTCACATGGCCCACCCTGCGTGGGCCATTTGTTTTTGGGGGCCGCCTGACATGGCGGCAGCCCCACCGGGATAATCACCGCCATGATCAAACTGTTTGTGGGCCTGGGCAATCCAGGCCCGGAATACGAAGACACCCGCCACAACGCCGGCTTCTGGTGGATCGACGGGCTGGCACGCGAGCTGAAAGTGCAGCTCAACCCCGAGCGCAGCTACTGGGGCCTGATGGCCCGTGCCAATGTCCAAGGGCAGACCGTATGGCTGCTGCAACCCCAGACCTTCATGAACCTGTCGGGCAAGTCGGTGGGCGCGCTGGCACGCTTTTTCAAGATCCAGCCCGAGGAAATCCTGGTCGTGCACGATGAGCTGGACTTCACGCCCGGCATCGTCAAGCTCAAAAAAGGCGGCAGCCACGGCGGCCACAACGGCCTGCGCGACATCCATGCCCAGCTGGGCAGCGACCAGTACTGGCGCCTGCGCGTGGGCATCGGCCACCCGGGCCACAAGGGGGAAGTCTCCAGCTGGGTGCTGAAGAAGCCGCCGCAGGACCAGTGGAACCTGATCCACGACAGCATTGACCACAGCCTGAAATCCTGGCCCCAGCTGGTGGCCGGCGACATGGACAAGGCCACGCTGCAGATCCACACCACCAAGGCGCCGCGCCCCAAGCCGGAACGCAAGGCCCCGCCCGCGGCCACCACCGAGTCCTGAGCAAAGCAGCCCACGCACGCGGTGCTGGCGTGGTTATGGGCCGTTCGTTCGTTCGCGGGTTTGCGGGGTATCAACCCCTTGCCGGCAGCTCCCGCCCCGCCAGGGGTCCGGCCGTGGTCAATGCGCGGCCGAGCCGGCCTCCGCTTGCAGCCGCAGGTATTTCTGCATCAGCGTCTCCCGGCTTTCCACATGCTCCGGGTTCACCGGAATGCACGACACCGGGCAGACCTGCATGCACTGGGGCTCGTCAAAGTGCCCCACGCACTCGGTGCACTTGTGCGGATGGATCTCATAGATGTGCTCGCCCATGTAGATGGCATCGTTGGGGCACTCGGGTTCGCACACATCGCAGTTGATGCACTCGTCCGTGATCATCAGCGCCATAGCTTCACTCCCGGGAACAACACACAAATAGGGCACATGGCACCTATTATCGGTGTCCGCCAAGCACCTGACCGGTGTGCGGGCAAGCCCCTGCAGCCGAGTTGCCACCGGGAACGAAGATTTCCCGTTAAGCTTGGCCCCTCACGCACACCCGGCGCGCGCCACACGCTATTGCTTTATGAGCATTTTCCTTGCCAAACGACTGCTGACCCTGGTCGCCACCCTGCTGGGTGCGTCCGTGGTGGTGTTCGGTGTGCTGGAAATCCTGCCCGGCAACGTGGCCCAGGTGCTGCTGGGCCCGGACGCCGACCCTGAAGCCGTGCAGGCCATGGCCGAGCAGCTGGGCCTGAACCACCCCGCCTGGCAGCGCTACACCGACTGGATCACCGGCCTGTTCCAGGGCCAGATGGGCGACAGCTACACCTACGGCACGCCCGTGCTGGAACTGGTGCTGGAGCGCCTGTCCGTCACCATCCCGCTGGCGGTGATGGCCATGCTGCTGACCACCGTGCTGGCCCTGCTGGCCGGCGTCTATGCCGCATCGCACCACAACAAGCTGGGCGATGTGGGCACCATGGGCCTGGCGCAGATCGGCATCGCCATTCCGAACTTCTGGTTCGCCATCCTGCTGATCCTGCTGTTTTCGGTGAAGCTCCAGTGGTTTTCCGCCGGCGGCTTTCCCGGCTGGACCGAAGAGGCCGGCGGCGGCTGGTGGCCCGCCCTGCAGGCACTGATCCTGCCCGCCGTGGCCCTGGCCGTGGTGCAGGCCGCCATCCTGGCGCGCATCACCCGCTCGGCCGTGCTGGAAGTGCTGCGTGAAGATTTTGTGCGCACCGCCCGCGCCAAGGGCCTGAGCCAGCGTGCCGTGCTCTGGGGCCATGTGCTGCGCAATGCCATGATTCCCGTCATCACCGTGATGGGCCTGCAATTTGCCAACCTGCTGGCCGGCACCATCGTGGTGGAAAACGTGTTCTATCTGCCCGGCCTGGGCCGGCTGATCTTCCAGTCCATTGCCAACCGCGACCTGATCGTGGTGCGCAACTGCGTGATGCTACTGGCCGCCATGGTGATCGTGGTGAATTTTGTGGTGGACCTGCTGTACGCCGTGATCGACCCCCGTGTGGAGGCGAGCGATGTCTGAGCCCACGGCAGCGCCCCCGGTGGCCCCCCACCCCGCCCCGGCCACCGCATCGGCCGCCACAGCCTCTCCCGGCTTCTGGCAGCGCGCACGCCGCCACCCCAGCTTTGTGGCAGGAGCGACGCTGACCGCCCTGCTGATCGCCTGCGCCCTGCTGTCCTTTGTCTGGACACCCTGGGATCCGTATGCCATGGACCTGGACACCAAGCTGCAGGCGCCCGACGCCCGGCACTGGCTGGGCACGGATGCCTACGGCCGCGACGTGGCTTCGCTGCTGCTGGTGGGTGCGCGCAATTCCATCTGGGTAGGCGTGATCGCCGTGGGCATCGGCCTGACCATCGGCACGCTGCTGGGCCTGCTGGCCTCGGCCCGCCGCGGCTGGACGGAAGAAGCCATCATGCGGCTGTCGGACTTCACCTTTGCCTTTCCCGCCATCCTGTCGGCCATCATGCTGACAGCCGTGTTCGGCGCGGGCATTGTCAACTCCATCATCGCCATCGGCATCTTCAACATTCCCACTTTCGCGCGCATCACCCGCGCTTCGGCCAATGCCGTGTGGGCCCGTGAATATGTGCTGGCTGCCCGTGCCTGTGGCAAGAACCGCTGGCAGATCACCCGCCAGCATGTGCTGCCCAACATCCTGTCGGTGCTGGTGGTGCAGGCCACCATCCAGTTCGCCATTGCCATTCTGGCCGAAGCCGCCCTGTCCTACCTGGGACTGGGCACGCAGCCGCCCATGCCGTCCTGGGGCCGCATGCTCAGCGAAGCGCAGACCCTGATGTTCCAGGCCCCGCTGCTGGCCGTGTTTCCCGGTGTGGCGATTGCGCTGTCGGTGTTGGGCCTGAATCTGCTGGGCGACGGTCTGCGCGACCTGCTGGACCCGCGCCTGCGCCGCCGCTGAAGGAGCACCATGCCGCTGCTGGAAGTCGATCACCTCTGCGTCACCCTGCACACCCACCGCGGGCAGGTGAGCGCCGTGCGCGATCTCTCGTTCACGCTGGAGCGGGGCGGCACGCTGGGCCTGATCGGCGAATCGGGCTGCGGCAAGTCGCTCACCGCACTGGCACTGATGGGCCTGCTGCCCGACAACGCCAGCACCGGCGGCAGCGTGCGCCTGCACGGCCAGTCCCTGCTGGACCTGAACGAGGCCGGCTGGAGCCAGTTGCGCGGCAACCGCATGGCCATGATTTTCCAGGAGCCCATGACGGCCCTGAACCCGGTGCACCCGATCGGCCGCCAGGTGGCCGAGCCGCTGCGCCGCCACCAGGGCCTGGGTGCACGCAGCGCCCAGTCCGAGGCCCTGTCTTTGCTGGAACGCGTGGGCATCCCGCACGCCGCACAGCGCCTGGGCGACTACCCCCACCAGTTCTCCGGCGGCCAGCGCCAGCGCATCATGATTGCCATGGCCCTGGCCTGCCAGCCCGATGTGCTGATTGCCGACGAACCCACCACCGCGCTGGACGTGACCGTGCAGCAGCAGATCCTGGATCTGATTGCCGATCTGGTGGACGAGCGCGGCATGGGCCTGATCCTGATCTCCCACGACCTGGGCGTGATCTCCCAGAACGTGGACCAGATGCTGGTCATGTACGGTGGCTCCGTGGTGGAAAGCGGGCCCACCGACACCCTGTTCAGGCACATGGCCCACCCCTATACCCGGGGCCTGCTGGCCGCACGCCCGCAGCTGGGCGCAGCCCGCCTGCCCGACGGCCGCATGCCCCCCTTGCAGACCATTGCCGGCACCGTGCCGGAACTGGCCGATCTGCCGGCCGGCTGCGCCTTCAGCGGCCGCTGCAGCTATACCCAGCCGCAGTGCCGCAGCCAGCGCCCCGTGCCCGTGCCCCAGGACGGCAGCGACCGGCACTGGGCGCGCTGCCTGCGGCCCGAGGCCATGGCAGCCCTGCCCCCTGCCGGCACGGTCGCAGGGAGTTCCGCATGAATACCGCCACCAAGGCCACCACGGACACGGCTACGACCACCACGGCCATAGCCCCGCTGCTGCAGGTGGAGCATCTGCAGCGCACCTACCAGCTGCCGCGCCGCCAGCTGTGGCGCGCGCCCGAAACCGTGGCCGCGCTGCAGGACATCAGCCTGCAGATCCACGCCGGCCGCAGTCTGGGCGTGGTGGGCGAATCGGGATCGGGCAAGTCCACGCTGGCGCGCCTGGTCATGGCACTGGACCGGCCCAGCGCCGGAAGCATCCGCTTGCGGGGGCAGGACCTGCACGCGCTGACCGCGTCCGAACTGCGGGCCCTGCGGCGCCACTTCCAGATCGTGTTCCAGGACCCCTATGGATCGCTGGACCCGCGCCAGACCATTGCCCGCATCGTCGCCGAGCCCCTGGAAGCACTGGATCCCAGCACCGCTGCACAGCGCCGCCTGCGTGTGGCCGAGGTCCTGGCCCAGGTGGGACTGCGCGACAGCGATCTGGACAAATACCCGCACGAGTTTTCCGGCGGCCAGCGCCAGCGCATTGCCATAGCCCGGGCGCTGATCACCCGGCCGCAGCTGATCGTGGCCGATGAGCCGGTCAGCGCGCTGGACGTGTCCGTGCAGGCCCAGGTGCTGAACCTGATGCAGGACCTGCAGCAGCACCATGGCGTGACCTTTCTGCTGATCAGCCACGACCTGGCCGTGGTGCAGCAGCTATGCCAGGACGTGGTGGTCCTGCACCAGGGCCGCATCGTGGAACGCGGCACGCCCGAGCAGCTGTTCACCGCCCCACAGCACCCGTATACGCGCCAGCTGGTGCAGGCCTCGCCCACCATTGCCCCCGGCCGCGCGCGTGCGCGCCGCCAAGCCCGCGCCGCCGACTCCAGTGCCGCATAGGGCGACACGGCAGCACCCTCGGGTGGTGTACAAAGCGGAGTGCGCTGCGCACGCTGTGCAGCCTGATTCAACCACCACAACAAGATTCGACCGGAGACCCTCCCCATGATCAACCGCCGCCACCTTCTGACTACGGGCGCACTCGCTTCCGTGCCCCTGCTGCACCCGCTGACCGGGCTAGCACAGGGCAAGAAGGACAGCGTCACCCTGGCGCTGACGCTGGAGCCGCCCATGCTGGATCCCACGGCCAGCGCCGCCTCGTCGGTGGCGGAGATCGTGCACTACAACATCTTCGAGACGCTCACCAAGATCAACAGCGACGGCAGCGTGTCCCCCATGCTGGCCGAAAGCTGGGAAGTCTCGCCCGACCTCAAGACCTACACCTTCCGCCTGCGCAAGGGCGTGAAATTCCAGAACGGCGA
Organism: Comamonas sp. 17RB; assembly: GCF_030056555.1. Taxonomy (NCBI): domain Bacteria; kingdom Pseudomonadati; phylum Pseudomonadota; class Betaproteobacteria; order Burkholderiales; family Comamonadaceae; genus Comamonas; species Comamonas sp. 17RB. The sequence goes on along the minus strand of NZ_JASHHY010000007.1, from coordinate 259,725 downwards.
GCCCTTCAACGCCCAGGCGGTGAAGTTCTCGTTCGAGCGCGCGGCTTCGGACAAGAGCACCAACAAGGACAAGCGCACCTTCGCCAGCATGAAGGTCAGCGTGATCGATGAGCACCAGCTGGTCATCCTCACGCAGGAGATCGATCCCGACTTCCTGTTCGTGCTGGGCCAGGCCACGGCCATCATCGTCGAGCCCAAAAGCGCCGCCACCAACACCACGAAGCCGGTGGGCACCGGCCCCTACAAGCTGGGCATGTGGAACAAGGGCGCCTCGGTCACGCTGGTGGCCTGGCCGCAGTACCGCGATGCCGCCAAGATCCGCATCCACCGCGCCACGTTCCGCTTCATCCCCGATGCCGCTGCCCAGGTGGCCGCACTGATGGCCGGGGACGTGGATGCCTTCCCCCGCGCCACGCCCCGCAGCGTGCCGCAGTTCAAGAACAATGCCCGCTTCCAGGTGCTGGTCAGCGGCTCGCGGGCCAAGACCATTGTGGCCATCAACAACGCGCGCAAGCCGCTGGACGACGCCCGTGTGCGCCGCGCGATTGCCGCTGCCATCGACCGCAAGACCGTGATCGAAGGCGCTGCCGAAGGCTATGGCGTGCCCATCGGCAGCCACTATGTGCCCGGCGCCTTTGGCTATGTGGACACCACCGGCATCAATCCGCATGACGTGGACAAGGCCAAGAAGCTGCTGGCGGAAGCCGGTGTCAAGCTGCCGCTGGAGCTGACCATGACCTTGCCACCCGCGCCCTATGCGCGCCAGGGCGGCGAGATCATTGCCGCCGAACTGGCCAAGGTGGGCATCAAGCTCAAGCTGCAGAACGTGGAATGGGCGCAGTGGCTATCGGGCACCTACACCAACAAGAGCTACGACCTGACCTTGATCTCCCATGTCGAGCCATTCGATCTGGGCAACTTCGCCAAGCCGGACTACTACTGGGGCTACAAGTCCGAGCAGTTCAACCAGCTCTACGACAAGATCAAGAACACCCCGCGCCCGGCCGACCGTGCCCGCCTGCTGGGCGAGGCGCAGCGCCTGCTGGCCGAGGACAGCGTGCACGCCTTCCTCTACCAGCCGCAGTGGGTCACCGTGGCCAGCAAGGGGCTGCGCGGGCTGTGGAAGGACATGCCGATCTTTGTGAACGATCTGGCCGCACTGTCCTGGGCCTGATCTCCTGAAGGGCGGCACCGGCTCCCGCCCCCCGCCAGCACCCTGTGCCGGCCGCGTTTTCCTGGTATCTGATTTCTGAACGCCCTGCGGGGCCGCAAAGGAGGGATATGAGCGAATTGCACACCCTGGGTGCCACCCAGCTGCTGCGGGCCTATATGGCACGCCAGCTGTCCCCGGTCGAAGTCATGCAGGCAGTACTGGACCAGGCCGCACGCTGGGAACCCCAGCTGCACGCCACCTACCTGCTGCGCCCCGAAGCCGCGCTGGAACAGGCCCGCGCCAGCGAAGCCCGCTGGCAGCAGCGCGCGCCGCAGGGCTGGCTGGACGGCGTACCGGCCACCATCAAGGACAACATTGCCACTGCCGGCGACCCCACGCCGCTGGGCACGGCCGCCACCGCCCTGGTGCCTGCCGCGGCCGATGCCCCACCCGCGGCCCGCCTGCGCGAAGCCGGTGCGCTGCTGTGGAGCAAAACCACCATGCCGGACTTTGGCATGCTGTCTTCCGGGCTGTCGAGCTTCCACGCCACGGCGCGCAATCCCTGGGACCTGTCCAAAGGCCCCGGCGGCAGCAGCGCCGGTGCCGGCGCCGCAGCGGCCGCCGGCTACGGCCCGCTGCATGTGGGCACCGACATCGGCGGCTCCATCCGCCTGCCGGCCAGCTGGTGCGGCATCGTGGGCTTCAAGCCCAGCCTGGGCCGCATTCCCATCGACCCGCCCTACACCGGCCGCTGTGCCGGCCCCATGACACGCAGCGTGGAAGACGCCGCGCTGATGATGATGGTGCTGGCCCAGCCCGATGCACGCGACTGCATGGCGCTGCCGCCACAGTTCATCGCCTGGGAACAGCTGGATACCGGGCTGGAACGCCTGCGCGGCCTGCGTTTTGGCCTGCTGCTGGATGCGGGCTGCGGCCTGCCGGTGTCGCCCGAGGTGCGCCAGGCCATCGAGCAGGCGGCCACGCTGCTGGAAAAGGCCGGTGCCATCGTCGAGCCCATGGCTCCGTTTCTGACCCGCGACATGCTGGACGGCATGGACCATTTCTGGCGCATGCGCTCCCATATGGATCTGCAGGCCCTGCCTGCGGCACAGCAAGACAAGGTGCTGCCCTTCATCCGCCAGTGGGCCGACAGCGCCGACGGGCTGACCGCCGCAGCGCTGTTTGCCGCCCAGCACCAGTTCTTCCGCACGCGCCAGGCCACGGTGCAGGCCTGTGCGGCGTTCGACTATGTGCTGTCGCCGGTGGCGCCCATCACTGCATTCGATGCGCAGCTGGCCTCGCCCACCAACGACCCGCTGCGCCCGCTGGAGCACATCGCGTTCACCGTGCCCTTCAATATGTCGGAGCAGCCGTCCATTTCCGTGCCTTGCGCGCAGTCGACCCAGGGCCTGCCCATCGGGCTGCAAATTACCGGCCCGCGCTTTGACGACCTGGGCGTGCTGCAGATTGCCCGCGCGTTCGAGCAGCTGCGCGCCCCGCTGCCGCCCTATCCTTCGGCACCGGCCGCACTGCAGCGCGATATGGATATGGCCCAGGCTGCGCCGCAGACCACTGCGATCGCAGCAGATCCCATACCTGTGCCAACAGCGGTGTAAGCCCTGCACTCAGTGGCCGTGGCCTGCTTCCCCTGTGCACGGACGGCGGCCTATCGGGGACACGCTCAGCGCTGCACCGTGGCCAGGCGCACGGCCATGCCCAGAAAGACCACACCTGCCAGGCGGTTCAGCCACCACTGGGCACGGGCCGAGCGCTGCAGCACCGTGCCGAACACACCGCTGAAGCAGGCGATGGCCCCAAACACCAGAAAGGTGGCGACCATGAACACCGCGCCAAACGCGGCAATCTGCGGCGCCACAGGGCCATGGGCCGGGTTGGCAAACTGGGGCAGAAATGCCAGGAAGAAGATCAGCACCTTGGGGTTGGTCAGGTTCATCACCAGGCCCCGGCCCACCATGCGCAGGGCCTCGCGCACTGGCAGGCGCTGGTCGCGGGCCTGCAGCACAGGACCGTCGCTGACGCTGGAGGGCGCCCGCAGTGCACCCCAGGCCAGATAGGCCAGGTAAGCGGCACCGCACCATTTGAGCGCCGTGAACGCCGCGGCCGATGCGGCAAACACCGCCGCCAAGCCCAGGGCCACGGCCGTGGTGTGCACCAGAATCCCCCCGCACAGCCCCAGCACCACGGCCAGGCCGGCTCGCCAGCCCTTCTGGGCCGACTGCAGCAGCACGAACACATTGTCCGGGCCGGGGCTCAGGGCCAGCAGCACGGCAACGCCAAAAAACGCGGTCAGGGATTCCAGGGAAGGCATGGGCAACTCGGTGGGCAACGCGGAATTCCGGCCTCCTGCGGCCGGTCCATCCCGCATGGTACGCCGGGCACCCCGTTGGCGGCTTGCGTGTGGGTGACGCTGCGCTGGGGCGCTGGGGCGCTGGGGCCCTGGCGTCAGCGCCCTGGTCCACCCAGCAAGGCACGCGGCTGCTGCGTCTGGCAGCCCGCCTGGGTGAACGGGCCTTCGGCCCGCTCCCAGCCACTGGCCGGCATGTGCTGCGCACAGACGCGCTTTCCGTCCAGCTTGCTGACCCACCAGTACCAGGGCGCCGGTGCGGCCTGGGCGGCGGCCGCCCACAGCAGCGCACCCAGCACGGGCAGCGCCAGCCATGCCTGCCAGCGGCGGTGGCGCACCGGGCTGCGCGCAACAGAGGGGGTTGGATATGGCATGGTCATACTCCCGAGAACATGGCGACGGGTGGCTCCCTCTTCATCGGAAGCCTTCCAGGCTGCAGAGTTCCTCACCCCAGTCCCAGGGCCGTCACGCCCAGGGCGATCAGCACCGCCCCGAAGATGCGCACGGCCCGGTCGCCTTCGCCCAGCAGATGGCCGCCGATCAGCGCCGCAAACAGCATGGACACTTCGCGCGCCGGCGCCACGTGGGACATGGGTGCCGTCTGCATGGCATACAGCACCAGCACATAGGCCACGGGGCTGACCAGGGCCACCAAGGCGGCCCAGCGCCATTGCTGTGCCCACAGGCGACGCGCTTCCGGCAGATCGCGCAGCACCACTGGCGCCAGCAGAAAGACACGCACAAAGTTGCCCATGTAGTCGATCAGGATGGGCGACATCAGCAGCAGGCGCACGCCATAGCCGTCCACCACGGTGTAGCTGGCAATGAACACGCCGGTCAGCACACCATACAGCAGGCCACGGCGCAGGCGCAACCGGGCTTCGGGATCGCTGCGCGGGCGCAGCAGCGCCGGACCGCCGGCGATGAAGAACACCCCCAGCACCACACCGGCAATACCGGCCGCGCCCAGCGTCGAGATGTGCTCGCCCAGAAAGGCAATGGCCACCATGGAGCTCAAGAGCGGCCCGCTGCCGCGTGCCAGCGGGTAGACCACGGTCAGGTCCGCGTGCCGGTAGCCGCGCAGCAGCGTCACGTAGTAGGCCACGTGCAGCAGACCGCTGATGACCACCACCGCCCATTCGGCCTGGCCCCAGCCGGGCACCACATCACGGCCCACCCACCAGCCCAGTGGCGCCCAGATGACCATCATGATGATGGAGGTGAAAAAGGCAAAGCGGGAGTCGCCTCCCGCCTTCTTGGCCGCCACGTTCCACCCCGCGTGGATCAGACCGGCCACAATGATCAGCGCAAATGCCTGCAAACTCATAACAACGACTGGACCCGAGAAAAGCGAAGGAAAAAGCGAAAAGCAAAAGCAGAAAAGCAAAGGGGCCGACAGGCCCCTGGTTCCAGCCGCAAGGGCTGGAGCGATGTGAAGTCAGCGATACGGCTTCATGCCCGACCGATGATGGATGCGGTGGCCATCAGCTCCTCCAGCAGCGCAAACGACACCTGGCCGGAGACAGCATAGGGGTCGAGCTCGGCCTTCTCGGAGTACTTGAGCAAGATGGAATGGTTGAGCTTGTTCAGGTTGACCACGCCCATGGTCCAGCCGCCAAAGCGGCGTTCGTCGATTTCCTGGAACTGCAGCAGTTCCACGTCCTTGTGGCGTGCGTCGTGCATCAGCGTGCCGAACAGGTGGCTGACGGCGCTGCGCCCGCCCTCGATGGCCTGCAGAAACACCCCGCCGCCGTAGCACAGCACGCCGGTCAGGCCGTTGCAGGGGTTGTGCTCGCGCGACTGGGAAAGAATGGCTTCGATGGCCGCGGGCGAGGTATCGACCGCGCGGCTGGCATAGAGCAGACGCACCAACATGGATCAGTTCCTCCCTGGAATCAGCGACAGGAATTCGCGGCGCAGGTTGGCGTCCTTCAGGAAGGCGCCGCGCATCACCGAGTTCAGCATCTTGCTGTCCATCTCGCGCACACCGCGCCAGGACATGCAGAAATGCGAAGCCTCCATCACGATGGCCAGGCCATCGGGCTGGGTTTTTTCCATGATCAGGTCGGCCAGCTGCACCACGGCCTCTTCCTGGATCTGCGGGCGGCCCATCACCCAGTCCACCAGACGGGCATATTTGGACAGGCCGATCACATTCGTGTGTTCATTGGGCAGCACCCCGATCCAGATCTTGCCGATCACCGGGCACAGGTGGTGGCTGCAGGCGCTGCGCACGGTGATGGGGCCGACGATCATCAGCTCGTTCAGGTGCTCGGCGTTGGGGAATTCGGTGATGGCCGGCGCCTGCACATAGCGGCCCTTGAAGACCTCGTTCAGGTACATCTTGGCCACGCGGCGCGCGGTGGTGCGGGTGTTGTGGTCGTTGGCGGTGTCGATCACCATGCTGTCGAGCACGCCCTGCATCTTCGTTTCCACCTCGTCCAGCAGCTTTTCCAGCTCGCCGGGCTCGATGAATTCGGCAATGTTGTCATTGGCGTTGAAGCGCTTGCGGGCTGCCGTGATCCGTTCACGGATCTTCACGGAGACGGGAGTGCCCTCGTCCGGGTTCGCAGGATTCATGGGGTTGGCAGCCAGATCACTAAACATGCCGGGCATGTTACCAGCGATTCCCGGGCACAGTCACAACAAGGAAATGGGCAGATCACGCAGTCTGCACGCGCACGGAAAGCTACGTTTTAGATAGCATTCCAATACCGATGCGACAGCCGTCGCCCATGGCGATGCGCAGCGTGCCCACCCGCACGGCCGCGTCACAGCCGGAATTCGGCGATCAGCGGCAGGTGGTCGGACATGCGCCACCAGATGCGGCCCTGGGGCACCATCAGGCCGGTGGGCGTAAGGCCGCGCACATACACATGGTCCAGCTGGGCCAGCGGCAGGCGCGAGGGGTAGGTCAGTGCCCTCAGGTCTTCGCCCTCGAATTCGTACAGGCCGAAGCTGGCCAGCATGCGCTTGATGTGGTTGCCCCAGTCGTTGAAGTCGCCTGCCACCACCAGCGGCGCGCCAGGCGGTACTTCGTGCTCGATGAACTGCTGCAGCGCATGGATCTGGCGCACGCGGCTGCCGGGGATCAGTCCCAGGTGCACCACGATGGCGTGCACCGAGCGGCCCCGCACTTCCACCTCCACATGCAGCAGGCCGCGCTGCTCGAAGCGGTGGTCCGAAATGTCCAGGTGGTTGTGGCCCTTAACCGGCCAGCGCGTCAGCAGCGCATTGCCGTGCTCGCCGTCCTTGGTGTAGGCATTGGTGCGGTAGACGGATTCATAGCCTTCGGGGGCCAGAAACTCGGCCTGGCCCACTTCCGGCCAGCGGTCGAAGTAGGCTGCCTCCTTGCGGTTCATCCTGCGCACTTCCTGCAGGCAGACGATGTCGGCATCCAGCTGCTCCACCGCATGGCCCAGGTTGTGGATCTCCAGGCGCCGCGTCGGCCCCAGGCCCTGCACGCCCTTGTGGATGTTGTAGGTGGCCACGCGCAGCAAACCGGTCTCGGGCGGCAGCACGATGCCGGACGCGGTGATCTTCTCTGGGGAAGGTGTGGACTCAACAGTCATGCGGTGAGGTAGGCAGGCAAATGGAGAATGGCCTCGGCATTCGAGGGCGAATAGCAGCGGTCGGCCGCTTCGCGCCAGTCATGCCATGCAAATGCGGTGTGCTCGCGCGGATTCAAGACCACGCGGGTGCCCATCGGCACGCGCAGGCCGAACACCCGCTCCGTGTTCAACCATACACCCGGGGCGTAGCGGTGCAGCCAGTGCGGGTAAATGGTGTAGGTGTTCTGCAAGGCCCAGTCCTGCAGCGCGCAACCGGGGGCCCGGGCATCGATGCCGGTTTCCTCGGCCACCTCGCGCACCGCGGTGGCCTGCCAGTCTTCCCCCTCGAAGTCCTTGCTGCCGGTCACCCCCTGCCAGAAGGGCTGCCCTTCGGGCGCCGCCTGGGTGCGGCGCAGCAGCAGCACCTGGCCATCTGCACGGTAGATGATGACCAGCACCGATTCCGGAATTTTGAATGCGCTGTCCGGGACCGCTGCCACAGGGACAGCGGCGGAGGCCGGTGCGCAGGAAACCATGGATGCCATCACCTCATGGTAGCGCCGCAGCCGGGCCGGAAAAGGTCAAAACCTGTGTCCTGCGCGGAATAGCCGCTGGAGCTGCCCCGCAACCATGCTGCAGCACAGCATTTTTCAGCCATAACGGATGCCCGCCCTACTCTCACGCCTTGGAGCGACAGCCATGAAAAACGCCACCCAGCCGGGAGGCTGGGTGGCGTTGGCAGGGATCGCTCACCAGCGGCTGGCGCCGCAGCACCACCGCTGGATCAGGCCATGGCTTACTCGGCCGTGGTGGTGGTCACCGCCACGTTGCGCAGCTTGATGTGCAGCTCGCGCAGCTGCTTCTCGTCCACAGGCGAAGGCGCCTGGGTCAGCAGATCCTGTGCACGCTGGGTCTTGGGGAAGGCGATCACGTCACGGATGGAGTCCGAGCCGGTCATCAGCGTGATCAGGCGGTCCAGACCGAAGGCCAGGCCACCGTGGGGAGGTGCGCCGTATTGCAGCGCATCCAGCAGGTAGCCGAACTTGGCACGCTGGTCTTCCGGCGTGATGTTCAGGGCCGCAAACACCTTGGCCTGCACGTCGGCGCGGTGGATACGCACCGAGCCACCGCCCAGTTCCCAGCCGTTCAGCACCATGTCGTAGGCCTTGGCGATGCACTTGCCGGGATCGGTGTCCATCAGGTCTTCATGACCGTCCTTGGGCGAAGTGAATGGGTGGTGCACGGCGGCCCAGCGGTCGTTCTCTTCGTCGTATTCGAACATGGGGAAGTCCACCACCCACAGCGGTGCCCACTTGTCTTCGAACAGGCCGTTCTTCTTGCCGAATTCGCTGTGACCCACCTTCAGGCGCAGCGCACCGATGGAGTCGTTGACGATCTTTTCCTTGTCTGCACCGAAGAACAACAGGTCACCATCCTGTGCGCCGGTGCGCTTCAGGATTTCGGCGATCGCTGCATCGTGCAGGTTCTTGACGATGGGCGACTGCAGGCCGTCACGGCCCTTGGCCACTTCGTTGACCTTGATCCAGGCCAGGCCCTTGGCGCCATAAATCTTGACGAACTCGGTGTAGCCGTCGATTTCGCCACGCGAGATCGCAGCACCGCCGGGCACGCGCAGGGCCACCACACGGCCACCCTTGGTGGTCGCAGGGGTGGAGAAGACCTTGAAGTCCACATCGCCCATGCAGTCGGTCAGCTCGGTGAATTCGAGCTTGACGCGCAGGTCGGGCTTGTCCGAACCGAAGCGGAAGGCCGCATCCTGGTAGGTCATGATGGGGAATTCGCCCAGATCCACGTTCAGCTGGGTCTGGAAGACTTCCTTGATCATGGTCTGGAAGATGGCACGGATTTCTTCTTCGTTCAGGAACGAAGTTTCGCAGTCGATCTGCGTGAATTCAGGCTGGCGGTCAGCGCGCAGATCTTCGTCGCGGAAGCACTTGGTGATCTGGTAGTAGCGGTCATAGCCGGCCACCATCAGCATCTGCTTGTACAGCTGGGGCGACTGGGGCAGCGCGAAGAATTCGCCGTCGTGCACGCGCGAAGGCACCAGATAGTCGCGGGCGCCTTCGGGGGTGGACTTGCCCAGCATCGGGGTTTCAATGTCGATGAAGCCTTGCTTGTCCAGGAAGTTGCGCACCTGGATGGCGGTCTTGTAGCGCAGCATCATGTTGCGCTGCATCACCGGGCGGCGCAGGTCCAGCACGCGGTTGGTCAGGCGCACGGTTTCGGACAGGTTGTCGTCGTCCAGCTGGAAGGGAGGCGTCACCGAAGCGTTCAGCACGTTCAGTTCGTGGCACAGCACTTCGATCTGGCCGCTCTTGAGCTTGTCGTTGGTGGTGCCTGCAGGACGTGCACGCACCAGGCCCTTGACCTGCACGCAGAATTCGTTGCGCACGCCTTCGGCGGTCTTGAACATCTCGGCACGGTCCGGGTCGCACACCACCTGCACATAACCTTCGCGGTCGCGCAGGTCGATGAAGATCACACCACCGTGGTCACGGCGGCGATTCACCCAGCCGCACAGGGTCACGGTTTGGCCCATCAGGGCCTCGGTCACAAGACCGCAATATTCAGAGCGCATGGCCATCGGTTTATCTTCCTGCGCCCTCGTGGGACGCGCTGTTTGGGTTGTTTATCAGTTGGGCTCGTCGGGCACCGGCAGCGGCGGTGGCGCCACGACACCCATCGAAACGATGTACTTGAGCGCGGTGTCCACGCTCATCTCCAGCTCCACGCAATCGCTCTTGCGCATCAGCACAAAGTAGCCGCCCGTGGGGTTGGGCGTGGTCGGAACGAACACGCTCACATATTCATCGCGCAGGTAGCTGGCCACTTCGCCCGATGGCTGGCCGGTGATGAAAGCCACCGTCCACACGCCTTCGCGCGGCCATTGCACCAGCACGGCGGTGCGAAACGCGTTGCCGCTGTCGGAGAACACCGTATCCGACACCTGCTTGACGCTGGAGTAGATGGAGCGTACCACCGGGATGCGGGAAATGATGGCATCGCCCCAGCTCACCAACTTGCGGCCTACGAAATTGCTGGCCACACCGCCCACCAGCAGCAGGATCAGCAAAGTCAGCAGCACCCCGAAACCCGGGATGTGCATGCCCAGCAATCTATCGGGCTGCCAGTGCTCCGGCAGGATCTGCAGGGTCTGGTCCAGCGTGCCGATGATCCAGTTCAACACCCAGGCGGTGATGACGCCGGGCACGATGACCAGCAGACCGGTGAAGAGCCATTTGCGCAGTGCTGACATAGGGCGGCTTACACCTCGGCCGAAGCGGATGGGCAGCCCGCAGCCGCGCAGGCGCTGCCACCGCTGTCGCAGGCAGGCGCAGCGGCGGCCGCCTGGGAGGTCGAGCCGCCCTTGAAGTCGGTGGCATACCAGCCCGAGCCCTTGAGCTGGAAGCCCGGGGCCGTCAGCTGCTTGGAAAAGGCCTCGGCACCGCAGGCCGGACAGGCCGTCAGCGGCGCATCCGACATTTTCTGCAGAACGTCTTTGGCGTGGCCACAGGAGCCACACTTATATGCATAGATCGGCATAGCGCAGAGGGAGGAAAAAAGGATTTCGCAAAACCCTTCATTATAGGCAGCCAGACTTGGCGAAGCCCGGCAAGGCCCAATCCCCATCGGGCGCCCGTTGCCAAACCCGGCGGCGGGGCCCGCAACAAGACAGGGACTCAGACCCCGACAACCGGCGTGTCCGAGGTGTAGTGCACCACTTCATCACGGCGGTTGGTGATCCACTGCGGCAGCAGCGAACCCGCCACCATGCCGGTCATGGCCGCCAGCAGACCCGCCAGCTGCTGCGGGAACACGTCCGCCCAGCCCGGCACCACCATGAACAGCAGCCACACACCAATGCCCAACGTCACCGCGGCAATGGCGCCCTGGGTGCTGGCCTGCTTCCAGTACAGACCGAAGACCAGCGGCACAAAGGCCCCCACCAGCGGCACCTGGTAGGCGCTGGACACCAGTTCGTAGATGGGCGTGCCTTCCATCAGGATGGAATAGGTCAGCACGCAGGCCGCAAACACCAGCACGCTGATGCGCATGGTGAGCAGGTTTTCACGGTCGCTGGTCATCGGGCGGAACTGGCGCCAGATGTTTTCGGTGAAGGTCACGCTGGGGGCCAGCAAGGTGGCCGATGCGCAGGACTTGATGGCCGACAGCAGCGCACCGAAGAACAGCACCTGCATGACCACGGGCATCTTGTCCATCACCAGCGTGGGCAGCACCTTCTGCGGATCGTCTCCCAGCAGGGCCGTGGCCTCTTCCGGCATGATCAGCAGCGCGCTGGCCACCAGGAACATGGGCACAAAGGCGAAGAAGATGTAGGCGGTGCCACCGATCACGGTACCGCGCACGGCCGCCTTTTCGCTGTTGGCCGACATCACGCGCTGGAAGACGTCCTGCTGCGGAATGGAGCCCAGCATCATGGTGATAGCCGCGCCGAAGAAGAACAGGATTTCGTGCCAGCTGGGCTCGGGCCAGAACTTGAACAGATCGCGGCTGGTGGCCAGATCGATCACCTTGTCCGCGCCGCCAGCCATGTCGGCCGCAAAAAAGGCCAGCACCACCAGACCCAGCACCAGAATGATCATCTGGATGAAGTCCGTCACGGCCACCGACCACATGCCGCCCCAGAGGGTGTAGACCAGAATGGAGAGCACGCCGATCGCCATGCCCCAGGGCACGCTGATCAGGTCACCGGACAGCAGGTTGAACACCAGGCCCAGCGCCGTGACCTGGGCCGAGACCCAGCCCAGGTAGCTGAGCATGATGATCAGCGAGCAGACCACTTCGATGCCGCGGCCGAAACGGCCCCGGTAGTAGTCGCTGATGGTCAGCAGCGTCATGCGGTAGAGCTTGCCGGCAAAGAACAGGCCCACCAGGATCAGGCACATGCCAGCGCCGAACGGGTCTTCCACCACGGCATGGAGGCCGCCTTCGATGAACTTGGCCGGCACGCCCAGCACGATCTCCGAACCGAACCACGTGGCAAACGTGGTGGTGATGATCATGTACATCGGCAAATGCCGGCCGGCAATCGCGAAGTCGGCCGTGTTTTTCACCCGCCTGGCCGCCCACAGGCCGATGCCGATGGTGACGAACAGGTAAGCAATCACCATGAAGAGCAGCACGCTGGTTCTCCCGTTGAAAGTTGTTTTTGTAGATTCAGAAAATGAAGTGCGTCACTAGCAAGATGCGCACCACCACCAGGCCCAGCACAAAGCCCACGCCCCCGTACAGAATCATCTGCAGCAATCGGTTGGTGCGCTTCTGCTCGGCCAGCAGCTCCTGCATGGCCTGCTGGCTGCCGTGGCGGTCCTGCTGCAGGAACTGCTGCACCAGACGGGGCAGCTCGGGCAGCAGCTTGGCATAGCGGGGGGCCTCGGCCTTCAGCTCGCGCCACAGGCGTTGCGGGCCCATCTGGTCCAGCATCCACTTTTCCAGGAAGGGCTTGGCCGTGCTCCACAGGTCCAGATTCGGGTCCAGCTGGCGGCCCAGACCTTCGATGTTGAGCAGGGTCTTTTGCAGCAGCACCAGCTGCGGCTGGATTTCCACCTGGAAGCGGCGCGAGGTCTGGAACAGACGCATCAGCACCATGCCCAGCGAAATCTCGGCCAGCGGACGGTCGAAGTACGGCTCGCACACTGCGCGGATGGCGGCTTCTAGCTCGTCCACCCGGGTGGTGGGCGGCACCCAGCCGCTTTCGATGTGCAGCTCCGCCACGCGCTTGTAGTCACGCCGGAAGAAGGCCGTGAAGTTCTGCGCCAGATACTCCTTGTCGTACTCGGTCAGCGTGCCGACGATGCCGAAGTCCAGCGAGATATAGCGCCCGAAGGTCTCGGGCTCCAGGCTGACCATGATGTTGCCCGGGTGCATGTCGGCGTGGAAGAAGCCGTCGCGGAACACCTGGGTGAAGAAAATCGTGACCCCGTCGCGCGCCAGCTTGGGGATGTCCACCCCGGCTTCACGCAGACGCTCGATCTGGTTGATGGGAACGCCCTTCATGCGCTCCATCACCATCACGTCGGGGCGGCAGAAATCCCAGTACACCTCGGGAATCAGCACCAGATCCAGGCCGTCCATGTTGCGGCGCAGCTGCGCCGCATTGGAGGCTTCGCGGATCAGGTCCAGCTCGTCGTGCAGGTAGTTGTCGAACTCGGCCACCACCTGGCGGGGCTTGAGGCGCTTGCCATCGGCGGAGAGCCGCTCCACCCAGCTGGCCATCATGTGCATCAGCGCCAGATCCTTGTCGATCACGCGCTTCATGCCGGGGCGCAGCACCTTGACGGCCACTTCGCGCTCCTTGCCATCCCGGTCCACCACGGTGGCGAAGTGCACCTGGGCGATCGAGGCACTGGCCACGGGCACGCGCTCGAAGCTCAGGAACACCTGGTCCAGCGGCTTGCGGAACGACTTCTCGATGGTGTCCACCGCAATCTGGGGATCGAATGGCGGCACCCGGTCCTGCAGCTTGGCCAGCTCTTCCGCCACATCGGGCGGCATCAGGTCGCTGCGCGTGGACAGCACCTGGCCGAACTTCACAAAAATCGGGCCCAGCGATTCCAGCGCCTCGCGCAGGCGCACGCCGCGCGGCGCGTCCAGCTTGCGGCCCAGTGTCAGCACGCGGCGCAGACCGCGCAACCAGGGATGCTCGAAGCCGGAGAGCACCAGCTCGTCCAGCCCATAGCGCAAGGCCACCCAGAGGATGGTGGCGCCCCGCAGAAACTTGCTCATTGCGGCTGGCGCGGCTCGGCGTCGGCCACCGGCAGGTTGTTCTGTGCGCCGGAGGCAGGTGTGGCAGCCTCATCGGCCTTGGCCATGCGGGCACCGACGAACTGGCGCAGCCCCTGGGCCAGCTTGCGGGCCGCGCTGCCGATCATGTGGGCGGGCGTGTCACCGATGATGCGCGCCAGATCTTCTTCCACATCCCACTCGACGTTGTCGACCAGCCAGTGGATGTCGGCCGCCAGCTGCACATCACCTTCGATGCGGATGGCAGGCTTGTCGCCGCGCAGGGCCGTCTTGGCCAGCACCAGCGGGTTGCTGTCGGCAATTTCCAGCAGCAGGTCGGGGGTGGCACCTTCGGGGGCCAGATTGAACAGGCCGGCCGGCGTGATCAGCAGCGCCATATTGAAGTTGCGCCACTGCACCCGGGCCACACGCCCTTTCTGGCGCACCAGGCGCTCCATGGCCGCCTTCTCCTGCATCAGCACATGGTTGAGGAAGAGCACGACGCGCTGCTGGGTTTCGTGCACCAGCCACTGGGGCGGCTGCACGGTTTCCACCACGCGTTCGACCAGGCCGTTGAGAAAAGAAAAAGGGGACTGTGTTGCCATAGTCCCCCGATTATTCCTGAAGTGGAAAGATTTTTATTGCAGTGCCTGCAATCCCGCCACCAGCCAGCCGCTGGAGTTGCTCTTCGGCTTGGTCATATTCCAGACTTCGCGGAAGGGGCTGGGGCCTGCGGAGGCATCTTCGCGGATCATGCCCGAGAACTCCACACTGGCCATGTAGGCATGGCCCAGGTCTTCAATGCCCAGCAGCTGGGCTTCGATCATCACCACATCGGTCTGGTTGAGCACGCCGCCGCTCTGGGCTTCACGCTCTTGCAGCTGGGTCTTGATCTCGGACAGCATGTCGTCGGTCATCATGGAACGCAGCGTGGTGACATCGCCACGGTCCCAGGCGGCCTGCAGGGTCACGAAGTTGCGCTTGGCGGCTTCCAGGAAGCCTGCGGCGTCAAAGTCGGCCGGCACGCTCCAGTTCGGTGCCGATGCGGCCAGACCGGAGCCGATCATGCTGCCGCCGGTGGCCGGCACATGGTCCTGCTCCCAGGGGCGGGCCGATGCGTCGTTGCCCACATTCTTCGGGTTGTAGTCGCGCGGCTGTGCCACGGCGTCGGGGACCGGGGCACCCGCGCCCTGGAAGGCGAAAGGCGATGCAGCAGCGCTGGCGGCGGCCTTGGGCTTGTTGCGGGCGCGCATGACCATGCCGATCACCACCATCACGGCCAGTGCCAGCAGACCGAACATCAGCATGTTGGCGAAGGCTTCACCAAAACCCAGCGAGTGGGCCAGCCAGGCCAGACCCAGACCTGCGGCCAGACCGCCCAGCATGGCGCCCCAGGGCTTCTTGGCAGGCGCTGCCGGCGTGGCCGCCGGGGTAGCGGGCTTGGGGGTTGCGGCCTGTTGCTGGGCCGGTGCTTGCTGGGGTGCACGGGGCGCAGCATCACGCTGCGTCACATTGCTCGACTGCTTGCCCATGGAACCGCCACCGCCCATGCGTTTGGCTTCCACGGAGGGATGCACCACAGCCAACGCTGCGACCAAAACCACTGCCCACACCTTCATCATTGCTTTGCTCTCCTAATAATGGGAAAAAATTCCGAACTAACCAAAACCTTTTGCAAATCCGTACTGCATAGGTGCCTGTCCTTTCAGCGTCAGCACTTGATACCCACATGCAGGGCCACGATGCCGCCCGTCATATTGTGATAGTCCACATGCCCGAAACCCGCGTCCTGCATCAGGGTCTTGAGCGCTTCCTGCCCCGGGTGCATGCGGATGGACTCCGCCAGATAGCGGTAGCTGGAGTCATCGCCCGCCACCAGCTTACCCAGGAAGGGCAGCACCTTGAATGAGTACAAGTCATAGGACTTCTCCAGGGGCTTGGCCACCTTGGAGAACTCCAGCACCAGCAGCTTGCCGCCGGGCTTGAGCACGCGGTTCATTTCCTTGAGCGCGGCATCCTTGTGCGTCATGTTGCGCAGGCCGAAGGCCACGCTCACCAGATCGAAGTGCGCGTCGGGGAACGGCAGCTTTTCGGCATCGCACACCAGGGTGGGCAGGATGATGCCCTTGTCCACCAGACGGTTGCGGCCCGTGCGCAGCATGGCTTCGTTGATGTCGGTGTGTACCACGCGGCCGCTGTTGCCGACCTTCTTGGAAAACGCCATCGACAGATCGCCGGTCCCCCCCGCGATGTCCAGCACCTGGTCCCCTTCCTTGAGGTTGGCCACCATCACGGTGTAGGCCTTCCAGGCACGGTGCAGACCGCCGGACATCAGGTCATTCATGATGTCGTACTTGGACGCGACCGAGTCAAACACGCCGCGCACGCGGCTGGCCTTGTCTTTCTCGTCAACGGTCTCGAAACCAAAATGTGTGCTGCTCATAGGACAGGAATGTAAGCAGCCCCGGGCGGCTCGTACAGCGACAACCCCGTAGTGCAACAGGGCATCACTTCAAGCCAAAGGGGCGATAAACGCTTGCGCCACGTGCAGCGCAAGCTACTTTAACTATAGCACCGCAGAGAATTGGACTGCCGTACGGGGTCCAAGTTCCTGCCGTCGCCACGAAGGTAGGTTGCGCGGGATCAGGCGCCGCAGCCGCAGGAACCGCTACCGCAGCCGCCACCGCTGCTGGCCGGGGCCTCGGCGCTGCTGCTGCCGCAACCACCGCCCGTGCCGCAGCTGCCGCCGCTGGCCTTGCCGGGCATGGGCGTGTCACGGTCCACACCGGCCGCCGCCAGGCGCGCCAGATAGTCGGCCCACAGCGCCTCCTGCTTGCTGCCCATCTCGTACAGATAGGTCCAGGTGTACAGGCCGCTTTCGTGGCCGTCGCTGAAGAAAGGCTTGAGCGCGTAATTGCCCACGGGCTCCAGGTTGACGATGGTCACATCGCGCTTGCCGGTCTGCAGCACTTCCTGGCCCGGGCCGTGGCCCTGCACTTCGGCCGAAGGCGAATACACGCGCAGCAGTTCAAACGGCAGACGGTGCACGGCGCCGTCGGCATAGCCCAGCTCCAGCACGCGCGAGGCGCCGTGCAGGGTGATGGACTGGGGAAGAGGCATGTCAGTCATGGCAATTACCTATCTAAAACCTGCGCTGCTGGTGCACATGCAGCTGCTGTTGTGTTCACGTCCGCGCATCCAGTGCCGCGGCGATCGCGCAGTCCGTGGCGTCGAGCTGGGCCTGCACCGCGGCCTCCTGGACCGGATCGCGCGGGCGCTGCACCGCGGCCCAGACGGAACCGGGAAAGTGGCTGTCCCAGCGCCAGCGCGCAATCACGTGCCAGTGCAGATGGGCCACCATATTGCCCAAGGCGGCCAGATTGACCTTGTCTGGCGCCAGCCGGTCGCGCAGCACGCGCTCCACAGCGGCCACCAGTTCCATGCACTCGGCGCGCTCGGGCGCGCTCAGGTCGGTGAACTCGGCTGCATGTGCCGTCCACACCACGCGGTAGAAGGCGGGAAAGCCCTCTTCCTGCGCACGGATCACGCGGGCATTGCGCCCTTGCCAGACCAGCGCGCCCCCCAGGCCGTCGCACAAGGGGCAGCCGGCCGGTGCGGAGGGGGCCACGGCGGTGCTCACAGCAGCACCCGTTCGATGCCGCCGTTGTTGGCGCGGGCCACGTACTCGGGCAGCCAGTTCTCGCCCAGGATCTGCTTGGCCATCTCGATCACGATGTAGTCGGCTTCCAGCAGGCCATCCTTCAGGTCATTGCCGTAACGGCTCAGCCCTTGCAGGCAGGCGGGGCAGCTGGTCAGGATCTTCACGTTTCCCTTCTCACCCACCGCCCCCTTGGCGCGCAACTCGGCCTCGCCCTTCAGGATTTCCTGTTCCTTGCGGAAACGGATCTGGGTGGAGATATCGGGACGCGACACCGCCAGCGTGCCGGATTCACCGCAGCAGCGGTCGCTCTTGATCACGCCGTCGCCCACCAGGGCCTTCACGGTCTTCATCGGGTCCTGCAGCTTCATCGGGCTGTGGCAGGGGTCGTGGTAGAGGTAACCGCCCTGGCCTTGCGGCAAGGTGATGCCCTTCTCCAGCAGGAACTCGTGGATGTCGATGATGCGGCAGCCCGGGAAGATCTTGTCGAAATGGTAGCCCTGCAGCTGGTCGTAGCAGGTCCCGCAGGACACCACCACCGTCTTGATATCCAGGTAGTTCAGCGTGTTGGCCACGCGGTGGAACTGCACCCGGTTGTCGGTGATCATCTTGTCCGCTACGTCGTACTGGCCGCTGCCGCGCTGCGGGTAGCCACAGCACAGATAGCCCGGAGGCATCACGGTCTGCACGCCGGAGTGCCACAGCATGGCCTGCGTGGCCAGGCCGACCTGGCTGAACAGGCGCTCGGAGCCGCAGCCGGGGAAGTAGAACACCGCTTCCGTGTCCGCACTGGTGGTCTGCGGATTGCGGATGATGGGCACGTACTCCTTGTCTTCGATGTCCAGCAGCGCGCGGGCCGTCTTGTTGGGCAGACCGCCGGGCAGCTTCTTGTTCACGAAGTGGATCACCTGCTCCTTGAGTGCAGGCTTGCCCACCGAAGCCGGCGGGTGCTTGAGCTGCGGCTTGGCCACCGCATGCAGCAGGTCGGACGCAATGCGCTGCGCCTTGAAGCCCACGCCCACCATGCCCTTGCGCAGCAGCTTGATGGTGTCGGGGTTGGTGGCATTGAGCATGGCCATGGCCATCTTGTTGCCCGGATTGAAGCTCTTCTTGCCCATCTTGCGCAGCAGATTGCGCATGTTCATGGTCACGTCGCCGAAGTCGATCTTGACCGGGCAGGGCGTGAAGCACTTGTGGCAGACGGTGCAGTGGTCGGCCACATCCTCGAATTCCTGCCAGTGCTTGATGGACACGCCGCGGCGCGTCTGCTCCTCGTACAGGAAGGCTTCCACCAGCAGCGAGGTGGCCAGAATCTTGTTGCGCGGCGAATACAGCAGATTGGCGCCCGGCACGTGCGTGTTGCACACCGGCTTGCACTTGCCGCAGCGCAGGCAGTCCTTGACCGAATCGGCAATGGCGCCGATGTCGCTTTGCTGCATGATCAGCGACTCGTGCCCCATCAGGCCAAACGATGGCGTGTAGGCATTGGTCAGGTCGGCATACATCAGCGCTTCGCGCGGCGAGCGGGCAGGCACCAGGCCGCTCTTCTCGCGGATCAGCTTGCCGCGGTTGAAACGGCCTTCCGGGTCCACGCGCTGCTTGTAGTCGGCAAAAGGCTGCAGCTCCTCGTCGCTCAGGAACTCCAGCTTGGTGATGCCGATACCGTGTTCACCCGAGATCACGCCATCCAGGCTGCGGGCCAGCTGCATGATGCGCGCCACGGCTTCGTGGGCGGTCTGCAGCATCTCGTAGTCGTCAGAGTTGACCGGGATGTTGGTGTGCACATTGCCGTCACCGGCGTGCATGTGCAGCGCCACCCACACGCGGCCCTTGAGCACGCGCTGGTGGACCTGTGCCGCCTCGTCCAGCAAGGGCTTGAAGGCTTCGCCGTTGAAGATCTGTGCCAGCGGGGCCTTGATCTGCGTCTTCCAGCTGGAGCGCAGCGTATGGTCCTGCAGCTGCGGGAACAGGGTGGCCACGTCGCGCAGCCAGCCGGCCCACAGGGCACGCACTTCCTGCACCAGCTCCACGGCCTGGAGCACACGGTCTTCCAGCAGCTCGGCCGTGGGAATGTCGCCGGCGTCGTCCTGCTTGCCCAGCGGCAGATTGCCCTGCTGCAGGAAGGCCAGCAGCGCATCGCACAGCTTGATCTTGTTGCGCAGCGAGAGTTCGATATTGATGCGCTCGATGCCGTCGGTGTACTCGGCCATGCGCGGCAGCGGGATCACCACGTCTTCATTGATCTTGAAGGCGTTGGTGTGGCGGCTGATGGCTGCGGTGCGCTTGCGGTCCAGCCAGAACTTCTTGCGCGCTTCGGCACTGATGGCGATGAAGCCTTCGCCGTTGCGCGAATTGGCAATGCGCACCACTTCGCTGGTCACCCGCGCCACCTCATCGGCGTCGTCGCCCACGATGTCGCCGATCAGCACCATCTTGGGCAGATGGCCATCGCCCTTCTTGCTCTTGGTGGCATAGCCCACGGCACGCAGATAGCGGTCGTCCAGATGCTCCAGGCCGGCCAGCAGCACGCCGCTGCGCTTTTGCTCGGCGAACATGTAGTCCTTGATCTCGACGATCGAGGGCACGGCATCCTTGGCGTTGCCGAAGAACTCCATGCACACCGTGCGCGTATGGGCCGGCATGCGGTGCACCACCCAGCGGGCGCTGGTGATCAGGCCGTCCGTGCCTTCCTTCTGCACCCCGGGCAGGCCGGAGAGGAACTTGTCCGTCACGTCCTTGCCCAGGCCTTCCTTGCGGAACTTGTGGCCGGGAATGTCCAGGCGTTCGCTGCGCACTGGGGTCTTGCCATCCGCCTCGAAGTACTTCAGCTCGAAGCTGGCCATCTCGGCGTCGTGGATCTTGCCCAGGTTGTGGTCCACGCGGGTCACTTCCAGCCACTGCGCATCGGGTGTCACCATGCGCCAGCTGGCCAGGTTGTCCAGCGCCGTACCCCACAGCACGGCCTTCTTGCCACCGGCATTCATGGCGATGTTGCCGCCGATGCAGGAGGCTTCAATCGATGTCGGGTCCACGGCGAACACAAAGCCGCCACGCTCGGCCGCATCGGCCACGCGCTGGGTCACCACGCCGGCCTCGGTCCACACTGTGGGCACGGGGTGGCTCACGCCAGGCAGCTGCACCATCTCGACTTCGGTGATGGCATCGAGCTTTTCGGTGTTGATCACCACCGAGCGCCAGGTCAGCGGAATCGCGCCACCGGTATAGCCGGTACCGCCTCCGCGCGGAATGATGGTCAGGCCGATGTCGATACAGCCTTTGACGAGGCCGGCCATCTCCACTTCGGAATCCGGGGTCAGCACCACAAAGGGGTATTCCACCCGCCAGTCGGTGGCATCGGTCACATGGCTGACGCGCGACAGACCATCGAACTTGATGTTGTCCTTGTGCGTCAGCTTGCCCAGCGTCTTGCGCACGCGCTGGCGCAGCTTCTCGGCTTCGTCGAAGGTGCGGTCGAACTCGCGCACGGCGTTGTTGGCCGCCTCGATCAGCTCACCCACCAGGGCGTCGCGCTGGGCATCGGCCTCGGGGACGCGGCGCTTTTGCACCTCGGCCATGCGGTGTTCCAGCGCCTCCACCAGCTGCTTGCGGCGGTCGGGGTTGTGGAACAGGTCGTCCTGCAGATAGGGGTTGCGTTGCACCACCCAGATGTCGCCCAGCACTTCGTAGAGCATGCGGGCAGAACGGCCAGTCTGGCGTTCGCTACGCAACAGCTCCAGCACGCTCCAGGCGGGCGCGCCAAGCAGGCGGATCACGATTTCCCGGTCAGAAAACGAGGTGTAGTTATAGGGAATCTCGCGGAGTCGGGCAGGTTCAGCCGTCTTGCCCAACAAGGCGGCCTGCGCAATCGGTGCATTCATGTGGTGGACCGGGGGTGGGCACCCTGAAGGGCGCTCCTTAGCCATGGGGAGCGTGATTTTATGCCAGGGCCCTGGTTTCTGCCGGGGTTCACCCTAAGCCACCGCGCCGCCACTGCATTCTCTGATCCAGCGCACGGCTTCAAGACCCCAGATAGGAAAAATCAGGAACGACATCGAATAGAAGCGAACATAGAATGCGCCACAACGTTTAGTGACAACTGCATGAAATCGGAGCCATGTGGCATCCGCGCCAGGGGGAAACCCCGTCATGCGCCCGTCACACAAACGCCATGCTCGCCCTTTAATATGGCTGGCATATCTCTCCCCGCATAGCAATCCAAGGAGTTCCTGCATGCAATTCAAGCGCCTGGCTTTGTCCGCCGCAATGACCGCAGCCGCCATCGGCACCGCCCACGCCGCCACCGAAATCCAGTGGTGGCACTCGATGACCGCCGTGAACAACGAATGGGTCAACGATCTGGCCAAGGAATTCAACGAAAGCCAGAAGGAATACAAGATCGTCCCGACCTTCAAGGGCGTGTATGACGAGTCCATGACGGCCGCCATTGCTGCGTTCCGTTCGGGCAATGCTCCCCACATCCTGCAAGTGTTCGAAGTGGGCACCGCCACCATGATGGCCTCCAAGGGCGCTACCGTGCCCGTGGGCAAGGTGATGTCCGATGCCGGCGTGTCCTTCGACCCCAAGGCCTACATCCCCGCCGTGGCCGGTTACTACACCGCCCCCAACGGCCAGATGCTGAGCTTCCCGTTCAATAGCTCCACCACCATCTTCTATTACAACAAGGACGCCTTCAAGAAGGCCGGCCTGAACCCCGACAAGGCCCCCACCACCTGGCCTGAAGTGTTCGAAGCCGCAAAGAAGCTCAAGGCCAGCGGCCACAGCTGCCCCATGACCCTGGCATGGCAGGGCTGGACCCAGCTGGAATCCTTCTCCACCTGGCACAACGTCGAGTTCGCGACCGAGCAGAACGGTCTGAGCGCCAACGGCCACAAGGCCCGCCTGAAGATCAACTCGCCTCTGCACGTCAAGCACATCGACAACCTGGCTGCCGCAGCCAAGGCCGGCGAATTTGTGTACAAGGGCCGCGCTTCCACCGCCCAGGCTTCGTTCACCGCCGGTGAATGCGCCATGATCCAGACCTCGTCCGGTTTCTACGGCGACGTGGCCAAGAACGCCAAGTTCGCCTACGCACTGGCTCCCCTGCCCTACTACCCCGATGTGAAGGGCGCGCCCCAGAACACCGTGATCGGTGGCGCATCGCTGTGGGTGATGGCAGGCAAGAAGTCCGAAGAGTACAAGGGCGTGGCCAAGTTCTTCGAATTCCTGTCGCAGACCAAGGTCCAGGCCGCTTCGCACCAGCGCACCGGCTACCTGCCTGTGACCATGGCCGCGTATGACCTGACCAACAAGTCCGGCTTCTACCAGAAGAACCCTGGCACGGACACCGCCGTGACGCAGATGATCCGCAAGGTGACCGACAAGTCGCGCGGCATCCGCCTGGGCAACTACGTGCAGATCCGCACCATCGAGGACGAAGAACTCGAACAGGTGTGGGCAGGCAAGAAGACCGGTCAGCAAGCCCTGGACGCTATCGTGTCGCGCGGTAACGAACTGCTGGCACGCTTCGAGCGCTCTTACAAGTAATAAGTAATTCCCCTCGATTTGGGGGTAGAGCCGCTGCAGCCTCTGGCGCAGCGGCTTTTCACTGGGCACAATACGCGCAAATTCGCTAAAAAGCGTTTCGTTTCGTTTCGACTCGCTTCCCCACCTGCTGCGGTGGAGGCAGCGACCCCAGCCCCCCGCAGTTCCTTTCATGGGCAACGGCGGCTTTTGAGTTTGTACATCCCATGGAAAAACGCGTACTTTTCCGGTCCAAATGGTTGCCCTGGTTGCTGATCGCACCCCAGCTGCTCATCATTGGCATCTTCTTTTTCTGGCCTGCAGGCCAGGCCGTGCTCCAGTCGTTCCAGATGGAAGACGCCTTTGGCATGAGCACCGAATGGGTGGGGCTGGATAACTTCCGCAACCTGCTCGCCGACCCGACCTACCTGAATTCCTTTAATCGCACCGCCCTGTTCTCGGTGCTGGTGGCAGGCGTGGGCATCGCAGTGTCGCTGGCCCTGGCCATCTTTGCCGACCGCATCGTGCGCTTCGCCATGGTCTACAAGACCCTGCTGATCGTGCCCTACGCCGTGGCCCCGGTGATCGCCGGCGTGCTGTGGGTGTTCCTGTTCTCGCCGTCCATCGGCGTGGTGACCTACTACCTGGGCAAGCTGGGCGTGAACTGGAACCACATGATGAACGACAGCCAGGCCATGACCCTGATCGTCATCGCCTCGGTGTGGAAACAGATCTCCTACAACTTCCTGTTCTTCCTGGCGGGCCTGCAGTCCATTCCCAAGGCGCTGATCGAAGCCGCTTCCATCGACGGTGCCGGCCCCTGGCGCCGCTTCTGGAACATCCAGCTGCCGCTGCTGTCGCCCACCACCTTCTTCCTGCTGGTGATCAACATCGTCTACGCGTTCTTTGACACCTTCGGCATCATCGACGCAGCCACCCAGGGCGGCCCCGGCCAGTCCACCTCCATCCTGGTCTACAAGGTCTACCAGGACGGCTTCAAGGCGCTGGACCTGGGCGGCTCGGCAGCCCAGTCCGTGATCCTGATGCTGATCGTTGTCGTGCTGACCGTGGTTCAGTTCCGCTATGTTGAGAAGAAAGTGCAGTACTGATCATGGTTGATCGCAACCCCTGGCTGAATATCCTGTCCCATGCCGTGCTGATCCTCGGCGTGGCCATCGTGGCCTTCCCGCTGTACCTGGCACTGATTGCCTCCACCCACACCGCGGAAGCCATCGTCCAGTCGCCCATGCCGCTGCTGCCCGGCGCCCACATGTGGGAAAACTACCGCGAAGCCCTGCTGGGCTCCGGCAAGCTGGGCTCCAACACCAACGTCGTGCACATGATGTGGGTCTCCTTCTGGGTGGCCATCATCATCACCGTGGGCAAGATCGCCATCTCGCTGCTGTCGGCCTTCGCCATCGTCTACTTCCGCTTCCCCTTCAAGATGGTCTGCTTCTGGGCCATCTTCCTGACGCTGATGCTGCCGGTGGAAGTGCGTATCCTGCCGACCTACAAGGTCGTCGCCGAGCTGGGCCTGCTCAACAGCTATGCCGGCCTGACCCTGCCGCTGATCGCCTCGGCCACCGCCACCTTCCTGTTCCGCCAGTTCTTCCTGACGGTGCCGGACGAGCTGGTGGAAGCCGCCCGCATCGACGGCGCCGGCGCCATGCGCTTTTTCAAGGACATCCTGGTGCCCTTGTCCAAGACCTCGATTGCCGCACTGTTCGTGATCCAGTTCATCTATGGCTGGAACCAGTACCTGTGGCCGCTGCTGATGACCACCTCGGAAGACATGTACCCCGTGGTGATCGGTATCAAGCGCATGCTGGCCGGTGGCGAAGCCGCCGTGGACTGGAATATCGTGATGGCCACCGCCATCCTCGCCATGCTGCCGCCCACGGCCGTGGTGATCCTGATGCAAAAGTGGTTTGTCAAAGGCCTGGTGGATACCGAGAAGTAAATCTCGACCAATCCTGACCCTGTTGGCTGTACCCACCACCTTGTGACCCATTGAACGAAATACGACTGTTATGGCTTCCATTTCCCTCAAGAACATCGTCAAGCGCTACGGCATCGGCAAGACTGCCGTGCCCGTCATCCACGGCATCAACGTCGAGATCAAGGACGGCGAGTTCGTCGTGCTGGTCGGCCCCTCGGGCTGCGGCAAGTCCACGCTGCTGCGCATGATTGCCGGCCTGGAAGAAATCACCGATGGCGATCTGGTCATCGGCGACAAGAAGGTCAACGACCTGGAACCCGCCAAGCGCAACATCGCCATGGTGTTCCAGAACTACGCGCTGTACCCGCACATGAGCAACTACGAGAACATGGCCTATGGCCTGAAGCTCGCCAAGGTGCCGGAAGACGAGATCAAGCGCCGCGTCGACAAGGCCGCCAAGATTCTGGAACTGAGCCACCTGCTGGACCGCAAGCCCCGCCAGCTGTCCGGCGGCCAGCGCCAGCGCGTGGCCATGGGCCGTGCCATCGTGCGCCAGCCCCAGGTGTTCCTGTTTGACGAACCCCTGTCCAATCTGGACGCCAAGCTGCGCGGCCAGACCCGCCTGGAGATCCAGAAGCTGCACGCCGAGCTGGGCATCACCAGCCTGTTCGTGACCCACGACCAGGTCGAGGCCATGACCCTGGCCCAGCGCATGGTGGTGATGAACGGCGGCCATGTGGAGCAGTTCGGCACGCCCGAAGAGGTCTACCACACCCCGGCCTCCACTTTCGTGGCCGGCTTCATCGGTTCGCCCCCCATGAACCTGCTGAAGCACTCGCCCAATGGCAAGCCCGGCCTGATCCTGGGCATCCGCCCCGAGCACATCGACCTGGTCGAAACCGGCGGCGTGGAATTCAAGGTGCACACCGTGGAACTGCTGGGTGCCGAGCGCCTGCTGTACGGCAAGGTGGGCGATGAGGACGTCACCGTCCGCATCGAAGAAGGCAAGCCCTTCCCCAAGCCCGGCGAAACGGCCCGCATCTCGGCCCGCGAAGACCGGCTGCATTGGTTCAACGCCGAAACGGGAAAGCGCGCATAAAGCCCGCCCCCGGTTCACTGAATCCTGAAAGAAGAGCACCCCAGGCCCAGCTTGTGGTGCTCTTGTCACATTCGCACTGGCAAGACTATGACTACTGCATTGAAACCCTGGCCCTACCCCCGTTGGGTGGCCCACCGCGGCGCCGGCAAGCTGGCACCGGAAAACACCCTGAGCGCCTTCCGCCTGGGCGCCCTGCACGGCTACCGCTTCTTCGAATGCGATGCCAAGCTCAGCAGCGACGGCGTGCTGTTCCTGATGCACGACGCCACGCTGGAACGCACGACCAACGGCCACGGCATCGGTGGCGAGCTGACCATGGGCCAGATCGCCGAGCTGGACGCCGGCAGCTGGCATTCGCGCGCCTATGCAGGCGAAGCCCTGCCCACGCTGGAAGCCCTGGCCCGCTGGTGCCTGGCCAACCACCTGCACCTGAATGTGGAAATCAAGCCCACGCCCGGCCAGGAGCTGGAAACCGGCCGCGCCTGCGGTGTGCTGATGAACCGCATCTGGCCCCAGGCGGAAGTGCCGCCGCTGTTCACCTCGTTCAAGCCGGACTCGCTGCGCGGCGCCCGGGAAGTCGCCCCCCACATTCCGCGCGGCCTGCTGGTGGACAAGCTGGCCGATGGCAACGGCGATGCCGAACTGCAGACCGCCCTGGAGCTCGATTGCAGCGCCATGGTGCTGAACCACGCCCTGTGGACCCCCGAGCTGGTGGCCAAGGTGCACGGCGCCGGCCTGCGCTGCAGCAGCTACACGGTGAACGACGAATGGGCCGCCCAGCGCCTGATCGACCTGGGCACGGACGGCATCATCACCGACCGCGTGGACCTGTTCAGCCCGGCTCAGACCCACAGCCAGCTGTAAGCAGAGCACCGTCAACAAAAAAGCCCGGCAGTCCCGGGCTTTTTTGATGGCGGGGCCTTCTGTGCGCAGGCCTTGGCATGGACCCAGCCCTCCCTGCGCCCACGCCGCACCGGTGCAGCGACGAAAAGGCGAAGAGGCAAGGACCCTGGCGGTCAATCCATCTTGGTGCCGGAGGCCTTCACCGCCGCCGCCCAGCGCGGCAGCTCGCCGCCCAGAAACTTGGCGAAATCGTCAGCACCCAGGAAGGCCGGGTCGGCCCCCTGGGTCACCATGCGTTCGCGCACATCGGTGTTGTTCATCACCTGCTGGAAGGCGTCGCTCAGCTTGACCACCACATCCTTGGGCGTGCCGGCCGGGGCCAGGAAACCGTAGAACCCCACCACCTCAAAGCCCTTCAGGCCGCTTTCGATGGCCGTGGGCGTATCGGGCAGCGCCGGGTTGCGGGTCTTGCTGGTCACCGCCAGGGCGCGCACCTTGCCCTGCTTGTGGTAATTGGCGGCCTGGGGAATGCTTTCGGCCATGAACTGCACCTGGCCGCCCATCAGGTCGGCAAACGCCGGGGCACTGCCGCGGTAGGGGATGTGCACCATGTGCGTGCCGGTGGCGATCTTGAACATCTCGGGCACCAGGTGGCTGATGCCACCGTTGCCGGCCGAGCCGTAGTTGACCTTGCCCGGGTTGGCCTTGGCGTAGGCAATGAATTCCGGCAGCGTCTTGCTCGGCACCTGGTTGTTGACCAGCAGCGCCAGCGGCTGCATGGCGGTGCGGGCAATGGGGGTGAAGTCCTTGAGCGTGCCATAGGGCAGCTTGGGGTAGAGCGCAGGGTTGATGGCCATCACACCGGTGTTGGCCACCATCAGGGTGTGACCGTCGGCCGGGGCCTTCATCACGTCCTGCGCGCCCACGGTGCCGCCGGCACCGGGCTTGTAGTCCATCACAATGGGCTGGCCCAGCACGGCCTGCAGCTTGTCGCTCAGCAGGCGGGCATGCTGGTCCAGCGGGCCGCCGGCGGGAAAGCCCACCACCACGCGGATGGGCTTGCTGGGAAAAGTCTGGGCCAGGGCCTGGCTCTGGGCCACGGACAGCAGAGCGCCGGCCGCCAGGGCCAGGCTGGTGCGCACGATTTTTTGCATGGTGTTGTCTCCCGTTTTTTTGGCAATGCAAGGTCTGCGCAGGCCGGTGCGAACAGCCCACGCAAATCCGGCCCCTGCCGGGGCCGTTGGCGCGATTGTAGAAACGGGGACCGTGCAGACAGACGGGGGCAACCCCAGCCGTCAGCCTGTGCAAGCTGCCTGGGCGACAGCGGCATCCCCGCCGCTGTTGCCTTCAGGCAGGGCCATCAGCCTCGTACGGGTAGCTGCTGGCGCACGTAGTCGCTCACCATGGCCATCACTTTTTGCAGGTTCTGGCGCAGCGGCTCGAAGCCAGCGTTGGGTTCGCGCGTGGCCTCGTCCATGTAGAGCGGGCGGTTGATCTCAATCTGCATGCTGTGGCGCTGCAGATGGGGCTGGCCGATGTCGGCCAGCAGCGCCACTCCCTTGTAGGGTTCGTTGTAGGCCACGCTGTAACCCTGGGCCTGCAGCGTGTCGCCGATCAGGTGGATGAACTCCGGCGCACAGGTGGTGCCGTCACGGTCGCCCAGCACAAAATCGGCCAGCTGCTTGTCCGGCGTACCCAGGCGCTGGTAGACATCGCTGGGCATGGAGTGCAGATTGATGTGCCACACACCGCCAAAGCGGTCCACGCTCCAGCGGATGGCTTGGCTCACCGCCGCATGGTAGGGGCGCCAGTAGCGCTCGATGCGCTGCTGCACCTCGGCCACGCTCAGCTTGCGGTCGTACACCGGGGTGGACTGGCCGGCCTGGCTGATGCGCTCCCACACCAGGCCCAGGCCCTGCAGCGTCTTGGGGCCGGGCTGCAGCGCCACGGGCCACTCCCCATCCAGCATGGCGGGGTTGATGTCCCCCTCTGCGCGGTTGGGGTCGATGTAGGTGCGCGGAAACGTGGCTTCGATCAGCGTGGCGCCGTAATCGGGCAGGGCATCCCACAGGCGGTGCACATGGGTGTCTTCCCCGCGGCGCAGCAGCGCCAGGGGCACCGCCACACCGAAGTCGGCCGGGTAGGCGGTGCCGCTGTGCGGCGAATCGCACACCAGCGGCAGCACCGCGCCCTGGGGCGGGCGCACCACCACCGGCTGCTGGGGCAGGGGTTGTAGGAAATCAGGCAAGGCAGCAGTTGCAGTCATCAGTTGATTTTGATGTTGGCGCGCTGGGCCACGGCGGTGTAGCGGGCAATGGCCGTGTCGATCTGCTTGGCAAACTGTTCGGGCGTGTTGGCCATGCCTTCACCGGAGATTTCCTTTTGCTTGGCCAGGTAGGCGGGGTCCTGCATCGCCTTGTGCGCCGCTGCGTTGAGCTTGGCGATCACGGCCTTGGGCGTGCCGGCCGGAGCCACCAGACCGAACCAGCCGCCGTCGCCCATCTGGGCATAGCCCAGCTCGGTGTAGGTCGGCACATCCGGCAGCACCTCGGCACGCTTGAAGGCCAGCACGGCCAGCGGACGCAGCTTGCCGGCCTGGATGTTGGACAGCGAAGACGGCAGGTTGTCCGTCATGGCGTTGACCTGGCCGCCCAGCGCATCGGTCAGGGCCTGGCCTGCGCCCTTGTAGGGGATGTGCAGCAGCTCGATGCCCGCCAGATTCATGAAGTTCTCGATGTTGGCGTGGCCCAGCGAACCGGTGCCGGGCGAGGCGAAGGTGTACTTGCCGGGATGGGCCTTGGCCAGTGCAATGAACTCCTTCATGGTCTTGGCCGGCACGCTGGGGTGCACCACAAACACGCTGGGCACGCTCATCACATTGGTGATGGGGGCAAAGTCCTTCTTTGCGTCATACGGCAGCTTGGTCATGATGGCCGGATTGGCGCCATGGGTGGACACCGTCGCCATGCCGATGGTGTAGCCGTCCGGTGCGGACTTGGCGATTTCCGAAGCGCCAATCGAGCCGCCGGCACCGCCCTTGTTCTCGATCACCACAGCCTGGCCCAGGATGGGGCCCATCTTCTCGGCCAGCAGCCGGGCCACCATGTCGGTGGAACCGCCGGCACCAAACGGCACGATCAGCCGGATCGGTCGGCTGGGGTAGACGGCGTCGGCCGCAAAGACGGCAGGCGTCAGGGCGCTCAGGGCGGCGGCAGCGGCCACGGAAGCCAGCAGGGTACGGCGCAGTTGCATGGGGGTGCTTCTCCTCAGAATTCGGGATTGTTGTGAATGCGGCCATTCTTGGCTGCAGCGCACCGGGCGAAAAGGGACAAAAAAGCACGCATGCATTACCAATGCTCATAATTGGCGCAAAAGCTGCTTGCAGGGACGGTATTCCTCGGCATCCTTTCGCTTCCTCCCCCCATGCGCATCCAGTCCCCTTCCCTGTCCGAACTCCATGCCTTTGCCCAGGCGGCGCGCCTGGGCAGCTACACGCTGGCGGCCGAGCAGCTGAGCGTCACCCAGGGCGCCATCAGCCGCGCCATCGCCCGGCTGGAAGAGCATCTGGGCTTTGCCCTGTTCGAGCGCCAGGGGCGCCGCAGCGTGCTGAGCACCGCCGGCCGGCAGTATCTGGACGCCATCGGCCCGGCCATCTTCACCATCGAATCGGCCACCGCGGCCATGCGCCGCCGCCGCAGCGGGCGCCAGCTGCGCCTGTCGGTGCCGCCCACCTTGTTCAGCCACTGGCTGATTCCGCGCCTGCCGGATTTCACCGCCCGCCATCCCGGCACGGTGCTGAGCTTTGCCCCCTACCGCCGCGACGACCCGCTGACCGATCCCCAGACCGATGCCTGGGTGCGCATCGGCGCCGACCCGTGGCCGGACCAGCTGGCCGCCGACTACCTGGTGGGCCAGGACCTGGTGCCCATCTGCCGCCCCCAGGACGTGGAAGGTGCACAGGCCATACGCAGGCCCGAAGACCTGATGGCCCGCCCGCTGCTGGCCCATACCAACTACCCTGACAACTGGGCCCGCTGGTTCAGCAAGATGGGTTGCGAGGACCTGTGTCCCGCGCCGGTGGCCGACTTCGAACAGGTGACGCTGCTGGTGCAGGCCGTGATCGCCGGCATGGGCGTGGCCGTGGTGCAGCGCTGCCTGATCGAGGAGGACCTGGCGAGCGGACGCATTGTGGTGCCGGTGCAACGGGCATTCCGCATCGAGCGCGGCTACTTTCTCTGCCGCCCGGCCCAGCGCCCCGCCAGCGCCGAGCTGCAGGATTTCCGCCACTGGGTGCTGGAGCAGGCGGCCCTGGACCGTGCGGCGCAGCCACTCGGGGCCGCCCCCGAGTCGCCCTAAAAGCGGTTTTTATGTAGCAATCCCAAGACCGCAGACCCCCCGCCCGCGCGGCGCTATACCCCTGAGGTCAGCAGATATATGGAGCGGCCAGCCGGCCCGCTCCAGAGCGCTTGTCCACCGCTTCCACCGCCCGCGCTAGGCTTTCCAGCCGCGCAGCAGCAGCCACTGGCAGCTGCCCATGGCCAGCACCAGCAGTGCGTAGGTGGCCAGCTTGCCGTCACGCCCCCATAGCGCCAAACACAGGCCCAGCACCGCTGCGCCGAGAACGGCGTTGAGCAGCATCTGCTCCCACAGGTTCACCAGCGGCGTGGCCGAGCGCCAGAAGATTCGCCCTCCCACGCCCAGCAGCACCGCCAGAAAAACGGCCGGTGCCAGAAAATTGAGCAGGTGGTTGAGGAAGGTCAGGGCAGGCATGAAAATGACACAGATCAAGTCTTTGCGTTGTGGTCCAACGCAAAAGGCCGCTGAATTTTATAATCATGGTCTATGGCAGTCTGGGCTCTCGGCATCAACCATCACACGGCACCGTTGGATCTACGGGGCCGGTTTGCGTTCGCACTCGACCAGATTGCACCGACATTGACCGGTCTGCGCCAGTCGCTGACCAGCGCCACCCGCCACCCCGAGGTGGAAACGGCCATTATCTCCACCTGCAACCGCACCGAGATCTACTGCGCCGCCGACGCCCCCGCGCTGGACCACACGCTGGGCTGGCTGGCCCAGTCCGGCGGCGTCACCCCCGATGTGCTGCGCCAGCATTCCTATCTGCTGGAAAGCGGCTCGGTCGCACGCCATGCCTTCCGTGTGGCCTCGGGCCTGGATTCCATGGTGCTGGGTGAAACCCAGATCCTGGGCCAGATGAAGAACGCCGTGCGCGCCGCCGAAGATGCGGGCGCCCTGGGCACCACCCTCAACCAGCTGTTCCAGCGCAGCTTTGCCGTGGCCAAGGAAGTGCGTAGCTCCACCGAAATCGGCGAGCACAGCATTTCGATGGCCGCCGCCGCCGTGCGCCTGGCCGGGCAGCTGTTTGAAGACCTCTCCAAGATCCGCATCCTGTTCGTGGGCGCGGGCGAGATGATCGAGCTGGCCAGCACCCACTTTGCGGCACGCAACCCGCAGCAGATCACCATCGCCAACCGCACGCTGGAGCGCGGCGAAAAGCTGGCGTGCCGCCTGGGCGCCAGCGTGATGCGTCTGGCCGACATTCCGGACCACCTGCACGAATACGACGCCATCATCAGTTGCACCGCCTCCAGCCTGCCGATCATCGGCCTGGGCGCCGTGGAGCGTGCGCTGAAGAAACGCAAGCACCGCCCGATCTTCATGGTCGACTTGGCCGTGCCGCGCGATATCGAGCCCGAAATCAAGGACCTGCGCGACGTGTACCTGTACACCGTCGACGACCTGGCCAGCGTGGTCAAGACCGCCCAGGCCAGCCGCCAGGCCACCGTGGCCCAGGCCGAAGCCATCATCGATGCCGGCGTGCTGAATTTCGTGCAGTGGATGGACCAGCGCTCCCTGGGCGGTGTGGTGCCGTTGATCCAGCAGATCAACGCCCAGGCCGACGAATGGCGCGCCCTGGAAATCGCCCGCGCCAGAAAGCTCCTGGCCAAGGGGGAAGACATGGACACCGTGCTCGAAGCCCTGTCCCGTGGCCTGACCCAGAAGATGATGCACGGCACCATGGCGGCGCTGCACCAGGGCGATGCGGAAGAACGCGCCCAGACCGCCGCCACCGTCTCCCGCCTGTTCCTGCGCGCCCGCCGCAGCGACCGTTAGCGCAGCCCACCTGCCAGGCTGTGGCCGCGCTCGTCGTGCTGCAGCCAGATCGCCCTCTCACGCCATATCCATCTGCGTGAGCAGCTATCCTTCGGATAGCACCCATCCGCCCCCTGCCCCGCCATGAAGCCTTTTTTGCGCAACCAGCTGGAGCGCTTTGCCCAGCGCCTGGAAGAACTGGACTTTCTGCTTTCCCGTGAAGACATCATGGGCGACATGCAGAAGTACCGCAGCATCTCGCGCGAACACGCCGACGTGACGGCCGTGGCCGGCCGCTACCAGCGCTACCTGCAGACCGAGGCCGACATCGCCGCCGCACGCGAGATGCTGGCAGACCCCGACATGGCCGAGATGGCACAGGACGAAATCAGCGCCGGCGAAGCCGCGCTGGTGCAGCTGGAGGACGAGCTGCAGCGCCTGCTGCTGCCCAAGGACCCGGACGACGCCCGCCCTGCGTTTGTGGAAATCCGCGCCGGCACCGGTGGCGACGAATCCGCGCTGTTTGCCGGCGACCTGGCCCGCATGTACACCCGCCACGCCACCAATGTGGGCTGGAAGGTGGAAGTGATGAGCGCCAACGAGAACGAAATCGGCGGCTACAAGGAGGTGGTGCTGCGCGTGGACGGCGACAACGTCTACGGCCGCCTGCGCTTTGAATCCGGCGGCCACCGCGTGCAGCGCGTGCCCGCCACCGAAACCCAGGGCCGCATCCACACCAGCGCCTGCACCGTGGCCGTGATGCCGGAGCCGGACGAGCACCAGGCCATCACACTGAACCCGGCCGATCTGCGCATCGACACCTTCCGCGCCAGCGGCGCCGGCGGCCAGCACATCAACAAGACCGATTCGGCCGTGCGCGTGGTGCACTTGCCCACCGGCATCGTGGCCGAATGCCAGGACGGCCGCAGCCAGCACAGCAACAAGGCCAAGGCCCTGCAGGTGCTGCAGGCGCGCATCCAGGAAAAAGAGCGCAGCGAGCGTGCCGCCAAGGAGGCCGCGCTGCGCAAGGGCCTGATCGGCTCGGGCGACCGCTCGGACCGCATCCGCACCTACAACTTTCCCCAGGGCCGCCTGACGGACCACCGCATCAACCTGACGCTGTACAAGCTGCTGGCGGTGATGGAAGGTGATCTGGGCGATGTGCTGGACGCGCTGCAGCATGCCCGCGAGGCGGAGCTGCTGGCCGAACTGGAAGTCAACGGCTGACGCCTGGACCTCTGCAGGCGCACGCGGTGCGTGCGCGCCGCCACGTCCTCAACGTTTCCGCCCGCCACCGGGCCCCGCAACCAGACAGACTGTCACCACCACCATGAACGCCCCCACCCTGGCCCAGGCCCTGCAGCACGCGGCCCAGCGCGGTCTGGCCCGCATCGATGCGCAATTGCTGTTGCTGCACTGTGTGGGCCGGCCGGATGCCGGCCGCGCCTGGTTGCTGACGCACGACGGCGACCTCCTGTCCCCCGCGCAGGCGGCCCAGTGGGAACAGTTGCTGGCACGCCGCCTGAACGGCGAGCCCGTGGCCTATCTGACCGGCCGCAAGGAATTTTTCGGCCTGCCGCTGCAGGTGGATGCCCGCGTGCTGGACCCCCGCCCCGACACCGAAACCCTGGTGGAATGGGCGCTGGAAGTGCTGCAACCGCTGTCCGCCCCGCAAGTGGCGGACCTGGGCACGGGCAGCGGCGCCATCGCGCTGGCCATCCAGCACCAGCGCCCCGACGCCCAGGTCACTGCAGTGGACTACAGCCAGGATGCCCTGGCCGTGGCGCGCGCCAATGCCGCGCAGCTGAAGCTGCCGGTGCGTGTGCTGCATTCGTCGTGGCTGGAGCAGGTGGAAGGCCGGTTTGATGCCATCGTCACCAACCCGCCCTACATCCGCGAGGACGACCCCCACATGCCCGCACTGCAGCACGAGCCACGCCAGGCGCTGACCAGTGGTGCCGATGGGCTGGATGACATCCGCGCCATCTGCGCCCAGGCCCCGGCCCACCTGATGCCCGGCGGCTGGCTGCTGATCGAGCACGGTTGGGACCAGTCGGAGGCCGTGCAGCAGCTGCTGGACGCCGCCGGTTTCACCCAGGTGCAAAGCCGCCAGGATCTGGCCGGGATTGCCCGTTGCACGGGCGGGCAAATACCGTGCGCGCCCGGCAATGGCCAGACAGTGAAATAATCAGCGGCAATGCTGCAGAGCAATGCGCCTGCAGATCCCCTACAAGGAGCACCCCATGAGCGACGTTCAACAACGCATCGACCAACTGGTCAAGAACAACGACATCCTGCTGTTCATGAAGGGCAGCGCGAGCTTCCCCATGTGCGGCTTCTCCGGCCGTGCCATTCAGATCCTGAAGGCATGCGGCGTGGAGCCCAAGGCGATTTCCACCGTGAACGTGCTGGAAGACCAGGAAATCCGCCAGGGCATCAAGGACTACAGCAACTGGCCCACCATCCCCCAGCTGTATGTGAAGGGTGAATTCATCGGCGGTTCGGACATCATGATGGAGATGTACGAGTCCGGTGAGCTCAAGCAGCTGCTGGACGGCCAGGCCTGAAGCCGCGCACACCATGCACCTGCTGGGACCGATGCCGACCCCGATGACCAGTCTGGCTGGCATGGCCCCTGCTTTGTCCGAAACCGCCCTTCTGGGCGGTTTTTCGTTTCCGGCCGCAGGGCAGCGGCACGGAATCCCCTCTGCCTGCATGCGAAGGAGGCATGCACAATGGTGACGCTAGGCAGTCACCAGCCACCCCACTGATCTATGACCTTGACACAAAGCCTGCTCATCATTGCCCTGCTGATTGCCGCCAGTGCCTTCGTGGCCGTGGCCGAAATTTCCCTGGCCGCTTCCCGCCGTCTGCGCCTGCGCCAGATGGCCGACGAAGGCGACCCCCGTGCAGAAAAGGCCATGAAGATGCAGGAGCAGCCCGGTGACTACTTCACCGTGGTGCAGGTGGGTCAGAACGCCATCGCCATCCTGGGCGGTATCGTGGGGGAAGGCACGTTCAGCGCCGGCTTTGCCGAGCTGCTGGCCTGGTGGCTGCCAGCGGGCTCGGCGCACAGCGCGGGCTCGGTGCTGTCCTTCTTCGTCATCACCTCGCTGTTCATTCTGTTCGCCGACCTGCTGCCGCGGCGCCTGAGCATGACCGAGCCGGAATACCTGCTGGTGCGCGTGCTGCGCCCCATGCAGCTGTGCATCACCATGTTCAAGCCCATCGTCTGGTTCTACAGCCGCATCACCGATGCGCTGTTCCGGTTGTTTGGCCTGCCGGACAAGCGGGACGAGAAGATCACCTCCGATGACATCCTGGCCATGGCCGAAGCCGGTGCCCGCGCCGGCGTGCTGGCCCGGCGCGAGCAGCAGGTGATTGCCAATGTGTTCGAGCTGGATTCGCGCACCGTGTCGTCGGCCATGACGCAGCGCGACCGCATCGCCTACTTTCTGCGCGATGACCCGGACCAGGTGATCCGCGCCCGCATTGCCGAAGAGCCCTACTCCACCTACCCGGTGTGCGACGGCGATATCGACCATGTGGTGGGCTATGTGGACGCCAAGGACCTGTTCCAGCGCGTGCTGAACAACCAGCCCATCTCGCTCAAGGACGGCAGTCCCCTGGTGCACAAGGCGCTGATCGTGCCGGACCGGCTGACCCTGGCCGAGGTGCTGGACCAGTTCCAGCAGGTGCACGAAGACTTTGCCATCATCCTGAACGAGTACAGCCTGGTGGTGGGCGTGGTGACGCTGAACGACGTGATGAGCACGGTCATGGGCGATCTGGTGACCCCCGATGACGACGAACAGCAGATCGTGCGCCGCGACGCACACTCCTGGCTGATCGACGGGGTGACGCCCATCGACGATGTGCTGCGCGCGCTGAACCTGGAAGAAATGCCCCACGCCGAAGAGTACGAGACCCTGGCCGGCTTTCTGATGGTGATGCTGCGCCGCGTGCCGCGCCGCACCGACAGCGTGAACTGGGGAGGCTACAAGTTCGAGGTGATCGACGTGGACAGCTACCGCATCGACCAGGTGCTGGTCTCGCGCCTGTCGGACGACGGCAAGACCCCGTTGCCCCCCGCGCCCCAGGCGCCCGAACTGCCCCCGCCGCTGCACACCGGCGTGGCCCATCCGCCCCTCCAGTCGCCACAGCAGCCGGCGGCCGGGCGCGAAAACCCGGCCCCCAGCGTGCCCTGAGCCCCCGGCCTGTGTGGCCTGCATAAAAAGACTGCCCAGGCAGTCTTTTTTTATGGCGCTTGCTGACCCGGCACAGGCACAGGCACAGGCAGAGCGTGGTCCCCTGGCGTCCAGAGGAGAGGTCCATGCCGGGGACGGCCGAGGCCCGCCCTGCATCGGCTGCGCCTGTTTCTTGCCATCCCTCTTAGCGACGGTCTGTTCCTCGGATGAAAAAAAGGCAGCCTCGTGGCTGCCTTTTTGGTCATCGCGCTGGCGCGGGGGCTCAGTTCAAGCCCAGCCGGCCCTTCAGGTCCGACAGGATGTCGCCTGCAGCGATCTTGGTGGCTTCGGTATCGCGGCGGTGCTGGTACTCGACCACGCCATCCTTCAGGCCACGGTCACCCAGCACCACGCGGTGGGGCACGCCGATCAGCTCCCAGTCGGCCAGCATGGCGCCGGGGCGCTCGTCACGGTCGTCCAGGATCACGTCCACGCCCAGTGCCAGCAATTCGCTGTAGAGCTGCTCGGCGGCGGTCTTCACGGCTTCGCTGCGGCCCATGCCGATGGGGCAGACCACCACGGTGAAGGGTGCAATCGCGTCGGGCCAGATGATGCCGCGCTCGTCGTGGTTCTGTTCGATGGCCGCAGCCGGCAGACGGGTCACGCCAATGCCGTAGCAGCCCATTTCAAAGTGCTGGGGCTTGCCGTTGTCGCCCAGGAAGGTCGCATTCATGGCCTGGGAGTACTTGGTGCCCAGGTAGAACACGTGGCCGATCTCGATGCCGCGCTCGATCGCCAGTGCACCCGCACCGTCGGGCGAGGCGTCACCGGCCACCACATTGCGCAGGTCGGCCACCAGGGCAGGCTCGGGCAGGTCACGGCCGAAGTTCACGCCGGTGATGTGGAAGTCTTCCTCATTGGCACCGCAGACCCAGTCGGCCATCACGGCCACATCGCGGTCCACCACCAGGTTCACGGGCTTCTTCAGGTTGATGGGACCCAGGTAGCCGGGCTTGCAGCCGAAGTGGTCTTCGATCTCGGGCACCGAGGCAAAGCGGAAACCGGCCAGACCGTCCACCTTGCCGACCTTGATCTCGTTCATCTCGTGGTCGCCGCGCAGCAGCAGCAGCCAGACCTGGGTCTTGGCGATCAGGCCCTTGTCGTCCAGCTCGTCAGTGGCCAGCACCAGCGACTTGACAGTCTGCGCCAGCGGCAGGCCCAGCTGGGCGGCCACGGATTCGCAGGTGCTGTTGCCGGGCGTGGCCACCTTGGCCATGGCCTGACCAGCCGCAGGGCGGGCCTGGGTGGGGGCCAGGCTTTCGGCCTTTTCAATATTGGCGGCGTAGTCGCTCTGGGGGCAGTAGACGATGGCGTCTTCCCCCGTGGAGGCAATCACCTGGAACTCTTCGCTCAGATCGCCACCGATGGCGCCCGAGTCTGCCCGCACCGCGCGGTACTGCAGGCCGAAGCGGTCGAAGATGCGCTTGTAGGCTTCGCGCATGGTCTGGTAGCTGATCTGGGCAGTGTCGCGGTCCTTGTCGAAGGAATAGGCGTCCTTCATGATGAACTCGCGGCCCCGCATCAGGCCAAAACGCGGACGGCGCTCGTCGCGGAACTTGGTCTGGATCTGGTAGAGGTTCTTGGGCAGCTGCTTGTAGCTCTTGAACTCCTGGCGGGCGATGTCGGTCACCACTTCCTCGGACGTGGGCTGGATCACGAAGTCGCGCTCATGGCGGTCCTTGATGCGCAGCAGCTCGGGGCCCATCTTCTCGAAACGGCCGGTTTCCTGCCACAGCTCGGCAGGCTGCACCACGGGCATGGTCACCTCGATGGCACCGGCGCGGTTCATTTCCTCGCGCACGATGGCTTCGACCTTGCGGATCACGCGCAGGCCCATGGGCATGTAGTTGTAGATGCCAGCACCCAGCTTTTTGATCATGCCAGCCCGCGTCATGAGCTTGTGGCTGACCACTTCGGCGTCGGCCGGAGCTTCTTTCAGGGTGGAGATGAGAAATTGGGAAGCTTTCATGGGCAGGAAAACGGAATATCGGGTCGGCGACCTTGCCGGGTGCAGAGCACCGTGCATAATGGCCGCAATAGACAAAATTGGGGTTCGATTATGCTTGACCGGGACGGATTTCGCCCGAACGTCGGCATCATCCTGCTCAACCACAAGAACCAGGTGTTCTGGGGAAAACGCATCCGCACCCACAGCTGGCAATTCCCACAAGGCGGCATTGATCGGGGCGAAACGCCCGAACAGGCCATGTTCCGGGAACTGCACGAAGAAGTGGGGCTGAAGCCCAACCACGTTCGCGTGGTGGCCCGCACCCGGGATTGGTTGCGCTACGAGGTGCCAGACCGTTACATACGCCGTGACGCGCGGGGCCATTACAAGGGGCAAAAGCAGATCTGGTATTTGCTGCAGCTGACCGGACACGACTGGGATTTGAACCTGCGTGCCACCGACCACCCCGAGTTTGATGCCTGGCGCTGGAACGATTACTGGGTGCCGCTGGATGTGGTGGTGGAGTTCAAACGCGGGGTGTACGAACTGGCCCTGACGGAACTGGCCCGCTTTCTGCCCCGCCATGAACAGCGCAACCGCTATCTGCGCAGCGGCATGCGGGGCCGCGATGGCGCTCCGCTGGCCGGCGAGCCCGACCCCCTGATTCCTCCGCAGCGCACCGGCCTGCTGCTGAACCCGGGGCTGGAACTGCCCCCCGGCGCCAGTTTCGACCCGGACCCCCAGGCACCCAAGTCCTGAGCTGCCTCCGCAGCCGGTCTGATCCCCATCAAAAAAGGAGTGGCATGCCACTCCTTTTTGCATGGCCGCCGCACGGCCTGTAGCGCGCCCTGGGGCGCTTCAGTGGGCCGTCAGCACCATGTTGTCGCGGTGCACCATTTCCGGCTCGGCCGTGTAGCCCAGCAGGCGCTCGATTTCGCTGGAAGCATGGCGGCACAGCAGCCGCGCTTCGGAGCTGGCGTAGTTGGCCAGACCGCGGGCCAGTTCCTGGCCTTGCGGGTCGCGCACGGCAATCACCTCACCGCGCGAGAAATCCCCTTCCACCGCCGTCATGCCGATGGGCAGCAGGCTCTTGCCTTCGGCGCGCAGCACGCGGGCCGCGCCTTCGTCCACCGTCACGGCGCCACGCAGCTGCAGATGGTCCATCATCCACTGCTTGCGCGCCTGGTTCTTGTGCGTGGGCGCCACCAGCAGCGTGCCGATGGCTTCGCCGCGCGTCAGGCGCAGCAGCACGTCCTGTTCGCGCCCCCAGGCGATCACGGTGGATGCGCCCGAGCCGGCCGCCCGCTTGGCCGCCAGAATCTTGGTCAGCATGCCGCCCTTGCCGATGCTGGAGCCTGCGCCGCCGGCCATGGCTTCCAGCGCCAGATCCCCGGCCTGGGCCTCGTGCACGAACTGGGCATCGGGGTTGCTGCGCGGATCGGCGGTGTACAGGCCCTTCTGGTCGGTCAGGATCACCAGCGCATCGGCTTCCACCAGGTTCGCCACCAGGGCACCCAGGGTGTCGTTGTCGCCGAACTTGATTTCGTCGTTGACGACGGTGTCGTTTTCGTTGATCACCGGCACCACGCCCAGCTGCAGCAAGGTCAGCAGCGTGACACGGGCGTTCAGGTAGCGCTCGCGGTCGGCCAGGTCCGCATGGGTCAGCAGCACCTGGGCACTGCCCACATTCTGCTCGCGCAGCTTGGTTTCATACATCTGCACCAGACCCATCTGGCCCACCGCTGCAGCGGCCTGCAGCTCATGGAGTTCCTTGGGGCGGCTGGCCCAGCCCAGGCGCTTCATGCCTTCGGCCACGGCACCGCTGGAGACCATGATGACTTCGCGCTTGCTGCCGTCCTCGCCATGCACCAGGCTGGCCAGCTGGCGCGACCATTCTTCGATGGCCGCCTCGTCGAGGCCGCGGCCCTCGTTGGTGACCAGACTGGAACCGACCTTGACCACGATGCGGTGGGCATCGCGCAGCACATTGGAAGCCATGAAATATCAGCGTTTGTGGGCCCTGGCGCACTCTGCAGGCGCGCCAACAGCGATTGAATGGAAAGCAAAACAGCGCCCATGAGCGCTGTTGGTTCTAGCCGTGCAGCTCAGTCCGCATCGCGGGGAGCGAAACGGGGGTCGTTGCTCAGATCGAGTCCGCTGTCATCGGCATCGGCGAAGCGGGGATCGATGTCCTTGGGATCCGGTGCCAGCTCGGCCAGCTGCTGCGCACGCACATGCTGGTAGATGGTCTTGATCAGCGGCTCGCAGCCTTCGCGGGTCAGTGCCGAGATTTCGAACACCGGGCCCTTCCACTTGAAGCGCTTGACGAAATCCTTGACCAGGGCTGCACGCTCTTCGACCGGCACCATGTCCAGCTTGTTCAGCACCAGCCAGCGTGGCTTGCTGTGCAGGCCTTCATCGTACTTGCGCAGCTCTTCCACAATGGCCTTGGCCTGGGCGACAGGGTCCACACCCTCATCGAACGGGGCCATGTCCACCACGTGCAGCAACAGGCGGGTGCGCTGCAGGTGGCGCAGGAACAGATGCCCCAGGCCGGCGCCTTCGGACGCACCTTCGATCAGGCCGGGAATATCGGCGATCACAAAGCTCTGCTCCGGGCCCACGCGCACCACACCCAGGTTGGGGTGCAAGGTGGTGAAGGGGTAATCGGCAATCTTGGGGCGGGCGTTGGAAACGGCCGCAATGAACGTCGACTTGCCCGCATTGGGCATGCCCAGCAGACCCACGTCGGCCAGCACCTTCAGCTCCAGCTTCAGGTTGCGGCGCTCGCCGGGCCAGCCCGGCGTCTTCTGGCGCGGGGCGCGGTTGATGGCGCTCTTGAAGCGCAGATTGCCGAAGCCGCCATCGCCGCCCTTGGCAATGGTGATCTTCTGGCCGGCTTCGAGCAGCTCGAACAGCACTTCGCCGGTCTCGGCGTCGGTGATGATGGTACCCACCGGCATGTTCAGGGTGATGTCATCGCCGGCCGCGCCGAACATGTCGGAGCCCATGCCGTGCTGACCGCGCTTGGCTTCATGGCGGCGCGAATAGCGGTAGTCCACCAGGGTGTTCAGGGCCGGATCGGCCACGGCGAACACATGGCCGCCACGGCCGCCGTCGCCCCCGTCCGGACCGCCGAATTCCTTGTACTTTTCGTGCCGGAACGACACGCAGCCATTGCCGCCATCGCCTGCGGCAATGTCAATAAAAGCTTCATCGACGAACTTCATGGGGGATCCCGTTCCACTGAAATAACCGGCGCATCCGGCACCGGGCAAGCATACCGTCTGACGCACCGCGCCGGGTATGGCAGGGCTTTCGCCCGGAATAAACAGCAAAGCCCCGACTGTGCGGGGCTTTGCCAGGGTCTGGTGAAGACCGTCTGCTTAGACGGGAGTCACGCTGACCGTGTGCTTGGACAAGGCGCCCTTGGTTTCAAAAACCACATTGCCTTCGACCAGAGCAAACAGGGTGTGGTCCTTGCCCACGCCGACATTGGTGCCGGGGTGGAACTTGGTGCCACGTTGACGCACGATGATGGAACCAGCGCTGATCAGCTGACCACCAAAGGCCTTCACACCCAGCATTTTTGGCTTGGAATCACGTCCGTTGCGCGTAGAGCCGCCGCCTTTTTTCTGTGCCATGACTGAGCTCCTTCAGAATTAAGCAGCAACCGCCACGATTTGCAGTTCGGTGAACTGCTGGCGATGGCCTTGGGACTTGGCGTAGTGCTTACGACGACGCAGCTTGAAGATGCGCACCTTGTCGTGCTTGCCGTGAGCAACCACAGTTGCCTTCACAGTTGCGCCGGACACCAGGGGCGTGCCAACCTTCAGTTCAGCGCCGTTGCCGACTGCCAGAACCTGGTCGATCACGATTTCCTGGCCTACGTCCGCAGCAATCTGTTCTACTTTGATTTTTTCGCCAGCAGCAACGCGATATTGCTTGCCACCGGTTTTTATGACCGCGTACATGTAAACCTCTTTCAAAGGGGAATCACCCATGGACTAATTTCCATGGAGCCGGCGATTGTACCACCCCTTCCAGATTTGTGTGCAAGGCCTGAACAACGCGCCCGAGTGAGCACCCTAGGGCCACTGCAGCTTTCCTATAATCCAGCCTCTCGAAGGCGGCATATCTTGACTACAGTTCATTCCAACACCAACCCGCTGGCCCTCATCGCCGATGACATGCGCGAAGTTGACGGCGTCATTGCGCGGTGCCTGACCACCAGTGTTCCGCTGATCGGCCAGATCTCCCAGTACATCATTGCTGCAGGTGGCAAACGCCTGCGCCCTGCGTTGCTGCTGATGGTGGCCCGTTCCCTGGGTTGCGAAGATACCCGCCGCTTCGAGCTGGCGGCCGTGGTGGAACTGATCCACACCGCCACCCTGCTGCACGACGACGTGGTGGACGAGTCCACCCTGCGCCGCGGCCGTCCCACGGCCAACGAGAACTTCGGCAACCCCGCCAGTGTGCTGGTGGGCGACTTTCTGCACACCCGCTCCTTCCAGATGATGGTGGCCGCCGGCAATATGCGCATCCTGCAGGTGCTGTCGGATGCGACCAACATCATTGCCGAAGGCGAAGTGCAGCAGCTGATCAACACCCACGACGCCTCACTGAGCGAAGCCGGCTATCTGCATGTGATCCGCTCCAAGACGGCCAAGCTATTCGAAGCCAGCACCCAGATTGCCGCCATCCTCGCCGGCGCCAGCCCGGAGCAGGAAGCCGCCAGCGTCACCTACGGCCAGGCCCTGGGCACCGCCTTCCAGATCATTGACGATGTGCTGGACTATGACGGCGATGCCGCCGAAATGGGCAAGAACCTGGGCGATGACCTGCGCGAAGGCAAATGCACGCTGCCGCTCATCATTGCCATGCAGCGCGGCACGACCGAACAGGCCGCCGTGATCCGCGAAGCCATCGAACAGGGCTCCACCGACAAGCTGCCGGAAATCCTGGCCATTGTGCGCAGCACCGGCGCGCTGGACGCCACCCGCCAGGCCGCCCACAACGAAGCCATGCGCGCCATGCAGGCACTGGACAGCCTGCCCGCCAACACGCACACCGATGCCATGCGCCAGCTGGCCTCGCAGCTTTTGCTGCGCCGCACCTGATTTGGGTTTAGAATTTCAGCTTCCGCTTGCAACGCAGGCCGGAAAAAGTCGGGGTGTAGCTTAGCCTGGTAGAGCGCTACGTTCGGGACGTAGAGGCCGGAGGTTCGAATCCTCTCACCCCGACCAGAATTTTCCTTGCACATCAAGGAGTTACCAAAGCCCCAACCACTGGGGCTTTGTCATTTAGTGGCAAATTAGTGGCAGACAACACGTCTTCATGCCACATCCGCGCAAGCGGCATAAAAAGCCTTCCTAGACCTTGCTCCTCAACCCTGGAGCACACGTCTCATGGCGTCCATCGAAAACAGGTCC
Organism: Comamonas sp. 17RB; assembly: GCF_030056555.1. Classification (NCBI taxonomy): domain Bacteria; kingdom Pseudomonadati; phylum Pseudomonadota; class Betaproteobacteria; order Burkholderiales; family Comamonadaceae; genus Comamonas; species Comamonas sp. 17RB. Next base: position 215,091 of record NZ_JASHHY010000007.1, on the reverse strand, counting down.
CGCTTTGCCGTAGCGGTTTAGAAGCGCATAGACCTGACACAAACATTCGCATACAACCGCGAGAAGGCCCTCAAGGCTTACATTGCCCCCTCAAGGCCGGCAGCTTCAAGCCAAAATTGACTCGCACCAACGACAGCGTCGCGATTCGCATCCGTGAAGCAGGGCAACAAACCCAATGCTCTACGCATCACCCGAGCAGGAGGCCATTGACGTAAAGCAGCGCGTCGAGTTGGAACGGCGCAACGGCCTCTTCGTCGACTACGCCAAGGTCAGTCAGGAGAGGATTAGAAATTGAACGAGTGCAACCAGAAACAACAACGCCCCTCGCAAGGGGCTTCAGGGTTACTAGATAGGTGGCTTCACTTCTTCCCGCTACCTCCGGGTGGAGTGTTACCTCGACCACCGCACCGATGGTGCGCCAGTCTTACGGGGACTGGGGGCTGTCCGCTTATGCACGGTATAAAAGAGAGGACGTGTGCTCTCCCGGAGAGACCGGAAAATCAACAGCCCTCCACGGGCGGGAAATGCAAAAGTGCCCGCTCAATGAAAGAATGCTCAGAAATTTTCGGCGTGAATAATTCGTTTATCTACTAGGAGCTTGACTTCTTTGGGACGAATACTCCTGACGGAGCTGCGCTTACAGGGGGCTTTGTTCTGCCTGGGACAAAGACGCCGTCTGCGCTCGCTGTCGAGCTTCGTCCGGAAGTGGGTACAAAAGTGCCTGTTAGTCCTTTTCTGCTTCTAGGTGTGAAGAGCTTGTCGGCACTCTCAAAGGTTGGCTCACCGTTGCTGGTTGCTCCGATTTTCTCGTTATCTCTCACGATGCATCTTTCACGCTGATGAATAAACCAATAACTAAAATGCCAATGGCGAAGAAAGGGAAAGCTCGCTTCGCTCTGACTTCAGGACGGCCAAGAGTGCGCTGCCGCCTCGCAACTCATTTTTCCAAGTTTCCTCTGCGCCCTTGCTAATTCATTCAGAGCACACTGGATATATAGGGGAATCGGCGGCGATGGAGATTCTACTCAAGAGGCGCTCAGAAGTTTTCAGCGCAAGTTATTTGCGAACTACTTGGGGCTGGACTTCTTTGGAACATAGACACCGCTAGGTGTGGTTTGTACTGGTACGCGCCCACCTTTTCCTGGAACAAAGACCCCGTCAACGCTTGCGTTCGCGTTGGTTCTAGGCGAGCTTACAAAAGTACCCGCTAGTCCTTTTTGCCTTGTGGGGATGCTGAGTTCATTGGCACTGTCAAAGACCGGGACTCTTGCGGCTCCGACTTTGTCTCTTTTGTCGTTATCTCCCACGATGCACCTTTCACGCTGATGAATAAACCAATAACTAAAACGCCAATGGCGGAAAAAAGGAAAGCTCGCTTCGCTCTGACTTCAAGGGCGGCCAAGAGTGGACAGTGAGAGTCACCACCGCCTGCAATCTTGTTGATGTGTGTTTTGTTTCTGTCAAGAATATCAACCAATGTGTAGATGGCAAAGACGAACCCTCCGCCTGACAAAACAAAGAGAACGGTTAGCAGAGGTGAGTCAATGGTCTTTGCACTTAGCAGGCCAACGAGCAGTGCCAACCCTGCAGAGCTAAGCGTGAGCAACTGCCTGTCGGTCTCTAGCCCAGCATTGAACGACAGCTCAGTGAAGAGCCGCTGATACTCCGGCTCTTCCCAGTACTCTTTTTCTTTTTGGGGTGGACTGCCTGCGGTGGTTCCAGCTGGCGAATCGTGTTGTTGGTTGCTTGCTTCTGACATCCATGCCTCTCTTCGCTCAATGTAGCAGATAGCAACGTTATTGTTACATTTTGATGTTGTGAGGCCACAACCCGACATGCATGGCATCGCCTCAGCATGTACTGACCAACATCCCTTCAGCAGATTCCTTTGCCTCAGCTCCAAGTTCAGACTAGGCACGGTGGATTTCTCCATCGCTTTAACGACCATCGTCTCCTAGGACGAGTGGGGCAACATCCCATCACCTCCTCATCAATTCACAAGGAGCGTACCGCGTAGAGGGGGAAATTTAGTGTTTGCGCTTTTTATAAGAGAGCGCACAGAAATTCGCTCAAAAAGTCAGCCTATCCCTTGGTGGACTCAGTCCACATTCCGCGTGTCACTTCACTGTGTCGCTTTGGTCTAAAAGAGACTGTCAGACCCCTCGGATGGGGAAGCAGCCAGCCAAGTTAGGCGGGGAACCAAGCAGTCCTAACTGTGAAACCAGTACCGGGGCAAGGCTCGTCACCATGTGCGGTCATGACAGCAAGGATTCCAGCTTGGCCTGCTCTCGCGAATGCAGCTGTTCTAATTCCGATTTACCAAATTTAGCAGGCGATTGCAGCTTCTTCCGTTTTGCAAGGCGTGCACCTGACAGCGACGGTGCCGCGTGACTCATCTCCGCATCAGTTGTATCAACAGTCAGTTGCCCTTCAAGCCATGTGTAGAAGACCCTCGGGTACCAATAACCCCGATTCCCAATCTTAGAGGACGGAGGGACCATGCCTTCATGGACCCAGTTTTCGATGGTACGCAAAGACACGCTGAGCACTGCCGCTATATCGTCTTTGGTTAGTGGCTTGAAGGCTGCTGGAGACGTCACCGAGAACTCTGGAAGTTAAGGTCCAGCGTCTAGACAGCGTTTTTATTCCCCACCCATGCACCAGACAACGGCATTTCGCGAACTCCGGCATCACCTCCTAGTTAGTGGCAAACAAGCAGCACTTACCACTAAGCGCATGCGAGCGAAAGCAAACGACGATGAGTGCAAGCATTTGATTTACAATGAATCACCCAATCAACAGAGCGGGTTTAGGACCTTGAAGAGCGCATTCGGGACGTAGAGGCCGAAGGTTCGAATCCTCTCACCCCGACCATCCATTTTCTGCCACCACAAGCCTGCGAAAGCAGGCTTTTGTGTCTATGCAGCCTGTGTGGGATCACGGATGATGGAAGTCCTCCACCGTCCATCCGCCACACCGCTACATGCCTGCCCCGCTGCTGCACACCCCTCCCATGGAATCTCCCGGACCTTCCGGGTGGACGTGCGTGCAGATGGCTACGGGCGTGCGCCGCAGGGTGACACCACCCCATCGACCGCTCGCTGACCCACAACCCCGCACCTTCTGCGCTGCACCTGCAGGGCGACGCAGCCCGTGCCTGCCCCAGTCCCTACACAGCCTGCAACCCAGGACATTGACCGGCCTCCCCTTGCTCATGGACAGCCTTGCTGCATCCCTGTCTCGGCCCGCATTCCTGCAGGGACTGGGCGCGTGATGGAACTGGTCTGGGGACTCGAAGCCTGGGGCGCTGCCCTGCTCGGCCTGTTGGTCGGCAGCTTTCTGACCACCGTCATCCACCGGCTGCCGCGCATGATGGACCAAGAGTTCGCCGCGGAATGCGCCGCGCACCACCAGACCCACTGCCATTGCGGCGCCTTGGGGGCTGACGCGGCCGCTACCGCGCCGCTCACCCTGACCCGCCCGCGCTCGCACTGCCCGCACTGCAGCCAGGCCATCGCCTGGTACGACCGCATTCCGGTGCTCAGCTACCTGGTCTTGCGGGGGCGCTGCCGCAGCTGCCACGCCCGCATCAGCCTGCGCTATCCGCTGGTGGAGCTGGCCACGGCCGCCGGGTTTGCCTTTTGCACCGCACGCTGGGGGCTCAGCCCCACGGGGCTGGCCTGGTGCGGCTTCAGCGCCGCGCTGCTGACCCTGGCACTGATCGACTGGGACACCGAACTGCTGCCCGACAGCATCACCCTGCCCCTGGTGTGGGCCGGCGTGCTGGCCAGTGCCCTGGCGTGGACCGGCGTGGCACTGCCGGATGCGGTGTTTGGCGCCGCGGCCGGCTATCTGTCGCTGTGGCTGGTGTACTGGGGCTGCAAGCTGCTCACCGGCAAGGAGGGCATGGGCTACGGCGACTTCAAGCTGTTTGCGGCGCTGGGCGCCTGGTTGGGCTGGCAGGCACTGGTGCCGCTGCTGTTGATCGCCTCGCTGAGCAGCGTGCTGGTGGCCCTCCCCATGCTGCTGTTCCACCGGCTGCGGGAAGGCGGTTACATTCCCTTTGGTCCCTTTTTGGCAGGGGCCGGCTTCGCCGCCATGGTGTTCGGTTCCGACACGGTGCTGCGCAGCCTGTTTGCTTTGGCAGGAATGTGATGCACCGACACCCTTTGCGCCTGGGTCTGACAGGCGGTATCGGCAGCGGCAAAAGCACCGTGGGCCAGATGTTGGCCGCACGGGGCGCGGCCCTGCTGGATGCCGATGCCATCTCCCGCAGTCTGACCGCCGCTGGCGGCGCGGCCATGCCGCTGATCCGCGAACGCTTTGGCAGCGAGGTGATCGACGCCGATGGCAGTCTGAACCGGGCGGCCATGCGCGCCCTGGTGTTCCAGCATGCCGATGCCCGCCACCAGCTGGAAGCCATCATCCACCCCCTGGTGGGCAGCACCACCGAAGCGCATGCCCAGGCCGCCATCGCGGCCGGTGCCCCGCTGCTGGTGTTCGACATCCCGCTGCTGGTGGAATCGCCCCGCTGGCCGGCGCGCCTGGACCAGATCGTGGTGGTGGATTGCGCCACCGAGACCCAGATTGCGCGCGTGATGCAGCGCAGTGGGCTGGAGCGCAGCGCCGTGGAGGCCATCATCGCCACCCAGGCCACACGGTCCCAACGCCGCGCCGCAGCCGACTGGGTGATCTACAACGACGGTATTACGCTGGATCAATTGCGGGATCATGCGCATCAAATTGCTGACTTCTTCCAGCTATGATGCTATAAAGTCTGAAGATCAGATCGAAGCGCGTTCTGCCTTTGCACGATTTCCGCAATGTGTCCCCAGATTGGATAAGCCTCCCCGGAAGCCGCCAGCGTGATCCTTTACGAATATCCCTTCAACGAACGGCTGAGAACCTATCTGCGCCTGGAGCAGTTGTTTCGCCGTCTCGGTGAACTGCTGGAACGTGACACCGCGCTGGACCACCACTACGCGCTGGCCACCCTGTTCGAGCTGATGGATGTGGCCGCCCGGGCCGATCTGAAGGCCGATGTACTCAAGGATCTGGAGCGCCACAAGGGCCAGCTGGACAGCTACCGCGGCAACCCCTCGATTGCCGAAGAGATGCTGGACCACATCATCGGCCGGCTGGATGCGGCCTTCACCGCCCTCAACAGCCAGGCCGGCAGAACCGGCCAGACACTGACCGAAAACGACTGGCTGATGGCCGTGCGCAGCCGCATGGGCATTCCCGGCGGTACCTGCGGCTTCGACCTGCCGGCCTACCACACCTGGAAACACCAGCCCAGCGAGCGCCGCCGCGCCGATCTGCAGCGCTGGTCGGCCTGCTTCCAGCCGCTGTCGGATGCGCTGTTCCTGGTGCTGGGCCTGCTGCGCGATACCGGCACACCGCAGAAAGTGGCGGCCACCAACGGCCATTTCCAGCAGTACCTGCCCGCCGGCCGCAGCTACCATCTGCTGCGCCTGCGCATCGATCCGGCACTGAACCTGGTGCCCGAAATCAGCGGCAACCGCCTGATGGTGTCGGTGCGGCTGATGCGGCCCGACGAAGACGGCAAGCTGCAGTCCACCACGGAAGAGGCGGCTTTTGAGCTCACGCTCTGTGCCTGAGCAGGCTTTGCGCTAGGCTAGCCGCCCTATGACGACACCTGCCGACCCTTCTTCCCCGCCCTCTTCCAACCCGGACGCACCGGTGGTCAACTGCCCCACCTGCGGCCAGGCCACGCTGTTCGCGCGCAGCAACCGCTTTCGCCCCTTCTGCAGCGAACGCTGCAAGATGATCGACCTGGGCGCCTGGGGCAACGAGGAATTCCGCGTTCCCGTCCAGACCCCGCCGCAGGACGCACAGTACGGCGATCCGCGCTTCGAGGACTGAATCCGCCGTGTGAACGCCCCGCTGCACACAGGCAGCGGCCCACAATTCCCGGCTTCCCTCCCCCCTGTTTGAGTGCCCGCACGGCGCAGCTTGCGCACGACCGCCTGCGGACTGCGACGGCTGATCCGGACTTGTCCACAGACCGGCGCAGCAGAGTCAGCCTGCAAAGATTTTTTCAGCGCCCACGGCGGTGGCATGGCATGCCACGTGGACAGAGTCTCCGGAGCCCGTGCAGCACGTGCACCGGCTGGCATTTATTTTTCTGCGGCAGCGGCATCCTGGGCATACAGCGCCCCATCAAACGGCAGACCGCGCTCGGCGCTCAGCCACTCCAGCACCGGGTAAGAACCCTCCAGCACCGGACGCACCGTCAACGGCAGCTGCTGCCAGGCCATCTGCTGGCCTTCGCGCATCTCGAACGCACCGTCCCACTGCGTGACCTTGCACCAGTGCAGGCGCACCAGGGCGTGGGAATAGTCGTGCTCCGTCACCTTCCAGGGGATGCAGTTGGTGATGGTGATGCCCAGCTCCTCCTGCAGTTCGCGGCGCAGGGCCTGCTCCACCGTCTCGCCGGCTTCGAGCTTGCCGCCCGGAAATTCCCACCAGCCCGCCCGCGGCTTGCCGGCGGGGCGGCTGGTGATCAGCAGCGCGCCATCGCTTTCGCGGATCAGCACGCCCACGGCGACTTCGGTGTGGGTACGGACGGCAGGGGTATCGGTCACAACAGTATGTCCTCTCACGGCGGCCCCAGGCCGCCGGGCTTCAATCGGTTTCGGCTTCTTCGCTCAGGCCGTCCACATCGGCAATGCGCTGACGGCCTTCCACGGCGCGCTGCGCACGTCCGGCCCAGTCCCGGGCGAACTGGTGGGCCACACGGCCGCTGCGCGAGCCGCGCTCCAGCGCCCAGACCAGGGCTTCGGGCCGGGAGGCCTCGATCTCCTCGGCCGACACGCCCAGGGCCGACAGCCACTGCGCCACCACGCGCAGGTATTCATCCTGGCTGAAGGGGTAGAAGCTGACCCACAGGCCAAAGCGCTCGGACAGCGAAATCTTCTCTTCCACCACCTCGCCGGGGTGGATCTCGCCGTTCTCGCCCTTGGACTGGGCCAGGTTGTCGGTCATGTACTCGGGCAGCAGGTGGCGGCGGTTGCTGGTGGCATAGACCAGCACATTCGGGGTGGCGGCACTGACCGAACCATCCAGGATGGACTTCATGGCCTTGTAGCCGGGCTCGCCTTCCTCGAAGCTCAGGTCGTCACAGTAGATGACAAACTTCTCGGGCCGGCCGGCGACCACGTCCACGATGTCGGGCAGATCGGTCAGATCGGCCTTGTCCACTTCGATCAGGCGCAGGCCCTGGGGCGCGTACGCGTGCAGGCAGGCGCGGATCAGCGACGACTTGCCCGTCCCGCGTGCGCCGGTCAGCAGCACGTTGTTGGCCGTGCGGCCCTGCACAAATTGCTCGGTGTTGCGGGCAATCTTGTCTTTTTGCACGTCCACATTCTGCAGATCGGACAGCTGCATGGCCCCCACATGGCGCACCGGCTCCAGCACGCCGCAGCCGTTGGCGCGCTTGCGGTAACGCCAGGCGATGGCATCGTCCCAGCTGGCCGGCGCCTGCAGCGGCTGGGGCAGCACGGTTTCGATGCGCTGCATCAGTTGCTCGGCACGGGCCACCAGGCGCTCCAGCGGATTCAAGGCGGACAGGGTGGAATCGGTCATGGCAGGGTCGGTCTCCGGGAATGGTGGTGTTGAGGGGGCTCCAGCACATGCCGCACGGCTTCCCATGCCGGAGGGCATGGAAACCGTTGCGTGCCACGCGCAAGCACGGCACGCCATGGCGGATGCCGGCAGCAGCGGCTCGCACAGCGCAGCGTCTGCCGGCAAGGCGCGAACCGCCAGCCCCGCGGGCTCAGGAACGGTAATCGGCGTTGATGGTCACGTACTCGTGGCTGAAGTCACAGGTCCACACGGTCTGGCTGGCGTTGCCACGGCCCAGCACCACGCGCACGGTGATTTCCTGCTGCTTCATCACGCGCTGGCCGTCGGCCTCCTGGTAGGACGGGTTGCGGCCGCCGTTGACCACCACATGCACATCGTCCAGGAACAGATCGATCCCGGTCTGGTCCAGGTCGGTGATGCCGGCGTAGCCCACGGCCGCCAGAATGCGGCCCAGGTTGGGGTCGGAGGCAAAGAACGCGGTCTTGACCAGGGGCGAATGGGCGATGGCGTAGGCCGCCAGACGGCATTCTTCTTCGGTCTTGCCACCATCGATCTGCACGGTGATGAACTTGGTGGCACCTTCGCCGTCGCGCACGATGGCCTGGGCCAGCAGGCGGGCCACTTCCAGCAGCGCGGCCTTCAGAGCCTGGGCCTCGGCACCATCCCAGCTGGCGATGGGCGCATGGCCGGCCTGGTGGGTGGCCATCAGCACAAAGCTGTCATTGGTGGAGGTGTCGCCGTCGATCGTCACGCGGTTGAACGAACCATCGGCCAGCTCCTTGACCAGGCCCTGCAGCAGCGCCGGGGCAATGGCGGCATCGGTGGCGACAAAGCCCAGCATGGTGGCCATATTGGGACGGATCATGCCCGCGCCCTTGCTGATGCCGGTCACGGTGACGGTCTTGCCGCCGACCTGCAGCTGGCGGCTGTAGGCCTTGGGCTGGGTGTCGGTGGTCATGATGCCTTCGGCAGCGGTAGCCCAGTTGTCGGCCCGGGCCGCGGCAATCGCCTGGGGCAGACCGGCCACGATGCGGTCCACCGGCAGCTCTTCCATGATCACGCCGGTCGAGAACGGCAGGATCTGCTCGGGGGCCAGACCCAGTTCCTTGCCCAGGGCCGTGCAGGTGGCGCGGGCATTGGCCAGGCCGGCCGCGCCGGTGCCGGCGTTGGCATTGCCGGTGTTGATGACCATGGCGCGGATGCCCTTGCCGGCCTGCAGGTGCTCGCGACCCACTTGTACGGGTGCGGCGCAGAAGCGGTTTTGCGTGAACACGCCGGCCACCGTGGTGCCTTCGTCCAGCAGGAACACGGTCAGGTCTTTGCGGTTGGCTTTGCGCACACCGGCTTCGGTGACGCCAATGCGCACGCCTGCGACCGGGTGCAGGTCTGCGGCAACGGGAGCGGGGAGATTCACGGGCATTGCAGGGCTTCCTACAGAAATTAAAAACAGGGGCCGATTATCGGCCGATCACGGGGCCTCCACGTTACGCAGGCCTACGTACAAAGCACAACACGGGCCGCAGCCCGTGTTGTCAGAGGTTCATGCCGGAGCGTCCATCAGGACAGCTTGCCGTGGCAGTTCTTGAACTTTTCACCGCTGCCGCAGGGGCAGGGATCGTTGCGTCCCACGCGCGCACCTTCGGGCAGCTGGAAGGCCTCGGGCGCATCGCTCTTGTCGCCATCGGCGCTGGCGTATTGCAGGCCTTGTACATGCTCGGCGCGGTGTTCGATGCCGGCCGCCGCTTCCTGCAGCGCTTCGGGCTGCTGGATGCGCACGGTCAGCAGCACGCGGGTGACTTCGTTCTTGACCTGGTCGATCAGCTGGCGGAACAGCTCGAACGCTTCGCGCTTGTATTCCTGCTTGGGCTGCTTCTGGGCATAGCCGCGCAGGTGGATACCCTGGCGCAGGTAATCCAGCGCTGCCAGATGGTCGCGCCAGTTGGTGTCAAAGCTTTGCAGCAGCACGGCGCGCTGGAAGTTCATGAACTGCTCGGAACCCACCAGATCCACCTTGGCCTGGTAGACCGCATTGGCGGCGGCCACGGCGCGTTCCAGGATCTCTTCGTCGGTGGCGTGGTCGTTGGTCTTGAGCCATTCGACCAGATCCACCTCGACCTGCCAGTCCTGGGCCAGGGCCTTTTCCAACCCGGGCACATCCCACTGCTCTTCCATCGACTCGGCCGGCACGTACTGGCGCACCACATCGCTGATGCAGTCCTCGCGCATGGCGGTGATCATGGATTCCAGCTCGGTGGCGTCCAGGATCTCGTTGCGCTGCTGGTAGATGACCTTGCGCTGGTCGTTGGCCACGTCGTCGTACTCGAGCAGCTGCTTGCGCATGTCAAAGTTGCGGGCTTCCACCTTGCGCTGGGCCGATTCGATGGAGCGGGTGACGATGCCGGCTTCGATGGCTTCGCCCTCGGGCATCTTCAGGCGGTCCATGATGGCGCGCACGCGGTCACCCGCGAAGATGCGCATCAGCGAATCGTCCAAGCTCAGGTAGAAACGCGAGGAACCGGGGTCGCCCTGGCGGCCCGAACGGCCACGCAGCTGGTTGTCGATGCGGCGGGATTCATGGCGCTCGGTGGCGATGATGCGCAGGCCGCCCAGGGCCAGCACCTTCTCGTGGTCGGCGTTCCACTGCGCACGCAGCGCGGCAATCCGGGATTGCTTGGTGCCGGCATCCAGGCTGTCATCGGATTCGATGGCCTGGACTTCCTTTTCAATGTTGCCACCCAGCACGATGTCGGTACCGCGACCGGCCATGTTGGTGGCAATGGTGATCATGCCTTCACGACCTGCCTGGGCAATGATGTCGGCTTCCTTGGCGTGCTGCTTGGCGTTCAGCACCTGGTGCGGCAGGCCGGCCTGCTGCAGCAGCTGGTCGATGATTTCGGAATTCTCGATCGAGGTGGTGCCCACCAGCACCGGCTGGCCGCGCTCATGGCACTCACGGATGTCAGCAATCGCGGCGTCGTACTTTTCCTTGGTGGTCTTGTAGACGCGGTCCAGCTGGTCTTCGCGCTTGCTGGGCTTGTTGGGCGGGATCACCACGGTTTCCAGACCGTAGATGGACTGGAACTCGTAGGCCTCGGTGTCGGCCGTACCGGTCATGCCGGACAGCTTGCCGTAGAGGCGGAAATAGTTCTGGAAGGTGATCGAGGCCATGGTCTGGTTCTCGGCCTGGATGGACACGCCTTCCTTGGCTTCGACCGCCTGGTGCAGGCCGTCGCTCCAGCGGCGGCCGGACATCAGACGCCCGGTGAACTCGTCGACGATGACCACCTCACCGTTCTGCACCACATAGTGCTGGTCACGGTGGTAGATGTGGTGGGCACGCAGCGCGGCGTACAGGTGGTGCACCAGCGCAATGTGCGAAGGGTCATACAGCGAAGCGCCTTCCGGGAACAGGCCGGCATTGGCCAGAATGCGCTCGGCCACTTCATGGCCCTGCTCGGTCAGGAAGACCTGGTGGCTCTTCTCGTCCAGGGTGAAATCGCCGGGCTTGGTCACGCCTTCGCCGGTGCGGGGATCTTCTTCGCCTTCCTGGCGCACCAGTTGGGGCACCAGCTGGTTGATGGCCAGGTACATGGCCGTGTTGTCGTCGGCCTGGCCCGAGATGATCAGCGGCGTACGCGCCTCGTCGATCAGGATGGAGTCCACCTCGTCGACGATGGCGTAGCTCAGGCTGCGCTGCACGCGGTCGGCCGCGTCGTACACCATGTTGTCGCGCAGGTAGTCGAAACCGAATTCGTTGTTGGTGCCGTAGGTCACATCGGCCAGATAGGCCTGCTGCTTTTCGTCGCGCGGCGCATTGGGCAGGTTCACGCCCACGGCCATGCCCAGGAAGTGGTACAGCCGGCCCATGGTGGCCGCATCGCGGCTGGCCAGATAGTCGTTCACGGTCACCACGTGCACACCGTTGCCGGACAGCGCGTTCAGGTACACGGGCAGGGTGGAAGTCAGTGTCTTGCCTTCACCGGTGCGCATTTCGGCGATCTTGCCGTCATGCAGCGCCATGCCGCCGATCATCTGCACGTCGAAGTGGCGCATCTTCATGACGCGCTTGGAGGCTTCACGCACCACGGCAAAGGCTTCGGGCAGGATCTGGTCCAGCGTTTCACCCTGCGCCAGGCGGCCACGGAACTCATCGGTCTTGGCACGCAAAGCTTCGTCGCCGAGCTTTTCGAACTCAGGCTCCATCGCATTGATGCGAGCCACCGTCTTGCGGTATTGCTTGAGAAGCCGGTCGTTGCGGCTGCCGAATAGTTTGGTGAGGAAGTTGGTGGCCATGCGAACAGACCCAACCAGCACAGCCCTACAGGCCCTGCGGCGGGTCAGAATCCCTAAGATGAAACTGCAGATGGGGACTGGCGCTGCTTCCTGCAAGAGCCGGGAAGCAGTGCAAGCCAAAAATTGATTCTAACTGTCTGCCACCCTGGGGGAAATGCCGCCGCGCCACAGCCCTTGTCGCAGCAGCAGTGCCCCGCATAATCCTGTGCTAGCCAGCCTGGTATTTTTCATGTCCCACAGCCCCATCACCCGCCGCCACCATGCCGTCTCCGTGGAGCAGGCCGCGCGCGAATCCCCCACCCTGGCCCAGCTGGTGGCATTGACCCAGGACTCCAAGGAGCGCCTGCGCTCCATCCTGCCGCTGGTGCCCCCCACCCTGCGCAATTGCCTGGAAGCAGGCCCCATCGAAGGCAGCACCTGGTGCCTGCTGGTGCGCAACAACGCCGCCGCCAGCAAGCTGCGCTACCTGCTGCCGGGCATGGAGGCGCACCTGCGCGTCAAAGGCTGGGATGTGCAGCACATCCGCCTGAAGGTGCGCAGCACCCAGGAATGGGAAGCGCGCTGAAGCGCCCGGGCGCACAAAAAAGGAGGGGAAGGAGATGGTGCCGGTTGTCGGATTCGAACTGACGACCTACCGCTTACAAGGCGGGTGCTCTACCAACTGAGCTAAACCGGCGTTCTGCCACTGCAAGCGGTGTGCAGGACAAAATTCAAGACACGGGCCGCACGCCAGCGCATGCAGCAAAAAGAGATGGTGCCGGTTGTCGGATTCGAACTGACGACCTACCGCTTACAAGGCGGGTGCTCTACCAACTGAGCTAAACCGGCAAACCGCTGATTCTAATGCAGGAATGATCGGCCCCACGGGCAGTCCTGCATGTTTTCTGTCACTTCACCAATTTCAGCGAAGGACGGCCCCCGCCCGAGGGCGGGCGCGGCTTGTCGCCGTCGTCATCCTCCGCGCGCGGCACGGCGGCCAAGGGCGCCGCAGCGGTGTCCGTAGGCACCAGCTGCACCACCCGGTCGGATGCATCGGCCTCGACACCGTCTTCCACGGCATCCACCACGGACTCCGCGTCGCCTTCGGTGTCGAGCACGGCCCCGTCCACCACGGGGAAGGACATGCCCTGCCCGCTTTCGCGGGCGTAGATCGCCAGCACGCGCTCCACCGGCACCATGATCTCGCGCGGCTTGCCGCCGAAACGGGCCTTGAATTCAATGAATTCATTGCCCATCTGCAGACCGCTGGTGGCGTCGTAGCTGACGTTGAGCACGATCTCGCCGTCGTTCACGTACTCGCGCGGCACCTGTACCGTCTTGTCCACACGCACGGCCAGATACGGCGTGAAGCCGTTGTCGGTGCACCACTCGTAAATGGCCCGGATCAGATAGGGGCGGGTCGACGTGGAGTCCTGGGCATTCATGGCAGCAAGCGGTGGATCAGATTTCAGGGGAACAGGGCCGGCAGGTCTTACTTGCGCATGACCTTTTCGGAAGGCGTCAGCGCTTCGATGTAGGCAGGGCGCGAGAAGATGCGCTCGGCATACTTCAGCAGCGGCGCAGCATTCTTGCTCAGCTCGATGCCATAGTAGTCCAGACGCCACAGCAGCGGTGCAATGGCCACGTCCAGCATGGAGAAGCCTTCACCCAGCATGTACTTGTTCTTCAGGAACACGGGAGCCAGCTGCGTCAGGCGGTCGCGGATGTGGGCACGGGCCTTCTCGATGGCCTTTTCGTTGCCCTTGGCATTGCGCTCTTCCAGCGTGTTCACGTGCACGAACAGCTCTTTTTCGAAGTTCAGCAGGAACAGGCGCACGCGGGCGCGGTCCACCGGGTCGCCAGGCATCAGCTGGGGATGGGGGAAGCGCTCATCAATGTATTCGTTGATGATGTTCGATTCGTACAGGATCAGGTCACGTTCCACCAGGATGGGCACCTGGCCGTACGGGTTCATCACGCTGATCTCTTCGGGCTTGTTGTACAGATCCACGTCGCGGATCTCGAAGTCCATGCCCTTCTCGAACAGCACAAAGCGGCAACGGTGGGAATAAGGGCACGTAGTTCCCGAATAAAGCACCATCATGGTGGAAGCTCCTAAAAATCAAAAAGAGTGGGACGCTCTACAGCGCCCACTCCACAAAGACCGAACCGCTTTCAACCGGGGCTGAAAGCGGCTGCAGACCGACTACTTACTTGACATCTTTCCAGAACGCGGCGTTCAGTCTCCAGGCAATGAAGATGAACAGCCCCAGGAAGATCAGCACGCCCACACCCAGGCGGATGCGGGTATTTTGCGCTGGTTCGCCCATCCATTGCAGGTAGTTCACCAAGTCGCCAACTGCCTGATCGTACTGTACCTGCGTCATGGTGCCCGGAGTCAACTCCTCCCAGCCCTTGAACACATGGGTCTTTTGACCATGCACTTCCTGCTCTTCGAACAGGGCGCGGCGCTCACCTTGCAGCTGCCACAGCACGTGCGGCATGCCCACGCTGGGGAAGGCCAGATTGTTCCAGCCGGTGGGCTTGGTTTCGTCCTTGTAGAAGGTGCGCAGGAAGGTGTAGAGGTAGTCCGCACCGGTGCCGTTGCCGCTGGCGCGCGAGCGCGCAATCACGGTCAGGTCGGGAGGATTGCCACCGAACCAGTCCTTGGCCTGCTTGGGATCGATGGCCGAAATCATCGTCTCGCCCACCTTGTCGGTGGTGAACAGCAGGTTGTCCTTGATCTGCTGCTCGGTCAGACCGATGTCCTGCAGACGGTTGTAGCGCATGAAGGCGGCCGAGTGGCAGCTCAGGCAGTAGTTCACGAACAGCTTGGCGCCGTTCTGCAGCGAGGCCTGGTTGGTCGTGTCGACCGGGGCCTTGTCCAGCGGAACCAGCAGGTCACCCGATGCCTGGGCACCGGTGGCGATGCCCAGAGCGGCTACCAGCGTGAGGATCAGTTTTTTCATTGTTGTTCTCTCCTAGGCTCAGTGGGGCTTGAAAGTCACGCGATCGGGCACGGGCTTGGGCGTGCCGATCTGGCTCCACCAGGGCATCAGGAAGAAGAAACCGAAGTAAAACAGGGTTCCGACTTGCGACACCCGTTCGCCGATCGGCGACGGAGGTTGCACGCCCAGGTAGGCCAGCACCACGAACACCACGACAAACACGGCGTACAGGTACTTGTGCCAGCTCGGACGGTAGCGGATGGACTTGACCGGGCTGCAGTCCAGCCAGGGCAGTGCGAACAGGATGATCACGGCACCGCCCATCACCACCACACCCCAGAACTTGGCGTCGATGGAGAGCATCAGGGCCACGGCCACCACGGCAGCACCACCCACGATGGCCTTGGCAATGCCGGGCAGCTTGGTCTTCACGAAGGTGAACAGCGCAGCCAGCACCACGCAGGCGACCAGCACATACATCATCTCGGAAGTGATCGCACGCAGCATCGAGTAGAAGGGCGTGAAGTACCAGACCGGGGCAATGTGGTTGGGCGTCTTCAGCGGGTCAGCCGGAATGAAGTTGTTGTATTCCAGGAAGTAGCCGCCGAACTCGGGGGCGAAGAACACCACGGCCGAGAACAGGAACAGGAACACTGCCACGCCGAAGATGTCGTGCACCGTGTAGTAGGGGTGGAAGGGAATGCCGTCCAGCGGGTGACCCTGTGCGTCCTTGGGGGCGCTGGGGGCCTTGATTTCCACACCGTCGGGGTTGTTGGAGCCCACATCGTGCAGCGCCAGCAAGTGCGCCACCACCAGACCCAGCAGCACCAGGGGCACGGCGATCACGTGGAAGCTGAAGAAGCGGTTCAGCGTGGCATCACCCACCACATAGTCGCCGCGGATCAGGATGGCCAGATCGGGACCGACAAAGGGAATCGCGGCAAACAGGTTCACAATCACCTGGGCGCCCCAGTAGGACATCTGGCCCCAGGGCAGCAGGTAGCCCATAAAGGCTTCGGCCATCAGCGCCAGGAAAATGGCGCAACCAAAGATCCAGACCAGTTCGCGCGGTTTGCGGTAAGAACCGTACAGAAGACCGCGGAACATGTGCAGATACACCACCACAAAGAAGGCCGACGCCCCCGTGGAGTGCATGTAGCGGATCAGCCAGCCCCAGGGCACATCACGCATGATGTATTCCACCGAAGCGAATGCCTTTTCGGCATCCGGCTTGTAGTGCATCACCAGGAAAATGCCGGTGACGATCTGGATCACCAGCACCAGCAGCGCCAGCGAGCCGAAGATGTACCAGAAGTTGAAATTCTTCGGAGCGTAGTACTCCGACATGTGCACCTTGTAGGCCGAGAACGCCGTGGGGAAACGGTTCTCGAACCAGTTGGTCACCTTGGCGCCCGTGGACGCATTGGGATCGATTTCTTTGAATTCGTGGGCCATGTCGACTCCCTCAAGCCTTCTTGTCTTCACCGATCAGGAGCTTGGTCTCCGACAGGTACATGTGGGGCGGCACTTCCAGGTTGTCTGGAGCGGGCTTGTTCTTGAACACGCGGCCCGCCATGTCGAAGGTCGAACCGTGGCAGGGGCACAGGAAGCCGCCCTTCCAGTCGGGAGGCAGCGAAGGCTGGGGACCGGCCACGAACTTGTCCGTGGGCGAGCAGCCCAGGTGGGTACAGATGCCGACGACCACCAGCACTTCGGGTTTGATGGAGCGGCCTTCGTTGCGGGCATAGACCGGGGTGAACTGGTCGGGGTGGCGCAGCGACTGGGGATCGGCCAGCAGCGGATCCTGCTCGGGCAGCTCCTTGAGCTGCTCGGGGGTGCGCTTGATGATCCACACCGGCTTGCCGCGCCATTCCACGGTGATCTTTTCACCAGGATTCAGGGTGGAAATGTCCACCTCCACGGCAGCACCGGCCGCCTTCGCCTTCTCGGAAGGCTGGAACGTACTCACGAAAGGCACGGCAGCGGCCACGCCGCCCACCGCACCGGCACAAGCGGACGTGATGATCCACGTCCGTTTGCTGGAGTCGACTGGAGTTTCACTCATGGGAATCCTCGATGAACATCGCTAGATTGGGGTCAATCGAAAAATTGTAGCGGAGCGATTAGGGTTATTCCAGTGCCTGTCCGACATGGAAAACCAGTGTTCACCCCCATACTTGCCCCCAATTTCAACCCGTTTTATGGAGCTGTCAGCCATGGGAATGATGCAAGAATTTCGCGAGTTCGCGATCAAGGGAAACGTGATGGATCTGGCCGTCGGCGTGATCATCGGCGGGGCCTTCGGCAAGATCGTGGACTCCGTCGTGAACGACCTGATCATGCCCGTCGTGGGCCTGATTTTCGGCAAACTGGACTTCTCCAACCTGTTCGTCATCCTGGGCACCGTGCCCGATGGCATCCCCCGCACGCTGGACGCTTTGCGCAAGGCCGGGGTGCCCGTTTTTGCCTATGGCAACTTCATCACGGTGGCCGTGAACTTCCTGATTCTGGCCTTCATCATCTTCATCATGGTCAAGCAAATCAACCGCTTGAAGCGCGAAGCACCGGCCGCACCCGCGGCGCCGGCCCCCACGCCGGAAGACGTGGTGCTGCTGCGCGAAATCCGCGACAGCCTGCGCAATCCGCAGCGCTGAAACGCCTGCGCACCCAGCAAAAAGCCCCGCTTGGCGGGGCTTTTTGCTCCCGGCTTCCGCCGGGTTTTGCGTGGCACCAAGTTGGTGCAAACGCATGAATGGAGGCTCCTCGACCTCAGTCCACCGGCAGGCCGGCGAGGCGCTTGGCGACCCGTACCGCCTCCACCATGCTGGAGGCATCGGCGATGCCCCGACCGGCAATATCGAACGCCGTTCCGTGGTCCGGACTGGTGCGCACCAGGGGCAGTCCCAGGGTCACGTTGACCCCTTCCTCTACACCAAGATATTTGACAGGGATCAAACCCTGGTCGTGGTACATCGCCAACACCACGTCGAATTCCCCAGCACGCTGCGGGGTGTTACGGGCCCGCATGAAGACGGTATCAGGGGAAATCGGCCCCCAGACCAGCATTCCCTCGGTCTGCGCCTGGGCCACGGCGGGTGCAATCACCTCAATTTCCTCGCGCCCGAACAGACCGCCCTCCCCCGCATGCGGGTTCAGTCCGGCCACGGCGATGCGCGGTGCGCGCCCCAGGCTGCGGCTCAGCGCCGCATGGGTGATGCGCAGGGTCTGCAGGATATGGGGCTGGGTCACCGCATCCAGCGCCTGGCGCAAGGACACATGGATGCTCACCAGCACGGTGCGCAGCTGGTCGTTGGCCAGCATCATGCGCACCGGCATCTGGGCGATGGGCACGCCGGCGTGGCGCGCCGCTTCGGCCTGCAGCAGCTCGGTGTGGCCCGGAAAGTCCACGCCCGCCAGCGCCAGCGCTTCCTTGTGCAAAGGCGCGGTCACCAGTGCAGCCACCTCGCCCGCCAGGGCCGCCCGTGCCGCCCACTGCACGCTGCGTGCGGCGGCTTCGCCGGCCGCCCGGCTGACCAGCCCCCAGGGCGCGGCGGCAGGCATATCGGGCAATTGCAGCACCGGAATACAGCGCGGCGGCACATCCCAGGCCTGGGCTGGAGCGCCAATGGCGGCAACCGGCAAGTAGGTTTCACCCCCACGCAGCACCGCCTGGGCACCGCGACGGACGGTATCCACATCCCCGGCCACAAAGCAGCCGCGCAACAGCGGGCCATGCTCGCGGAAGGCCTTGGCAATGATTTCCGGGCCGATACCGGCCGAATCGCCCTGGGTGATGGCCACGGGCAGTGGCGTGTGGGATGCTGACATCGTGTATGGATCCAAATAGGCCGAACGTGCAGACCAGGTCGGCATGCTCAACTCCTGTTTTTACATCAACCAGTCCGACCACGGCGGCGGCCGGGGTGGGCGCTGCGGGCTCCACGCACCCAGCGGTGCACGGTACTTCACCCGCAGTCCAGCACCCTCCAGCCCCGTGCCAGGTCACGCCGGGTTGTCGATGTCGATAAAGCGGTGCTCCAGCCCCAGCTGCTGCGCCACATGGGCAGCCACCGCCGGAGCGCCATAGCGCTCGGTGGCGTGGTGGCCTGCCGCAATGAAGGTGGTGCCGGTCTCGCGTGCCAGGTGCGCCTGGGGCTCGGAGATTTCGCCGGTGATGAAGGCATCCGCGCCTGCGGCAATCGCCCCCTCGAAAAAGCCCTGCGCTCCGCCCGTGCACCAGGCCACGCGGCGGATGGGAGCGGCCTCCGCCCCACTGACGCAGGTCACCGCACGGCCCAGCGTCTGCTGCACCTGGGCGGCCAGCGCTGCCGCGTTGGCAAAGCTGCCGTCACCCACCATGCCCAGATTCTGGTCGCCAAAGGTGGCGTCGTGCTGCAGACCCAGTCGCAGGCCCAGCTGGGCGTTGTTGCCCAGCGTGGGGTGCGCGTCCAAGGGCAGGTGGTAGGCCAGCAGATTGATGTCGTGGGCCAGCAGCAGGCGGATCCGCTCCTTCATCCAGCCGGTGATGCGCCCATCCATGCCACGCCAGAACAGACCGTGGTGCACGAAGATGGCATCGGCTCCGTCGGCAATGGCGGCTTCGATCAGCGCGCGGCTGGCCGTCACGCCGCTGACGATGCGGCGGATCTCGGCCTTGCCCTCCACCTGCAGGCCGTTGGGCCCGTAGTCCTTGAAGCGTTCGGGTTGCAGCAGGCCGTCAAACTGGGCCAGAAGGTCGTGTCGCAGGATCATGGGCCCGATTGTGCCCATGCCGCCGCGCCTGCCCGCACCCCGCCCCTCAATTCACAGGCACTTCACAGGCACATCGCAGGCACAAAAAAGGGCAGCCGCAGCTGCCCTGACCTTGGAGAGGAAAAACGGACTCAGGCCTTGGCCACCTTGGGCTGCCAGCCATAGCAGGCCAGTTTCCAGAAGCCGAGGGCCGCACCCAGCACGCCCATGGCGGCCACGTAGTGGGCGGGGGCCATGATGTCGGCCTGTTGCCAGACGGACACCAGCATCGGGGTCAGGCCGCCGAACACGGCGTATGCCATGTTGTAGGCAAAGGACAGGCCGGTGAAGCGCACCGCGACCGGGAAGGCACGCACGCCCACCACCGGCAGCAGCGAAATGGAGCCCACGAAGAAGCCCACCAGCGCATAGCGCAGCACCAGTGTGTCCTGGCCGGGCAGGTTCAGGTAGAACAGGTAGGTCGTCACGGTCATGCCGCCCCAGCCCAGCACCATGGTCCAGCGGGTACCGATCTTGTCGCTCAGCCAGCCCCAGAACACACAGCCGATGGTCAGCGTGACCGTGGCCACCGCGTTGGCCTTCATGGCATCGGCCGGCAGGATGTGGAACACCTTCTGCAGATAGGCCGGCGTGAACAGAATCACCACCACGATGGCCGTGGACAGCACCCAGGTCATCAGGGCCACCAGCCAGCAGGCTTCACGGTGGTCACGCAGGATGGTCTTGATGGGCAGCTCGGCATCGGCTGCCTTGCGCTTTTGCATGTCCTGGAACAACGGGGTTTCCTGCAGGAACTTGCGCAGGTAGACCGACACCAGACCAAACACACCGCCCAGGATGAACGGCAGGCGCCAGGCCCAGTCGTGGATTTCTTCCTGGCTGTAGGTGCTGTTGAGCCACACCGCAAAGATGGAGCCCAGGAAAATGCCGCCGGTGATGCCGGAGGTCAGCGTGCCAATGGCCAGGCCATAGTTCTTGGCGGGCGAATGCTCGGCCACGAACACCCAGGCGCCGGGCATTTCACCGCCGATGGCAGCGCCTTGCAGCACGCGCATCAGCAGCAGCAGCAGCGGTGCGGCAATGCCGATGGAGGCGTAGGTCGGCAGCAGGCCGATGACCAGCGTGGGCACGGCCATCAGGAAGATGGACAGCGTGAACATCTTCTTGCGGCCGATCTTGTCGCCATAGTGGGCAATGATGATGCCGCCCAGGGGACGGGCCAGGTAACCGGCCGCAAAAATGCCCAGCGTCTGCAGCTGGCGCATCCAGTCCGGCAGCTCGGCCGGGAAGAACAGCGTGCCGATGACGTTCGCGAAGAACACGAACACGACAAAGTCGTAGAACTCCAGCGTGCCACCCAGGGCGGACAGGCTCAGTGTCTTGTAGTCCTCTCGGTTCAGAGGACGGTGGTGCGCACCGCCCGCCACTTGGTGGGCGCGTGCATTGGCAGTCTTACTCATAGGAGCGTCTTTCCAGAAATCTATTCGGCCAGACAGCGCGGTGGGTGCCACGGCAGGGGTGAACATGCGGTGGCGGACCGTTCTGCAAGACTTCTGGATGGGGAGGCTTGAACCATCTCCCCGCCTCGCGGGTGTGCGGGACGGAGAGTGAACGCGGCGTGGCGCAGTCGAGCAAATATTCTAGGGTTAACACTATGTAACTGACGCCCTGCCGACATTAACCCCGCACCTCCACGGACGGCGAAGTCAGCCATTCCGAGCCGCGATGGCGCACAATCGCTGCGGCCTGGCGCAAATCGACGTACGCTCAGGTTTCTGGGCGGCATCGGCGTCCTCCTCCATCCTCTGAACACCTCTGTATGAAGCGTTACTGGCTTTTGTTCTCGCAAGCGGTCACCGTGCTGCTGGCGGCCTATTTCATTGTGGCCACGCTGCAACCCAGCTGGCTGCGCAGCGGCGCCACCGTGAGCCGCGCCGGCATCTCCCTGCTCGAAGCCCCGTCCGAGCCGCGCCCCGAACCCGTGCCCGGCAGCCTGAGCGCCGCAGCCAAGCAGGCCATGCCGGCAGTGGTCAGCATCAACACCAGCAAATCCATCCCCAACCCGCGCGCCAACGATCCCTGGTTCCAGTTCTTCTTCGGCGACCAGGCCGGCACGCAGGAGCAGGCGGGCCTGGGCAGCGGCGTGATCATCAGCCCCGATGGCTACATCCTGACCAACAACCACGTGGTGTCCGGTGCGGACGAGATCGAAGTCACGCTCTCCGACAGCCGCCGCGCCAAGGCCCGCATCATCGGCACCGACCCGGATACCGACCTGGCCGTGCTGAAAGTGGAACTGGACAAGCTGCCCGTCATCGTGCTGGGCAATTCCGACCAGGCTGCCGTGGGCGACACCGTGCTGGCCATCGGCAACCCCTTCGGCGTGGGCCAGACCGTGACCAGCGGCATCGTCAGTGCACTGGGCCGCAACCAGTTGGGCATCAACACCTTCGAGAACTTCATCCAGACCGATGCTGCCATCAACCCCGGCAACTCCGGCGGGGCGCTGGTGGACATCAACGGCAACCTGCTGGGCATCAACACGGCCATCTATTCGCGCTCCGGCGGCAGCCTGGGCATCGGCTTTGCCATCCCCGTCTCGACCGCCAAGCTGGTGCTGGACGGCATCGTCAAGGACGGCAAGGTCACGCGCGGCTGGATTGGCGTGGAGCCCAACGAGCTGTCGCCCGAACTGGCCGAGACCTTCGGGGTGAAGGCCGGACAGGGCATCATCATCACCGGCGTGCTGCACAACGGCCCGGCTGCCCAGGGCGGTATGCGCCCCGGCGATGTGATCACCGAAGTGGCCGGCAAGCAGGTGCGCAATGTGGCCGAGCTGATGACCAATGTCGCCGCGCTGCCGCCCGGCACGGCGGCACCTTTCATCGTCCAGCGCGCCGACGGCAGCACCACCTTGCAGATCACTCCGGGCGTGCGCCCCAGCCCGCCGCAACAGGTGAACCGGCGTTGAGGTGCCCGCTGGCAGCCTGCCAGCAGCCCCATCGCACACCATCCGCCCGGCCTTGGCCGGGCTTTTTTGTGCCGGTACCGCACCAGCGCGCCCCAGAGCACCTCCGCTGCAGCACGCAGTCGGTGCACACACCCTCCATGGCCGCCACCCTGCTCTGCAGGCGGCAACGCCCACTCCGGTCCTCTCCACCCCGTGGCCTCGCCTTCAGCGGGTCCACATGAAGGCGACTATGGTGCGGCCCGGCCCTGTGCACACACCGGACACAAAAAAGCCCGGGCAGATCGGTCTGCACCGGGCTTGGGGAGGGCTGGGGAGGCTTGGCACGCGGATGCGGCCTGCCGCACCGGAGATCAGCTGTGGCTGTCCACCGAGGTCTTGCCCTCTTCCTCGGACTCGGAAAGGGGCGCAGCCTTCTTGAACCAGCGCGCGCCGATGATGCCCACCTCGTACAGGACGCACATCGGGATGGCCAGCGCCAGTTGCGAAATCACGTCCGGTGGCGTGACCACGGCGGCAATCACGAAGGACAGCACGATGAAGTAGCCGCGGAAGCTCTTGAGCTTGTCGATGTCCACTACGCCAAAGCGCACCAGCAGCATCACCACGATGGGCACCTGGAAAGCCAGACCGAACGCCAGGTACAGCGACAGGATGGCTTCGACGTAGGAAGCAATGTCCGGTGTGGCCGCCACGCTCTCGGGCGTGAAACCCTGGATAAAGGCGAACATCTTGTCCAGCACGAAGAACTGCACAAAAGCGATGCCCACATAAGCCAGGAAGCTGCCGAAGATGATCAGCGGCAGTGCAAACTTCTTTTCATGGCTGTACAGACCCGGGGCAACAAAGGCCCACAGCTGGTACATGATCCAGGGCAGCACGGCCAGCACGGCCACCATCATCAGCACCTTCAGCGGCACAAAGAACGGCGAGAACACGCCCACCGCGATCAGCTTTGCGTCGGGCGGCATGTGCATCTTGATGGGGTGGGCGATGAAATCAATCAGCCCGTTGGGGCCGGGCCAGATGGCCAGGACCGCGACCGCCAGGGCAATGCCGTAAATGCAGTACAGCAGCCGGTCGCGCAGCTCCATCAGGTGCTGCACAAAGGGCTGCTCAGTGCCGGCCATTTCGTCTTCGCGGGAAGGTTTTTCGGACATGGTGGGGGAAATGTACCGGACATCGCCTGCCATGCAGGCCGGATGCCCTGAAACGAAAACGGGCCGGTCACCACCTAGGGGGTTGCCGGCCCTGCAGGCAATGCCTGCGCTGTGTCAGTGAAAGCGCTTCGGCCGGAACCGCGCCACACGCGCCGCCCCCGACTGCACCTTGGTACGCACGCCGGAGCGGGCCTTGTACCACTGGGGCACGGCCCCCCGCTTGAGGCGGAAGTTCTTGCCCGGGTGCTTGTACACCGGAGTGACGGTGCTGTAGCTGTCGTAGGCGGTGCCCGGGCTGTCGCTGCCGCTGTCACCGTCGAAGTCGGTGGCCTCGCGCCAGTCCTTTTCCAGGCTGGAGGAGGTTTCGTGCACCGACTTTTCCACGTCGCGTGCGGCGGTTTCCACCGTCTCCTTCATCTTGCGCAGCTCATCGAGCTCCATGGAGCGGTTGACCTCGGCCTTGACGTCCGACACATAACGCTGTGCCTTGCCCAGCAGCGTGCCCACGGTGCGGGCCACGCGCGGCAGTTTCTCGGGGCCGATGACCACCAGGGCCACCGCGCCGATCAACGCCATTTTCGACAGGCCGATATCAATCATGTGCGCACACCTTCACGCCGCTCAGCTCTTTTGCTTGGCTTCGACGTCGATGGTGGCCTTGTCGGCCGTGGTGGTGGCCGTGACCTGGCCTGCAGGGGCATCGGTCTTGCTGGCGTCCGCCGCCGGACCGACACCACCCTCCTTCATGCCATCCTTGAAGCCCTTGACGGCACCGCCCAGGTCGTTGCCAATGTTCTTGAGCTTCTTGGTGCCGAACACCAGAACCACGATGAGCAGCACGATCAGCCAGTGCCAAAGGGATAACGAGCCCATGAATATTCTCCTAACGAATGCGTTTCATTGTAGACGGCCCGCCATGCCTCATTGCTCGACCAAGCCTTAGGGCTATCGCGGCATAAGGGGTATGGCTGTGGCCAGAAATAAGGGTCAGATCAAACGGGCCTCAGCCCTTTTTCCAGGGGCGGGGGCCGCCGATCACATGCACATGCAGGTGGTGCACTTCCTGCCCCCCTTCGGCGCCCGTGTTGATCACCACGCGGAAGCCGCCTTCCGGATAGGGGTTGCAGCCCTGTTCCTGGGCCAGCCGGGGTACCAGGGCCATGATCTTGCCCATCAGCGGTGCGTCTTCGGCGGTCAGATGGGCCATGGAGACAATGTGCTTCTTGGGCACGAGCAAGAAGTGCACCGGGGCCCAGGGCTGGATGTCGTGGAAGGCGAAGACGTCTTCATCCTCGTACACCTTGCGCGAGGGAATCTGCCCCGCAATGATCTTGCAGAAGATGCAATTCGGATCGTGGTCGTGGTGGGTAGCGGTCATAGCTCAGGCAAGGCGCCCGGCCGGCTGGCTCGGGCAAGGGTTCACAAACTCAGGGATTGTCGACGATCTGCAGCGTCTGGCGCACACCCACATCGTCGCGGTGGGCGGTGATCCAGCGTTCGCCCTCGGCACGGCCCAGCGCAAACAGCTTGCGCAAGAAGCTGCCGTCGGCGCGCGTCTTGCTGGCCGCACCGAATTCCGCCAGCGCCGCGCCGCCATCGATGCGGTGCAGCAGCACGCTCTTATAGCGGCTGGCGTCCAGCCGGCCTTCGGCCAGCAGGCGGCGCACGAAATCAATCGCGCGCAGCTCCCCCAGCAGGCCGGCGTTGAACGTGACTTCGTTCATGCGTTCCATGATTTCGGCGGCGGTATTGGGCAGCTCGGCATGTTCGATGGGGTTGATCTGCACCAGCAGCATGTCGCTGCACTGGGTGTCGTAGATGAGCGGGTACAGCGCCGGGTTGCCGGAATAGCCGCCGTCCCAGTAATGCTCGCCGTCAATTTCCACGGCACGGAACATCTGCGGCAGGCAGGCCGATGCCATCACCGCATCGGCCGTGATTTCCGCCCCTTTGAAGATCTTGCCCCGGCCGGTGCGCACATTGGTGGCGCAGACAAAAGCCTGGGGCACGCCTTTCAGGCCGGCAGCGCGCTGCAGCGCCGCAAAATCCACCACCCGCTCCAGCTGGCTGCGCAGCGGGTTGAAGTCCAGCGGGTTGGTCTGGTAGGGCGACAGCCACTGGGTCATCATGCCCATCAGCGCCTGGTGGGCCGCCGGCACGCCCCACATCAGGCTGCCCATGGTGCCTACCCCGTCCCACAAGGCCTTCAGGCTCTCGCGTGCACGGGCGCAGCCCTCGGTATGGCGGAGTTCGGCGTCGTCCTGGAATTCCAGTGCCGCACTGGCAAACCCGTTGACCAGGGCCGCCGCATTCATGGCACCAGCGCTGGTGCCGCTGACACCGGGAAAACCAAAACCGCCGTCTTCCAGCAGGGCATCCAGCACGCCCCAGGTGAAAGCTCCATGGGAGCCGCCGCCCTGCAAGGCCAGGTTCAGACAGGTGGGAGCGCTGGCTTGGCGTGCGGCCATGGGCGGTACAGCAGTGCTGAAAAAGAAAGGATCAGGCAGGCAAGGGGGCTTGCCGGCTCATGGCCAGCATGCCGCGCACGATGCGGTAGAGGAACCACAGCGAGATCAGCGCCCAGGCAATCCAGCCGGGGATCAGGAACAGCAGCCACAGCGGAGCGGTGAGCACATACAGCACCCCGCTCCAGATCACGCTGCGGATGCGCCATTCAAAATGCGATTCATGCCAGGTGCCTTTGGCGGCCGAGCGTTTGACCAGGTCGATGACCAACGCCACGATCAGCAGCGCCACCGAGGCCTGTGTGCCCGGCAGCACGGCGGTGACCGCCACGATCAGGTGCAGCACGTAACTGACCCAGCCCCAGGCCTTCAGCCCATCCAGGGTGGCCTGGTCCACGGCGTGGACGTCGACGATGTCGTTGTTCACTCGGCAGCTCCTTCCTGCGCGGCCCTTTCCTTGGCTTTGCGCAATGCTTTTTCTTCCAGACCGCTGGTGCCTTCACGGCGTTCCAGCTCGGCCACCACGTCGGCAGGGGTCAACCCATAGTGCGACAGCGCAATCATGGAGTGGAACCACAAATCCGCAACCTCGTAGAGGATTTTGCCTTTGTCGCCGCCATGGTCCACATCCTTGGCGGCCATCACCACTTCGGTGGCCTCTTCGCCAATCTTCTTCAGAAAAGCATCCGGGCCCTTGTGCAGCAGGCGGGCGACATAGCTTTTCTCGGGGTCGCCGCCGTTGGCGACCTTGCGGCTTTCGATCACGGCGGCCAGACGGGCCAGGCCGCCTTCCACCGATGCGCTGGGAGAGGATTCAGACATGGTGCACTTCACTTGTAGATGGATTCGGGGTCTTTCAAGACCGGATCGCTGGCAACCCAGGCCCCGTCCTTGTAAATGCTGAAAAAACAGCTGTGGCGGCCGGTGTGGCACGCGATTCCGGGTTCATGCCCCAGCTGGGTGACCTGCAGCAGCACCACATCGTTGTCGCAGTCGATGCGCATCTCGTGCACGGTCTGCACATGGCCGGATTCTTCGCCCTTGAACCACAGCTTGCCGCGCGAGCGGCTGAAGTAGACCGCACGGCCCAGTTCGGCCGTCTTTTGCAGTGCTTCGCGGTTCATCCAGGCGAACATGAGCACATCGCCCGAGCCTTTTTCCTGGGCGATCACAGGCACCAGGCCTTGGTCGTCCCACTTCACTTCGTCAAGCCAGTTCATTGGCAATTCCCTGATGGCATGGCGGCCGGTGCGCCCTGGCTGCCATTTTGGATACAAAACCCGAGGGCTGCACGGCACAAGCACCCGCAGCCCCGCATGTTGAAGATCTTTTACAGACGCACCGGAATGCCGCGTTCGCGCATGCGCTCCTTGGCCTGCTGCACCGTGTACTCACCGTAGTGGAAGATGCTGGCGGCCAGCACCGCATCGGCACCACCCTGCTGCACGCCGTCGGCCAGGTGGTCCAGATTGCCCACCCCGCCCGAGGCGATGACCGGCACGCCCACAGCGTCGGCCACGGCACGGGTCAGTTGCAGATCGAAGCCGCTCTTGGTGCCGTCCTTGTCCATGCTGGTCAGCAAAATCTCGCCGGCACCCCGCTGCGCCATTTCCGCCGCCCAGCGCACCACGTCCAGGCCCACGTTCTTGCGGCCACCGTGGCTGTACACATCCCAGCCGGGGCCCATGGCTGTGCCGCCGGGGCCGATGCGCTGCTCGTCCTCGGGCGTACGGCGCTTGGCATCGATCGCCACGACGATGCACTGCGCGCCATATTTGTCGCTGCAGGCATTGATGGTGGAGGGGTTCGCGATGGCGGCGGAGTTGAAGCTGGTCTTGTCTGCGCCGGCGTTGAGCAGGCGGCGCACATCGTCCACTGTGCGCACGCCGCCACCCACGGTCAAAGGAATGAACACCTGGGAGGCCACGGCCTCGATGATGGGCAGGATCAGATCGCGCCCGTCGCTGGTGGCGGTGATGTCCAGAAACGTCAGCTCGTCCGCGCCCTGGGCGTTGTAGCGCGCCGCGATTTCCACCGGATCGCCGGCATCCCGCAACTCCTGAAAATTAACGCCTTTGACGACACGACCACCGGTCACGTCCAGGCAGGGGATGATGCGTTTGGCGAGCATAGGAACTGAAAAGCGTATGGCGAGTTGGAAAAGGGCCACAAGATACCACGCGTACCGCCGCCCATCGGCCTGGTCATGCTTTCCCGCGCGCAGGCATGGCGACGTTGCCCGCGAGAGCAACTACCCCTCTGCCGCAGCCGGCGCTCAGTGCGCCACCAGAGCGCTTTCTTCCAGCAAGCTGCGTGCCACGCCGTTCTGCCAACGCCAGGCATCGGCACACATGCGGTCAACATCCAGTTCGGCCTTCCAGCCCAGCAACCGCTCGGCCAGGCCGGGGTCGGCCCAGCACTGCGCCACATCGCCCGGACGGCGCGCCACCACCGCATAGGGCACGGGGCGGCCGCTGGCTTTTTCAAAGCTGCGCACCATCTCCAGCACCGACACCGGACGGCCGGTGCCCAGGTTCACGGTCAGCAGCCCCATGTTCTGGCGCAGATAGCGCAAGGCCGCCACATGGCCTGCCGCCAGGTCCATCACATGGATGTAGTCGCGCGTCCCCGTGCCATCGGGCGTGGGGTAGTCGTTGCCGAACACGCTCAGGCAGGGGCGCTGACCGGCCGCCACCTGGGCCACATAAGGCATCAGGTTGTTGGGAACATCCTGCGGATCTTCGCCAATCAGGCCGCTTTCATGCGCCCCGACGGGGTTGAAGTAACGCAGTCGCGCAATGCGCCACTGCCCGGGTTCGGAGGCGGACGTATCGGCCAGCACCTGTTCCATCATCAGCTTGGTCTGGCCGTAGGGATTGGTGGCGGACAGCGGGAAATCCTCCCGGATGGGCAGCGAAGCGGGGTCGCCATACACCGTGGCCGACGAGGAGAACACCATGCTGCGGACATTCGCCGCGCGCATGGCCTGCAGCAGGGTCACGGTGCCGGCAATGTTGTTGTCGTAATAGCGCAGGGCCTCGCGCACCGACTCTCCAACCGACTTGAGCGCCGCGAAGTGGATCACCTCGGTGATCGGGTACTGCGCAAAGATCCGCCGCAGCAATCCGGCATCGCGGATATCGCCTTCGATGCATGGCGGAACCTTGCCAGTGATGCGCCCCATGCGTTCCAGTACCGACCGTCGGCTGTTGCCGAAATGATCCAGGATCAGAAATGGCTCACCGCAGGCTGCGAGCGCTACGCAGGTGTGTGAGCCAATGAATCCAGCGCCACCAGTAATGAGAATCACAGCTATCCCCCCTACTCAGATGTACGTACGTCGCCCAACGATTGCACTTTTCAAGTTGCACAGCTTCAATCAACCATAACGGAAGACAAGGCCGATTGCGCGCATGTAACAGCCTTGTCCGACGCACAGCGATCGACAGGCAATCAGAGTGAGAAATCAATAGCGAAAACCTATAAACCTGGGGAGGTGGCTTACGTGTTGAACTTGGTTCGATCCTGCGTGATGGCACTGAGCATGAGCCTGGCAGCAGCCGCTTTTCCCGCTCCTCCTGGCCCTCCCAAGGCAGCGCCGTCCGTGGCGCTGCACTACGGTGCACAGGCCCCGTTGGAGGACCTGAAGGTATTCGACATCGTGGTGGTGGATGCCGACCACGGCTACAGCCCGTCCACCTACCGCAGCCCGGACAGCCAGCTCTACGCCTACGCAGCCCTGACCGAAGTCCATCCCACCCGCAGCTACTTCCAGCGCATTCCCGCGCAGTGGCGCCTGGGCCGCAACGCCGACTGGGATTCGGTGCTGGTGGACCAGAGCCAGCCGGAATGGCCCCGCTTCTTTGCCGAACAGGTGATCGCCCCGTTGTGGGAACGGGGCTTTCGGGGTTTCTTTCTGGACACCCTGGACTCCTACCGTCTGGCGGCCCGCTTCGATGAACAGCAGCAGCAAGACGGCGTGGTCGCCGTGCTGGAAGAACTCCACCGCCGCTTTCCCGGCATCCAGCTGATCCTGAACCGCGGCTTTGACGTGCTGCCCCGTGTCAAGGACAAGGTCCAGATGGTGGCGGCGGAATCGCTGTTCCAGGGCTGGAATGCCCAAAGCAAGCAGTACACCCCGGTCAGTGCCCAGGACCGCGAATGGCTGCTGAAGCAACTGCAGACCACGCGGGATCAACTGGGCATCCCCGTGCTGGTGATCGACTACGTGCCCCCCCAGGACCGCGCCAAGACGCGGGAGACCGCCCGCCAGATCAAGGCCCTGGGCTTCACCCCCTGGGTCACGGACCAGCAACTGAACACCATCGGCATCGGCAGTGTGGAGTTTGTGCCGCGCCGCATTGCCGTCCTCTACAGCAGCGACGAGTACCCGGCCCCGAACTATTCCGATGTGCACCGCTTCCTGGACATGCCCACCAACTATCTGGGCTACATCTCGGAGTACTTCGATGTCCGCCAGCCGCTGCCGCCCAATCTGTATGGAGACCGTTATGCAGGGGTCGTGACCTGGCTGGGCGGCGATGTGGCCAGCGCGTCCCAGCCCGCCCTGCAGCGCTGGCTGTACCAGGTCGTGCAGCAGCAAATCCCCTGGGCCGCCTTCGGACAGTTCGGCTTCGACCTCACGCCCACCTGGAGCCGGCTGCTGGGTCTGCAGACCAAGGAGGCGTCGACCGGCTTGCTGCAGATCTCGCAGCAAGATGCCATGGTCGGCTTTGAAATCCGCGACTTCCCGGCCGACCGCACCCCCCAGGACGTGCTGCTTGCGCCCTCCGCCCCCAATGCGCGCGCGCTGCTGACGCTCAAGGACAGCAAGGGGCAAAGCTACACGGCCGGAGCCATCACGGCATGGGGTGGGTTCATGCACACCCCCTATGTCATACAGGATGTGCCCGGCACGGAGGATTCACGCTGGGCCCTGGATCCCTTTTCCTTTTTGCAGCAGGCGCTGCGCCTGACACCCCTGCCGGTGCCCGATGTCACCACCGAAAACGGCCGCCGCCTGCTTTTCGCCCACATCGATGGCGACGCATTTCCCTCCAAGGCGGAAATGCCGGGCAACCGCTTTGCGGCCGACTGGCTGCTGACCGACATCCTGCAGAAGTACCGCATCCCGCACACCGTTTCCGTCATCGAAGCGGAAGTGTCGCCACAGGGTATCTACCCCCAGTTCAGCGCACAGCTGGAGGGCATCGCCAAACGCATCTTCGCGCTGCCCCACGTGGAAATTGCCAGCCACACCTACTCGCACCCCTATCTCTGGGACCCCTCGGTGCGCCACGGCTTGTTCGAGCACAACCATGAAGCCGCGATCAATCTGGGGATTCCCGGCTACGAGATCGACCTGCAGCGCGAAATCGTAGGCTCGGTGCAGTACATCCGCGACCGCCTGGCCGGGGGCAAGCCCGTCAACATCCTGCTGTGGTCAGGCGATACCTCCCCAGGCGCCGATGCGCTGGAGATCGTGGCCAAGAACGGTCTGCTGAACATGAACGGCGGGGACACCTTTATCACCCGCAGCCGCGCATCGCTGACGGCTGTCCGCAGTCACGGCATCTTCAAGAAAGGCAATCTGCAGGTCTACGCCCCCATCACCAACGAGAACCTCTACACCAACCTCTGGCGGGGCCCGTTCTACGGCTTCGAGCGGGTCATCGAAACCTTCTCCATGACGGAAACGCCGCGCCGGCTCAAGGCCGTGGACATCTACTACCACACCTATTCCGCCAGCAAGCCAGCCAGTCTGACCGCGCTGCACCAGGTGTACGGCTGGGCCATGAAGCAGCCCCTGCACCCGGTGTTCGCTTCGGAGTACATCCGCAAGGTGCACGATTTCTATGCAGTGGCACTGGCGCGTGATGGGGAGGGCTGGCGCATCCGTGGCCGCGGCGATCTGCGCACCGTGCGCATTCCCCAGTCCTGGGGTGCCGTGGATCTGGCGCACAGCGAAGGCATTGCCGGCAGCAAGGCCGCCGACGCCAACACCTATGTGCACCTGACCGGCAGTTCCGCCCTGCTGCGCACCGCGGCGGATGCGCCGTCCGCCCCCATCGCCCTCTCGGAAGCCAATGCGCGCCTCACCGAGTGGAATGCACAAGCCGATCAGGTGCAGTTCCGCCTTGAGGGCCACGCACCGCTGGATTTCAGCCTGGTGCTGCCGCGTACATGCCAGGTGCGCATCAATGACCGCGTCGCCACTCCGTCGTCCGTCACCCCCATGGCCGGCACTTCCGTTCAACGCTTCCGACTGTCACATGCAGCAGCACTCATCCAAGCGCAATGCGCCCGCCGTTGAGCGACCCAAGGTCGCGCCCATCTGGCTGATCCTGCTGCTGGCAGGGTTGGTGGGCAGCGCCTTGTGGGTGCTCTATCCCCGCGATGACCTGGAGCAGCGGCTGCAGGCCACCCACGGGAACGTCGAACTGACGGAGTCCTATCTGCGCAATCTGCTGCGCAGCGAACCGGACAATGCGCAATTGCAAGCCTTGCTGCAGCGCATCGAAAAAGAGAAAAGCCAGCAGCAATTGGCGGTCCAAACCACGCCACCCACAGCGCTGCAGCAGGCGCAGCAGGATGCGTGGAAAGACTGGGAAGCCAGCTACCTCCAGTTCCAGCAGACAGCGGCCAAGACACCGCAACGCGAAGCGCAGCGCCTGGACGCCGTGCGCAAACAACAGCTGCTGCCGCTCGGTGCGCTGGACGAAGCCCAACTGCTCTACACCGGGCAGGCTGCCCTGGCCATGCAGGACGCCGATCTGGCCCGGCGCAGCTTTGACATCCTGCTCCAGCGTGCATCCGCCAGCGATGCACCACAGGTGCTGGAAATTGCCGCCAAGGCCGCACTCGGCAACGGCCTGTATGACGTGGCATCCCGCTGGTATCTGGAGGCCAGCCAAGCCGGCACCAACACCGAGGCGCAGAAAAAGCTCTATCTGCAAGGCGCTGTGGCCGTCCTGCAATCGGGCAACCACACGGCACAGGCATTGGCGCTGGCAGAGAAAGAGCTGGCGGCGTACACCGCAGATCCCGCCGTGCTGCGCCAGCTGATCGATATTGCACGTGCCGCAGGCCGCCCGGAGGTGGCCCAGCGCTACGCCAAGATGCTGCTGCAGCTCACCCTGCTGGAACAGCTCTACCCGGCAGAACGGTCGGCACAGTGGGCATCCGGCACGCCGGCACGGCCGCTGCCGCAGCAGGTTTTCTGGGATGACGAAGGGCCGGCGCGCCACCCGGCGTTTCGGGCCACAGCAGACCGGCCGGCGCCCAAACTGGCATTCGACGACAAAACCTATGAGCTGGGCTACACCGTCTTCCTGGAGAACCGCAACCTGGAAGATGCCTTGCGCGTGGCCAAAGCCGCGGTGCAGCAGGCACCCAGCAACATCACATGGCGCCGCCGCCTGGCGCAGGTCGCGGAGTGGAGCAACCGCCCGCAGGAAGCCCTGACGCAGTGGCACATCATTGCCAAGCAAACCAATGAGGATGCCGCCTGGCAGCAGGTGCTGCGCCTGGCGCCAGGTCTGCTGGAGTACCAGGCCCTGGCCGATGGGCTGCAATACCAGCTGCGCCGCGCACCGGGCGACAAGCGCCTGATTGCGGAAATGGTCAGCAACTACGAGCGCATTGGCCAGCCGGAGCAAGCCATCGCCCTGCTCCAGCGCCTGCCACAGCGCACGCCCGAGCAAAGCGAAGCGCTGGCCAGCATGTACGAGCACACCGGCGAAGATGAAAAAGCCCTGCGCCAGTGGGAAAGCCTGTTTCAGCAACCCCAGACCATCACGCATGCGCGGGCCATGAAAGCCGCGGTGCTGGCCTTGCGGCTGGGCCAAGGCGCCAAGGGGCTAGCGTGGTTGCGCGGTGCATCGGGCCCGTTGCCATCAGACCCCGAGGCTGCGGCAGACTTTCTGCGCCTGTACGCCGAACTGGCCAGCCGCCAGAACGCCACCGGCGAGGCGACAACGGCCTACCAGAGCCTGCTGCGCAACCCGACGTCTACCCCCGAAGACTACGACGCCCTCATTGACCTGCTGCGCCAGCAAGGCCAGATGCGTGAAGCTGCGGCGCTGTCGCGCACGGCCTGGGACAAGCACCATGCGCCGCGCCACTTCGTGCAGGCCCTGATGCTGTACGGACAGCAGCAGGATTGGGCGGCCGCCACGCCCCTGGTGAACTCGCTGTCCTCCGGTCTGGAGCCGGCCACGGTGCAGCAGCTGCGCAGCGACCCGCTGTATTTCAGCCTGTTGGGCCACTACTACCAGGGCATGCAACGGCCTGAGCAAGCGCGCGCCATCTACCAGGCCGGTCTGAAAGCCTTCCCCGATTCGGTCGACCTGCGCCAGTCGCTGCTGTGGCTGGCGATCGACAGCAACGACACGGATACGCTGAAACAGCTGCTAGCCACGCATGAAGCGCAATGGAAGCACGATCCGTCGATGCACGATGCCCTGGCGTCGGCCTACCAGGCCCTGTCGCTGCCGCAGGTGGCCATTACGCAGTACCTCCAGCCCCATGTCCAGGAACGTGCCAATGACTTCCTGTGGCTGATGGGCTATGCCGATGCCCTGGAGCAGAACCAGCAGGCGGACCAGGCCTGGCGCCTGCGCCGCCAGCTTCTGGAAAAAGAATGGGCATCCCGCCCACGTCCTGGCACGTCCCAGCGTGCCGAGCTGGTGCAATGGCTGCAGGCCACGGGGGACGATGCCGTGCGGCGCATGGCGCGCAATCGGCTCATCATGACCCAGCGCCCCGGGGATACCGGAACGGCAGCCATGCGCGAAATCCTGCGCCTGGACCGCCAAGGAAAAACCCAGTTGTCCGAGGCGGCGACGGAAACCCTCATCAGTTGGTACCAGGAAGCTGGCGAGTACCAGGCGGTGCGTGCCCACCTGTGGGAGCGCTACAGCCGGCAGCGCTCGGCCAACCTGCCTTTGTGGGCCGAGATCACCACGGCGCTGGCCAACGACGACCGTGCCCTGGCAGGCCAATTGCTGGAGCGGCATGAAGACGCACTCCCACGCTATGACCGTATCAATGCCGCCGTGCTGGTGGGCGATACGCGCCGCGCCCAGAGCGATGCCTTCGAAGCCCAGACCTTCCAGCCCGATGACGACCAGCTGAACCAGCAACTGGTGGATACCTTGCTGTCCTTCAGCGACCACGCCGGCATCCAGCACGCCAGCCGGCGCCTCAACGAACTGTCCGAAGAGCAGACCACGGCGCGCCTGCACTGGGCCCTCAACCCACGCTGGTCCGTGGACCTGGATGCCAGCCGCACACAGCGCAGCATCCGGGACCGCTCCCAGCTGGCTGCTGTGGACGACGAACGCGGCATCGATGCCTACCTGCGCTGGAAGAACGGCAACAGCTCGGCCAGCTTCCGTGCCGGCCGCAGAGAGAGTCTGGACACCTACAACCCACTGCAGCTGCAGTGGGAGCAGCGCATCGACAACCGCCTGCGCCTGCGCCTGGAGGCGGGCCGCCAGCTGCCGACCGAAGAAACCACGGCCATGCGACTGGGCGGCATGAAAGACCGCCTAGGTGTGGGGCTGACCTACCAGCCCACACGCCTGGACACCGTCAGCCTGGAGCATTTCCGCGACCGCTACCACCTGCAAACGGGCGCCGACATCGGCCGCGGCCACACCACCACACTGCAGTACATGCATGCATTGCGCGGGGGAACGCCCAGTGTGGATGTCGGAGCCTTCTGGTCCAACTTCAATTTCAGCGAACGCAATCTGCAGAGCCTGTCAGGCCGCCAGCTGAACATCCTGCGCTATCTGCCGGACTCCCCTGCATCCATTCCAGCCAACTACCTGCTGCCGCAAAGCTTCCAGTACTACGGCGTGGTGATCTCGACCAATCAACGCTTCATGGAAGAGTACACCCGGGCCGTCCGGCCCTTCGCCAGCCTGGCATTGACACGCCACAGCCGCGAAGGCTCCGGTTATGGCCTGAGTGTGGGTCTGGCCGGCAGCGTACTGGGCCAGGACCATCTCAGCGTCGGCTTCAATTTTTCCAAGTCCAGTCCTTTGACAACCGGCCATACGCGTGAGCTGCAGGTCAGCTACCGCCGGCATTTCTGACACCACGCCATCACACGAGGGGAACTTCCATGACCGCACGCCCACATCGCTCACTTGCAGCCACCACCCTGGCAGGTATTGCACTGGCCAGTGCCCTGGCCGGCTGCTCCACCACCGACCGAGGCTCCACGCCGGCGCTGCAACGCCAGGCAAGCTGGGCCGTGCTGCCATTTGAGAACCACACCGAGACGCCCATGGCAGGACAGCGTGCAGAAGCCATTGCGGCCGCCCTGCTGCATGCCCGGGGCGTGGGAGAGGTCAAACGCTATGCCGGCCCCGCCCAGCAGGACCCGCTGTTTGGCGTGCCCGGCGGTGCCGGCGGCGACAGCGGCCTGGGCTGGGCACGGGATCAAGGCGTGGCCTATGCGCTGACCGGTGCCGTCGACGAGTGGCGCTACAAGGTCGGGGTCGATGGCGAGCCTGCCGCGGGCGTGACCCTGCGCATCATCGATGTCAAAACCGGCGCCACCTTGTGGACCGGCGCCGGCGGGAAAAGTGGCTGGAGCCGCGAAGCGCTGTCTGCGGTAGGCCAGAAGCTCATCCGCGGCCTGCTGGATTCCGGTCTGGGCAACGTACGTTAACCCTCCTCACCGCACAACCCGCATGCAACCAGGGAGCACCAGTATGGAGCCGCGCCGACAGTCAATGGAGCCAGGGCCTTTGCAGGCGTCTTTGGTCCCCAACTCGCCCCTGGGCAAGTTGGCTTTGCCCAGCACGCGCACCAGCGTGCTGATCGGTGAAGTGGTGATCCTCCCCCTGCTGTTTCTGCTGCTGGGCCTGTGGTTCTCCCCCGACAACCCGCTGTGGGTCAACACCGAGTTCCCGTGGTCCTGGCTGGCCCCCATCATCATCGCCCTGCGCTATGGTGCCCTGGCCGGGCTGGGCTCCTCCACCATCCTGCTGGCCGCCTGGTTCTACTTTCACCGAGGCCAGTGGCAAGACTTTCCCCAGCTGTACTTCCTGGGAGGGCTGATCACCATCATGGTGGTGGGTGAAGTGGCCAGCCAATGGCGCGCCAAGACCCGCCGCGCGGAATCGGTACAGCACTACCTGGACCAGCGCCTGGAGCATCTGGTGCGGCAGTATTACCTGCTGCGCCTCTCGCATGACCGGCTGGAGCAGGAGCTGATCGGGCGCCCCATGTCCATGCGCGACGCCTTGCTGAAACTGCATGCCAGCGCGGACTCCGCCGATGCCACCCAGAGGCTGCTGCAACTGCTGTCCCAGTACTGCCAGATCACCGATGCCAGCCTGCATGCGGTGACCGACGAGCAGCTGCAACCCCATGCCATTGCGCACATCGGAAGCCCGGACAGCGTGGACACGCAGGATGCCCTGGTGCGCCAGGCGCTGGAAATGCGCAGGCTCTGCCATGTGGTGGAATCCACCGCCGAAGGCCAGACCAGCCGCTACCTGGTGGCCGCGCCGCTGCTGGATCTGCAGGGCGATCTCTACGCCCTGCTAGTGGTCAGGGAGATGCCGTTCTTCGCGCTGCAGACCGAGAACCTGCAGGTGATCAACCTGCTGCTGAGCTACTACACCGATGGTCTGTCCGCCCACGAACTGACCAAGCCCGTGCTCACGCAGTTCCCGGACTGCCCCGACAGCTTTGCCATGGAACTGCAGCGCCTGTCCCACATGCAGCAATCCTCCGGCATCAGCAGCGTGGTGCTGGCCCTGGAGTTCTCCCAGGAAGCCATCGCACGCAACGTGCCCCAGCAGGTGGTGCGCATGAAGCGCATGCTGGACGAAGTCTGGCTGACGAAGCCGCAGGCGGGCAAACAGGTGGTCGCCATCCTGATGCCCTTGGGCACCACGGCCACTGCCGAAGGTTTTCTGCAGCGACTGGAACAATGGGCGCTCAGCAGCAAGCAGCACATTTCCTTGATGGAAGCAGGCATCTTTCCGCATGTGCTCCTGCTGGAGCAGCACACCCCGCAGGAGCTGCTGCAACGCATTGAAGGCCTGCGCCATGGCTAACTTCAAACTGGCTTTCGTCGCACTGCTGCTGGAGATCTCCAGCTGGACGGTCTCCGGCTTCCTGACCCAAAGCTCGGATTCGGCACTCTGGGGCTACCTCGCACTGCATGCCCTGGCCTCCGCCGTGCTGGCTTTCAGCATGCTGCCGCTGCTGCTGGGCAAGCATACCCAGCCCCGCTGGGCCGTCGTCGGCCTGATCGCGTGCTTCTGCTTTGTCATTCCTGTCCTGGGCTTTGTGCTGGCCTTCCTGGCGGTGATGACCGTCCGTGTCTACCCCTCGCGTGATCCGACGGAGGACTTCTCGTCCGTGGTGCTGCCCGATTTCGACCAGCACCAGCATCTGCCAGGCACCGCACAGACCTCGGGCATCCGGTCGCTGCTGTCCAACCGCGAGGCCCCCACCAAGCTGCGCTTCAAGGCCTTGGTCACGCTCAGCCATGTCAAGGGGCGGATTGCCTCCCCCTTGCTGCGCGATGTACTGGACGACCCCAGCGACGACCTGCGCCTGCTGGCCTACGGCATGCTGGACCGCATGGAGCAAAAGCTCTCCCGGGCCATCCACGAAGAGCTGCAGGTCCTCAAGGAAGAAGCCTCTGGGCCTGCCGCGCTTTCCCACCGGGGACTGGTGGCGGCGCACCGCCTTTCCGATCTGTACTGGGAACTGCTTTACCAGGAGCTGGCCTCGGACGATATGCACGACTTCGCCGTACAGGAGTCGCTGCGCTACTGCGACATGGTGCTGCGCCAGCAGCCCGACGAACCGCCGCTGGTGCTGCGCCGCGGCCGTCTGCTGCACGCCATGGATCGCCAGCAGGAAGCCGAGCAGTGCTATGCCAGGGCTCTGGAGCTGGGCATGCCGGCGACCCAGGTCATTCCCTACCAGGCGCAGATCCGCTACGCACAGCGTGATTTCGTGCAGGTGCGCTCCATGATACAGGGCATCGCGCAGCACAACGCCCTGCCCAAGCTGCGGCCCGTGATTGATTACTGGAGCTGAACCGATGACGTTGCCCAAAGCCACAGAGGCCGACATTGCGCTCCTGCTCGAGGGCACCTACCCCTATATCAGCGGCGGCGTGTCCGGCTGGATTCACCAGATGATACAGGCCTATCCGCAATACCGTTTTGCGCTGATCTTCATCGGCAGCCGCGCCGATGACTATGCGGGCCTGCGCTACCAGCTGCCTTCGAACGTGGTGCACATCGAAGAGCACTATCTCTACGAGCACCTCCAGGCAGATTTCATTCCATCCGCTCGCCCGGGCCACTCCCAGGCCTTTGCCAAGGCCCAGGTGCTGATCGATGCACTCGGCCGCCACGCCACCGGCATGGCCTCCACGGAAGAGGTCGTCGACGCCATCCGCACGGTCACCAAGGAAATCATGCCTGGCGGACAGATCCCGCTGGATGATTTTCTCTACAGCGAAGGCGCATGGGAGCTGATCCGCAAGAGCTACGAAGACTATTGCACCGACCCCTCGTTCGTGGACTATTTCTGGACCGTGCGCATCATGTTCCAGCCCCTGTGGATCATGGCGCGGGTGGCCCGGTCCATGCTGCCGGTTCGCATGGTGCACAGTGCCTCCACAGGCTATGCCGGCTTTCTGGGCGCCCTGGTCCATGACACCCGCGGCATTCCTTTCGTGCTGTCCGAGCACGGCATCTACACCAAGGAACGGCAGATCGACCTGCTCAAGAGCGACTGGATCCGCGACAACCGCAACATCTTCCAGCGCAACGCCAGCGAAGTCTCCCATTTCCGCAAGATGTGGATCAGCCTGTTTGAATGGATGGGACGCTATTGCTACGCAGCGGCCAACCCCATCGTCGCCCTGTACGAGACCAACCGACAGCGCCAGATCCACGATGGCGCCCCCGAGGAACGCACGCTCAACATTCCCAACGGCATTCGCATTGCCCAGTTTGCCGCCGGCCGGCGGCCGGAAGGCGCGCCCGTCCCGCCCGTGATCTGCCTGCTGGGACGGGTCGTGCCCATCAAGGACATCAAGACCCTGATCCGTGCCATGCGCCGCGTCGTCAACCAGTACCCGGAGGCCCAGGCCTGGATCGTCGGGCCTGCGGACGAAGACGAACTCTATGCCCAGGAATGCCGCGATCTGGCCGAAAGCCTGGGCCTGCAGCAGCAGGTGAAGTTCCTGGGCTTCCAGAAGACCGCAGACATCCTGTCCCAGGCCGGCATCCTGGTGCTTTCCTCCATCAGCGAAGCATTGCCACTGGTGGTGCTGGAAGCCTATGCCGCCGGCATTCCGGTGGTCACCACCGATGTGGGCTCCTGCCGCCAACTGGTGGAAGGGCTGGATG
Source organism: Comamonas sp. 17RB (assembly GCF_030056555.1). Lineage (NCBI taxonomy): Bacteria > Pseudomonadati > Pseudomonadota > Betaproteobacteria > Burkholderiales > Comamonadaceae > Comamonas > Comamonas sp. 17RB. Next base: position 174,513 of record NZ_JASHHY010000007.1, on the reverse strand, counting down.
CCGAAGACAAGGCCCTGGGCCCCAGCGGGCGTGTCGTCGGCATCGCCTCCCCGCGGAGCCTGGCCGATGCCATGCTGGAACTGCTCACCGACACCGCCGCCTGGCAAGCAGCCAGCCAAAGCGCTGTCGCCCGCGTGGAACGGTTCTACACCGACACCCGCATGTTCGACAGCTACCGCAAGATCTATGAGGATGCCCTGGCATCCCGCAAGGAGGCACGCTGATGGCCGGTATCGGTTTTGAACTGCGCCGCCTGCTGCGCAAAAACACCCTGCTCAGTCTGGTGCAGACCTACGCCTATGCCAGCGTGATCGGCTCCGGCCCCTGGGTGTTCTCCATCGTCGGCATCCTGCTGATGGGTCTGCTCAGCGTGGGCCTGGTCGCTCCGCCGTTTCTGGTGACCCAGTTCCAGACCTCCGTCACCTACCTGGTGGCATTCAGTCTGATCTGGACCGGGCTGGCCCAGCTGGCCTTCACCCGCTTCATCTCCGACCGCCTGTTCGAGAAGCGCGCGGAAATGGTGCTGCCCAATCTCCATGGCCTGCTGCTGCTGGTGCTGGGCAGCGCAAGCCTCATTGGGATAGCGGCCTGCTTCACGCTGCTGTCCGGGCAAAGCATGCTCTACCGCATGCTGATGCTGTCGGGATTCGCCTTGCTGTGCGGCATCTGGATTCTGACGGTGCTGCTGTCCGGCATGAAGCGCTACAAGGCCATCACCGTGCTGTTCGCCGTGAGCTACACGCTGATTGTGCTGATCTCCCTGGTGCTGCGCTATTACGGCCTGGAAGGTCTGCTGGGCAGCTTTGTGATCGGGCATCTGCTGCTGTTTTGCGGCATGTGGGTGCTGGTGCTCAGGGAGTTCAACCCCCACCGCCGCCTGATCGCCTTTGATTTTCTGCAGCCGAAATCGCTGTACGGCACCCTGGTGCTGACCGGCTTTCTCTACAACCTGGGCATCTGGGCCGACAAGCTGATGTTCTGGGCCTATCCCGACACCTCCCAGGTGATCATTGGCGGGCTGCGCGCGTCACTGATCTACGACATTCCGGTGTTCCTGTCCTACCTCTCCATCATCCCCGGCATGGCCGTGTTCCTGGTCCGTATCGAGACCGACTTTGTGGAGTACTACGACAAATTCTTCACCGCCGTGCGCCAGGGCGGCTCCCTGGAAGAAATCGACACCATGCGCGACGAAATGGCCTATGCCATCCAGAGCGGCCTGAGCGAAATTGCCAAGATCCAGACCCTCGCCGTACTGGTCACCTTTGTCGCTGGCCCTGCCGTGCTGCGCCTGCTGGGCATTTCCGAGCTCTACCTGCCCCTGCTGCATGTGCAGGTGGTGGGTGCTGCGCTGCAGGTGGGGCTGATGGCCGTGCTCAACGTGTTTTTCTACCTGGATGAACGCCGCATCGTGGTCTGGCTCTGCGTGGAACTGCTGGTGCTGAACATTCTGCTCACGGCGCTGTCGCTGGAACTGGGGGCAGCCTTCTACGGCTACGGCTTTGCGGGCGCCATGCTGATCACGCTGTGCACCGGTTTGCACCTGCTGTCCCGCGAAATCGGACGGCTGGAATATAAAACCTTCATGCTGCAATAAATACCAAAGCACTTTCTCCAGCAAGCCGCTCTCCCGGAGCGTGCTTGGGGGAGCCGACAGGCTGGTGCAATGAAACTTGCACAAGCCTGTGCCTTTGCAGGAAACTACAAAGGCTTTTTATTTTTCAAGCCATACATTCGCTTCAAACACAACAAGGCTTTCCGTATCATGAAACGTTTTTTGCTGCTTCTCTGGATTTTCCCGATTCTGGCTTTTGCCCAAGGCCCCGCCTCGCAAGCTTCCGAAGCCGAGAATAAATACCAGGAAGTTGTCAATTTGCCATGGCAGCATGGCCCGTCCAAGGCAAGCATCGGCAGCAATGCGTCGATTGAGATTCCGAAAAATCATGCCTTCCTGGATGCAGCCAACACCCGTAAATTCCTGGAGCTCAATGGCAATCCCCCGCAAGACAATCACTACACCATCGCCCCCGACAGCCTGGAATGGTTTGCCATTCTCAAATTTTCAGACACGGGATACATCACGGACGATGACAAGATTGACGCTGATGCCCTGATGAAGGCCTTTAAAGAAGCGGACGATGTCAGCAACAAGCAGCGAAAAGGCCTCCAGATGGAAGCCATCTATACCGATGGCTGGGCCGTCTCACCGCATTACGACGACAAGACCAAACAGCTGGAATGGGGCGTACAGCTGCATTCAGATTCCGGACACAAGATTGTCAATTACACCAGCCGCATTCTGGGTCGGGAAGGATTCATGAATGCCATTCTGGTCGCGGACGACGATATGCTGGACCAGAACATCACCAGCTTCAAGCAGGCATTGGCTGGCTTTTCCTACAACCCTGGCAAAACCTATGCCGAGTTTTTGCCAGGTGACAAGGTGGCCGGATATGGACTCACAGGTTTGATTCTGGGTGGCGCCGCCGCCGTGGCCACCAAGAAAGGTTTCTGGGCAGCGATTGCAGGCGCTGCCGCCGCTTTCTGGAAAGTGATTGTCGCTGCGGTTATTGCGGCCTTGGCAGGCATTGCGAGCATCTTCAAGAAGAAGCAATGAACCTGGTTCCCCTGGAGGCACAGCTGCTCATCCTGGCTGTGCTTTTTTATATCTATGATTCCAGTGTCTTGCTATTTTCCAATGAGGGCGTGATCACACCCTCCTGGAAAAACTGGACTGCCCAAACCAATCACAGGGGATTGGTTTTGCTGCGCAAAAGGCTTTTCATCCCCAATTTGCTTCTCCCCCACCGCCCTGTTTTCAGACTGCACTGGCAGCCGGAAAGCATGTCGCAGTCCCCCTCGGTGGAGTGGCAGAAAGAAAAATCACTGTATGGATGGTTTGGCCTGCCAGCCTACGGCATGGCACTGACCCTGTTCGTCATCACCCCCATCACCTACTGCTTCTTTCGCAGCGATCCCGCATTGCTGGCCTGTCTGGCCCTGATCTACCTGATCCCCGTTGGGGCCGGCATGCTGCTGTACCGACACCAGAAGCCGCTTGGCGTCAGCACAAAAAATGCCTGGTCGCTGTTCCTGGAGTGCCTGCTGTGTCCGCCCTTCACGATCAACATCGTCCGCAAGCTGTCTCTGGCCAGACGGCTGCAGGCCAATTTCGTGGACAGCGCCTTTCAGCTGGTGGATGCCGCGCAATGGGAGCGTGTGCAAGCGGAGCTGATCGCCTGCATGGACGCGGAGATCGACGCAACGGACTCGAAGGACAGCACCGCCCGGTGGGAGGCATCGAAGAACCGTCTGCAGGGAATGCACAAGCGCTAGCCCACCAGACAGGGGCCTGTGCGCCACCTGGGTCTCCACTAGGCAGCGTGTTCGGCGCATGGCGCGCAAGCCCGGCCTCCCCCGGCAAAGCCTGCCGATGCGCGTGGCCGGGACCGTACAACGATGCCGCCCCGGCGGGCAGCGGACATACCGCCGTCGCGCCCTATCTCACCTGAAACTGCTGGCTGGCCTGCCAGCTGGCACCCGGTGCCAAAGCCTGCGGCTGGTTGACCAAGGCCGCCTCGACACACAGCATCTGGCGCCAGTTGTCCGCCGCCATGTCCCCGAGCTGGGCACACAGCGCCGGACCGGGATTCCAGACCACGGTTTCGGGCCAGGCTCCGTCCTGGGCAATGTCCAGCACCCCGTGCTGGCCATGCAGCTGCAATGCCGCACTGCTGCGCGCATAGACCCGGTCCACCTCTTCGCCCAGCACCACACTGCCGGCCTGCACCGCAGGTGCAAAGCCGCGTGCAGCATCCCAGAACGCCTGGCCCTCCAGCCCTTGCAGCCGCGCCGTCTCGGCGTCGTGCACGGCCAGATAGCTGTGCAATGCACCGGTGAAAGCCAACGCCGTGGAGCCGGTATTGGTGGCCTGCAGCTGCACCCGCAGACCGGCGGGCGTCAGCTGTACCTGTAGCACGGTACGCAGGCCGTGCGGAAAATCTGCGTGCAGGGGCGGCTCCGCATCCCAGCACCAGCTGGCAGAGATGGAGCCCTCTTGCACTTCGGCGCCCAGGTAGTGCCAGGGGATCCGCCGCACCAGGCCATGCTTGGGCAAGGGGCCACGCTGGTTGAACTGGGGAAAGCAGACCGGAATGCCGCCGCGGATGGGGGCACTGCCGTCCAGCACGGCCAGAGGGCTGAGGAACAGACGCTCCTGCCCTTGCGCCTCCCAGGACAGCACCTGGGCGCCGAAGTCCGAGACCACGGCACTGTCACCGTTGGGCAAGCCCAGGCGCGTGCAGGCCAGCCCGCGCCACACCGTGCGCTCGGCACGCGGGAGTTCGCTCATGGCGCTCAGGCGTCCTGGGCGTCGGTCAGTTCGTCGGCACGGTCCTGCCCAGCGGCAAAGTCCAGATCACCGGTATAGATGGCACGGCCGCAGATCACGCCTTCGACACCTTCCTTCTGGACCGCGCACAGGGCTTCGATGTCGGCCATGCCGGCCAGACCGCCGGAGGCGATGACCGGAATCTTCAATGCCTGGGCCAGCTTGACGGTGGCATCCACATTGATGCCGGTCAGCATGCCGTCCCGGCCGATGTCGGTGTAGATGATGGATTCCACACCCCAGTCTTCGAAGCGCTTGGCCGTGGAGATCACATCCTGGCCGGTCAGCTTGCTCCAGCCGTCGATGGCAACCTTGCCGTCCTTGGCGTCCAGGCCCACGATGATGTGGCCCGCAAAGGCACTGCAGGCGTCCTGCAGGAAGCCGGGGTTCTTCACGGCTGCCGTGCCAATGATCAGGTACTCGATGCCCAGATCGATGTAGCGCTCGATGGTGTCCAGATCGCGGATACCACCGCCCAGCTGCACCGGGATCTCACCGTTCACCTCTTTCAGGATGCTCTTGATGGCCCCCAGGTTCTTGGGCTGGCCCGCGAACGCGCCATTCAAATCCACCAGGTGCAGGCGGCGCGCGCCCGCTTCCAGCCATTTGGCGGCCATGGCGGCGGGGTCTTCCCCGAACGTGGTGGATTGGTCCATATCACCCTGGATGAGGCGTACGCAGTGGCCGTCCTTGAGGTCGATGGCAGGAATGAGCAGCATGATGGTGTGCGGTGAAAAAAATGGTCCGCCTCAAAAAGCGGTCCGACAGGGGTGGAACAAAAAATGCCTCAGGGCTTCCAGGCCAGGAAGTTGCGGTACAGGGCCAGGCCCTGGTCGGCGCTCTTTTCCGGATGGAACTGGGTGGCGAAAATATTATCGCGGGCCACGGCCGATGCGAAAAGCCCACCGTAGTCGGTCAACGATGCGCAATGCGCCGTCTGTGCCGGCCGGGCATAGAAACTGTGCACAAAATAGAAGTAGGCGCCGTCGGGCGTATCGCCCCAGACGGGGTGGCGCTGGCCTCCGGGGGCCTGGGGCTGGACCTGGTTCCAGCCCATCTGCGGCACCTTGAAACGGCTGCCGTCGGCCTGGGTGCGGCCTTCCAGCGCAAAGCGCTGTACGGTGCCGGCAATCAGGCCCAGACCCGGGGTGTCCCCCTCTTCGCTGTGGTCCAGCAGCATCTGCATGCCCACGCACACGCCGAACAGCGGCTTGCTGGCGGCGGCCTCGCGCACGGCCTGCTCCATGCCCGAATCGCGCAGCGCCGCCATGCAATCGCGCATGGCGCCCTGACCGGGCAGCACGATGCGGCTGGCCGCGCGCACTTCGGCCGGATCCTGGGTCACCACCACGCGCACGGCGGAATCCGCCGCAGCGGCCATGACCGCCTGCGAGACGGAACGCAGATTGCCCATGCCGTAATCGACCACGGCCACGGTGTTGTTCAAAGCATTCATAGCAGCTTGTGCGCTTGCAGCTCAGTTTTCAAAATACTCTTCCTGCCCGTGGCACACGCTGTACGCACAGGCAGCGCCCATTTTTACAGCGATCCCTTGGTGGAGGGAATCACCCCGGCCATGCGCGGGTCGCGTTCCAGCGCAAAGCGCAGCGCCCGGGCAAAGGCCTTGAAGATGGTCTCGCACTGGTGGTGGGCATTGAAGCCCTTGAGATTGTCGATGTGCAGTGTGACACCGGCGTGGTTCACAAAGCCCTGGAAAAACTCGAACACCAACTGGGTATCGAGCTGGCCGATGCTGCCCGCGGTGAACTTGCAGTCCATGTGCAGGCCGGGACGGCCGGAGAAGTCGATCACCACACGGCTCAAGGCTTCATCCAGCGGCACATAGGCATGGCCGTAGCGGCGGATGCCTTTCTTGTCCCCAATGGCCTTGGCAAAGGCCTGGCCCAGGGTGATGCCGATGTCTTCCACCGTGTGGTGGCCGTCGATGTGCAGATCGCCTTCGCATTCGATGTGCAGATCGACCAGCGCGTGGCGCGCAATCTGGTCCAGCATGTGGTCCAGAAAGCCGATGCCCGAATGCAGGCTGGCCTTGCCCGTGCCGTCCAGATCGACGCGCACATGCACGCGGGTTTCGGCGGTGTTGCGTTGCACTTCCGCAATGCGGGCGGTGCCATCGTCAGGCACGGTGGAGGGGACGAGTGCGTTGCTCATAGCGATTCCTTCAGGGCAGCCAGCATCTGGGCATTTTCTTGGGCGGTACCTACGGTCAGGCGCAGGCAGTTGGCCAGCAGCGGGTGCATGGCCGAGACATTCTTCACCAGCACACCCCGCGCCTTCATCTGGGCCTGGGCGTGGGCGGCATCGCGCACCCGCAGCAGCACCATATTCGCTTCGGACGGCCAGACCTTGGCTACGCCGGGCAACGCCGCCAGGGCATCGATCAGCGGCTGGCGTTCGGCGCGGATGGCCGCCGCCTGTTCGGCATAGAGCGATTCGTGCTGCAACGCAAAAATCGCTGTTTCGCAGTTGAGCACGCTGATGTTGTAGGGCGGGCGCACCTTGTCGATCTCGTTCACCAGGGCGGACGGGCCGATCAGATAGCCCAGGCGCGCGCCGGCCAGACCGAACTTGCTGAGCGTGCGCATCAGCAGCACATGGGCGTTGCGCTCCGGCTCGGCCTGCATGCGCGTGATCCAGCTGCGGCTGGCAAAAGGCTGGTAAGCCTCGTCCATCACCACCAGGCCGCCCACGGCGGCCACGGCGTCGATGACGGCCTGGACCTGGTCCTCGGCCCACAGCGTGGCCGTCGGGTTGTTGGGGTAGGCGATATAGGTGATGGCGGGCCGGTGGGCGGCAATGGCCTGCAGCATCGCGGGCACATCCAGGTCAAAGTCTGCCGTCAGGTCCACGCCGACAAAGTCCAGCCCTTGCAGCTTGGCACTCAGGGGGTACATCACAAAGCCGGGCATTGGCGCCAGCATGGTGGCGCGACCACCTTCGCTCGGCTGGGCCGTGGCCAGCGCCAGCAAGGTGATGATTTCATCCGAGCCATTGCCCAGCAGCACCGCCGTTCCGGCCGGGGCACCGGCGTAGTCGGCCAGCATCTGCTTGAGCACCTCCAGGCGCTCGCCCGGATAGCGGTTGATCTCCAGGCTGCCCAGGTGCGCCCCCAGTTGCTGCTGCAGCGCGGCTGGCAGACGGTAGGGGTTCTCCATGGTGTCCATCTTCAGCAGGCCTTGGGCGGGCTGGACATGGTAGGCCGACATGGCACGCACATCGGCACGGATGCGCTGCAGGGCACGGGTTTGGTTGTCTGGTGGGGTCATGGTCGTCTTTCCACGGGATGCCTGCGTTGGCCTGCATTGCACGGCTGCAATGGTGTGGGCGCTCAGGCTCCTTCCAATCCGGGAGCGGGTTGCCGCAGCGGGTGCACCACGGTCACGCCGCCAAATTCAGCACCATGGGGCAGGTGCAGACTCAGCATCTGGCTGCAGCCGCTGTGCTGGGCACAGGCCACGGCCAGGCAATCGCCGAAATCCAGTTGGTGGCGGGCCTGCACGGCCCAGGCCGTTTCCAGCGTGGCCGCATCGGTTTTCCATGGCGTCCAGGTCTGGTAGCGGCGGATGGCGGCACGCGCATCGCCCTGGGGCAGTGGCACGGCGGCGGTGGTGACCTGGTCATAGAACTCGACCAGGGCCTGGTTGCCGGTACGACCGCTGCGCGTGCGCCACAGCACGTCCAGCCAGGCCAGCGTGGCCGCGTACAACGGGCCGCCAGCCACGTCTTCGGCGGCAATCAGCACCGAGGTATCGACAAACACCGGGTTCATGCCGCCGCTCCGGAATTCAGGTCCTGGGGGTCACCGGCGCGCCGGGCACTGGCACGGTGCGCCTGGGCGCTGGCTGCGGCCACCGCTGCCGGACCGGCCTGCCAGCTGCGCTCGTCCGTGCGCCAGGCCAGGTAGGCCCGTTCGTATGCATCCTCGCGCTGCATCATCTCGGCCATGAAGTCGCCCACCATGCGCGAAACGCTGGTGCCGCGCCGGGCCGCTTCCACCCGCGCCCATTCGAGCACGCTGTCGTCAACGGTGATGGTGAGGTTCTTCATGCCGCCCATCGTACACGAAATTCGTGCAACACGAAATTCGTGTCGCACTACATCCGTGTCACACCGTCCCGGTTCTGTGCAGCAGCTGCCGGGCAATCTCACCCACCCGCCGCAAGGCATCCAGATGCTGCGCGGTCCAGTCCCCTCCCAGACCGATGCGCACCCCCTGCGGAAAGCGCCCTGCCGCACCGAACAACCGCCCGGGCGGGATCAGGATCTGCTCGGCCAGGCAGGCTTCGTGCAGCTGCACAGCCCCCACGCCCTGCGGCAGCTCCAGCCACAGCAGCAGCCCGCCCGGTGGATCGCTGACGCGCGTTCCCGCCGGAAAATGCCCGGCAATCACCTGCCGCGCCTGGTCCACCCGCACCGCAATGGCTGCGCGCAACTGGCGCATGGCGGCATGGTGGCCGGTCTGGGTGATCAGATCGGCCAACGCCAGCTCCAGCACGGCAGACTGCCCTCCGGCCTGCATTTCCTTGATGTGGCGCACCTGCGCCGTCCAGCGGCCGGCCTCCAGCCAGCCCAGACGCAGACCCGGCGCCAGCGTCTTGGAAAAGGAATGGCACAGCATCACCTGGCCGCTGCTGTCATAGGATTTGAGCGTGCGGCGCATGGCATCGCCCTCGGCCAGGTCGGCATAGATGGCATCTTCGATCACGGGGAGCCCATGCTGCGCCGCCAGTTGCACCAGGCGTTTGCGCTCGGCCTGCGGCATGCAGCAGCCCAGCGGATTGCTGAGGGTGGGCACCAGCAGCAGGGCCTTGACCGGCTGGGTATCGAGCGCCAATTGCAACGCATCCACCGACAGGCCATGGCGTGGGTGTGTGGGAATCTCCAGCGCCTTGAGCTGCAGCGCCTGCAGCACCTCCAGAAACGAGAAATGCGTGGGGGACTCCAGTGCCACCACATCGCCTGGCTGGGTCACCGCACGCAGGCACAGGGCCACGCTGTCCATGCAGCCCCCGGTGATGACGATGCGCTCCGGATCCAGGCTGCACCCCAGGCCCACCGCATAGCGGGCCAGGGCGCGGCGTGCGTCTTCATGGCCGCTGGCATCCGGATAGGTGGACAGCAGATGGCGGTGCTGCTGCACGGCACGCGTGACGGCCCGGCGCACGCGGTCGGTATGCAGCAGGTCCGGCCCCGGTGTGCCGCTGCTGAACGACAGCATGCCCTCGGGCTGCTTGCGCCCCAGCACACGCTGGCCCAGCCAGTCCTTGGACAGCGCGCGGGGCCGGCGCAGGGGCTGGACCGTGCTGGGCTCCGGCAGCTGTGCCGGGCGCGCCGCCACATAGAAGCCCGAGCGCGGGCGGGCCGTGATCAGCTGCGCATCTTCCAGCCAGTGAAATGCCTGTACCACCGTGGTCTGTGCCACGCCATGCTGGCGGGCCAGCGCCCGCACCGAAGGCAGCTTGTCGCCGCGCGCCAGGGTGCCCTGGCGTATGCACTGGGCCAGGGGTTCGGCAATCTGCAGATACAGAGGAAGAGAGGAAACGGAATCCATGCCGGCATTCTGTACTACCCAGGCCTTTCACCTTCAGTACAGATACCCGGCCAGCCATACAGCACAGAAGCCCGAGGCGCTGCGGCTGTACCGGTTCGGTTCACACCGGACTGCCGCTGTCGCCGCCCGCAGCATTGCCCGACAGTGGGGCCATGTACGCAATCCACCCCTCCCCCCATGCGCTCCCACACGCTTCCACCATGGCCTCCGCACACGGTGCAGAGGGTCGGTGGAGAGCCGAACTCGGCACACCACCGCCCCCCTGGAAGCCACTGTCCCTGGACGCGGCCGGCACGGTGCAGGCTGTGCACGTACCCAAAGGCCGGATGGCGGTGCTGGAATGCCAGCAGGGCCGCCTGTGGCTCACGCAACAGGACCTGCTGAAGGACCAGTTTGCCGAAGCCGGCCAGCGCCTGTACTGCCCCGGCCCTGCCCGGCTGTACCTGGGTGCGCAAGGCAATGCGCCAGCCCTGGTGCGCTGGGTGCTGCTGCCCCGGGGCAGCCATGCACCGGCCTAAGCCATCCCGGCAGGCGGGCGCTGGCCCCCAGGGCACCCCTCAGCGGTACTGGGGCGGCGGCGCATAGCCGCTGCGGCCGGCGTCGCCGGGGAAAGCCTGGGGCGCTGGTGCACCAGCGCCGTTGCGGGGCGGCTGCGCCGCGGGGCTGCCGGCCAGTTGCACCTCGAACAGTGCCGCTCCGATCACGCCGATGTTGCGTGCATCCCCGGCGGCCGTGTGGGCCGCATAGGCCCGGTCCTTGGTGGCAAAGCGGAAGGCCGCCACCTCGCGGCTGTTCTTGCGAAAGCCCTCGATGTGCAGGGTCTGGCCCGCGCGCAGCAGGTAGCCGGCGTTCTGCAGGCTGCCCGCCTGGCCGGACAGCACGTCCAGGCCGTCCACCGTGGCCACCACCTCGTAGTTGCGGCTGCTGCGGTTGGTGAACACCAGCACATAACGCTCGCCATGGCGGCCCGCCAGCTGGTAGCCGCTGCTGCCGCGCTGGCTGTACACCGGCAGCGCTTGGCCCTGCCCATCCAGCACGGACCATTCCACCGCACCGTCGGCCAGCAGCACATTCAGCTGCCGGTCGGCACTGCCGCCCAGGGCACGGCGGATGCTGGCTTCATCGGAATAGCGCAGTTGCGACAGCGCCTGTGCATGTTCGGGATGCAAGCGCGTGGCTTCCACGTCGTAGGTCACGGACTCCCGCCCCTCCCCCCACTGGGTGCCCAAGGTGGATTCCACCTGGGGGCCACGCTGGGCCACTGCGGCAAGGGGGTCGGGACCGGACTGCGGGGCGCCGCACGCCGCCAGACCGGCGGCCAGCAGCAGGGCACACAGGGTCTGCCAGCAGCGCCGCAGCCCGGATGTGGTGGTGGGGTTCATGTTCACACTCCCTGGTGGTTGGAATCTGGATGCACCGCACCCCGGTGCGGCGGGCTCGGCCCGGGTGCGGCCCGTATGGGGCAGCCACCGCAGCCACGCGTGCAGAAAAAAGCCGTGGACCCGCCACGGCTTGCACACGCGTGCGATGCCGCTTTATTTCAGACGCATCTCGGCCGCACGGGCATGGCCTTGCAGGCCCTCGCCATAGGCCAGCACGGCAGCGGTCTTGCCCAGGATCTGGGCACCGGCTTCGCTGACCTCGATCAGGCTGCTGCGCTTCTGGAAGTCGTACACCCCCAGCGGAGAGCTGAAACGCGCCGTGCCGCTGGTGGGCAGCACGTGGTTGGGGCCGGCGCAGTAGTCCCCCAGGCTTTCCGAGGTGTACGCACCCAGGAAGATGGCGCCGGCGTGCTTGAGCAGCGGCTCCCAGCGGTGCGGATCCCGGCTGGAGACTTCCAGGTGCTCCGGCGCAATGCGGTTGCTGATGGCACAGGCCTCTTCCATGTCCTTGGTCAGGATCAGCGCGCCACGGTCGCTCAGGCTTTTGGCGATGATGGCCTTGCGGGGCATCTCGGGCAGCAGGCGATCGATCTCGGCCTGGACGGCATCGATATAGGCCGCATCCGGGCACAGCAGGATGGACTGCGCCAGCTCATCGTGCTCGGCCTGGCTGAACAGGTCCATTGCCACCCAGGCGGGCGGTGTCGTGCCGTCGGCCAGCACCAGGATTTCGCTGGGGCCGGCAATCATGTCGATGCCCACCAGACCGAAGACCCGCTTCTTGGCACTGGCCACATAGGCGTTGCCGGGGCCGGTGATCTTGTCTACCTTGGGGATGGTCGCCGTACCGTAGGCCAAGGCAGCCACGGCCTGCGCACCGCCCACGGTGAAGGCGCGGTGCACACCGGCCACATAGGCGGCGGCCAGCACCAGCGGATTCTTGGCGCCTTGCGGCGTGGGCACCACCATGATGATGTCCTCCACACCCGCCACCTGGGCCGGAATGGCATTCATCAGCACGCTGCTGGGATACGCCGCCTTGCCGCCGGGCACGTAAATGCCCACGCGGTCCAGCGGCGTGACCTTCTGGCCCAGCAGGGTGCCGTCTTCGTCACGGTAGCTCCAGCTTTCGCCATTGGCCTTCTTCTGTGCCTCGTGGTAGCTGCGCACACGGCGCGCGGCAGATTCCAGTGCTTCGCGCTGGTCTGCAGGCAGGCTGTCGAAGGCGGCCTTGAGTTCTTCCTTGGTCAGCTCCAGCGCGGCCATGGAGTCGGCGCTCAGGCCGTCAAAGCGGGCGGTGTACTCCAGCACGGCGGCATCGCCGCGCTTTTGCACATCGGCCAGGATGTCGGCCACACGCTGTTCGATGGCGGCGTCCGTGTCCGCCGACCAATGCAGACGCGCAGCAAAATCATGCTCAAACTGGGCATCTGCGGTTGATAGACGGACGGGAGCAGCTACGAATTCCATAGTATTTACCAGTGGAGAAAATCAGTTGTTCTTGGCCGCAACGGCCTGAGCGAACGCATCGATGATGTGGCGCAGCGGGGCCTGCTTGAGCTTGAGCGACGCCTGGTTGACCACCAGACGCGAGCTGATGTCCATGATGGGCTCGACCTCGACCAGGTCATTGGCCTTGAGGGTGTTGCCGGTGGACACCAGGTCGACGATGGCATCGGCCATGCCGGTCAGCGGCGCCAGCTCCATGGAACCGTAGAGCTTGACCATATCCACGTGCACCCCCTTCTTGGCGAAGAAATGGCGTGCGATCTCGGGGTACTTGGTGGCGATGCGCAGGCGCGCGCCCTGCTTGACCGCATGCGCATAGTCAAAGCCGTTGCGCACGGCCACGCTCACGCGGCAGCGGGCAATCTGCAGGTCCAGGGGCTGGTACAGGCCCTGGCCACCATGCTCGATCAGCGAATCCAGTCCGGACACGCCCAGATCGGCGCCGCCGTACTGCACATACACCGGCACGTCCGAAGCCCGCACCAGCACCACACGCACATGGGGCTGGTTGGTGTCAAAAATCAGCTTGCGCGACTTTTCCACGTCTTCCGTCACCGCAATGCCGGCAGCCGCCAGCAGGGGCACGGTTTCTTCAAAGATACGGCCCTTGGACAGGGCAATCGTCACAGGGGTTGCGATCGTCATTCCGACACTCTTTCGATATCTGCACCCAGGCCCCGCAGCTTTTCTTCCATGCGGTCGTAGCCACGGTCCAGGTGGTAAATACGGTCTACCAGGGTCTCGCCCTCGGCCACCAGACCGGCAATCACCAGGCTGGCCGAGGCACGCAGGTCGGTGGCCATCACGGTGGCGCCGGACAGGCGCTTGCCGCCTTCGATGGACGCCACGCGGCCGTCGGTGGAGATATGCGCACCCAGGCGGCGCATCTCGTTGACGTGCATGAAGCGGTTTTCAAAAATCGTCTCGGTCACCACGCTGGCGCCTTCGGCCACCAGATTCAGCGCCATGAACTGCGCCTGCATGTCAGTGGGAAAGCCGGGATATTCGGTGGTGCGGAAGCTCTGGGCCTTGAGCTTGCCGTTGGAGCGGACCTTCAGGCCGGCCTCCACGGATTCCACGATCACACCCGCTTCCTTGAGCTTGTCGATCACGGCACCCAGGTGGTCGGCGCGTGCGTGGTGCAGCAAGGCCTCGCCGCCGGTGGCGGCCACCGCGCACAGGAAGGTCCCGGCCTCGATGCGGTCCGCCACCACGTCGTGGGTGCAGCCGTGCAGCCGGTCCACCCCCTGGATCACGATGCGGCTGGTGCCGTGGCCGGTGATCTTGGCGCCCATCTTGATCAGCATCTCGGCCAGATCGGGGATTTCAGGCTCCATGGCGGCGTTTTCCAGCACGGTCTCGCCGTCGGCCAGCGCAGCGGCCATCAGGAAGTTCTCGGTGCCCGTCACGGTCACCATGTCGGTGGTGATGCGCGCGCCCTTCAGGCGCGTCCAGCCGGCGGGCAGGCTGGCATGCATGTAGCCGTTTTCCACGGTGATGATCGCACCCATGGCCTGCAGGCCCTTGATGTGCTGGTCCACCGGACGCGAGCCGATGGCGCAACCGCCGGGCAGCGACACCTTGGCACGGCCGAAGCGGGCCAGCAGCGGGCCCAGCGCCAGTACCGAGGCGCGCATGGTCTTGACCAGCTCGTACGGGGCTTCGGGCGTCAGGCTGTCGGGGGCGACAAAGCTCATGCCGCCACGCTCGCCGTGGGTCTCGGTCTGCACGCCCATATTGGCCAGCAGCTTGCGCATGGTGGCCACATCGTGCAGGCGCGGCACATTGTGCAGGTGCACGGGCTCGGCGGTCAGCAGCGCCGCGCACATCTCGGGCAGGGCTGCGTTCTTGGCGCCGGAAATCAAAACTTCGCCCTTCAGCGAACGGCCACCACGGATCTTGAGTTTGTCCATCGCAAAACTGCCTTATGGGTCCAATCAGGCTGTGGCGCGCTCTGAATGCGCCCCCACAGCGAGTGAGTAATGAATGAATGCGGCGGCTTACTGGGCCGCCTGCTGCGCCCATTCGGCGGGCGTGTAGGTCTTCATGGACAGCGCATGCACCTCGTCGGTGGCCATGCGGTTGCCCAGCGTGGCATAGACCAGGCGCTGGCGGCCGACAAGGCGCTGGCCTTCGAATGCGGCCGAGACGATGGTGGCATACCAATGCCGGCCATCGCCTTCGAGCGCGATGTGTTCGCAAGGCAGGCCGGCAGAGATGATGGCTTGGAGTTGGTCAGCGGTCATGGGCCAAAGCACCCGCAGCGCGGGCGACAGAGAAAGTGGAAATCTTGCACATGGTGGCGGTGCCGCTCAGTGGCGCATCTTGTAGCCGGTGCGCAGCAGGCGCACGGCCAGGGCGCTGACCAGCAGCCAGGCGCCGCCCACGATGGCCAGGCTGGTCCAGGGGGACACGTCGCTCAGGCCGAAGAAGCCGTAGCGAAAGCCATCGATCATGTAGAAGAAGGGGTTGAGGTGGCTCACCTGCTGCCAGAACGGCGGCAGCGAGTGGATGGAATAGAACACGCCGGACAGAAACGTCATGGGCATGATCAGGAAGT
This sequence comes from Comamonas sp. 17RB, assembly GCF_030056555.1. Lineage (NCBI taxonomy): Bacteria > Pseudomonadati > Pseudomonadota > Betaproteobacteria > Burkholderiales > Comamonadaceae > Comamonas > Comamonas sp. 17RB. The sequence continues at coordinate 159,100 of NZ_JASHHY010000007.1, read as the reverse complement.
TCTGGAAGGCCGCCATCTGGTCGAACTTGTCGGCCCACAGCCCGGCAATCAGGCCCAGCGTGCCCAGCAGCGCAGCGCCCAGGAAGGCAAAGGCCAGAATCCACAGCGGCGCCACCGCGACGGGAGGCGTGAAGAACAGCGTGACGATGTACACCCCCAGCCCCACGGCCAGACCGCGCACCACCGACGCACCGACAAAAGCCACAAACCAGGCCCAGTGCGACAGCGGGGTGAGCAGGATGAACACCACGCTGCCCATGATCTTGCTTTGCACCAGACTGGACGAACTGTTGGCGAACGCATTCTGCAGCACGCTCATCATCACCAGGCCGGGCACCAGGAAGGCGGTATAGCTCAGACTGCCATAGACCTTCACATGCCCGTCCAGCACATGGCCGAAGATCAGCAGGTACAGCACGGCCGTCAGCACCGGCGCGGCCACGGTCTGGAAGCTCACCTTCCAGAACCGCAGGATTTCCTTGTAGAACAGCGACTGCCAGCCTTGCATCATGCCGCTCCTTTCATCACCTGCAGAAACACATCCTCCAGGTCGGCACGGCGGATTTCCATGTCTTCCATGGCCACACCCGCTTCGCGCAAGGTGGCCAGATAGCGTTCGATGTCGTTGGGCCCCTGGGCCGGCAGCTGCACCACCCGGCCGGTGACGCGGGCAATGGGCAGCAGCACCTCGGGCAGGGCCTGGTCGCTCTTGAACTGCAGCACATTGGCCGAAGCCGTCTTGAGCAGGTTGGAGGTATCGTCCAGCGCCACGATCTGGCCGTGCTTGAGCATGGCGATGCGGTTGCACAGCGCTTCGGCCTCTTCCAGGTAGTGGGTGGTCAGCAGCACCGTATGGCCCTGCTTGTTGAGCTTGGCAATGAAATGCCAGAGGGCCTGGCGCAGCTCCACATCCACCCCGGCCGTGGGTTCGTCCAGCACGATGATGGGCGGCTTGTGCACCAGGGCCTGGGCCACCAGCACGCGGCGCTTCATGCCGCCCGACAGCTGGCGCATATTGGCCGTGGCCTTGTCGGCCAGGCCCAGGCTGTCCAGCAATTCATCGATCCAGTCGTCGTTGTGCTTCACGCCAAAGTAGCCGGACTGCAGGCGCAGCGTCTCGCGCACATTGAAGAAGGGGTCGAACACCAGCTCCTGGGGCACCACGCCCAGCTGACGACGTGCTGCAGCAAAGTCGCTTTGCACGTCATGGCCCTGGACGGTGACACGGCCGGAAGTGGCCTTGGCCAATCCCGCCAGAATGCTGATCAGCGTGGTCTTGCCCGCGCCGTTGGGACCGAGCAGGCCGAAGAATTCGCCCTCACCGATGTCCAGGCTGACCTGTTGCAGGGCCTGGAACTCGCCCTTGGGCGTGCGGTAGGTCTTGGAGATGGATTGGAATGAGACAGCTGGCATGGCAGCCGGTCATTTTAAAGGCAGTCCACTGCTGTGTGCCCGGGGGGCTGGGCGATAAACCTTATCGGAGCTGCTGCAACCCCGCACCAGCGCCGATACCTGCGCCCGCACAGCGGTCCGCACCACTGGCATGGTGCTGCCGCCGCGGGTGTCAGACCAGGGGGTCTGTGCCCGCGCTGGCGCTCACCGGCAAGCCCAGCACACCGTCCACGCCGTAGACATGGGCCATAGACTGCAGGCCGGCGGGAAGATGCTGCACTTCCAAGGTGCGCTGGCTGGCCTGGGCCAGACGGCGGCATTCCAGCAACAACGCCAGTGCGGCAGAATCAAAACGCCGCACCGCAGCGGCATCCAGCACTACGGCGCCGGTGCCGCCACCAGCGATCTGGCGGCGCAGCTGCGGCAGCAGGGCTGCGGCCTGGTCGCCATCCAGATCGGCGGGCAGTGCAATCACGCTCATTTGGCGTTGGCGGCCTTGGCCGGCATGGCGCTGCGGCTGGCCAGGGTCTGGATCAGGCCGTCGATGCCGGTCTTGTTCAGCTCTTCGGCGAACTGGGTGCGGTAGGTTTCCACCAGCCAGACGCCCAGCACGTTGAAGTTGTAAACCTTCCAGGCGCCGTCCTTCTTTTCCAGACGGAAGTCCAGCGGCACGGGCTCACCCTTGCCACGCACTTCGGTGCGCACCAGCACATCGGTGTCACCGGCCGCCATGCGCAGCGGCTTGACCACCACGGTCTGGTCGCTCACCTGGGCCAGCGCGCCGGAATAGGTGCGCATCAGCAACTGCTTGAATTCGGTTTGCAGGCGTTCCTGCTGGGCCGGCGTGGCCTGGCGCCACTTGGGACCAACGGCCGCCGACGTCATGCGGCGGAAGTTCACATGCGGCAGCACCACCTGGTCCACCAGGGCATTGATCTTGGCCATGTCTCCACCCTTGAGGGCCGGATCCGCCTTGATGGTGGTCAGCACGTCGGTCGACAGGCGCTTGATCAGCGCATCCGGCGCTTCCTCGGCCGCCAGGGCCGCCAGCGGCAGGCAGGCAGCAGCGGCCAGGGCCACCAGGGAGTGCACAGAGGTACGTCGATTCATCTTCATGGGTAATCCTTTTCAGCAACGGGCCGCAGCCCGTGGGGGGTGTGCGCCTGGGCAACACACCTGGGCACAGCGTGCCGCATTCTGGTCAACAGCATGCAAGGCGTGCGTAAAGTCTTGCAACACCATGCATCCGCACCAGCGCGGGCCATGCCCGGGAAACGTCATTCTTCGGGCGGCAGCTTGCCGGCGTCCAGGTCTTCGACGCGACCATCGCCCTTGGGCTGGCGCGACTGCAGATACACATCGCGCAGCAGCGAGTAGCGGTCCAGCGCCACCGAATCCACAATGTCGCCGGCCTTCAGCAGGCGTGCACGGTCATCCACCACCTTCAGGCCCACCAGGGCGTTGCGGTGCGAAATCGGACGCAGCTCGGTCAGAACATTGCCGCGCCAGTCCGCAGGCAGGGCCACCGTGTCCCGCACGGTGGACGGACCCAGGAAAGGCAGCACCAGGTAGGGACCGGGCTTGATGCCCCAGGCACCCAGGGTGCGGCCGAAGTCCTGCTTCTGGCGGTCCACGCCCATTTCGGTCGCAATGTCCAGCAGACCGCCGATGCCCAGCACCGTGTTGGTGGTGAAGCGCACCATGTGGTTGTAGGCCTGCAGACCATTGCCTTGCAGCAAATGGTTCACCATGGACCACAGATCGCCCACGTTGCCGAAGAAGTTGCCCACACCGGTGCGCACCGGCTGGGGCGTCACGGTCTGGTAGGCCGTGGCCACGGGCTTGAGCACCGCGTCATCGACCCCGTCGTTGAACGACTGCACCTTGCGGTTGAACGACTCGTACGGGTCCTGCGGGTTGCTGCCGGTCGCCGCACAACCGCCCAGCACCAGGGCACTGGCCGACACGGCGGCAATGGCGCTCCAGCGCACGATGGGGGATGTCTTGTTCTTCTGCATCATGGTCAGTTTCCGTTGGTTGCGGGCGCAGGCGTGGCGGCCCCCTCTTCGGCCTTGTTGTAGAGGAATTGGCCGATCAGATTCTCCAGCACCACAGCCGACTGGGTCGAGCTGATGCGATCACCGGCTTTGAGGTTTTCCTCGTCGGCGCCGGCTTCGATGCCGATGTACTGGTCTCCCAGCAGGCCGCTGGTCAGGATCTTCAGCGAACTGTCCTTGGGGAATTTGTAACGCTCTTCCATCACCAGGTTCACGCTGGCCTGGAAGGTCTGGTCGTCAAACGTGATGGATTCCACGCGTCCCACCACCACGCCGGCGCTCTTGACCGCCGCCTTGGGCTTGAGCCCACCGATGTTGTCGAAGCGGGCGGTCACCGGGTAGCCTTTCTGAAAGTTCAGGCTCAGCAGATTGGCTGCCTGCAACGCCAGAAACACCAGCGCGGCAGCCCCGATCAGCACGAACATGCCGACCCAGATGTCATTTTTGGATTGCTGCATTTTTGATCTATTCCTTGTTTGCCTGGGCGCCGTGCCTCAGATGCTGAACATCGATGCGGTCATCAGGAAGTCCAGTCCCAGCACCGCCAGCGAAGCCATCACCACCGTGCGGGTGGTGGCGCGCGACACGCCTTCCGGCGTGGGCTTGGCCACATAGCCCTGCAGCAGTGCCACAAAGGTCACTGCCACCCCAAATACCGTGCTCTTGATGACGCCGTTGCCCAGATCGTTCCACCAATCCACGCCGGACTGCATCTGGCCCCAGAAGGCCCCCGCATCCACGCCGATCAGCAGCACGCCCACGATCCAGCCGCCCAGCACGCCGACGGCACTGAACACCGCCGCCAGCAGGGGCATGGCCACCACCCCCGCCCAGAAACGGGGCGCGAGAATGCGTTTGATCGGGTCCACCGCCATCATTTCCATCGCCGACAGCTGCTCGCCAGCCTTCATCAGGCCGATTTCTGCCGTCAGCGCCGTGCCGGCGCGGCCGGCGAACAGCAAGGCCGTCACCACCGGACCCAGCTCGCGCAGCAGACTGAGCGTCACCATCATGCCCAGGGCCTCGGCCGAGCCGTAGCGCTGCAGGATGTAATAGCCCTGCAGGCCCAGCACAAAGCCCACGAACAGACCGGACACCCCGATGATGGCCAGCGAATAATTGCCCAGAAAATGGATCTGGTCGCCCGTCAGGCGAAAGCGCCGCAGCGCTTCCGGCAGCAGGGCCAGCAGACGTCCGAACAGGCGGGCGCCATAGCCCATGTCGGCCAGCTTGGAACGCACGGCCAGACCGATGCGTGCGGGATGCAGCCAGTTCATCGTGCACCTCCGTCACCGTGTGCGGTGCCAAAATCGGCCTCCAGCGAAGGGGCGGCATAGTGGAAAGGCACCGGACCCGTGGGCCGGGCATGGACAAACTGCTGCACCAGCGGATCGGGGCAGTCCATCACTTCCTGTGGCGTGCCCTGTGCGGCCACGCCGCCAGCGCCCAGAATCACCACATGGTCCGCCACGCGGAAGGTTTCTTCCACATCGTGGGAGACCAGGATCGTGGTCAGGCCCATGGCATCGTTCAGGATGCGGATCAGGCGCGCCGACGTGCCCAGCGAAATCGGGTCCAGCCCGGCAAACGGCTCGTCATACATGATCAGTTCCGGATCCAGGGCCATGGCACGGGCCAGGGCCACCCGGCGGGCCATGCCGCCGGAAATCTGGCTGGGCATCAGGTCGCGTGCGCCGCGCAGGCCCACGGCCTGCAGCTTCATCAGCACGATGTCGCGCACCATGGACGGCGGCAGCTGGCTGTGCTCGCGCAGCGGAAAAGCCACGTTGTCGAACACATTCATGTCGGTGAACAAGGCCCCGAACTGGAACAGCATGCCCATGCGCCGGCGTGCGGCGTACAGCTGGGTCTGGTCCATGCTACCCACGTCCTGGCCATCGAACAGCACCTGGCCCTGCTGGGCGCGGTTCTGCCCGCCGATCAGGCGCAGCACCGTGGTCTTGCCACCGCCGGAAGCCCCCATCAGCGCCGTCACTTTGCCACGTGGCACGGACAGCGAGAGGTCGCGCAGGATCACCCGTTCGCCATAGCCGAACGTGACATTGCGCAACTCTACCAATGAAGGGGAATCAGACATGGGGATTGAAGTTTTCCACGGCCCAAAGGGGCATATTGTGCAAACAAGCGCCCGGCTTGGCTGCAATTTGGCGAATAAACATACACCAGTGTATGTTTATTCGCAGCGACAGTGGCAGCACGGGGCGGCCCTGTCACGCTGCGGCGCAGCATAGCCAACGGTATCCGCCCTGTGGCTGCGCTATGACAGTCACGGGGCAGAGTGTTGCTGTATCACAACATATTTTGCAGAAAGGCGCGGGTGCGGGCCTGCTGCGGGTTGGCGAAGAACGCGGCCGCCGGCCCCTGCTCCACGATGTGGCCGCCGTCCATGAAAATCACGCGGTTGGCCACTTCGCGGGCAAAGCCCATTTCGTGCGTGACCACCAGCATGGTCATTCGCTCCTCGGCCAGCTCGCGCATGGTGCGCAGCACTTCGCCGGTCAGCTCCGGGTCCAAGGCCGACGTGGGTTCATCGAACAGCAGAATGTCCGGGTCCATGGCCAGCGCACGGGCAATGGCCACGCGCTGCTTCTGCCCGCCCGACAGGCGGTTGGGATAGGCATCGCGCTTTTCCAGCAGGCCCACCTTCTGCAGCAGCGCCTCGGCCTTGGGCACGATGGCATCGCGCTTCATGCCTTTGACGATGATCGGCGCTTCGATGATGTTCTCCAGCACCGTCAGGTGCGGGAACAGATTGAAGGACTGGAACACCATGCCCATCTTGCGGCCGATCTGGCGGATTTCGGCTTCGCTCACATACTGGGCCCTGGCCTCGCCTTCTGAACGCGCCAGCACCTCGCCTTCGATGGTGATGGTGCCGCGGTCGATGGTCTCCAGGTGGTTCAGGCAGCGCAGGAACGTGCTCTTGCCCGAGCCCGAGGGGCCGATGATGGCCACCACCTCGCCGCGCGCCAGTTCCAGCGACACGCCCTTGAGCACCGGCGTGCCGCCAAAGCCTTTGTGGATGCCCTGGGCAGAAATCATCACTTCGGACATGGCTTCAGGCTTCGTACTTTGCATGGCGGTTTTCGAGGTATTGGAAGATCCAGGTCAGTACCAGCGTCATCACCAGATAGAAACAGGCCGCCACAATGAAGGGCGTGAACGTGAAGTCACGCTGCACCACGCCGCGCGCCACGCGCAGCAGGTCGTTCAGCGCCAGCACGTAGATCAGCGAGGTGTCTTTCACCAGGGTGATGGTCTCGTTGCTGACCGGCGGCAGAATGCGCGACCACATTTGCGGCAGCACGATGCGGCGCATGGTCTGGCCATAGCTCATGCCCAGCACCTTGGCGCCTTCATACTGGCCCCGGTCCACCGACTGGATACCGGCGCGGAAGATTTCAGCGAAGTAGGCCGCGTAGTTCAGCGCGAACGCCACCACGGCGGCCGGGAAGTCCGGCAGGCGCACGCCGACCACCGGCACAAACGGCAGGGCAAAGTAGATGAACAGCAGCTGCAACATCAGCGGCGTGCCGCGCATCAGCCAGATATAGCCGCCCACCAGGCTGCTGAGCGCCTTGAAACGGGAAATACGCATCAACGCCAATGCCAATCCCAGCGGGATGGACAGGATCAGCGTGATGACAAAGAGCTTAAGCGTTACCAGGGCCCCGGCAGACATGGGGCCCAAAAGCGAAATTACATAATCCATCGATGGCCTTCAAGGTGGCGCTTGGGTGAAGGGCAGCTGCCACAGGCACAGGCGCCGGACATGGCGGGTGCAACCCGCATGCCAGGACGCGATTGTCGTCGCAAAGCAAAAAAAACCGGCAATGCCAGGCATTGCCGGTACAGCACGGTCGGTCAGACTCAGTGCTTGATGACGTCAGCGCCGAACCACTTCTTGGCGATTTCAGCGGCCTTGCCGTCCTTCTTCATCTCGGCGATCACGTCGTTGACCTTGTTGCGGGTGGCTTCGTCGTCCTTGCGGAAGCCCACACCGTAGTCTTCGGTACCGAAGTCGTCGGCCAGCACGGTGTAGTTGTCGGGCTTCTTGTTGACCAGGTAACGGCCCACCACCTCATCCACCACCACCACGTCCAGGCGGCCGGCCTCCAGGTCCATCAGGGCAGCGATGTTGTCGCCGAACAGCTTGGTTTCCTTGAACTTGTCCGACAGTTCCTTGTCCTTGGCCATGGCGGTCACGGCGCTGGAGCCTTCCTGGGCGCCCACGGTCTTGCCAGCCATGTCAGGCTTGCCCTTGATGTCCGAACCGGCCTTCACGATGATGATCTGCTTGTTCACCATGTAGGGGTCGGAGAACAGGATCTTTTCCTTGCGCTCTTCCAGAATGGTCAGACCGTTCCACAGGGCGTCCACGCGCTTGCCCAGCAGCTCGGCTTCCTTGGCGTTCCAGTCGATGGGCTTGAATTCCACTTCGATGTTGGCGCGCTTGGCGACTTCCTTGGCCATGTCGATGTCGAAACCGACCAGCTCGTTCTTTTCGTCACGGAAACCCATGGGCGGGAAGTTGTCGTCCAGACCGACGACCAGCTTGGTCACGGCAGCCGGTGCGGGGGCGGCTTCGGGGGCCGCTGCCGTGGAGGCAGGTTCATTCTTGCCGCAGGCGGCCAGCAAAGCAGTCAGGGCCACCGTGGCCAGGAGGGTGCGTTTCTTCATGGTGTCGAAAGAAAAGGTGATGAAAGACCTGCAAACGGCGCGACCGGAACTGGCTGCTGGAAGCGTGGTGCACGCCTCCAGGCTGTTCCGCTGCCGGACGAATCCGCTATTGTCGCCCAGAGCGCCATGGCGCGCACCCCATTTCCTGCAAGCCCATGCCACTTCGTCCTGCATCCACCGCCCAGCCCGCGCCCCTGTGTGCCGACGGCCACCCCACCCTGCTGCCCGCAGCCCTGGTACAGGCCTACCGCCAGGCCTGGTACGACGTGGCGCTGCCCGCCCGTGCCACCGCCTCCCGGCTGCAAGTGGACGTGCACTCGCCTGCCCTGCAGCAGGCCATGCGACAGTGCGGCGCCCGGCAGGCCTGTCTGCTGACGGCCTGCAACCCGCTGGGCGCCGCACTGTCGCCCACGGACAACGAACGCCGCATGCAGGCGCTGCGTGCGGCACTGCAGCAGGACGGCTGGAGCTGGGCCCCCGTCCTGGGCCACGACCCCCAGGGCCAGTGGCCGGGCGAAGACAGCCTGCTGGTCTGGCACATGGCCCCCACCCAATCCCGCGCCTGGGGCCGGCACTGGGAGCAGAACGCCGTGCTGACGGTGGGCAGCGACGCCATCCCCCGGTTGCTGCTGCTGCGCTGACGGCACAGGGCGCGGCCTGATCCTCCGTTCCCGCACCCCGCCCCGGGGGGCGGGCCCGGAATGCAAAAAGCCTTTGCGACAGACATCGCAAAGGCTCGGAGGTGTACGGCGTCGGCCCGCACAGCGGCCCTGGGGCCGCCACACAGACCAGACCGGGCTCAGCGGGGCAGCTGGCTGGCGCCCACCAGGAACTCGTCCACGGCGCGGGCCGCCTGGCGGCCTTCACGGATGGCCCAGACGACCAGCGACTGGCCGCGGCGGATGTCGCCTGCGGCGAACAGCTTGGGCACGCTGGTGGCGTAGCCGCCGATCAGATCGGTCGTAGCCTTGACGTTGCCGCGCTGGTCCTTGTCCACACCAAAAGCGTCCAGCACGGTCTGCACCGGCGAGACAAAGCCCATGGCCAGGAACACCAGATCGGCCTTGATGATCTGCTCGGAGCCGGCGACCTCGGCCATCTTGCCGTCCTTCCACTCCAGGCGCACGGTCTTCACGGCCGTCAGCTGGCCCTTTTCACCGATGAATTCCTTGGTGCCGATGGCGAACTCGCGCTCGCAGCCTTCCTGGTGGCTGGAGCTGGTGCGCAGCTTCAGCGGCCAGTACGGCCACACCAGGGGCTTGTTTTCCTGCTCGGGGGGCATGGGCATCAGTTCCAGCTGGGTCACGCTGGTGGCGCCATGGCGGTTGGAGGTGCCCACGCAATCGGAACCGGTGTCACCGCCGCCGATCACCACGACGTGCTTGCCATCGGCGCGGATCTGGCCCTTGTACTTGCCTTCGGCCGTGGCCTTGTTCTGCTGGGGCAGGAACTCCATGGCGAAATGCACGCCCTTCAGATCACGGCCGGGCACGGGCAGGTCACGCGACTGCTCGGCACCGCCGGTCAGCAGCACGGCGTCGAATTCGGCCATCAGCGTTTCGGGGGCGATGGTTTCCTTGGCCCAGTTGGTGACCTTGCTGTCCTTGCCCAGGCCATCCTTGCCCGCCACCAGCACGCCGGTGCGGATCTTCAGGCCTTCGGCCACCAGTTGCTCGACGCGGCGGTCGATGTTGGACTTGTTCAGCTTGAAGTCGGGGATGCCGTAGCGCAGCAGACCGCCGACCTGGTCGTTCTTCTCGAACAGGGTCACATCGTGGCCCGCACGCACCAGTTGCTGGGCGGCAGCCAGGCCCGCAGGGCCGGCGCCAACCACGGCCACCTTCTTGCCGGTCAGCAGCTTGGGCTTCTGGGCCGTGACCCAGCCTTCATCCCAGGCGCGGTCGATGATGGCGTGCTCGATGGACTTGATGCCGATGGCATCGCCATTGATGTTGGCCACGCAGGCGGCTTCGCAGGGCGCGGGGCAGATGCGGCCGGTGAACTCGGGGAAGTTGTTGGTGCTGTGCAGCACCTTGATCGCGTTCTCCCAGTCACCGCGGTACACCAGATCGTTGAAATCCGGAATGATGTTGTTGACCGGGCAGCCGTTGTTGCAGAACGGGGTGCCGCAGTCCATGCAGCGTGCGCCCTGGATCTTGGCCTGCTCGGGCGTCAGTGCAATGACGAATTCCTTGTAGTTCTTCAGACGTTCCGCAACCGGGGCGTAGCCCTCTTCGATGCGGTCGTATTCCATAAAGCCGGTGGTCTTACCCATGGTGTGTATTCCTTGAAATCTGTGTTCGCTGGCGGTGCGACGACCCGCCCGGGCCGCCGCGTTCGGGCCGTGTTTACTTGGCCGCTACCGCTTCTTTTTTGGGAGTGGCTTGCGCAGATGCAGCTTGCTTTTCCTTCTGTTTGCGTTCATAGATTTCGCCGAGTGCACGCTTGTACTCGGTCGGGAAGACCTTGACGAACTTGGCACGCGCTGCGGCCCAGTTGTCCAGCAGGTCACGGGCGCGCTGCGAACCGGTCCAGCGGCTGTGGGCCTCGACCATGGCGCGCAGCTGTTGCTCGTCGCTCTGGCCGTTGTGCCACACACCGGGGTCGATGCTGCTGACGAATTCTTCGTGCGGCAGCACCTTGTCCAGCTTGACGGACGCGGTGTTGCAACGCTCGGCGAACTTGCCGTCTTCGTCGTACACATAGGCCACGCCACCGCTCATGCCGGCGGCAAAGTTGCGGCCGGTCTTACCCAGCACCACCACGGTGCCGCCGGTCATATATTCGCAGCCGTGGTCACCCACGCCTTCGACCACCGCCGTGGCACCGGACAGGCGCACAGCAAAGCGTTCGCCGGCCACGCCGCTGAAGAAGGCTTCACCGCGGGTAGCACCGAACATCACGGTGTTGCCCACGATGGTGTTGCTCACCGAGTTGCCACGGAATTCATGGCTGGGGCGCACCACCACGCGGCCGCCGGACAGGCCCTTGCCGGTGTAGTCGTTGGCTTCACCGGTAAGGTTCAGCGTCACGCCCTTGCACAGGAAGGCACCGAAAGACTGGCCGCCCGTACCTTCGAAATGGATGCGGATGGTGTCGTCTGGCAGGCCTTCGGCGTGCGCACGGGTCACCGCGCCGGAGAGCATGGCCCCCACGGAACGGTTCACGTTGCGCGCCACTTCCATGATGCGCACCTTCTCGCCGTGCTCGATCGCGGGCTTGCAGCGTTCGATCAGCTTCACGTCCAGCGCCTTGTCCAGCAGGTGGTCCTGCTTGTCGACATGGAAGCGCGGCACATCGGCGGGCACGTTTGGCTGGTAGAACAGGCGGCTGAAGTCCAGGCCCTGGGCCTTCCAGTGTTCCACGCCCTTGCGGGTGTCCAGCAGGTCGGAACGGCCCACCAGTTCGTCGAACTTGCGCAGACCCAGCTGGGCCATGATCTGGCGCACTTCTTCGGCGATGAAGAAGAAGTAGTTCACCACATGCTCGGGCTTGCCGGTGAACTTGGCACGCAGGACGGGGTCCTGCGTGGCCACGCCCACGGGGCAGGTGTTCAGGTGGCACTTGCGCATCATGATGCAGCCTTCCACCACCAGCGGTGCGGTGGCAAAGCCGAACTCGTCGGCACCCAGCAGGGCGCCGATGACCACGTCGCGGCCGGTCTTCATCTGGCCGTCGGCCTGCACGCGGATACGGCCGCGCAGGCGGTTCAGCACCAGGGTCTGCTGGGTTTCGGCCAGGCCGATTTCCCAGGGACCGCCGGCATGCTTGATGGACGACAGCGGCGAAGCGCCCGTGCCGCCGTCGTGACCGGCGATCACCACGTGGTCGCTCTTGCACTTGGCAACGCCGGCGGCAATCGTGCCCACACCGACTTCGGACACCAGCTTCACCGAGATGTCGGCGTGCGGGGCCACGTTCTTCAGATCGTGGATCAGCTGGGCCAGATCCTCGATGGAGTAGATGTCGTGGTGGGGCGGAGGCGAAATCAGGCCCACGCCGGGCACCGAGTAACGCTGCATGCCGATGTATTCGGACACCTTGCCGCCGGGCAGCTGACCGCCTTCACCGGGCTTGGCGCCCTGGGCCATCTTGATCTGGATCTGGTCGGAGGACACCAGGTACTCAGCCGTCACACCAAAGCGGCCGGAAGCGACCTGCTTGATCTTGGAGCGCAGGCTGTCGCCTTCGCGCAGCTCGATATCGGACTCGACCTGGGCCTTGCCGATGATGGAAGCCAGGGTTTCGCCCTGCTTGATGGGGATGCCCTTGAGCTCGTTGCGGTAGCGCTTGGGATCTTCGCCGCCTTCACCGGTGTTGCTCTTGCCGCCAATGCGGTTCATGGCCACGGCCAGGGTGGCGTGGGCTTCGGTGGAGATCGAGCCCAGCGACATGGCGCCGGTGGCAAAACGCTTGACGATCTCGGCAGCGGATTCCACTTCGTCCACCGGAATGGCCGTGGCGGGATCGCACTTGAACTCGAACAGACCGCGCAGCGTCATGTGCTGCTTGCTCTGGTCGTTGATCAGCTGGGCGTATTCCTTGTAGGTGCTGAAGTTGTTGGCACGGGTGGAATGCTGCAGCTTGGCAATCGCATCGGGCGTCCACATGTGGGCTTCGCCACGGGCGCGCCAGGCGTACTCGCCACCGGCGTCCAGCATGGTTTCCAGCACCGGGTCGTCGCTGAAGGCGGCCACGTGGTTGCGGATGGTTTCCTCGGCGATCTCGAACACGCCGATGCCTTCCACACGGCTGGCGGTGCCGGTGAAGTACTTGTCCACGGTGGCGGTGTTCAGGCCCACGGCCTCGAACAGCTGCGCGCCGCAGTAGGACATGTAGGTGGACACGCCCATCTTGGACATGATCTTGGACAGGCCCTTGCCGATCGCCTTGACGTAGTGGTAGATGGCCTTGTCGGCATCCAGACCGTCCACGGGTTCCTGGTACAGGTCGGCCAGGGTCTCCAGGGCCAGATAGGGGTGCACGGCTTCGGCACCGTAGCCGGCCAGCACGGCGAAATGGTGGATTTCACGGGCCGAGCCGGTTTCCACCACCAGACCGGCGGTGGTGCGCAGGCCTTCCCGCACCAGGTGCTGGTGGATGGCCGACAGTGCCAGCAGCGCGGGGATGGCCACCTGGGTGGCGCTCACGTTGCGGTCGCTGATGATCAGGATGTTGGCGCCGCCCTTGATCTCGTCCACGGCGTGGGCGCACAGCGAAGCCAGCTTGGCTTCCACCCCTTCACGGCCCCACGACAGCGGGTAGGTGATGTCGATGGTGGCGCTCTTGAACTTGCCGTGGGTGTACTTCTCGATCTCGCGCAGCTTGGCCATGCCCTCGAAGTCGAGGATGGGCTGCTGCAGCTCGAGGCGCATCGGCGGGTTGACCTGGTTGATGTCCAGCAGATTGGGCTTGGGGCCCACAAAGGACACCAGCGACATCACGATGGCTTCGCGGATGGGGTCGATCGGCGGGTTGGTCACCTGCGCGAACATCTGGCGGAAGTAGTTGTACAGCGGCTTGTTCTTGTCCGACAGCACGGCCAGCGGGCTGTCGTTGCCCATGGAGCCCACGCCCTCTTCGCCGTTCTTGGCCATGGGGGTCAGCAGGAACTTGACGTCTTCCTGGGTGAAGCCGAAGGCCTGCTGGCGGTCCAGCAGCGTCAGCGCGGGCTTGGCGGGCGCGACAAAGTCGGCCGGCACCTGCACCTGGTCGAGCTTGATGCGCAGGTTCTCGATCCACTGCTTGTAGGGCTTGGTGTTGACGACGTTGGCCTTGAGCTCGTCGTCCTCGATCATGCGGCCTTGTTCCAGGTCGATCAGCAGCATCTTGCCGGGCTGCAGACGCCATTTGCGCACGATCTTGCTGTCGGGCACGGGCAGCACGCCGGCTTCGGAGGCCAGGATGACCAGATCGTCTTCGGTCACCACATAGCGCGAAGGACGCAGGCCGTTGCGGTCCAGCGTAGCGCCGATCTGGCGGCCATCGGTGAACACGATGGAGGCGGGACCGTCCCAGGGCTCCATCATCGCGGCGTGGTATTCATAGAAGGCGCGGCGGCGCTCGTCCATGGCTTCGTGCTGTTCCCAGGGCTCGGGAATCATCATCATCACGGCCTGGCTGATGGGGTAGCCGGCCATGGTCAGCAGTTCCAGGCAGTTGTCGAAGGTGGCAGTGTCGGACTGGCCGGCAAAGCTGATGGGGTAGAGCTTCTGCAGGTCGTCGGCCAGCACGGGCGAGGCCATCACGCCTTCGCGGGCCACCATCCAGTTGTAGTTGCCGCGCACGGTGTTGATTTCACCGTTGTGGGCCACGTAACGATAGGGGTGGGCCAGCGGCCATTCGGGGAAGGTGTTGGTGGAGAAGCGCTGGTGCACCAGGCCGATGGCCGAGACGCAGCGCTCATCGGCCAGGTCCTTGTAGTACACGCCCACCTGGTCGGCCAGCAGCAGGCCCTTGTAGACCACGGTGCGGCTGCTCATGCTGGGAACGTAGTATTCCTTGCTGTGCTTGAGGCCCAGGTTCTGGATGGCGGCCGATGCGGTCTTGCGGATCACATACAGCTTGCGTTCCAGCGCGTCCTGGACGATCACGTCGGAGCCACGGCCGATGAAGACCTGGCGCAGGATGGGTTCCTTTTCGCGCACGGTGGGCGACATGGGCATGTCGCGGTTCACCGGCACATCGCGCCAGCCCAGCAGCACCTGGCCTTCGGCCTTGATGGCGCGTTCCATCTCCTGTTCGCAGGCCAGACGGGAAGCGTGTTCCTTGGGCAGGAAGATCATGCCCACGCCGTATTCGCCGGCGGGGGGCAGTTCCACGCCCTGCTTGGCCATCTCTTCGCGGTAGAGCTGGTCGGGAATCTGGATCAGGATACCGGCACCGTCACCCATCAGCGGGTCGGCACCCACGGCGCCACGGTGGTCGATGTTCTCGAGGATCTTCAGCGCACCCAGGACGATGTCGTGGCGCTTCTGCCCCTTGATATGGGCCACGAAGCCCAGACCGCAGGCGTCGTGTTCATTGCTCTTGGCGTACAGCCCGTGCTCTTGCAAGTGGGCAATTTCGGCAGCCGTAGTCATGGGGTTTTCCTCTATTTGTCTATCGCAGGGAACGCGAGAGTACGACACCGCATAAACCTATGCAAGAAAATTTAATTGGGGTCAGATACTAATTAAAAATAAAAATCCGCATTTTCATTTTAATTAGGGACATATCAAATGCACCAAAAGAAAGCCACGCGGCACGCGAGTGCCTACTCACGCACCAAAACGCACCAACAGAGTGCAAATGCAATAACCAGGAAGGATCAATTGCCCTGATATGGTGCAAACACCGCATCTGCAGCCGTTGCAGATGGTGACGAACTCGCCTCACCACCCTGTGGCGGACTGGCCTCAACCGGCCGCTGCGCCGGCCGCCCCGGACGCCGCCGGGTCAGGCGCCGCTGGGTCTGGTGCTGCAGTTGCGCCACAAAATCCGGTGAGCCCAGGGCCCAGCCTTTGCTGGCCGCCGCCAGCACCTCTTCCGCCACGGCTGCCGACACCCCATGCTCCACCGTGCGCTGGTAAGCAGCTTCCCGGGCGAACGGGGTATTGGCCAGGGCCCAGTACTGGGCATGGGAGCGCACCAGGCTGTCCTGCTGCACACCTGCGTTGTGCGCATAGCTGGACCATAGGTAGTCCTGCGGGCGCCCTACCAGGCCTTCCGCCACCGGCTGGGTTTCCAGCACCACCATGCAGGGCAGCAGATAGGCCGAGGCCTCCAGCACGGTGGAACGGTAGCGTCCTTCCCACAGGGTGCCGCTGCGGCCATGGCGGTTATTGAAGTAGCGCACATAGCTGCGCCCCACCGACTGCATGAACAGAGGCAGCCCCTCTTCCGTCTCGGGCGTGGCCAGCACATGGAACTGCGCCGGCAGCAGCACATAGGCATGCAGATCGATCTGGAAGCGCCGCGCCATCTCGCGCATCAGATCCTTCATGGTCTCGTAGTCCTGCACGTCCTCAAAAATGGGCTGCAGATTGTTCCCACGCTGGATCACGTAATGGGCCATTCCAGGCAGTGTCAGTCGGGGCAAGCGGGCCATGGAGCGTCACAGGTTGAAGAGGAGGCACACCACATCGCTGTGCGCCGACCAGAATAGGTTTTGGCTATCAACAGCAGTGCACAAGGTTGAAATACATTATGCGCAGCGTACCAGCGACCATTTGTCGGAGGAGTTCCTGTCTCCATACGACGTCCACACACCGTGGGACTGGCACAAGCCCATCGTCTGGATGGCGGCCTCGCCGCCACAGCGCACGGCACAGCCTGGCTGCACTCTATCAAAACAGGAGCATCCTGTACCTCGGCGCTGCGGGCAACGCGCCACATGGAGCAGCCCCACACCGGATCGGCGTGCAGGCGCCGCCTGCTCCAGGGCATGCCGGAGGCCGGCGCGCACGCGGCGCGAGGGCAGCTCCAGCGCACCATCCACAGGGCGCAGCACAATCGAATTGCTGGCCCGTCGGCCAAACAAACAGGCAAGTCAGACGGGTCAGATGGGCCGGGAGGTCCTTGTGCCGCAGACCCGCACAGAATGCCGGGTGCCCCTGCTGTTCAGCGCCCCGCCGCCCGCAGCAGTTGCGAGATGGTGTCGCAGGTGCGCAGCAGCTGCGGCAGCAACTGGTTCTGCATCATCTCGGCGCTGGTGCGGTTGGCCTGACCGCTGATATTCAGCGCTGCCACCGTCTGGCCCAGGCTGTTGCGCACCGGCGCAGCGATGGAGATCAGCCCTTCCTCCAGCTCCTGGTTCAGCAGGCACCAGCCCTGGCTGCGCGTCTGGCGGATGGCGGCCCACAGCGCCTCGTCACTGGTCTGCGTCAGCTGGGTGAACTGGCTGCGCGGGCAGCGGTCCATCAGCGCCTGCACCTGCGCATCGGGCTGGGCCGCCAGCAGCACGCGACCCAGCGAGGTCCAGAACGCCGGCAGGCGCGAGCCCACGCCCAGGTTGGTGCTCATGATCTTGTGGGTGTGCACGCGCAGCACATAGACCACATCCAGCCCGTCGAGCACGGCGGCCGAACACGACTCGCCCACCGCATCCACCAGGCCTTCCATGGCCGGGCCGGCCAGGCTCCACAGCGGCATGGAGCTGAGGTAGGCAAAGCCCAGGTCCAGGATGCGCGGCGTCAGCCGGAAGTGTTTGCCGTCGCTGTGCACATAGCCCAGGGTCTGCAAGGTCAGCAGGATGCGGCGGGCGCCGGCACGCGTCATGCCAGTGCGTGCGGCCACCTCGCTGAGTGTCTGCACCGGTGCTTGTGCGCTGAAGGAGCGGATCACCTCCAGCCCCCGCGCAAACGACTGAACGTAGCTGTCGCTTGGTTTTTGTGCTTCGTTTTCCATAGCTACAAGGGTTTTCCCTGATGTGGTTTCTACAGGCGCGGAAAGGCAAAGCCTCTTCCTATAATTCTTTTAGCGAACTTTTGTTCTATATGCGAACATTTTAACGCCTTCGCCCACACCGCGAAGGGGTCATGTCAGCAGGAGACAACACATGATCAACAAAATCACCGACACCATTGCCGAAGCCGTTTCGGTCGTCAAAGACGGGGACGTGGTCCTCATCGGCGGCTTTGGCACCGCTGGCAACCCCAATGAGCTGATCGACGGTCTGATTGCCCATGGCGCCCGCAATCTCACCGTGGTCAACAACAACGCCGGCAACGGTTACACCGGTCTGGCCGCACTGCTGCAAAGCGGTCTGGTGCAGAAGATCATCTGCAGCTTCCCCCGCACAGCGGACAGCTGGGTGTTCAACGACCTGTACCGCGCCGGCAAGATCGAGCTGGAACTGGTGCCCCAGGGCACGCTGGCCGAGCGCATGCGCGCCGCCGGCGCCGGCATCGGCGCCTTCTTCTGCCCCACCGCCTACGGCACCGAACTGGCCAACGGCAAGGAAACCCGCGAAATCAACGGCAAGCACTATGTGCTGGAGTACCCCATCTACGGTGATGTGGCACTGGTCAAGGCCGAGCAGGGCGATCGTTGGGGCAATCTGACCTACCGCATGGCCGCCCGCAACTTCGGCCCGGTGTGCGCCGTGGCTGCCAAGCACACCATCGCCACCGTGCACGAGATCGTGGAACTGGGCCAGCTGGACCCCGAAGCCGTGGTCACTCCCGGCATCTATGTGAACTCCATCGTCCAGATCCCGTTCGTGGCCACCCAGGCCGGTGGTTTCAAACAAGCCGCCTAAGCCGCGAATCAAGGAGATACCTCATGAGCAGCTACCAAAAGCGCAGCAAGAACGAACTCGCCGCCCGCGTCGCCCAAGACATCTTCGACGGTGCCTATGTGAACCTGGGCATCGGCCAGCCCACGCTGGTCGGCAACTACATCCCCGCCGACCGCGAGGTGGTGCTGCAGTCGGAAAACGGCATCCTCGGCATGGGCCCGGCCCCAGCCGAAGGCCAGGAAGACTATGACCTGATCAACGCAGGCAAGCAGCCCGTCACGCTGCTGGCTGGCGGCAGCTTCTTCCACCACGCCGACAGCTTCGCCATGATGCGCGGCGGCCACCTGGACATCTGCGTGCTGGGTGCCTTCCAGGTCTCGGCCACGGGCGACCTGGCCAACTGGAGCACGGGCGAGCCTGGCGCCATTCCCGCCGTGGGCGGCGCCATGGACCTGGCCGTGGGCGCCAAGGCCACCTGGGTGATGATGGACCTGCTGACCAAGACCGGCGAATGCAAGGTCGTGTCCGCTTGCAGCTACCCGCTGACCGGCCTGGGCTGCGTCAAGCGCATCTACACCGACCTGTGCACGCTGGAATGCACGCCTTCGGGTCTGCGCCTGGTGGACACCGTGGACGGTCTCAGCCACGCCGAACTGGAACGCATCGTCGGCCTGCCCATCGCCGCACCGGCCGCCGCCGTCGCAGCCTGAACGCCCCCTCCTCTGCGCCCTTCCCGCGACGGGAGAGGCGCACAGGACACCCCATTTCTTGAACATCGACCGGCCCACCGGCCACCGCACATCGGAGACAACACCATGAGCAACACCCCCCAAGCCTTCATCTGCGACGCCATCCGCACCCCCTTCGGCCGCTACGGCGGTGCACTGTCCAGCGTGCGCACCGACGACCTGGGCGCCCTGCCCATCAAGGCGCTGATGGAGCGCAACCCCGGTGTGGACTGGAAGGCCGTGGACGATGTGCTGTACGGCAATGCCAACCAGGCCGGTGAAGACAACCGCAACGTGGCCCGCATGTCCAGCCTGCTGGCGGGTCTGCCCATCGATGTGCCCGGCTCCACCATCAACCGCCTGTGCGGCTCCGGCCTGGACGCCGTGGGCTCTGCCGCCCGCGCCATCAAGTCCGGCGAAGCCCGCCTGATGATTGCCGGCGGCGTGGAATCCATGAGCCGTGCCCCGTTTGTCATGCCCAAGGCCGAAAGCGCCTTCAGCCGCAGCAATGCTGTGTATGACACCACCATCGGCTGGCGCTTCATCAACAAGCTGATGAAGCAGCAGTACGGCGTGGACTCCATGCCCGAAACCGCCGAGAACGTGGCCGACGACTTCAAGATCGAACGCGAAGCCCAGGACCGCATGGCGCTGGCTTCCCAGCAAAAGGCGGCCGCGGCCATCGCTGCCGGCTACCTGGCCAAGGAAATCGTCAACGTGGTCATCCCCCAGAAGAAGGGTGATGCCATCGTGGTGAGCCAGGACGAACACCCCCGCGCCACCACGCTGGAAGCGCTGGCCAAGCTGAAGGGCGTGGTCCGTCCCGACGGCACGGTGTCCGCCGGCAATGCCAGCGGCGTGAACGACGGCGCCTGCGCCCTGCTGCTGGCCAACGAAGAAGCCGCCCAGCAATACAACCTGGTGCCCCGCGCCCGCGTGGTGGGCATGGCCACCGCCGGTGTCGCTCCCCGCATCATGGGTTTCGGCCCCGCCCCTGCGGTGCGCAAGGTGCTGGCCCAGACCGGCCTGACGCTGGCCGACATGGATGTGATCGAGCTGAACGAAGCCTTTGCCGCCCAAGGCCTGGCCGTGCTGCGCGACCTGGGCATTGCCGATGACGACCAGCGCGTCAACCAGTGGGGCGGCGCCATCGCTCTGGGCCACCCCCTGGGTGCATCCGGCGCCCGCCTGGCCACCACCGCCGTGAACCAGCTGCACACGCTGGGCGGCCGTTACGCGCTGTGCACCATGTGCATCGGCGTGGGCCAGGGCATTGCCGTGATCCTGGAAAAGGTCTGAACCTTTTCCCACGGACCGGAACCTGTCCCCATCACCGCTCAGGAGACCTTGCATGAGCCAAGCCCCCCAATCCGCCGCCTGCACCGTGGTGACCGGCGCCAGCAACGGCATCGGCCGTTCCATCGCCGAAGCCTTGCTGGCCCAGGGTCGCACCGTGGTCAACCTGGACTATGTGCTGCCCAGCTGGAGCCATGAACGCCTGGTGTCCTACCAGGCCGACCTGACCAACGCCGAGTCCACCCAGGCCGCGGCCGAGAAGATTGCCGCAGCGCACAACGTGACCGCGCTGGTGAACAACGCCGGCGCCACCCGCCCCGGCACCATCGACACGGCCACCTCGGCCCAGCTCGACGATGTGGTGGGTCTGCACCTGCGTGCCCCCATGCTGCTGGTGCAGGCCTTTTTGCCCACGCTGCGCGCCTGCGGCGAAGGCCGCATCGTCAACATGTCGTCGCGTGCCGCACTGGGCAAGGGCGAGCGCATCGTGTACTCGGCCACCAAGGCCGGCCTGATCGGCATGACGCGCACCCTGGCCATGGAGCTGGGCCGCGACCGCATCACGGTCAACGCCATCGGCCCCGGCCCCATTGCCACCGAGCTGTTCAAGAACAGCAACCCGGATGGTGCGCCGCAGACGCAGCGCATTCTGAACAGCATCGCCGTGGGTCGCATGGGCACGCCCGAAGACGTGGCCCGCGCGGCGCTGTTCTTCCTGTCGCCCGACAACGGTTTTGTCACCGGTCAGGTGCTGTATGTGTGCGGCGGAACCACGCTGGGCGTGGCCCCGGTCTGACCACCCGCCACCCGTTTCACTTTCCCGATTCCCCCGGATGGCCGTGCCATGCATGCACGGCCACCACCCCCGGCGTGCGCGCCTGGCCCTGGCCAGCAGGGTGCGCAGGGGCCTTTTCCTCGTGTACTGGAGACTTTGATGTTTGAATCCACCCGCTCTTTCTCGCGCCGCCATGGTCTGAAGCTGCTGGCCGCCGCGGCCACCCTGGCCGTGGCTGGCGGTGCGGCTGCCCAGGGCGCCTTCCCCAGCAAGCCCATCAACATCATCGTCCCCTTCTCGGCCGGTGGTACCACCGACATCCTGGCCCGCATCGTCGGCCAGTACCTGGGTGAAGAACTGGGCCAGCCCGTGATCATCGACAACCGCCCCGGCGCCGGCGGCAACATCGGCGGCATGGCGGCCTCCCGTTCGCCCGCCGACGGCTACACCTTGTTCATGGGCACGGTGGGCACGCACGCCATCAACCAGTCGCTCTACAGCAAGATGCCCTTCGACCCGATCAAAGACTTTGCACCGCTGAGCCGCGTGGCCACCGTGCCCAACCTGCTGGTGGCCAACCCTGCCCAGCCGTTCAAGAACGTGAAGGAACTGATCGCCTACGCCAAGGCCAATCCGGGCAAGGTGAACTTCGGCTCCTCGGGCAGCGGCTCCTCCGTGCACCTGTCGGGCGAACTGTTCAAGTCCATGACCAAGGTGGACATGGTGCACGTGCCCTACAAGGGCAGCGCCCCCGCCATGACCGACCTGCTGGGCAACCAGATCTCGGTGATGTTCGACAACATGCCCTCCGCCATCCAGCACGTGCGCTCTGGCAAGCTGCGCCCCATCGCCGTGACCACGGCCAAGCGCTCGCGTGAACTGCCAGATGTACCGACCATCGCCGAAGCCGGCGTGCCCGGCTACGAGGCCACCTCCTGGTTCGGCCTGTGGGCCCCGGTCAAGACCCCCGCCGATGTGCAGCAAAAGCTCCACGCCGCGCTGGTCAAGGTGCTGAAGAACCCCGCCGTGATCAAGAAGATCGAAGACCAGGGTGGTGACGTGGTGATCGACACCCAGGCCCAGTTCGATGCCTATATCAAGTCCGAAGCCGCCAAGTGGGGCAAGGTCGTCAAGGAGTCTGGCGCTCAAGTCTGATCGCCGACGCGGCAGCGCCCGGGTTGCGCTGCCGTCGACGTCCCGCGACGTCGACATATCTCCTCCTTTGCGCGTCTGTCACGGCCTGTAGCGGGCTGTGCAGGCGCGTTTTTTATGGGCGCTCCCCAACCCTGTATACAAAACAGGACCGCAAGACAAGTACGGAGAGGTCAGCCACGCAAAGAAAAGAGCAGGCGTGCTTTTTGCATCACAAAGTGACGAATTGTCATCAATCGTCACCTAACATCCCTCCTTTCCTGCTGTCCCAGCGTCTTTGCGTCCCTTGCCGTGTTCTGCGTTGCCTTGCCCTCCGCCTTGTCTTTTCCTGCTGTGGGCCGGCCCGTGTGCGCACGCACTGCCCTGGCGCTGGCCTGCCTGGTTGCGGCACTGCCCACCCAGGCGGCAGAAGGCACTGCCCCCGCGGCGGCCACGCTGGGCACGGTCGATGTCACCGCCCCGGTCTCCGCCACCACCGAGGGCAGCGACCAGTACCTGAGCACCGCCCCCAGTGCCACGGCCACCGGCCTGGCACTGCGCAGCCAGGCCACCCCCCAGCCCGTGCAGGTGCTGACCCGCAGCCTGCTCAACGACCAGGATGCCCAGTCGGTGCGGGATCTGGCCGTGCTCTCGGCCGGCCTGAGCGCATCACGCGGGCAGTTGTACGCCCGGGGTTTTGCGCTCAGCCACTGGATGGTGGATGGCATGAGCGTCAGCTCCGACAAGAATTTCGATCTGAGCCAGAGTCTGGCCCTGTACGACCGGGTGGAAGTGGTCCAGGGCGCCTCGGGCCTGATGAGCGGCATGGGCACCCCCTCTGC
Organism: Comamonas sp. 17RB; assembly: GCF_030056555.1. Taxonomy (NCBI): domain Bacteria; kingdom Pseudomonadati; phylum Pseudomonadota; class Betaproteobacteria; order Burkholderiales; family Comamonadaceae; genus Comamonas; species Comamonas sp. 17RB. Next base: position 135,959 of record NZ_JASHHY010000007.1, on the reverse strand, counting down.
CGCGCTGAACCTGGTGCGCAAGCTGCCCACGGCCCAGCCGCGCGTGGAACTGCAGCTGCGTGCCGGCCGCTGGAACCAGCGCGAAGCCATGGTCGACGCCTCCGGCCCGCTGAATGCCGCCGGCAGCTTGCGTGCCCGCGCCGTGGTGGATGCCAACAACCACCACAGCTATATGGACCGCATGGCCAGCCGCAAGCGCAGCTACTACGGCGTGGTCGAGGCCGACATTGCCCCCCAGACCACGCTGCGCCTGGGGGCCAGCCAGCAGCGCAACATCCACCGCGACTCGCTCAGCGAGATCCCCACCGCCCCCGACGGCGGCGACCTGCACCTGCCCCGCTCCACCTACCTGGGCTACGACTGGGAATACTGGCGGCAGCAGACCGACACCGCCTTTGCCCAGCTGGAACATGAATGGGACAGCGGCTGGCGCCTGCGCGCCGACCTGCTGCACCTGCACTCCCAGCTGGAATACCTGGGCACCTACCTGAACGGCGGCACCCCCACGGCCATGCGGCAGAGCCTGGGTCAGTACAGCTCCAGCCAGGAGGAAAACAGTTACGCCGTCTCGCTGCGCGGCCCCTGGCGCTTTGCCGGGCGCACCCACCAACTGGCGCTGGGCCTGAGCCACCGCCGGGGCGACACCTCCGGCCAGGGCTGGACGGCCCCCAACTGGATCACCGACCTGAATGTCTATGCCCCCATGGCCCCCGTCGCGGCGCCGAACCTGGGCCTGCTGTCGACCTACGCCTACCGCTACCGCCAGACGCTGGACCCCACCCAGACGGGGGTCTGGCTGGCCACGCAACTGCAGCTGCACGAGCGGCTGCAGCTGACCCTGGGCGGACGCTGGGACCGCTACCGCCATGCCGGACTGGTGGCCGACAATTTCCGCATGCCCATGCAGCGCACCGACCAGGACCGCCTGCAGCACTTCAGCCGCTACGCCGGTCTGGTGTGGGAACTGGATGCCCGGCACAGCGCCTACCTGCAGACCTCGGACATCTTCCAGCCCCGCACCGAACGCGACATGGCGGGCCAGGTGCTGCCATCGACCACCGGGCGCACCTATGGCGCCGGCCTGCAAGGCCGCTACCTGGACCAGCGCCTGCAGGCCGGCATCCACCTGTTCCAGGCCACCCAGCGCCATGCGCTGGAGCAGGAATACCAGCAATTCACCTGCCCCAGCTATCCCGGCGTGGCGTGCTACCGCAGCATCGAGCAGGTGCGCAGCCGCGGCGTGACGCTGCAGTTGCAGGGGCAGATCACCCCGGGCTGGCAGCTGTCGGCCAGCACCACCCTGGTCAGCAGCCGCTATACCCAGGACCCGCAGAAACAAGGCCAGCGCTACGAGCCGCAACTGCCCCGCCTGCAGTGGCAGCTGAGCACGGTCTACCGCCTGCCGGACAGCGCCTGGCGCGTGGGCGGCAGCCTCTACCGCCAAAGCAGCACCGGAAATACGGGGCTGGACACCCTGAGCGGCTACCAGTACCGCATCCACCAGCCCGCCTACACCCTGGTGGGGCTGATGGCGGCGCGCCAGATCACGCCACACTGGCAGCTGCAGCTGAACGTGCACAATCTGCTGGACAAGCGCTATTACCGCAGCATCGAAGCGCCCATGTTCACCGCCTATGGACCACCGCGCAGCTGGCAGGCCACGCTGCGCTACCAGTACTGAGCGCCCGGCGCCGGCCTGCAATTACCTATGTTTCGGGATTGGCAACACCGGCTCCAGCAGCGATAGTGCGCGCAACACGCCTTGTGCGCACTCTTTGAACACCATGTCCGCCATTCCTCCCACCACACCCGCCCCTTTGCCAACCCCTGTGCTGGTGGTGGAAGACGATGCCCTGATCCAGCAACGGCTGCGGCAGATCCTGGCCAGCCTGGGCTACCAGGCCGACATGCTGCACTTTGCCTCGGCCCTGGGCCCGGCCCGCCAGCTGGCGGCGCAGCAAAGCTTTGCCCTGGCCCTGGTCGATCTGGGCCTGCCGGACGGCAATGGCACGGAACTGATTGGCGAGCTGCGCAGCAGCGACCCCGTCATGGGCATTCTGGTGATCTCCGCCTGGAGCACCAAGGAGGCCATCCTGAACGCCCTGCGCGCCGGGGCCACCGGCTATGTGCTCAAGGAACGCGACGACCTGGAAGTCACCCTCTCCATCCGCAGCGTGCTGCGCGGCGGTGCGCCCATCGACCCTTTTATCGCACGCCGCGTCATCACCGAATTCCAGCAGCAGCAGGCGCCCACCGAGCCGCCGGCCGCCACCGACTCCGATGCCGTGCTGAGCGCGCGCGAAATCGACATCCTCAACCAGGTGGCCAGCGGCCTGACCCACCGCGAGATTGCCGAGCGCATGTTCATCTCGCGCCACACCGTGGAAGCCCATGTGCGCAACATCTACCGCAAACTGGCCGTCAGCTCGCGCATGCGTGCCGTCAGCGAAGCCCGTGCCCGGGGACTGCTGACGCGATGACAAGGTTCGGCGGGCACCGCCTGGCACGCAGCCCCTGGTGGCTGTGCAGTCTGCTGCTGGCCTGGCTGTGCTGGATGCCCGCAGCCCATGCCAGCACGGCAGCCCTGGCATGCAGCGCCCGCATCGACAGCACCATGGCGGCCCGTGCGGATGCAGCAGCCACCCAGGCACCGACCCAGGGCTGGGAAGCTGTGACGCTGCCGGACAACTGGTCGCGCCGTTGGCCCGGACACCGCGGCCCGGTCTGGTACCGCATCACCTGGAGCACGGACTGTCCGCTGACCAGCCCCGTGGCCATGACCGTGGACTCCATCAACATGGCCGGGGAGGTCTACAGCAACCAGGACCTGATCTGGCGCGACCACCATCTGCAGGAGCCCCTGTCCCGCTCCTGGACCACCGCCCGTTCCTGGGTGCTGCCGCAATCCTCCTTGCAGCCCCAGGGGCCGAACACCATCTGGCTGCGCGTGGTCGGTGTGCCGGAGCTGCGCCCCGGTCTGGGCATCGTGGAGGTGGGCACCCCCGAAGCCATGCTCGCCAGCCAGCGCCACCATGACTGGAACACGCGCACCCTGTTCCAGCTGAACCTCACCCTGTCCGCCACCCTGGGCATCATGGCGCTGGTGGTGTGGCTGCCCCGGCGCAAGCAGCCTCTGCTGGGTTGGTATGCCCTGGTGTCGCTGTGCTGGGTGCTGTTCGGCAGCAATGTGCTGCTGACCGAGACCTGGCCCTTCCCAGACAGCCTGGCCATGGCCCGCGTCAACCACCTGGCCTATATCGGCTACATCGCCAGCTTCGCGGTGTTCTGCTGGCAGCTGATTGAAAGCCCTTTGTCACGCCGCCAGCTGCAACGCCTGGGCGGACTGACCCTGGTGGCCGGCGTGGTCGTGGTGGCCACCCTGGGGTGGTTCCCCATGCAGCGGGCGGCCGACCTCTACACCTTGATCTTCCTGGGCAATACCGCGCTGGTGATCCGGCATGCCTGGCGCACGCGTGCGCTGCAGCACCAGCTGGTGGCCGTCTATCTGCTGCTGATGGTGTCCATGGGCGTGCGCGACCTGCTGGTGGTGGCGGAAATCTGGCCCAGTCGCAACTTCTACAGCGCCTACACCGCCCTGCTGTTCATGCTGCTGTCGGCCGTGCTGATGCGCCGGCGCATTCTGCAGGATGCCCAGCGCATCGAGCGCTTCAACCAGGAACTGAGCGAAACCGTGGCCCGCGCCTGTGACGAGCTGAACACCACGCTCTCCCAGGAACATGCCCTGGCCCTGGCCAATGCCCATCTGCAGGAACGCCTGCAGCTGGCACAAGACCTGCACGACGGCCTGGGCGGACAGATCGTGCGCTCCATCATGCTGGTGGAGCAAAGCGACGCGCCCCCCTCCAAGGAACGCTATCTGTCCATGCTCAAGCTGCTGCGCGATGACCTGCGCCAGGTGGTGGACAGCGACGGCAGCATCGGCGCCAACGCGCCGACCACCCCGGAGGAATGGACCATTCCGCTGCGCTATCGCTTTGTCACCCTGTTCGACGACCTGGACATGTCCTCCGAATGGCTGGCCCCAGCGCACTGGGAAACCCCGCCCAGCGCCCTGCAGTGCATGCTGCTGGCCCGGGTGGCCGAGGAAGCGCTGACAAATATCGTCAAACACAGCCAGGCCCGCATGGTGCGGGTCAACCTGCGGTATCCGGATGCCAGGCAGTTGGTGCTGCGCATCGAGGATGACGGCATCGGCTTCGACGCGCCGATCGCGCTGCGCGCCGGCCTGGGCATCGGCATGTCCAGCATGCGGGCGCGCATGGAACGCATGGGTGGCGCGCTGCATGTCCGCTCCCGCCCGGGCCAAACTGTGATCGAAGCCTGCCTGCCGCTGGCGGACCAGGGCGCTGCAGCACCTCTGCCCGCCCCCCGTACATCGGCGCCCCTGCCTATGCCGCAAATGCCCACGCCGTGAGCGGGCTCGCCGCCGCTGCGAATATGCCCCGCTGCTGAAAACAACGCCAAGCAGGGCTGAACCGTGTTCGAGACTGCCGGCGTTCAGGCGCAGACCATCCGCGCCCTCGGCGACACCACTTCAGGCGGCGTTTTCCGCGGCAACGGCCGCCGCTGGCGGGACCGGTGCGGCCGCCGCCACCGGGGCTTGCGGCAGCTTGAAACGGCTCTGCGCCAATGCTTCCAGGCCGAACTCGGCCAGCAGCTGTTGCAGGCGCTCGGCCGCCGCGCGTTTCTTGTGGCCGGTGTAGCGGGCCACGATCAGCTCGTTCTTCATGCTGTGCTCCCAGCCCACCAGCTCGGTCACCGTCACCTGGTAGCCGCTGGCTTCCAGGTACAGGCAGCGCAGCACATTGGTGACCTGGCTGCCGATCTCGCGCGTGTGGATGGGGTGGCGCCACAGTTCGGCAAGCGGCGTGCGCGCCAGGCTCAAGGCCTTGGTCTGGCGCAGGCAGGCCGCGACTTCGGCCTGGCAGCAGGGCACCAGCACCATGGCCTTGGCCTTTTTCTCCAGGCCGAAGGCAATCGCATCGTCGGTGGCGGTATCGCAGGCATGCAGGGCCGTGACCACGTCAAAGCGCTCGGGCATGAAGTCGGCCTGGGTGGATTCGGCCACCGACATGTTCAGAAACTCCATGCGCTCGAAGCCCAGATCGGCTGCCAGCTTCTGCGACGCCTCGACCAGCGGTGCGCGGGTTTCGATGCCGTAAATGCGGCCCAGCCCCTGGGCCTTGAAGTACAGGTCGTACAGGATGAAGCCCAGATACGATTTGCCCGCGCCATGGTCGGCCAGCGTCACGGCGTGGCCGTCGGCACCCAGCTCCTTGAGGATGGGCTCGATGAACTGGTACAGGTGGTAGACCTGCTTGAGCTTGCGGCGCGAATCCTGGTTGAGCTTGCCGTCGCGCGTGAGGATGTGCAAGGCCTTGAGCAAGGCAATGCTCTGGCCGGGTTTCAGCTCCAGCTGGGCCGCAATGTCCTGGGCCGCCGGCTTGGCCGCTTGGCCGGCGTTCGCAGCGCCCTGGCCTTTCTTGTCGTGCTTGGCCATCAGTTGCCTGCCTTCTGGGGTTCGCCATGGCCGGTCACCGGGCAGCGCGCGCCCACGTCCAGATCCAGCCAGCCTTCCAGGCCGATGTCTTCCAGCACTTCCATGTTGCGCTCGAAAATCATCTCGGCCTCGGGGAAGGCCTCCACCGCCTTGTCGATGCTTTCCTCGCGGATCAGGTGCAGCGTGGGGTAGGGCGAGCGGTTGGTGCAGTTGGTCACATCGTCCACATCCGTGCCTTCGAACTGAAAGCGTGGATGGAAGGAGGCCACTTGCAGAATGCCGCCCAGATCCAGCTCTTCCACCATGGCATCAGCGATTTCCAGAAAATCGTTGAAGTCCAGAAAATCCTGCAGCGCCTCGGGCAGCATCAGCAGCGTGGTGTCGCGCTTTTCGGGGTTGGTCTCAGCCAGGGCTTCCAGCTCGCGATGCAGGTCATTGGCCACACCTTCGGCATCCGTGGCCTGGCTGACGACGTAGTGGATCTGGCCCTTCACATGCACGCCCTTGGCAAAGGGGCACAGGTTCAGGCCAATCACGGCCCGCTCCAGCCAGCGCACGGTGTCGGCGATCACCATGTCTTCGGGAAAGGATGGTTGGTCTGCGTCGGTCTGGATGGTGGTATCGGTCATGTGGGCCCCAAAAAGCAAATGGGGGCGCAACGCCCCCTCTCTCTCATCGATTCTGTGGCGCGAATTCTATCGGGCTGCCGCTCTTGCGTGCACGGTGCGGACTTTGCGCTGGCGCAAAGCCCGACCACGCCAGCATGCGGCACCCGGTATCGGCTGCCGGATTCTGGTGGCAGCGGCGTATCTGTGACTCCTCCAGCTGCAAGCGTAACGCTTTGCAGCGTTTCAGACCAGCAGGCGTTTTCCGGTCAGCCGTTCGTGCTCATGGGCGGCATAGCGGTCGGTCATGCCGGCCACGAAATCCGCCACGGCGCGGGCACGCCCGGCCTCGCTGGCGGCCGCCTGGGCCTTGGCCGCATGGCGCGGCTTCATTTCCTGCGGGCGGACCAGGTAGAGGGAGAACAGGTCCTGGACCACCGTCTGCGCATGGTCCATGGTCTGTGTGACTTCGGCGTGACGGTAGAGATTGCGAAACAGAAACTGTTTCAGCGCCTGGCTTTCCCTGGCCATGTCCGCGCTGAAGGCCACCAACTTGTCCGGATAGGCACGCACCGCGGCCACGCTGTCCACCCCTGCGGCCGCAATGCGCTGCCGCGTGGTGGCAATCACGTCGTACACCTGGTCGCTGAGCATGCGGCGGATGGTTTCGTACAGCAGGCGGCGCTGGTGCTCGGCCTGGGCCAGCTGCGGGTGCTGGGCCAGTGCCTGGGCGTGGTAGCGCGCCACCAGAGGGACCGTCAGCAGCTGCTCCCAAGTGAGGTAGCCGGAACGCAGACCGTCGTCCACATCGTGTGCGTTGTAGGCAATGGCATCGGCCAGATTGCACAGCTGGGCCTCCAGCGAAGGCTGACCGCCCTGCAGAAAACGCGCGGCCACGCCGCCGGGCTCCTGTGCCTCCAGTTTCTGGGCATTGGCCTGGGAACAGTGCTTGAGGATGCCTTCGCGGGCCTCGAAGGTCAGGTTCAGGCCGTCGAACTCGGGATAGCGCTCTTCGAGCTGGTCCACCACGCGCAGGCTCTGCAGATTGTGCTCAAAGCCCCCCCAGGGTCGCATGCAGGCGTTGAGCATGTCCTGCCCGGCATGGCCAAACGGTGTGTGGCCCAGGTCATGGGCCAGGCAGATGGCTTCCACCAGGTCTTCATTCAGGCCCAGCGGCCGGGCGATGGAGCGGCCCAGCTGCGCCACCTCCAGCGAATGGGTGAGCCGCGTGCGGAACAGATCCCCTTCGTGGTTCAGAAACACCTGGGTCTTGTAGACGAGGCGGCGAAAGGCGCTGGAGTGGACGATGCGGTCCCGGTCCCGCTGGTGGTCGCTGCGCGTGGGCGCCGCCACCTCCGCAAAACGCCTGCCCCGGGTCTGTGCCGGGTCGCATGCCCAAGGGGCCAGTGCCTGCATCGCCATCCACCACTCCTCTGTTCAAAGACACTTCAGAGACACCACCGCCGCGCACGGCACACCCCGTCGCGGCACAGACACCTTCCCCCCAGCGTGTCAGGCGGGTGCGCAGAAGCAGTCAATGACCTGGCGCACCAGGGCATCCGGTGCGCCACGCATGGTGGCTTTGCCCGGGCCGTCGATCAGCACGAAGCGGATCTCGCCCGCTTCGGCCTTTTTGTCCACCCGCATGTGTTCCAGGTAGGCGCCGGCGTTGTCCTGCGCGTCCAGCACGGCGCCGCGCGTGGGCAGGCCGGCGCGTTCGATCAGCCGGGTCAGGCGTGCCACAAAGGCCGCGTCCACCATGCCCAGTTCCTGCGACAGATGGGCCGCCATCACCATGCCGGCACCCACGCCTTCGCCGTGCAGCCAGTTGCCGTAGCCCATACCGGCCTCGATGGCGTGGCCAAAGGTGTGGCCAAAATTCAGCACTGCGCGCAAACCCGCTTCCTTCTCGTCCTGGCTGACCACCCAGGCCTTGATCTCCACGCTGCGCTTGACCGCCTGCGCCATGGCCGTGCGGTCACCGGCACGCAGACGGTCGATGTGCAACTCCAGCCACTCGAAGAACGCCATATCGGCAATCGGGCCGTACTTGATGACCTCGGCCAGCCCGGCCGACAGCTCGCGCGGCGGCAGGCTGTCGAGCGACGCCAGATCGCACACCACCAGCTGCGGCTGGTAGAAGGCGCCGACCATGTTCTTGCCCAGCGGGTGGTTGATGGCGGTTTTGCCGCCCACGCTGGAATCCACCTGCGACAGCAGCGTGGTGGGCAGTTGCACAAAGGGCACGCCACGCATATAGCTGGCAGCGGCAAACCCCGTCATATCGCCAATCACACCGCCGCCCAAGGCAAACAGCACGGTCTTGCGGTCGCAGCCATGCTGCAGCAGGGCGTCAAAAATCAGGTTCAGCGTCTGCCAGTCCTTGTAGGCCTCGCCATCCGGCAGCTCCACCACATGCACCTGCGGGTAGCGGCCCGCCAGCGCGGCACGCACCTGCTGCAGGTACAGCGGCGCCACGGTGGTGTTGGTCACAACCAGCGCACTGGCCGCCTTGGGCAGCGCGGCATAGGTGGCGGCATCGCCCAGCAGACCGGCGGCAATGCGGATCGGGTAGCTGCGCTCTCCAAGATCAATGTGCACGGTGGCCTGGTCGGCCGTGGCAGAGGCGAAAGGGACAAGCGGGGCAGCGGAGGTCATGCGGGCAGAAAGTCAGAAGTCGGGAAAGGTCTGCGCCCAAGTGTAGGGCAGCCGGCAGGCCGAGGCATCGCGGACCGGGTGGTACACCCACGGCAGAGGCGATGGTCGCGTGCGGACATGAAAAAACCCGCAGGCCTTGCGGCGTGCGGGTTGTGTCGGTCTGGGAGCGGGCAGAGCCTGGGCTCCACCCTTGTCACAGCGGCCAACAGGCAATTACATGCCCATGCCGCCCATGCCACCCATGCCGCCCATGCCGCCCATGTCGGGAGCACCAGCGCCTTCGGCCTTGGGGGCGTCAGCGATCATGCACTCGGTGGTCAGCAGCAGCGAAGCCACGGAAGCAGCGTTTTGCAGCGCGGTACGGGTCACCTTGGTGGGATCCAGGATACCCATTTCCAGCATGTCGCCGTAGGTGTCGTTGGCAGCGTTGAAACCGAAGTTGCCTTGGCCCTTCAGCACCGAGTCCACCACCACCGAAGGTTCGCCACCGGCGTTGGACACGATTTCGCGCAGAGGGGCTTCCACAGCCTTCAGCACCAGCTTGATACCGGCGTCTTGCTCGGCATTGCCGGTGGACAGAGCGCCCACGGCTTGCTTGGCGCGCAGCAGGGCCACGCCGCCACCAGCCACGATGCCTTCTTCCACAGCAGCGCGGGTAGCGTGCAGGGCGTCTTCCACGCGGGCCTTCTTTTCCTTCATTTCGACTTCGGTCGCAGCGCCGACCTTGATCACTGCCACGCCGCCGGCCAGCTTGGCCACGCGTTCTTGCAGCTTTTCACGGTCGTAGTCGCTGGTCGCTTCTTCGATCTGCAGGCGGATTTGCTTGACGCGGGCTTCGATTTCAGCAGCTTGGCCAGCACCGTCGATGATGGTGGTGTTTTCCTTGCCGATTTCGACGCGTTGGGCTTGGCCCAGGTCTTCCAGGGTCACCTTGTCCAGGGTCAGGCCGACTTCCTCGGCGATCACCTTGCCGCCCGTCAGGATGGCGATGTCTTCCAGCATGGCCTTGCGGCGGTCGCCGAAGCCAGGAGCCTTCACAGCCACAACCTTCAGGATGCCGCGGATGGTGTTCACCACCAGGGTCGCCAGGGCTTCGCCTTCGACGTCTTCGGCAATGATCAGCAGGGGACGGCCAGCCTTGGCAACTTGCTCCAGCGTGGGCAGCAGGTCACGGATGTTGCTGATCTTCTTGTCGAACAGCAGCACGAAGGGGTTGTCCAGAATCGCAGCTTGCTTTTCGGGGTTGTTGATGAAGTAGGGCGACAGGTAGCCGCGGTCGAATTGCATGCCTTCCACGACATCCAGTTCGTTGGCCAGGGACTTGCCCTCTTCCACGGTGATCACGCCTTCCTTGCCGACCTTGTCCATGGCTTGGGCAATGATTTCGCCCACGTCGGAGTCGGAGTTGGCGGAAATGGTGCCGACTTGGGCAATTTCCTTGGAAGTGGTGGTGGCCTTGGATTGCTTCTTCAGCTCTTCCACCAGGGCAGCGACAGCCTTGTCGATACCGCGCTTCAGATCCATGGGGTTCAGACCGGCGGCGACGTACTTGGAGCCTTCGCGCACGATGGCCTGGGCCAGCACGGTGGCGGTGGTGGTGCCGTCACCGGCGATGTCGTTGGTCTTGGAAGCCACTTCCTTCACGAGCTGGGCGCCCATGTTCTGCAGCTTGTCCTTCAGTTCCACTTCCTTGGCCACGGACACGCCGTCCTTGGTCACGGTGGGGGCGCCAAAGGAGCGCTCCAGCACCACGTTGCGGCCCTTGGGGCCCAGGGTCACTTTGACGGCATTGGCCAGAATGTTCACGCCTTCGACCATGCGTGCACGTGCTTCACCACCGAAAACTACGTCTTTTGCTGCCATGTTTGGCTCCTACAAATGGGTTCAATGTGGCTGCCTCAGCGCATCCTGTGGGCTGAGACAGCTATGAATTTGAAAGTTTGGATGCTGGGGAACGGGTGCCTGGGGCGCGGGCCTTCGGCACCGGTAAATCACTGGGTGATTTACTTCTCGACGACTGCGAACAGGTCGTCTTCCTTCATCACCAGCAGCTCGTTGCCGTCGATCTTGACGGTCTGGCCGGAGTACTTGCCGAACAGCACGCGGTCGCCGACCTTCACGTTCAGAGCGATCTGTTCGCCCTTGTCGTTGCGCTTGCCAGGGCCCACTGCCAGCACTTCGCCTTGGTCAGGCTTTTCGGCGGCGTTGTCAGGGATATAAATGCCCGAAGCCGTCTTGGTTTCGTTCTCAAGGCGCTTGACGATCACGCGGTCGTGCAGAGGACGCAGGTTCATTCACTTCTCCTAGAAATCAACAAAGTGGATTTATCCGTTCCACGCTGCGCAAGGTCAGCGTGGCTAAACAGGCGAGGGACCGGGCTTGTTAGCACTCAACCCCTACGAGTGCTAATAATAAGGCGAAATCGGAAGCTTTCAAGTGCCAAGGTTGCTTGAAAAGAAGGGCTATCTCCGATGCAACAGCACGGTCACGGCACTTTCGTCCCTGCGACGCCCTGTTCCAGGCTGTCCAACCAGCCCGCCGCCAGCCCCATGGCAGAGCGGCCTGCGGGATGACCGGACGCCTGGGTGCAGATGCCTTACCCGGCGGGAAACACGGCCAAACTATCGAAAATTGATTTCAATATGTTGACTTTGCCTCCACACACGCCACCGATTCCCCTGGGCAGAGCGCCTTTTCTGGCGCACCATGGGCCGACCCACGCTCCAGGCTAGGCCGCCACGCCGTGCGCCAGTGTCCACGCCAGAGCGAACAGCCCTGCCACCGCCACCGCGGCCGCTCCACTGCGCGGGGCATAGGTCAGCAGAGCGGCCACCAGCAGCGCCGCCGCACTCAGCCAGCCCAGCCACAGCACGGTGCCGACCGCAGGCCCCCACCAGCGTATGCACTGCCACAGCGCCAGGGACAGGCACACCAGGCCCGCCCCCCGCAGCACGCCGCTCAGCACCGGGCCGGGCTCACCCCGCGGAAGGATTTGCGCGCAATGCCGGTCCATGGCCCGGCTCAACAGCAGCATGGCCGCCAGGCACAGCGCCAGAGCGCACGACATCACGCTCCAGACCGCGGTCATGTCCAGCCTTTCAGCGCCAGCCACACCGCCCCCAGCAGCGCCGCGCTGGCGGCCTGTACGACAGCGACACGCCACACACTGCGCACATGGAACACCCAGAGCGCCAGGGCGGTGTAGAACACAAAGCTGAGCAGCGTCGCCAGCAGCACCGCTTGCGCACGGTCCATCACCCCCAGGGCCACCAGCCCATGGGCCATGGCGGCACACGCCAGTGCCGTGATGGCATACCCGCCGGCTCCGGCCAACACCACGCGCAGGAGCACGCACCAGCGGTATCTTCTGGTCTGCACCGCGGTCATGGCGCCTGATTTCATGGCGTGCCTCCGGGCAAGGCACGCCGGGAGGGGCGTGCAGTTTTCCGGCCGGATTGCACATGGCGCCATGCGGCCCACCACGCCAGCAGGCCCATGGCCGCACACGTCAGCTCGACCCCTGCGCGCTGACCATCGCCGTGGGCGAGGTACTGGCCCAGATGCTGGCCGGTGGTGGCGATGTTCAAGCACGGCAGCGCCAGACACAGAAAGGCCACGGCCCACAGCTGCTCACGCCAGGCCTGGTGCGGCGCGCGCAGCAGCGCGTGCAGCAGGCTGACGGCCCACAGGGCAAAGAAGACGCGGATTTCCCATGCGCTGCGCGCTTCCAGGCTTTGCGGCAGCAAACGGTTTCCATACAGATAGCCGATGGATGCCAGCGCCGTGCCCGCAAGCGCGGCCACATTCAGCGCATCGATGCAGCGGTACATCTGCGGCGTGGCCGCTCCCCATTCTTGGCCGCTGCGGGTCCTGCGCTTGATGGAAAACAGCAGCAAGCCGGTGGCCACCATGGCCGTACCGATCAGACCACAAACAAAGTACAGCCACTTGGCAGTCCAGCCCCCATAGGTGACGAGATGCAGGGCGCTGATCACCGGATGGACCTTGCTCGCCACGCTGCCCGTCGCCTCCCGGTGGGGCGCCTGCAGCACGCGGCCGGTGACCGCATCCAGGGTCATGGACTCTGCGCTGTTGAGCATGCGGCGGCTCTCCCCGGTATCCGGGCTGCGTGCCGTGACACGCACGATCGCGGCCCCCTGTTCCGGTCGCTGCACCACCACACCGGCCACAGGCTCCTGCAGCCACTGCTGGGCATGCTGTACCAGGCCGACCAGATCACGACCTGCCGCGGCAGCTTCATCGCCCGCCGGCTGGGTGCCGGGCGCGGCATTCAACTCGGCCTGATAGCGGCTGTAGGCCGCTTTGTCCTGCCCGTACACCGAATCCAACGGCCACGGCATGTAGCTCGTATAGAAATGGGCCAACCCGGTGTAGACGATCATGAAAAGAAAAGGCAGCGTGAGCACCGCTGATGCGTTGTGGGCATCCAGCCAGGAACGCTGGCCCTTGCCGGGCCGAAAGGTGAAGAAATCCTGGAAGATGCGCCGGTGCACGATGACGCCTGACACCAGCGCCACCAGCATGCACATGGACACCAGCCCCACCACCCAGAACCCCGCCATGCCGCCCTGCAGGGAGTAGTGGAAGGACATGAAATGGCGCCCGCCCTCGGTGCTGCGATGCTCCGCACCGGCCACGGCCTCCCCGGTGACAGGGTGCAAGGTGACCAGCCGCTCCGCGTCACCGGTGCGGAAAAAAACCTGCAAGGGTTCCGCCCCGCTGAAGGGCAGGCTGATGCGCCACAAGCCGCCATCCGGCGCATGCTGCACGAGATGCGCTTGCGCAACGCGCAACGCCTGCCAGCGCTCTGTGGGTGCCAGCATGCGCGTGGCCTCGTGCGTCACCGGAGCGGCTTCCATCCAGCGCGTGATGGGCCCGCGGAACACACTGAGGGTGCCGGTCAGAAAAATGGCGCACAGCAGCCAGCCGCACACCAGCCCGCACCAGGTGTGCAGCCATGACATGGTCTGGCGCAGGCCGGGAGAGGAAGGGTCCCTATGCGCCACCGCCGCCCTCCATGGCAGTGTGCCACCGGCGCACACCGCGCCAAGGCGCGCGCGCCCGATCTGCATCCCCACCGCAGCCGGCATGCGCTGCGGTGGGGACGGAGCTACAGCGACTCAGCAACAACGTCATGCCACCAGTTCAGAATGCCCCGCGCAGCGTTAGCAGGACATTGCGCGGGTCCCCATACCAGTTGCCACCGTTCGAGGTTCCCACCGTCTTGTAGTAGGTCTTGTCAAACACGTTGTTGAGATTCAGCGTGGCGGACCAGTTGCGGTTGATGCGGTACTGCACGCTGGCATTCCAGACGGCATACCCGGCCTGCGTGAAGCGGAAAGGCGTGCTCGGCCCATCGAACTGGCCGGATCCAGGGTTGAATGCGTTGACCGTTCCGCTGACGTAGGTGGTGCTTTGCAGCGTCATGCCGCCACCCAGCGTCCAGGGAGAGAGATCGCCCGGCAGCTGGTAGGTGCTCCACAGCTTGAACAGGTGCTTGGGCGTGATGGAGCTGTAGACCAGCTTCTGCGGATCGGTCTTGTTGCGGTTGTGGTTGTAGGTATAGCCCGCAAACAGCTGCCAACCGCGCGCCAACTGGCCCGACACCTCCATGTCCACGCCCTGGCTGACGATCTTGCCCTGTGCCACATAGCAGCAGGTCAGGCCCAGGTTGCCCACGGCAGCTTCGGGGTAGCGCGGATCCAGTGCGGCCTCCCCCTTGCGCTCAATGCGATACAGCGCAAACGCCGTCTGGAGCTTGCCATCTGCCAGCTCGCCCTTCATGCCCAGCTCCAGGCTGCGGCCCTTGATGGGGTCCAGCGCCGTACCCGGCTGGGGACCCGCCAGCATGTTCGCCTGCGATTTGTGGATTTCGGTCACGCTGCCATAGGCGGTCCACTGCGGGTCGAGGTCGTACACCAAGCCGACATAGGGCGTGAAGATGCCGTTTTCGCTGTAGTACTCGCGACCGCTGGCGCGGATGCTGCCATCGGCGTTGTAGTTGATGTAGGGGGTGTTGTAGGCGTAGCTGGCATAGCGGCCTCCGGCAATGGCCGTGAGGCTGTCTGTCAGGCTCAGGTTCACGCGGCCATAGAGGCCTTTTTGCGTGGCGCCATAGCCCGGATAGCTGCGCGTCTTGCGCACGCTCTGCGCCAACGGCACCTTGGACGGATCGAAGTCATACACATTGACCGGCGGAAGCGACGACCCCATCTCGGAGTAATAGGTGTCCTGGTCGTCACTCACCTTCGTCCAGTCGGCACCGATCAGCAACTGGTGCTTGCGCCCCAGCAGGGAAAAGGGGCCGCTGGCATGGACGTCGAGGCTTTTCTTCTCTGAACGGAAGTCGTTGGAGAACCCGGTCCATTCCATGCCCAGCCCTGTGGCGGGATCGACAGCGCCGCCCAGGTTGGCCAGCCGCGAATCGCTGTCCACCTTCTGGTAATTCAGCTGAACCTTGGCTTTCCAGTCGCCCGCCAGCTGCTGGTCGACCTGCGCAAACACCTCCTTGACGTTCTTGTCATAGTGGCTCCAGCCGGCCATCAGCGCCGTGCTGCGGGGCAACCCCAGATCGTCTCCGTTGGGCGCGCGGGGAATACCTTCACGCCAGGGCGTGGATTGGAGCTTGTCGTAGCTCGCGCCCAGCGTGACCATCGTGGAACGGCTCACATCGGCCTCCACAATCCCGTACAGCAGACTGTCCTTGGAGTCCGCACCACGATAGAAGAAATCCTTGCTAGTGTGTGCCACCACGGCCCGGCCACGCACGCTGCCATCGGCATTCAGCGGGCCCGCGACATCCAACTCCAGCTGCTTGCGGTTCCAGCTGCCCAGGGCCGCCGATGCCAGCAATTGCTTTTGCTCCGTGGGGCGCTTGCGCACCAGGTTGATGGCCCCGCCCGGCTCGCCGTTGCCGCTGAACAGCCCGTTGGCACCCCGTACCACCTGCACGCTGTCGTACATGGCCAGGTTCGGATCGAACAGCTGCTGGCTGAAAGCGTCCACACTGGCGCCGTCAATCTGCACGTTGCTGATCTGGAAACCCCGCGACAGAAAGCTGGTGGCCGCCCCTCCCAGTCCGCCTGCGCCGCCATAGTCCACCGTCACCCCGGTGGTTTGCTGCATCACCTCGCCCACGGAACCCAAGGCCTGGTCTTCAATGCGCTGGCGCGTCACGATCGAAATGGACTGGGGCACTTCGCGCACGTCCTGGCCTTTGCCCAGGGACACCCGCGAGGCTGCGTAGGAGCCGCTCCCCTCGGTGGCTTCGGCGCGCTGCGCCTGCGCTTTGACCGTCACTTCGCCCAGCGTCGTGGAGCGGCTGCTGCGGCGCTGCACCGTGATGGCGGAGCCGGACGCCCGGGCCTCCAGCCCGCTGCCGTCCAGGATCCGGTCCAGAGCGTCATTCAGCCGCAGCGCCCCCTGCAAGGCCGGCGCCATGCGCCCTTCCACCAACGCGGCATCCACCGAGATGGCCACCCCCCAGGTGCGGGCCAGCGCATTCAACGCCTGGCCCAATGGCTGGGCGGGCAGGCTCAGGCTGTGCGCACGCACCATGGCGGCCTGCCCTGCCTCCGACTGGGCCCGGACCGGTGCCACGGCCACCAGCCCCAGCGCCATGGCACATGCCAGAGCCACGGCGTGAGGCCGTGCCGCACCTTGGCGCAGTGATAAACCCAGTGATAAAAAATGAGAGTGATAACGTTTCATGCCAATGCGTCCTGTGAACTGCCTATCCAAATGCTTTTTCACAGTGAAGACGCACCAGGCGCGAAATACCGGACATTTTTTTATGCCGGATTCAGCACGCCTCAACGCCGGTGGATGAGCAGGCTGCCATTGGGCAAGGGCTCCACCCTCACCGGCAACGAACGCGGCAGGCTGGCCAGAAACGTGGCGGGCTCGCGCAGCTTGAAGCTCCCCGTCAGCCGCATGGCGTGCAGGCGGCTGTCCCCCGCCAGCTGCATCGGCCGGGCCAGATAGTCGTTCCACCGGGCCACCACCTCCGCCAGCGGGGTCTGGTCGAACACCAGCCAGCCTTCCCGCCAGGCACCCACGTCCTGGGGGTTGATGGAAAATGGCTGTGCACCGGTTTCGGCCGTCAGGCGCACGGCCTCGCCAGCCCCAAGCACGCATTCCGCAGGCGCATCCGCGGCGGCCTCTGGCGCCCAGACCGCCACCCTCCCCTTGGCCACGCGCACCACCAGATCGCTGCCGTGCAGTGCGACCGAGAACACGGTGCCCAGCACCCGCACACGCCCTCGCGGCGTCACAACGTCCAGGGGGCGGGCGGCATCGTGGGTGACCTCCAGGCGGACTTCGCCCTGGGACAGGTGTACTTCACGGCGCTGGCGGTAGAGCACCACCAGCACTTCGGTGGCAGGTGCCAGATCGATCCGGCTGCCATCGGACAGATCCTGCCCCAGTTGCTGCCCGTGTCCGGTGTGCAATGCCAGCTTTTCCAGCGGCTGCTGCCAATGCCAGCGTCCCAGCATGCCGGCCAGCCCGGCCACCCCCAGCACCGACAGCGCCCGCCTGCGGGTGGTGCGCGCACGCTCGTTCTGGCTGCTCGGCAAGGGCACAGCCCCCCGCAGCGCCACTGCATCGGTGGCGGACCATCCGGCCAGCGCAGCCAGCGCGGCCTGCTCGTTGGCGGGCTCCTGCCGGCGCCAGCGGGCCAGGTCTTCGGCCGCGACCTGGGCCGTCTGTGCATTGCCGCCGTGCTGGCGTGCGATCAGCAGCAGCGCATGCTCCAGGCGCTTGCGCTCCGGCGGCGTGGCAGCATGGACGGCGCTCTGTGTCGGAGTCATGGTTGCAACCCCATGCCATCGCACACGGCACGCACGACATGCTTTTCAATGGCCGCTTCGCTGATGCCCATGTGCACCGCCGCTTCGGCGTGACTGAAACCATAGATGCGCACCAGCACGAACACTTCACGGCGCTTTCGCGGCATGGCGTGCAGACGCCGTGACAGCAGCTCCAGCTGCTGGCGCCCTGCCACCTGCCGCTCGGCCGATGGTGCCTCGTCACTTCCCACCACGGCCAGCGTCTGCAGCATGTGGGCCTCGGCCTGGCGACGGCGGGCATCATCGATCACGATGTTTTTCCCGGTACGGAACAACAGGGCGCGCAGATCGCGCACGGCCACCTCCCGCGCCTGCAGTGCCAGCACCCTGGCGTAGCTTTCCTGCACGACGTCGGCCGCGGCATCCCGGTCTCTGAGCGAGCGGGCAAAGAAACTGATGAGTTCTGCGTAATAGTGCGCAACCACAGGAAACACCTCGGCCCGCTGGCGGGGCATGCCGCCAGGGTGGGGGCATTGGTGACGGCGCACACGACCTCTGCGGCGGAAGAAAGGGGCGACTGTATCAAAAAATGAGAATAAATCTCATTAGTGTTGAATCCACCCCACAGCCCGTGGTGCGCCGGCACATGGCCGCCGCCCGTGGAGGGTGAAGCCCGCCATTTCCTGGCGCCTCCCGCCTTCTGGAGCAGGCCTCCCCCTGCGGGCGCAGCGATCGGGTGGCAACCGCTGCGCCCGGCGCAGGTCTGGGCTCAGAAGTCCATGGTGGCTGACAAGGCCAGAGTCCGAGGCGCGCCCAGGGCCAGGCTGGACAGCAGGGGCATGCCCCAGTAGGCCTTGTTGGTCACGTTGAGCACCGTCGCACGGAAGGTGACGGGCCTGCTGGAAATGCGGGTGGCATAGCGCGCACCCAGGTCATAGGTCACGCGGCCTGACACCCAGAGGCTGTTGTCTGCGCTGATGTACTGCTTGGACACCGCCGTCGCATTGCCCGACAGCGTCAAGCCCTGCACGGCAGGCACATCCCATTCCGCACCCAGCTTGCCTTGCAGCCTGGGCACCCCGGTTGCAAGCTTGCCCTGGTTCACCCCACCTTGGGTTTGCGTCAGCTTGGGCGTGGTATAGGCAATACCGCCCATCAGACGCACACCGCGCAGGGGGGAGCCCCAGAAGCTCCACTCCACACCCCGGTTGCGCTGCTCGCCACCAAACGAATAGATATTGGTGACCGGGTCCGTATAACTGCTGGGGCGTGTGATTTCAAACAGGCTGACGGTGTGTGCGAACTCGCCCAGATCGAACTTGGCACCGATCTCCTTTTGCTTGGTCTTGTACGGAGGGAAGACCTCGCCCCGGTTGTCTGCTGTCAGGGGGGCTGTGGCGCCCTGGCTCAAGCCTTCGATGTAGTTGGCATAGAGCGAGACATGCTGGGTGGCCTTGACCAGCAGCGCCGCAGCAGGGGAAGTAGCGCCGGAATCGTAGCGGGCGGTCCGCGCGCCCGTCGCGACGCTGTACGTATCGCTGACCACCTGCTGGCGGCGCAGACCCAGGGTGAGCTGCACCCGGTCTTCGGCAAAGGACATGGTGTCGGCCAGCCCATAGCTGGTCATGCTCAGCTCGGTGTGCGAGATATGGGGCGCCACAAACGGCGCGGCAGGCCCCCACACCGGGTGGTAGATATTCGTGATCCAGTCCGCGCCGGGTACGCTGCGGCGGCCATAGTCATCCTGCTTGTGCGTATAGTGCGTGGCATTCAAGGTCCATTGGTGCCGGACAGCACCGGTCTGCAGCTTGCCTTGGAGCCCGATCTCGGCGGACTGCTTCTTCTGCTCGAACGCCAGCTGCCCCATCGTCGTCTTGAAATCACCTGCGGCATTCAGCACCTGGGACGACATCGCACCGTTGTACTGGTAGTTCGTTTTGCTCGTGCCGAATGCGGCATAGGCCATGAGCTGGTCATTCAGGTCGATTTCGCCACGGACCATGGCGGCCTTGTCCTTGTTGCGCACATGGGACCAGTCGGGGTTCAGCAAGGTGTCTGCACGCGGCGCCTTGGGAATGGCCACACCGGGTGCCAGGCCGATGCCGCGGGTCACGCCGTTGACGCGGTCATCGCTGCTGTAGAAATCTGCGGACAGGCGCACACCGTCACCGCGCCAGTCCAGACCCAGCGACGCCAGCTGCGACTTCTTCTCCTGGTCTTTCACCGCGCCATCCCCGTTGCGGTACACGCCGTTGAAGCGGATGCCGAACTGCTTGTCAGCACCAAACCGGCGCCCCAGATCGATGTGTCCGCCCCACTGGGCGTCCGACATATAGGTGGTCGTCAGGCGGTTGATGGGCTCGTTGGTTGCACGCTTGGGCACCAGATTCACGGTACCGCCCACCGAGCCGCCCGGAGGCATGCCGTTGAGCAAGGCCGAGGGGCCTTTGAGCACATCGATGCGCTCAAACATTTCCGGCGTGGTGCGGTAGTACGGCGCCATGCCATACAGGCCGCCCAGGGTCATGTCGTAGGTGTTCGACGAGAAGCCGCGGATCGAATAATTCTCGCTCCACGCCCCCGATACGCCGTTGCTGAACACGGTGGGATCGGTTGCCGCAATCACATCGGTGATCGTTTGCGCCTGGCGGTCCTGTACGAACTGGTCGGTGTAGCTGATGGTGTTGAAGGGCGTGTCCATGAAGTCCTTCTCACCCAGCATGCCCAGGCGACCGCCCGTGGTGACCTGCCCCCCGGCGTAGGGCACCACGGCCCCGTTGGCCTTTTCCTGCACGGTCACCTGGGGGAGTGCCGCCTCGGCATCGGTGCCGGGTGCCTTCTGCGCCTGGGCATGCGCGACGCCTGCCAGCAACACCCCCATGCCCACGCCAAGCAGGGTGGATGGGGCCACCACGCTGCGCCGCAGCGCAAATGGCAGAGGGCGTGGCAGGGCCAGAGAGGCCGCGCTGGCAGCGCAGGGTGGAGGGAGATGTTTGGCCATGCCAATTTCCTTGTGAATGTGCATGCAACGACGGTGCGTTCATGTCTTCAGTTGTGTGGTCTGGCTGGGCGCGAACCTGGCTACGGATGAGAAAGAAAGAAATAAAGAGGAAGTCGCGTGCTCAGCGCAGATAGCCCTTGAGCACATCGCGCATCAGCAGGCTCAGCGATGTGGGACTGGCGCCGGTGGTGTACCAGGCGTCTGCGTCGGCAAACACCACGCGCCCGTTCTTCCACGCCTTGGTCTGGCGCAGCAGCGGGTTGGCAATGCCATCGGCCTGCAGAACGGGGCGGCGCTCCATCACCGCGGTGCGGTCCACCACGTACAGGATGTCCGGATCCGCCTGCTGGATGAACTCGCTGGAGATGGGCTGCCCATGCAGACTGGTTTCCAACGCAGCGCTTGCGGGCTTCACGCCCAGCGCGCTGAACACAAAGCCGTAGCGCGATTGCGGGCCGAAGGAGCTGAACGCGCCGTTGTTGTGCAGCACGATCAGCGCCTTCTCGGGCCGGCCTTGCGTGGTGCGCCGCAGCTGCTGGACCTCGGCATCCAGCGCGTCAGCCCTGGTCTGTGCAAGCGCATCCTTCTGGAAGATGCGGCCCAAGATCAGCAGGTGGTTGCGGACCACCTCGAGATGGCCCTTCTCGCTGTTCTTGAAGTCCACTTCGTAGTACAGCGCCGGTGCAATTTCGGTCAGATCGGCGTAGTGACCGGCCTGCAGCGAGGTCATCAGGATGAGATCCGGCCGCAGCGCGTGCACACGCTCCAGATTGGGCTGCACGATGGCACCGAGGTCCTGCACCTTGGCGTCGCCCTTGTACCTGGCCAGGAAATGCGGCACATAGTCCTTCACCATGCCCGCGACGGGCACCCCCAGCTGGTCGAGAAAGTCCACCTCGTTCATCTCCAGCGCCGCCACACGCTGCGGCAGACGCCGGATGACCGTGGTGCCCAGCTGGTGGCGAATGGAGAGGGGCTCGTAGGCCAGCGCCCTGCCGGGCACGGAGGACAAGGCGGCCATGCCGGCCGCAGAGAGCAGGAATTGCCTGCGCAGTGCATTCATGAGAGGTCTTCCCTGGAGGTGAAGTAATTGCAGAAACAGCCACGCGCAGTGCGCGTGATCTCGAAATCCAGGCCGTACAGCGCGGCCATGCGCGATTCGGTCACCACGTCCCGGGCAGGACCGCTGAAGCACAGCGCACCGTTCTGGAGGGCAACGATGTGGTCCGAGTAATTGACCGCGAAGTTGATGTCGTGGATCACCAGCACCACGGTGCGACCCTGCTCGTCGCACAGGCGGCGCAGCGCACGCATGATCTGCACGGCGTGTTTCATGTCGAGGTTGTTGAGCGGCTCATCCAGCAGCAGCACATCGGTCTGCTGCGCGATGGTCATCGCCAGAAACGCCATCTGGCGCTGGCCGCCGCTGATCTCGTCAATGAAGGCGTGGCGCAGCGGTTCCAGGGAAAGAAAGGCAATGGCCTCATCAATGGCCTGGCGGTCCCCGGCCGTCAGCGCACCGCGGCTGTGCGGAAAGCGCCCGAAAGCCACCAGCTCTTCGACCGTCAGCCGCATGTTGAAGCCAGGGCTCTGGCGCAGCGTGGCGACATGCCGTGCGTACTCGGCCAGGGGTATCCGGCTGGCGTCACGCGCCTGCCATTGCACCGTGCCGCTGCTGGGCTCCAGCAGGCGCGCCATCGCCATGAGCAGCGTGGATTTGCCCGCGCCATTGGGGCCGATCAGCGAGGTGACGCGCTGCGCGGGAAACGCCACGCTCACATCCGACAGCACCGCCTTGCCGCCATAGTGTTTGGAAAGATGGTGGACACCCATCATGCTGCACCCCGCTTGCGCACCACCAGTGCCAGGAAGTACACACCGCACACCAGATTCACCAGGATGCTGACGGTGGTCTTGTAGTTGAAGACATGCTCCACCAACAGTTGAGCGACGAGAAAAATGGCCACCGCCACCGCACATCCCAATGGCAGGGTGACCCGGTGGCGCGCATGCGGCACCAGGGCATAGACGATGTTGGCCACAAAGATGCCCATGAAGGCCGTGGGCCCCACCAGGCTGGTGGACAGCGCCACCAGAATGGCGATCAGCGCCAGATACAGCTGCAGGTAACGGGCATGCGCCACGCCCAGCGAGATGGCCTGTTCGCGCCCCAGGGCCAGTACATCCAGTACCGCCAGCGTTCTGCGGACCACGGCGCCAGCAACCACCACCGCCACGGCGGCGTACAGCAAGGTCTCCGGTTTGGCGCGGTTGAAGGAGGTGTAGCTCACGCCCTGGAACACCGCGAACTCGCCGGGGCTGATGCGCAGCTGCACAAACTGTGTGAATGTGCCGATCACCATGGTCAGCACCAGGCCGATCAGCAGCAGCACATACACATCATTGCGGCCACGGCGCAGCAGCCACCGTTGCAGCACCCAGGAGTACGCCAGCATCAGCAGCACGGACACGAGGAAATTCCCCCGCACCCCCAGCATGGCCGTTCCCTGCGTCCCCAGCAGCAACAGCAGCAGGGCCTGCCATAGCAGGCACACCGCCTCATACCCCATGATGGAGGGCGTCAGAATGCGGTTGTTCACCAGCGTCTGAAACACGATGGCCGACACGGCCACGCAGATGCCGCCCAGAGCGATCGACGCCAGGCGCACCAGGCGCTTGGGGATCACGTAATCCATGTCCAGCCCTGAATCCCACAGCACAAAGGTGAACACCAGGGCCACCATCACCAGCGTGGTGAGCCAGCAGATCTTGGTCAGCGGCATGCGCATCAGCGAAGCCCCCGCACGATCAGCACCAGAAACAGCACGCCGCCCACCGCACCGGCGGTCAGACCGATGGGCACCTCGAACGGGTACATCACCGACCGGCCCGCAATATCGCAGGCCAGCAGCAGGGAGGCACCACCCAGGGCCACCAAGGGCAGCGTGCGCCGCAGGTTGTCACCACAGCGCATGGCAACCAGTTGCGGCACCACCAGGCCCACAAAAGGAATCGCCCCTACGGCAATCACCGTGGCCGACACCGTCAACGCCACCAGCACCAGGCCCATGGCGGCCGTGGCCGCGTAACCCAGGCCCAGGCTCGCCGCCATGTCTTCGCCCATGCCCAGCACGGTGAAGCGGTGCGCATACAGATAGGCCAGCGCCACCACGGGCAGGATGAGGTAGAGAATCTCGTAATGGCCTTGCACCACACGGGAGAAGTCGCCCAGCAACCAGCCCTGCATGCTTTGCAGAATGTTGTGGCGGTAGGCGTAGAACTCGGCCATGGCGGTCAGCACGCTGCCGTACATCAGCCCGATGACGGGCACCAGCACCAGATTGCGAAACTGGATGCGCCGGATCACGGCAATGAACAGCAGGCTTGCCACCAGGCAGAACACCAGCGCAAACAGCATCCGGCTCACCGTGCCCGCAGCGGGCATGACGGTCAGCGCCACCAGAATGCCGAGCTTGGCCGCATCCAGCCCACCGGTGGTGCCCGGCTCCACAAACTTGTTGCGCACAATGTGCTGCAGGATCACACCGCACACCGACAGGCCCGCCCCGGTCAGCACCAACGCCGCCAGACGCGGCAGACGGCTTGCCGTCAGGGTGAGCCAGGCATCCCCCGACAATGACAGCAGGTCGGTCCACACCATCTGCCGCGCGCCCAGCAGCACGGACACCACGCACAGCGCAGCAAACACCAGCCCCCAACGCGCACGCATCACACTGCATCCCCGGGCATGTGCGCCGCGTCCATGCGCCAGCCTTTGGCAGCGCGGCGCTGCGCCAGGAACTGGGCATAACGGCCTGGGCTGGCCTGCAGCTGCGCCGGTGTGCCGCACTCCACCACGGAGCCGTCTTCCAGCACCACGATCTGATCGGCCATGGCGACGGTGGAAAGCTGGTGCGCAATCACGATCAGCGTGCGCTGTCCCTTCAGCCGTGCCAGCGTCTGCGCGATGGTGGACTGGTTCTGTGCATCCAGCGCCGCCGTGGCTTCGTCCACCAGCAGGATAGGCGCGTCCTTGATCAGCGCCCGCGCAATCGCAATGCGCTGGCGCTCGCCACCGGACAGGCGTGCGCCGTTTTCACCCACCAGGGTCTGCAACCCTTGCGGCAGGCGCGCAATGACCTCGTCCAGCCCGGCCTGCCGGGCGGCCTGCAGCACCTGCGCCGCACTGGCATCCGGCTTGCCGATAAGGATGTTGTCGGCGATGCTGCCGGACAGCAGATGGCTGTCCTGGAAGATCTGGCTGATCTGCGCGGCCAGCTGCGCATCGCCCATGTCGCGCACATCCACCCCACCGATCAACACCGCGCCCTGCGTGGTATCGAAGAAACGGGCAATCAGGCGCATCACCGTGGACTTGCCGGAGCCCGATGCGCCTATCAACGCCGTCATGCTGCCCGGCTCTGCCCGCAGGCTCACGCCGCGCAGCACATCGTCGGCGCAGCCGGGATACTGAAACCGCACATGGCGCAGCTCCACGGACGCATCGCCCGCCTGCACCGCTTGCGCAGGCTGGGGCAGCGGCTGCGCCGCCAGCAGCTCCCGCACGGCTTGCAGTTGTGCGCCGGCACTGCGCAGCACTTCGGCGTACCCGGCGATTTCCTGCAACGGTTCGATCCAGCGCACCACCAGCAGCAGCGACACCGTGAAGGCTATGAGTTCCTCCGCCGGCAAAGTCCCACCGACAGCCCCATGCAGCCCATACACCGCAGCCACCCACAGCGCGGCAAAGACCAGGTACACGGCCCATACACAGAGCACCGATGACAGCGAAGACAACACCATCAACCGCAGCCCGGATTGCCGTTGTGCGGTGACGGCCTGCTCCAGAAAGCGCGTGCTGCTGCCTTCGCCGCTGAACGCACGCAGTACCGACTGGGCCTGCGCAAACTCCACCACGCGCTGGCTGGTCTCGGCAAAGTCGCTCTGGAAAGCGGCATTGGCGCGCGCCGACAGGGAGGAGGCCCATGCGAACGACCCCACGAGCAGCGGCAACGCGATCACCGCAACCAGCCCCAGCACCGGGTTCCACACCAGCAGTGCCAGCCACACGATCAGGGCCGTGGCCGCACCGCTGATGAGGGGTGTGAACACATGCGCAGGCAACTGCGCAATGCCCATCATCCCCTGGGTCACCACATGGCCGATGCGCGCCGTATTCTGCGGCGTATACCAGCCAATGGGCAGGCTCACCAGGTGCTGGCCCAGCCGGTGGCGCCCGCTTTGCAGCACCGCCACACCCACCCGCACGCCCGCCTGTTCCACTGTGCGCCGGGCCAGCCAGGACAGCAGCACCCCCAGCAACAGCGCAACCAGCCACCCCATGGCGGCACGCCCGTCGCCACGCAAGCCGTGCGCCAGCAACGGGGCCAGCGCAGCCATGGTCAGTCCGCACAGCACACCGTAGGCCGCCGCCATCCAGGCGTAGCGGCGCAGCAGGTGCACCTCATCGCCCAGCAATTGCACCAGGGTCTTCAGCATGGCAAGGCCTCCTGCGCCGGGCTGGCATGGCCGCCCAGTTGCCACAGCCGCGCATACAGGCCGTCCTGCGCCAGCAGGTGCGCATGCGTGCCTTGTTCGGTGATGGCGCCGTCGCACAGCACCAGAATGCGGTCCGCATGCACGATGGTGTCGAGCCGGTGCGCAATCACCAGCAAAGTGCGTCCGCGCACGACACGCGACAGCGCATCCTGGATGGCGGCTTCGTTCTCCGCATCGGCCGCAGCCGTGGCTTCGTCCAGCACGAGGATGGGCGGGTTCAGCAGTACCGCCCGGGCGATGCTCAGGCGCTGGCGCTCGCCGCCGGAGAACTGCGCATCCTCCCCGACCACGGAGTCGTAGCCGCGCGGCAGCGCCAGAATGCGATCGTGAATATTGGCTGCACGGGCGGCAGCCTCCACCTCCTGCAGCGAGGCCGACGGCCGCGCCAGCGCAATGTTCTCGCGCACGCTGGCGTGAATCAGCTGCACCTCCTGCAGCACAAAGCCAATGCGCTGGTACAGCGCGGCACTGGTGATCTGCCGCAGATCGACCCCACCCACCGTGATGCGCCCCTGCACAGGGTCGAAAAACCGCAGAAGCAAACGGGCCAGCGTGGATTTTCCCGAACCCGAAGGACCCACCACGGCCGTGACCGTGCCGGGCTGCAGATCGAAGCTGATGCCGGACAGCACCGGCAGCCCGCCCTCATACGCATATGCCACCTGCTCAAAACGCACGGCATTGTCTTCAGGCCAGGACGGCAGCCCAGGGGCAGGCTGCGGCAGCACCGGTGTTTCCAGCAATGCCAGCACGCGCTGGGCCGCGCCGGTGGCTCCCTGCAGGTCATGCAGCAAGGTATGCAGCAGCAACAGCGGCGCGCAGATGCCAGGCGCGACCAGTGCGAACGGCAATACATCAACCGGCTGCATCCAGCCCATGGCGACAAAGGCCGCACCAGAAGCCAGCACCACGCCGAGGATGGTCACAGGCGCAATCAGGGCATGCGCACGCGCCATGGAGACCACCAGCGGACGGGTGAAATCCGTAAAGGCGCGGGCAAACCCGTCCACGGCATCCCGGTAACCGGCATGCACCGGATTCGCACCACCAAAGGCCTTGATGACCGGAATCCCCGCTGCCAGCTCCACCGTGGCGCTGTTGATGCGCCCCAGCCGCGCCACGAATTCCTGCATGTGCGCACCGCTGGCCTGCATGGCATGGCGCAGAAACACGAAGAATCCGGGGAACGGCAGCAGCGCCAGGATCGCCAGGCGCCAGTCCAGCGCCAACAGATAGATCACAGCAATCACCACCGCCCCGGCCGCACGGCCCACAGCGGTATAGAAGTGCGCCGTCAGGCTGTGCAGCGTTGCAATGTCATCCTGCAGCGCCTGCTTGACCTCCCCCGATGCGCGACCGGTGAACCATCCCAGCGGCACCTGCCCCAGGCGCTGCAGCACGGCCATGCGCAGATCGAAGGTGAGGCGGTTGTCGGCCAGGTGCGCGACCAGCTCCCCGGCGATGACCAGGGCCATGCCAATGGCCATGCACCCCACACCCAGCACCACAGCCGCCCATAGGTCGCCGACGTCTCCGGACAAGGCCTGTGTGGCGATATGCGCCATCACGGCCAGCGGCACCAGCGCCAGCATGGCGCCCACGGCGGCGCACATCCCGGCAATCAACAGGCGCCCACGGACTGGGGCAAGTATCCGTGTGACCGGACTGGTGGGGGGGGCTGCCGGGGCAACCGCTTCAGGGGTAGACATGCTGACGAAAAAAGAAAGCCATCGGCCCGTACCGATGCAACATGGAACGCAAACGCGAATTAGTTTCATGATAATAAACTAATTCAAACCCCTGCAAATAGCGGATCATCGAAGGGTGGTATGAACCCCCAAGATCCCTTGCAAAACAGAAAAGAAATGCCCCACGCCCCCAAGCCCGCTGGCCGCGGACGACCACGGACCATCACGAGAGAAAAAATCGCCGATGCCGGCATCGCCATGGGCCTGCCCGACATCACGTTCGTGGGGGTGGCGGCCGCGCTGGGCGTCAGCCACATGGCGCTCTACAAGCATGTCCCCAACCTGGAAGCGCTCCGGCACCTGATCGCCGAGGAAATCTTCCACCGCTGGGAGTTGCCGCAGGCATCCGCGCCCCAGCAGATCGGGCTGGAGGAGTACCTGCTGGCGTTTACCGCATCAGCGCGGCAATTTGTGAAGGCGCACCCCGGCGTCACGCCTTTTGTGATCCGTCGCCTGGCGGCCACGCCCGCCATGCTGGAGAAGATCGACCAGCACCAGGCGCACATTGCGCAGGCCTACGGCATCACCAAGGAGCAGTCGCGCTGGCTGCTGGCCACGGTGACGTTCTCCTGCATCTCGGCGGCCGATACGGTGTATTCCGCTGCCAGGCTGGAGCCGCTGGCAGGCTCCGACTTCGTACAGGAAGAAGCCGAGATGGAGGCCGAGCTGGTGGAAGGCATCCATGCCTTGATCGTGGGCGCGCTGCAGATGCTGGACCGCAGGCCCTGAGCGCGCACGCACGGCAGCAGCCGCCCTGCCGGATGCGCCGCTGAAACAGCCCGCCGCGCCGTCCCCTGTGCCCCCTCTCCGTCGGGCGGCACCTGCGGCCAAGCCTGTGGCTTGCTTGCGCCGCAGCAGGCCCGGTGGATTGGCGCGGCCACAGGAGCTTCAGCAGGCAGTGGGCTCTGGCGGACAGCCCTCACCCCGGAGGTCGGCTCCCGCCCTCGCCCAGGGTGACGGAGTGGCAGTGCGCGGAACGCGATGCGCCCTGCGAGCAAGTGCGCTCCCTCTGCGAAGTTCCACGCAGCGCAGACCTGCGACGCGATGCTGACGAGCCTGCCGGAGCCCCCAGCTCTGGCCGTTGTCGCCCACGGCAGGTGTCCGGCACTTTCTGTCAGGGTGCCCGCTTGCGGGCGCGGCCGTTCACGCAGGCAGCCCGTGACGTCCCGCCACCGCCATGGCACTCTCGCTGGCGCGGCACGTCACTTGGCTTGCAATATTGCGGAAGGCCCACGCCCTGTGTGGAGCAGGGTTGGTGAAGCAGCTCCGCTCAGGCGGCCACCGGCTCGAAGGTCTTGCCGCAAGGATCGATGCGGATGCCCGGCTTGAGCTTGGACCAGGGCAGGTTTTCCAGCACCATAGGCATCGATCCAGGCGCGGTTGCGACAATGATTTCGCGCGCGATCGGCGTGTAGTCGGCGCGGAAATGGACCGCACTCTTCACCACAAGAATGTCCTGCGCAGTAGGCTCAATGCCCACCACACGGAACATGGCCTGGTCTGCCATCTGCACCTTTTGCGATGCGACGACGATGCGCACCCCTTCGATGCGCAGGCACGCGCAGGCGCCCAGATCCAGCTTGAAGCCCCGGTAGTACGGGCCCGTGGCATCGACCTTGCCGTCGGAGATTTTCTCGACCAGGAATTCGGCTTCGAACGGCACATCGCCTCGCACACCCGACTTTCCTCCCAACGACAGGCGCACACGTGCGCCTTCGCCGGCTTCATGTGCCCTGGCCGCAGAAGCCGCATCGACGATCAGGCCAATCGCCGCGTTCTGCGCCTTGCTCGCCACCAGCGCGTGCAGCATGCCGGTGGAGTCGGAGTTGCTGCCTGCACCGGGATTGTCCTGCGCGTCGGCGATGATGGTGGGCTTGCCACTGCCCGCATGCGCCATGGCGTAGTGCACGGCTTCTGCGGGAGCGTAAAGCTTGCCCGCAAAGTGCGACTCTGCCGCAAGTGCGGCCTGCGCAAGCGGTGCCAACAGTGCGTCAGCATGTGCCTGTGTGTCGGCATAAGCCCAGAGCACCGGAGAGCATTCTTCAAAGTCAGCGGCCGGAAAACCGGTGGCAAATGAGATGTGGGTGTCGGGGGTCTCGCCTGCCTCCAACTGCTGGTACAGCGTTTTCGCAGGCTCGATGTCCGTACACTGCCAGCAGATGGGCACCAGATACGGCAGACGCTGCACTGCCATGGCGGGGCGCTTGCCCGTCTGCAGACGGCGCTGGAGCTGGCTGTATGCGCGCACGCCCGTTTCGGCCATGTCCACATGCGGATAGGTGCGGTAGGCCACCAGCATGTCTGCCTCGCTCAGCATGCGCGTCGTGACGTTGGCATGCAGATCCAGGGTCGCGATCACAGGCACCCCACTGCCGACCAGCGCGCGCACGCGGCGCAGCAACTCGCCTTCGCCATCATCAAAATGCTGCGCCACCATGGCACCGTGCAGATCGAGGTAGACGGCATCCACCGGCAACGCCTGCCGGATGCCGTCGAGGATCAGGGTGGCGATGCGCTCGTAGGTTTCCCGCTCCACATGCGCAGAAGGGCTGGCCGCGCACCAGGTGGTGGGCACCACTTCGTCGCCAGCATCGAGTGCCGCTTGCACAAAGCCCGCCGCCGGGATGTTGGAGCCGCGGATCGTCGGCCACAGCTTTTCACCCGACACCAAACCCGGCCAGCCACCGCCAGCCTGGAATGCCGCCCAATCCGCCAGATCGGGCGCGAACGTATTGGTCTCATGCTGAAACCCGCCATACACAATTTTGGCCATTTCTATCTCTCTCTGTTGAATGGGTGCCCCCGGACAGGGGGCAACGAAGGGAATCTGGACCGGTCAGGCCGCCAGTGCCTGGGTCACCGGACGGAAGTTCTGGAAGTCCCAGTGGCGTCCCGGCGCCGCATCGATCAGCGCCTGCGTGTAGGCCTGCTGCGGCGCGCCCAGCACCTGCTGCACCGTGCCGGCCTCCACCACCTGGCCGCTCTTCATGACCATGATGCTGTCGCAGATCTGCGCGGCCACGCGCAGGTCGTGGGTGATGAACAGCACGCCAATGCCCACGCGCTGGCGCACTTCTTCGAGCAGGTCCAGCACCTGCGCCTGCACCGAGACGTCGAGCGCGGAAACGGCCTCGTCCGCCACCAGCACATCGGGCTCCATGACCAGTGCGCGCGCAATGCAGATGCGCTGGCGTTGTCCGCCCGAGAACTGGTGCGGAAAGCGATCCAGCGCCTGGCGCGGAAGCCCCACCAGATCCATCGCCTCGGTCGCCTTGGCCATGGCCTCGTCGCGCGGCATACCGTAGTTCAGCAGCCCTTCGATGACCGAATCGCCAATGCGGCGACGCGGGTTCAGACTGCGGTACGGGTCCTGGAACACGATCTGGATGCGCTTGCGCAGCGGCAACAGTGCGCTGCGGCTCAGGCGGGTGATGTCGTCCTGCTTCAGCCGGATCTCGCCGCCGCTCGGGTCGATCAGTCGCACGATGCAGCGCGCCACGGTTGATTTCCCTGAGCCCGATTCCCCCACGATGCCCAGAATCTCACCGCGCTTGAGCGTGAGCGACACTTCACTGGCTGCAAGCACCATCTCGGGCTTGCGCAGAAAACCCTTGGACTTCGGATAGGTCTTGTTCAGGCTGCGCACCTGCAGAATCGTCTCGCCCTCAGGCTGCGCACGTGCATGCGGCACCAGACTGGGAACGGAGGACACGAGCATGCGCGTGTACTCCTGCAGCGGGCGGGCCAGGATCTCCTCACGTGTGCCGGACTCCACCACCTTGCCGCGGTTCATCACCAGGATGCGATCGGCAATTTCGGCCACCACGCCGAAGTCGTGGGTGATGAAGACCACCGCCGTGCCATGCTTTTCCTGCAGCTCACGCATCAGCGACAGGATCTGCTTTTGCGTGGTCACGTCGAGTGCCGTGGTGGGTTCGTCGGCAATCAGCAGGCGCGGCTTGAGGATCAGCGCCATCGCAATCACGATGCGCTGGCGCTGACCTCCAGAGAGCTGGTGCGGATACGAGTCGTAGATGCGCTCGATGTCGGGCAGATGCACGGCCTCCAGCATCTGCAGCACCTTGGTGCGGCGTTGTGGGGCCGACAGCGTGGAATGCAGTTTCAGCACTTCCTCTATCTGCTTGCCCACGCGGTGCACGGGGTTCAGCGCGGTCATGGGCTCCTGGAAGACCATGGCGAGTTGCGAGGCGCGCAGCGCACGCATCTGCGCGGCATCCAGGCGCAGCAGGTCTTTCCCGTCCAGCTCGATCACGCCCGAGGACACCTGCAGGCTGTCGGCAGGCAGCAGGCCCATGGTGGCGAGTGAGGTAAGCGATTTGCCCGAGCCCGATTCGCCCACGATGCACAGCGTCTCGCCCGCGTGCACCTGCAGGCTCAGGTCGCTGACCAGCGTCTTGCCGTCGCCGCCCTTGAGCTGCACGCACAGATTCCGGATGCTCAGTACAGCGGGATTCGATGGATTGTTTGGTGTCATCACTGGATCCACAAATGAAGTAAACGCGGAAAGCGGCGCATCACATGCGCTTGGCCATGCGCGGGTCGAGCGCATCGCGCAGGGCATCGCCCAGCAAATTGACGCTCAGCACCGTCAGCGACAACAGCAAACCGGGGTAGAGCACCAGGCCAGGCAGAAGCTGGAAGTAGGCACGCCCCTCGGCCATGATGTTTCCCCAGGAGGAAATCTCGGGCGGCACGCCGGCGCCCAGGAAACTCAGGATGGCTTCGGTCAGGATGGCCGAGGCAAAGATGTAGGTGCACTGCACGATCAGCGGAGCCATGGTGTTGGGCACCAGGTGGCGCAGCATCAGCGTGGGCAGCGGCGTCCCCAGCGTGAGCGCCGCCTCGACATAAGGCTCGTTGCGCACGCTCAGAATCACACCACGCACCAGCCGCACCACCCGCGGTACCTCGGGAACGGTGATCGCGATGAGCACGGTCAGCAGGCTTGCGCCAGAGATCGACACCAGCGCAATCGCCAGCAGGATGCCCGGGATGGCCATCAGGCCGTCCATGACACGCATGACGATGGCATCGACCCAGCGAAAATACCCCGCGAGCACACCGATAAACAGGCCGACGACAAGGCTGAATGCCGCTACGCCCAGCCCCACGACCAGCGACACGCGGGCACCGTAGAGGATGCGGCTGAACACATCGCGGCCATAGGCGTCGGTTCCCAGGAAATGCTCGGCGGAAATCGGGCGCAGGCGCTGTGCGGGGTTGATCTCGGTGGGGTCGCTGCTCGCCAGGAGCGGCGCGGCAATCGCCACGAAGATGACGGCTGCCAGCACGATCAGGGACAGCATCACAGGCCAGGTCTTGAGCGTTGCCCACAGATGGGAGCGCTTGGGTGCGGCCACTTCCGTGGCGGCAGAGACCGCGATGGCGGGGGGGCTTGAAGAGAGTTGCGTCATGCTGGACCTCAATAGCGGATTCGCGGATCGAAGATGGTGTAGGACACGTCCACCACCAGATTGATCAGCACATAGACCAGCGCAAACAACAGGATCAGCGCCTGAATGACCGGGTAATCGCGGGCCAGCACGGCTTCCACCACCAGACGGCCAAGACCGGGAAGGTTGAACACCGACTCGGTCACCACCACACCACCGATCAGCATGGCGATGCCGACACCGATGATGGTGACGATGGGCACCGCCGCGTTGCGCAGCGCGTGGCCGAGCAACACGCCTCGCTCGTTGAGACCCTTGGCCCGCGCCGTGCGGATGAAGTCTTCGTTCATCACTTCGATCACGCTGGTGCGCGTGATGCGGGCGATCAGCGCGATATAGACCGAGCTCAGCGCCAGCGTTGGCAAGGTGATGGAGCGCAGAAAGGGCCACAGGCCTTCCGACAGCGGCTTGTAGCCCTGTACCGGGAACCAGCCAGCCCCCAGGGACAGTGCGAGTATCAGGACATAGGCCGTGACGAATACGGGAATCGAGAATCCCAGCACCGACAGGGCCATCACCGCGCGGTCCAACAGCTTGCCTTGGCGCCATGCAGCCAGCACACCCAGCGGAATGGCGACCACAATGGCGACGATGATGGTGCTCAGGCACAACGCGATGGAGGGCCCCATGCGCTGCACGACCATCTCGAGCACGGGCGTGCCCGACAGCAAGGAAGTGCCCAGATCGCCACTGAGCAGTTGACCGACCCAGTGGAAGAACTGTTGGTAGACCGGCTTGTCGAGCCCCAGGTTCTGGCGAATGGCCTCGAGTTGCTCGGGCGTCGCGGAGTCTCCCGCCAGAATCGCCGCAGGATCCCCCGGCGTGAGGCGCAGGATGGCAAAGACGACGGCGGCAACCACCACCATCACTGGCAGTGCCGCAGCCATGCGTTTGAGTACAAATGCAATCATGACGAAAGACTCACTTTTTCATGCGGGCTGATTACTTCTTCTGGACATTCCAGAAGACCGGAACCGGAGCTTCCAGTGCGCCGCTGATGCTGTTGCGGTACGCGGCCGGCACGTAGTACTGGCCCATGGGCAGCAGCACGCCTTCGGCAATCACCAGCTTCTGGATCTGGCCGGCCAGCTGCTTGCGCTTGGCCTCCTCGGCGGTACGCGAGAACTCAATGCGCAGGCGCTCGATCTCGGGCACGTCGGGCCAGCCGAACCATGCCCCCTTGCCGTTGGCGGCCACCCCGAAGGCGCGCAGGGGGTCGGACGCTTCGGCCATCACGTTGTTGGTGGCAAAGATATTCCAGCCGCCCTCCTTGGGAAGCGCCTGGTTGGCGCGGCGCGTCACCACGGTCTGCCAGTCCATGGCCTGCATTTCCACCTTGAAGCCCGCTGCGCGCAGGGCCTGACCGATCACCACGGGCTGGGTGTTGACCGAAGGCGTGTCGGTGGGCTGCAGGATCACCACGGGCGTGCCGTCATAACCGGCTTCCTTCAGCAACTCCAGGGCCTTCTTGGGGTTGGCCTTGATGGTGACATCGGCACCTTCCTGGCTGGCATAGGCCGAGTCGCAGCCAAACAGGGCAGCGCAGGGCTTGAAGTACTGCTTGTTGCCGATCATGGCTTGCAGCACCGGCTCCTGGCCCACGGCATACATGGCCGCTTCGCGGATCTTCTTGTTGTTGAACGGCGCATGCAAGTGGTTCATCCGCATGACGGTCTGGTAGCCCTGGGGGTCCAGCACCTTGATGGCGATGTCCTTGTTGGCACGCACGATCGGCTCGAGGTCGAAAGGCAGCTGCTCCAGATAGTCGATCTCTCCATTGACCAGCGCGTTCACCGAGGTCATCGCGTCGGGCGTGGCGATCCACTTCACGCGGTCCACCAGCACCTTCTTGCCACCGGCCAGACCCGATGCCGGCTCGGAGCGTGCTACGTAGTCGGTGTTCTTTTCATAGACCACCTGCACGCCCGGCTTGAACTCGGCGGCCACGAACTTGAACGGGCCCGATCCAATCGCCGTGGTGATGGCCTGTGTGGGAGGTGTCTCCGCGATGCGCTTGGGCATCATGAACGGCGCCACGCCGCTGGGCTTGGCCAGGGCGCGCACGGCCAGGTCGCTGGCCTCCTTCATGGTGATGGTGAAGGTCGAGGCATCCACCACCTTCATGTCGGCCATCTCCGAGGTCATCAGCTGGCCCATCTTGTCCTGCGTGGCCCAGCGCTTGATGGAGGCAACGCAGTCCTCCGCCGTCACAGCACCACCATCGTGCCACTTGAGGCCGGCGCGCAGCTTGAAGGTATAGGTACGGCCGTCAGCGGAAGCCTTCCACTCCTGAAGCATCTGCGGGCGGATCTGGTTGTCCTTGTCCGTGGCCAGCAGCGTGTCGTAGACCATGTAGCCATGGTTGCGCGTGATGTGGGCCGTGGTGATGATCGGGTCCAGCACGCGCAGCGGGGCATGCATCACAGCGTTGACCGTGGTCTTGGCCTGAGCGTGGACGGATCCCACCAGGCCGCACGCGAGCAGCGAGGCTGCCAATGCCGCATGTGCGAAAGAACTCATTGCTTTACTCATCGTCAATCTCCGTGGTTTCCTCAATGGAAATGAAAGGCATGGCACACACGCCGGGTGAATGAAATGAAAAAAGGGAGGGAGGTGCGGGAGGAGTGACCTGCGGATGCTCCGCACTAGTTGCCACCCGTGTCGGCCAGTGCGCCAAACAGCCGATCGCTGGCGCGCTCGCCTTCGAGCAGCAGGGCCTCGTATTCGTCGCCCGGCATCAGCGCCCCGCCGGTCGTCCAGACAATGTGATTCGCCCGCAACATCCGTGCCTGCAAGCCCTGCTCCGCGATGTAGCGCCGGCCCGCTTCGGATTGCAGCAACGCACGCGGCCCGCTGACCGCAGCGGCCGCCGATGGTTCCACCTTGAACCTCGCCAGCGACTGCATGCGCCACACGTCCGCATGCATGCATTCATCCGACGTGATGACCACACCGGCGAGGCGCTCCCGCATCAGCGGGTACACCAGCTCCGACGCGCGCGGCACTGCCAAGCCATCGGCAATCGTGCGATTGTGCTGACCCGCGTCGTAGATGCTGATACCTGGCTTGTCCGGGTTCTGCATCTGCACCAGAAAGCACGCCGAGTCCTCAGGCTCCACGAAAAAACAGTGCACCGCTGCCCCAAAAACATGCTTGAGCCCGTAGCACACACCGCCCGGGGCCCCACCCACTCCGCAGGGGATGTAGACAAACAAGGGGTGCTCCTCGTCCACGGCAATGCCTTGCGCAGCAAACTGAGCACTCAGGCGCAGCGCCGCCACGGCATAACCGCTGAAGAGCGAGAGCGAATGCTCGTCATCCACGAAGTGGCACATCGGATTGGCCTTCGCCAGCTCACGCCCCTTGGCCACCGCCTGACCGTAGTCGCCCTCATATTCGTGCACCGTCACGCCATGGCTGCGCAGCTTGCGCTTCTTCCAGTCCTTGGCCTCGGCCGACATGTGCACCGTTGCGCGAAAACCCAGCGCAGCCGACATGATGCCGATGCTCATGCCCAGATTTCCCGTGGATCCGACAGCCACCTCGTAGTGCGAGAACACCTCGCGCGCAGCCGGTGAGCCCAGGGTCTGGTAGCCGTGCTCGCCCACCAGCAAGCCGTTGTCCCATGCCACCCGCTCGGCGAACTCCAGTACTTCATGGAAGCCGCCACGGGCCTTCACCGAGCCGGCCACCGCAAGCTGATGGTCTGCCTTGACCCAGAAGCTGCCAGGCAACGACGGCCCCGCACCGATCACCGCAGGCGGCAGCGCGCACAAGGGCGACTCCACGATGCCACCGCTTTGTGCAAGCTCGGGGAACAGCGTGGCGAGCAAGGGGGCGAAGCGCGCCAAGCGCTGCTCCGCTTTTTCAACATCACTGATAATAATGTCAGAGGTTTTGGAAGCAGGTGGCTTCGGCACACATCCCGCATTGATCCACAGCGTTGAAACCTGGCTGAAAACTTCTTCATCATCCTGCGACATAGGTGTTTTCCCCATATAAATTCAGCACTTGCAAGCGATCAACACCCAAACGACAGAAATTGCATTCTGTGGACGATATGCATATGTGACAAGTCAACCTTGTCAATCCATTCATTAGTTTCATCAATGAACACCAACCATCTATCGCCGTCGCTGCTCACCTGGCTCAGGTGCTTTGACGCCGTGGCCAGGCACAACAGCTTCACGCTCGCGGCCAAGGAGCTGCATGTCACGCAGGGCTCGGTCAGCCAGCAAGTGAAGAAGCTGGAGGAATATCTGGGTGTGCCGTTGTTCTACCGAGAGGGGAAATCGCTGTCGCTGACGCGCGAGGGGGCGCGGCTGTCACTGGTCTCCGAGCAGTCGTTCGAGACGCTGAACCAGGCCGTGGGCAAATTGCGGCGTGACCAGCGCAGCACCAACGCACCGCTGAACCTGAGCTGCTCGCCCTCCTTCGCAATGCTCTGGCTCACGCCGCGCGTGAGCGATCTGCTGCAAGGCAAGTCAGGCGTCACGGTGCGCATCTATGGCGAATACCACATGCTCGACCGCGTCGGCATGGGCCTGAGCGGCATCCAGGCCGGCATCCGTTTCGACCCCGGGCATTACGTTGACCTGAACGAGGAGATGTTCCTCGACGAATGGATCATCCCCGTCACCACGCCCGAGTTCCTGGCCCGCCATCCGGACATCCGCAGCATTGCCGACATCGCGCCGGGCATGATGCTGCACGACGAAAACCCCTGGCACAGCGCCACGCAGAACGTCGAATGGAACACCTGGCTCGAGGCGATGGACGCACCGCCCAGCAAGCCCGGCGGGGTGTACTTCAACCTCTCGCAGCTGGCCATGGTGGCGGCGCTCACGGGACAAGGTATCGCCATGGGCCGTTTGGCCCTGGTGTATGACGAACTCAAGAGCGGGCG
The DNA here is from genome assembly GCF_030056555.1 of Comamonas sp. 17RB. Taxonomy (NCBI): domain Bacteria; kingdom Pseudomonadati; phylum Pseudomonadota; class Betaproteobacteria; order Burkholderiales; family Comamonadaceae; genus Comamonas; species Comamonas sp. 17RB. The sequence goes on along the minus strand of NZ_JASHHY010000007.1, from coordinate 97,677 downwards.
GCTCGTGGCGCCCTTCCCCTGTGCCGTGAAGTCCAAGGCCAGCTACCGCTTCATCAGCGGGCAGAAGTCAACAGACACCAACGAGCACCTGCGCCAATGGCTGCATGCGACCAGCGATCAGTTCAAGCTCGAACGCAATGAGCTGCTCGAGCAAATGGGGATTGAATGCCGACAGCGCTAGGCTGAAGCCCGCGACTGTCGGCCGTGCGACCATCACGGCCGCAGCCATGGCGCTTTGCGCTGCTTGGCGGTCGGCGCCCGGATCTCGTCCTGCTCAACGATGGTCTGCAGACCCGGGCCGATCTCGAACAGCACATAGAACGCTTGCGCCGGCCGGGCAAAGCTCAGGGTGGACTGGGCGCTGAGTGTGCCCTGCAGCAGGGTGCGTCCATCATGGCCGATAACGTCCATTCTGGCCCCCGGCATCTCATCCCCGTCATTCGTCACCCCGCGGCAGCGGACCGTGCTGTCACCCAGCAGAAAACAGCGTGCCACGGGCTCATGCGCCTGCGCTGCGGCGCACAGCAGCGCAGCAACGGCACAGCTCCAGCGCAGCATGGCGACGGCGGATTCACGGTATTGCATGGGACTTCCTTTGCTGCTCGAACCACTGCACCGTCGCAGGCGACACATGGTCCATGCGCCACGCCGACTGGTAGACGCTGGCGTCCTTTCCGACCACCGTCAACCAGAGTTCGCTCTCCTCCCGCAGTGTGTCTGGCAGAGGGATTTCCACCTTGCGTTCCCAGCGCTGGCCCATGAACGCCATCCCCGTGCTGCCAGTGTTGCGCGGCCGGTTCACCTTCAAGGTGACCTGGCGGATCTCTGGGTCGCAGGCCTCGCAGAACCGCAGATGAAAGGTTTTCATGGGGATGTCCATCGCCACCAGCTCCGGGGGCTTCTGGTCGGCCTCTTCCAGGGTGAAGCTCCAGGGCCCCACCTTGCCTTGCAGCACACGCCTTTGCGACTGGGCATGGATCTGCTCCTGCCACAGCAGCGCCGTGAAAGCCACCAGCGTGGCGCACAGCGCGAACCCTGCACACCACCGGCGTACGCGGGTGTCCCGCAGGGGCACGGGAGCGGCAGGGATGTTCTTTTCTGCCGCGCGCCGCGCAGTGCGCTGGGGCTCCACTGGCTGCCACGGCCATTGGGGCAACGCGAAGATCAGGCACCAGGCCGCAAGGCCCAGCCAGCCCAGCCACAGCGTCACGCCGATGCCCGCACCCAGCGTGGCCACACTCCATGCCAGGGCGGTCGCCAGCAGCAGCCAGCCAACCACCTGCGCACACCGGCGTTGCCCCGGTGTGGGTTGATGGCCCAGCAGGTGGGCACCATGGCGGTCCGTCGCCAGTGCCAGCCCCGCCAAACCCAGGCCGCTGACCACCAGCATGCCCAGGTGCACCGCACTCAAGAAGACATGGTTCATGTCCAACCTCCCGCTCTCAGCAGCCACTCCGCCAGGACCACCAGGCCCGTCGCAGCCGACAGGCCCCACCAGGCGCGCCAGGCGCTGCGGGTGGCAAACACCCAGAGCACGGCAACGGCCCAGATAACAAAGCTGAGCATGCTGGCCCACATGACGGCCTGGGCAGGCGGCGCAGGCCAGGTCAGCGAGAGCAGCCGGGTCGAAGCCGCAGCCACGGCGTAGCCGCCCAGGGCTGCCGCCAGCACCCGGGAGGCCACGGCCAGCCGGTACCGCAGCGGGGGGGTGTCGGGATGGCTCATGCGCCCTCCTTGTCAAGGGCCTGCCCCGCTGGCAGACCTTGCTCAGTCACGGCCAGGCGGCGCCGCAGTTTCACGGCCATCCATGCCAGGACAGCGGCCAGCGCCAGCATCGTGAGATCGAAACCTGCGAAGACCCAGTCGCCGGAAGCCAAGCTGCGCCCGAGATGGCGGTCGGTGGTGAGGGCGTTGAGCAGCGGTACGGCCAGGTAGGCCGCGCAGGCCAGCCCGCACAACTCGATCCATGCACGTGCCAGAGGCCGCGCAAGGGCGTAGAACAACGCGGCCAGCCATGCGGCAAACAGCGTATGGATCTCCCAGTCGGCCCGCCCCGCCATGCCGATGGGCAGCAGGCGGTTGGCCCAGAAGTAGGCGGCGATGGCCAAGGGCAGGCCGGCGATGGTGGCGACATTGAGTGTTTCCACCAGACGCAGCCCCAGAGGCTCGCGGTACTCCCCCGCCAGACTCAGATGGTGCCTGCGGCGCTTGACGGCCCACAGCACCATGCCGGTGGCGATCATGGCGCACCCCGCCAGGCCTGCGAGGAAGTACAGCCAGCGGCCCCAGATATCGGCAAAAAGGCCCTCGTGCAGATTCAGCGTGACAACCTGGACCTTGCGGGCACTGCCACCCGCAACCAGCTCCTCGGCCAGCGGTGCTGCCGTGTTCGCGTCGAAACGCAACCGGGGGGGATTGAAGAAATCGACACTGCCCTGGTGCATGCCCGCAACGGTGATCACCGGCGCTTCCCCTTTCCGGTGCTCCAGCGTCACGCTGCCCACGCCAGCCCCGCCCCATTGGCTCTGCGCCTGCGCCACCAGTGCAGCCAGATCTGCACGGGGCCGCTGGACGGGAAGACGCTCGTGGACGCGGTCCAGCAGTTCGTCGTAGTAGGTCTTGTTGGCCATGGGACCGGTGCCGTAGAGCATGTCGCGCCCCGCAGGCATGTAGAGGAACAGGAAGAACACCAGGCCGCTGTAGGTGATCATCAGAAAGAACGGCAGCGCCATCACGCTGAGCGCGTTGTGCGCATCCAGCCAGCTGCGCTGGCCCTTGTTGGGCCGGAACGTGAAGAAATCCTTGAAGATTCTTTTGTGCATGATGACGCCGCTGATGATGGCCAGCAGCATCAGCATGGTGCACAGGCCCACAATGCGCACGGCCCAGTCGAACGGCATGTAGCGCAGCTCGTAGTGCATGCGGTACAGACCCAGCCCCCCGTGGGTGCCGCGTGGCTCGATGCCATGCGACTGGACCGCCCCGGTCTGGGGATCCAGGATTTCGTTGCCGCTGGCCCCCCGCTCACGGCCGGCCTGGGGCATGTCCTCCCAGCGGATGGCAAGCTCCTGCCACCCGCGCGGGTTCAAGGACGCATGCGGCAGCGTGATGCGCCAGCTGGCTGCGGTGGGGGCCACTTTCTCGAGCCGGTCCAGGGCCAGGGTCAGCAGCTGCGCGGCAGGTACCGGCTGGGCCATCTCTGCGTGCACCAAGGCGCGCTCGGGCTGCATCCAGCGCGTGATTTCCTGCTGAAAGTAGCCGGGCGTGCCCGTGGCAAAGACGAAGAAGAGCACCCAACCGGCCACCAGCCCCACCCAGGTGTGGAGCCAGGACATGGATTGACGCAGATTGGCTTTCATCAGCGGGGACTCCACGCTCAGGGCCATCAGAAGGCGTAACGCATGGTCAGCTGGACATTGCGCGTTGGCGCATAGATACCGGTGTAGAACGTGGTATCCAGACCTTGCAGGTACTTCTTGTCGAAGATGTTGTTGAAGTTCAGTGTGGCCGACAGCTTGGGATTGATCTCATAGCGTGCCATCAGATTGGCCACCGCATAGGCCTTCTGCTGGCCTCGCAAGGCGAGCCCCGACGAGGTCGCGGTGTAATAGATGCGATCCTGCCAGTTGACGCCGCCGCCCACGGTCAGCTTGCTCCAGTCGCCAGGCAGGCGATAGCTGGTCCAGAGTTTGGCCATCTGCTGCGGGAAGGTGGTGCGGATACGCTGGCCGCTGGCATCTTCCGTGGTGCCATAGCTGTAGCTGGCGCTGAGCTGCCAGCCCCGTGCCAGTTCGCCATTCACCTCCAGGTCAATGCCCCGGGTCTTGGCACCCTGGACCGCACGGTAAGCCGCCTCGACCGGCGAAGTGCCCGGTACGGTCTGGCCGCTGTCGGCTTCCGCCAGGTTGTTCTGCCGGATCTCGTACAACGCGACGGTGCTGCTGAGCTTGCCACCGAGCCAATCGCTTTTCAGGCCGATCTCGTAGTTGTCTCCATCGCGCGGGTCCAGCACATTGCCATAGCGGTCACGGCTGCTTTGCGGCTTGAAGATGCTGGTGTAGCTGGCATAGACCGAATGGACGCGGTTGAGGTCGTAGACCACGCCGGCGTAAGGTGTGACCACATTGGACTCTTCCATCCGGGTCGTCCGGTTGAAGCGTGCGGAGGCCGCTGCGGTGTAGGCCAGCGCAAGCCGGTAGTGGTAGTTGCTGATCCGGGCTCCGGCGATGAAGGTCAGATCGTCGCGCGGCTTGAAACGCACTGCACCATACGCACCACTCTGCTTTTGCCAGCCGTCGTAGTCATAGAGCTTGGTACCAGTGATGGTGGGACCGGCCGTCTCGTTGTTCCAGTCGTAGATGTTGACATAGCGGCCTTCGATGCCCGCCCCCTGCTGGGGTTCGTGGAAGTTCTTGAAGTCGGACCAGTTGAAGCCGAAAACCGCCTCATGCCGGCGTCCGAACAGCTCGAACGGGCCTTGCACCTGGGCATCAAACCCGCTTTGCCGCTGGGTGGCAGAGCCCAGTCCGCCGTATAGGCGTACGCCATCGCCCGTCTGCTGGTTGGGAAAACCCCAGCTGGCATCGGCCCCCGAGAAGTCGCGCTTGCCGCGCATGTGGTTGGCGGTCAGCCCCAGCTTCCAGCCATTGTCCAGACTGTGCTCCAGTTTCAGGAACGCGTTGTAGACGTCCATCTCGTTGCGCTTCCAGCGTGCCGCCGCATTCTTCGAAGCGCTGAAATCCGTTTGCTCGCCATTGCTGTAGAACAGTGGCAGGCCTGTGGAGGACTGGCCCCGTGGATCGGAGTGCTGGTAATCCAGCCCCACGGTCAGCAAGGTCTGCGGCGTCAGGTCTGCCTCCAGCACCCCGTACAGCACGCTCTTCTTCTGCTTGTACCAGTCGATGTGCGTACCGCCTTGCTCATGCGCAGCCACCATGCGGCCACGCAGGCTTCCGGAGGCGTTCAGCGGACCGGCAAGGTCGACTTCCGCACGGCCGTGGTCCCAGCTCCCGGCACTCAGGCTGGCGTAACCCTGAAACTCACGGGTCGGCTTCTTGCGCACCAGATTGACCGTGCCGGACGGATTGCCTGCTCCCGTCAGCAGGCCTGCTGCGCCGCGCAGCACTTCCACCCGGTCATAGATGGCGAGGTCGGCCTGCGACTGGGGAATGTTCTGGGAGACGATATCGGTGGCCGTGACAATGCCGTCGTATTGGTAGTTGTCGATGTCATAGCCGCGAGACAGGATGGAGAACCGGCTGGCGCCAATGTTCTGCACGGAAATCCCCGGCGTGCGGTCCAGCACGGTCTCGATGCTGTCGATGCCCTCATCGTCCATGCGCTGGCGCGTCATCACACTGATGGACTGCGGCGTCTCGCGCAGCGTCATCGGCAAGCGCGTGGCGGTCGTGAGCGGGCCGGTGGCCGCGTAGCTGCCGGATCCCTCGGTGTCGCCGGTGCGTATGGCGTTTCCGGTGACGGTCACCGCACCGAGCGTGGCAGAGCCTTCGGCGCTGTCCTGCGCCGCAGCCTGGATGACCCACAGGCCGTAGCTGCCATCGGGCAGGACATGGGCTTCGATCCCGGTGTTCGCGAGCAACGCCGACAGCCCGGCATGCACGCTGTAACTGCCCCGCAGCCCCTGGCTTTGCTTGCCTTCGGCCATGCGGCTGTTGCCTGCCAGATAGATCCCCGCTTCCCGCGAGAAGCGGGTGAGCGCCTGGCTCAGCGGACCTGCCGGAATGTCATAGCTGCGCACGCCCTGGGCAGCGGTGGAAGGTTGAGCAAGCGCCACAGGCGCATGGGCGGCAACGCCGATCGCAGCGCCGAGAATGAGCAGTGGAATACCCAGATGCTGGATGGCGTTCTGGTGGCGCGGCGTGGAAGCACGCGTTGTGGTGCGTAATGGCATGGACGGCAGGTTCCGAAAAGAGGTGTTCGACGGAGCGAAGACCACAAATCACCATCCATCTGATTGCCTGGGCAGGCATGCAATATGCCAACGTGCAGATCGTCCTGGGGTAGCAGCGCAACGGCGAAAGATGTCTTCTTGTCAGGAGTAACCAGCGAGCCGCCCAAACCCGGAACCGGTTTCCGAAATATTTTTCACATTCAGCTTTGCGCTTCGATCGTGGTCCACCATGCGATGGGCTGTGCGATGCGTATCGGCAGCGTGGCGGCCAGCATCTGGAGGACACGGTCGGTGTCGTGCAGGGGGAAGTTGCCGTAGACGGCAAAATCGGCCACGGAGTCGGCAAGGCCCAGGTGTCCTCTGCGGTAGCGGCGCAGTTCCTGCACGAACAGGCGCAGCGGCAGGTTGTCGGCCACGAAGCTGCCCTGCGTCCAGGCCTCGCGTGCGGCGTCCCCGGACTCCAGCGGTGCAATGGCCTGTGCGGTGAACAGGGTCTGCTGGCCCGTGAGCACGATGCGCGTGGCACCGGTGGCGAAGGTCCGGACTTCCACCGCCCCCTGATAGACCGCCAGCTGCGTTCCCGCTACGGTCATCTGGACATTGAAGCGCGTGCCCAGGGCACGCATCTGACCGTCGGGTGTGTAGACCCGCAGCGGCCGCTGGTCCTGGGCCGTCTCGACGAAGATCTCCCCCGCCACCAGAACGATGCGGCGCTCATCGGTGTCGAACCGGATGTCGACCGCGCTTGCCGTGTTGAGCCACAGCACGCTGCCATCGGCCAGGGTGAGCTGCCGCAATTCGCCAGTGGCCGTACGATGGTCGGCCCCCCATGCCATCACCTCTGCCGGCAGCCAGGCCTGCTGCCAGCCCATGGCCCCGACCACACCACCGCTGGCCAGAATGCCCAGGCTGGCCAGGATGCGCCGGCGTGTGCGCAACCGCTGGTCGGCTATCGAGAGATGGTCCGCTGTCGCGCGGGGGCTCGGCAAGGTCCGGACCGGCTCGAAGGCCCGGCTGATGTCTTCGACGTAGCGCCAGGCGGCGGCATGCGCGTCTGCCGACGCCAGCCAGCGTTGCCAGGCCGCGCGGTCGGCGGCACTGGCAGAGCCATCGCGCAGGCATGCGTACCACTGCGCAGCCTGCGCAAGGTCGGTATGGGAAGGTTCTGCGTGCATCGGCAGCGGCGTCCTGGGTGTCAGGTGTCAGTCAAGGCAGGGGCTCGTGCCGCAGCTCCGCAGCGGTCTGGCGCGCCGCCAGCGTCAGACAGCCCAGCATGGCCTGCGCCACATACTTGCGGACCATCCGTCCGGATACGCCCAGCTCGACGCCCACTTCATCATCGGTCATGTCACAGACCACGGCCAGCGTGAAAGCGCGGGCCGCCTTGGGCGACAGCGACTGGAGCATGCGCCCCACCTCTTCCAGCGCCTGCAGCACCATGGCCTGGCGCTCTGCGGACGGATAGGAGGCCTCAGGGCTTGTTGCCAGGATTTCCAGCCAGGCCCGCTCGATCTCCTGCCGACGCCACAGATTGATGCACAGATTCTGTGCCGTGGTTTTCAGGTAGGCACGGGCCTCGGCGGGATGGGAGAAACAGCGCTCCGTCCGGCCTGTCAGCAAGCGCACAAAGGTGTCGTGGGCCAGATCGGCTGCCTCTGCCGCCGACCCCAAGCGCCGGCGGAGCCAGCCATGGAGCCAGTTGTGGTGGTCGATGTACAGCGCGTTGATGTCAGCGTGCAAGGGGCTGGAGGCGGATGACATGGCAGAAAGCCGGTTGAGTTGCTGGCGCGATAATACAACTCAAACAAGAATCATTAGCATCCTATTGTGTATTCGGGCTGCCGATCCGCCGGACACTGTCCCTACGCGGGACAACGGTCCCGCTGGCAGCAGCAATTCTGCAACGCCATCCTGAGGCAGCATGCGATGCCCCGATACACCGCATGCTTTGGAGAGCGGGCCCCTGGCCCGCCCTGCCCTTGCTGCGTTCAGCGTGACACCACGGCCAGGCTCTGTTCCTGGGCTGCAGTCTGCGGCGCCACGTCCCACCCGCCGCCCAGGGCGCGGATCAGGCCGACGGTGGCCGTGTACTGGGCCGTACGCACCTGCAAGGCCTGGCGCTGGCTGCGCAGTTCGCTGCGGCGCGCATCCAGCAGCTCCAGCTGGCTCACCAGACCGTTGCGGTAGCGCGAATCCGACAGCTGGGTCGCACGCCGTGCGGACTGCACGGCGCGGCCCTGGGCTTCGGCCTGGCCTTCCAGCAGCCGCAGCGCGCTGAGCTGGTCTTCCACTTCGCGGAAAGCCGTCAGCACCTGGCCGCGGTGGGCGGCCATGGCCGCTTCCAGCCGGGCGCGGGCGCCCTCTTCCTGGGCCGCGCGCTGGCCGCCGTCGAACAGCGGCAGCGACAGCAGTGCACCAATGCCCCAGGAGCGTGCCGACCACTTGAACAGGTCGCCCAGCTCGGGCGAGGCATGGCCGCCGTTGCCGGTCAGCGTGATGGCCGGGAACCAGGCGGCCTCGGCCACGCCCACGCGCGCCTGGGCCGCCATGACGGAAGCCTGGGCCGCCGCCACATCGGGGCGGCGCGCCAGCACCGTGGCCGGCACGCCCGGGGGTACCACAGGCAGGGCCGCTTCGGCCGCAGCGACGGGCACGGCAAAGCCGCTGGCCACCTCGCCCACCAGCACCGCCAGCGCATGCTGAAGCTGGGCCTGCTGCTGGGCCAGGGACAGGGCTTCGGCCTCGGTGGCTGCCACCTCGGTCTGCACCCGCGCCACGTCCAGCTCGGCCACATCGCCAGCCTGGAAGCGCCGCTGCGTCAGGTGCAAGGTGTCGCGGTAGGCCGCCAGGCTGGCCGTGACCAGTCCATGCTCGGCCTGTACGGCCCGCAGCTGCAGATAGGTCTGGGCCACTTCGGCCTGCACCAGCAGGCGTGTGCTCTGCAGCAAGGCGGCGCGCGCCTGGGCGTCCAGCCGTGCGGCGTCGCTGGCCTTGGAAAGCCGGCCGAACAGGTCCAGTTCGTACGACAGATTCAGGCCAGCCGTGACCACGGTGGCCGGCACGGCGCTGCCGGTGGTGGTGATCCCGGCCTGGCGTACCGCCCCGGTGGACACCCCCAGTTGGGGCGCACGCTGGGCATCGGCCGTGCGCAGCAGGGAACGCGCCTCGGCCAGCCGGGCCGCAGCCTCCTGGATGCTGGTGTTGCCATCTGCGGCACGTTCCACCAGACCGGTGAGCACCGGGTCGGCAAAACCCAGCCACCAGGCCCCGCGCGACTGGGCTTCGGCCGGCGCCGCCGTGGTCCAGGGCTGGCCTTGGCCTTCAGCGCTGTTGGAGAAATGCGCAGGCACAGGCAAAGCCGCGTCGGCGGTCACGGGGGCCAGCGGGTGGCTCATACAGCCGGCCAGGAACAGGGCCCCCGCCAGCGGCAGCCAGCGCGCCGCGGGAAAAGAAAGAACAGTCGTCATCACCGGATTCCTCGGTTTCATTCGTTGGAGCCGCGCGGTGCGGCCAGCACGGGGTGGGCGGCTGCACCGGGGCCGCTGTGCAGCTCACGCTCGCCCAGTGGTGCCGTGTGGTGGCCGTGCTGCTGCAGCGGACGGTTGCCCGCCAGGCGGCGCAGGACCACATAGAACACGGGGGTCAGGAACAGGCCGAAGGCCGTCACACCGATCATCCCGGCGAACACCGCCACGCCCATGGCGCTGCGCATCTCGGCACCGGCACCGGTGGACAGCACCAGGGGCAGCACACCCATCACAAACGCAAGCGAGGTCATGAGAATGGGGCGCAGGCGCAGGCGGCTGGCTTCGATCGCGGCCTGCACCGGGGTGCGGCCAACAAACTCCAGCTCGCGGGCAAACTCCACGATCAGGATGGCGTTCTTCGCCGACAGCCCCACCAGCACAATGAGCCCTATCTGCGTGAACACGTTGTTGTCCCCCCCGCTGAGCCACACGCCGGTCATGGCAGCCAGCAGGCCCATGGGCACGATGAGGATGATGGCGATGGGCAGGGTCAGGCTTTCGTACTGGGCCGCCAGCACCAGGAACACCAGCAGAATGGCCAGGGGGAAGACCAGCACGGCGGAATTGCCGGCCAGGATTTCCTGGTAGGTCAGCTCGGTCCACTCGAAGCCGATGCCGGGTGGCAGGGTTTCGGCAGCGATGCGCTCGATGGCGGCCTGGGCCTGGCCCGAGGAGAAGCCGGGTGCGGGCCCGCCGTTCACATCGGCCGCCAGAAAGCCGTTGTAGCGCATGGCGCGCTCGGGCCCGAAGCTGGGCTCCAGCTTCATCAGGGCCGACAGCGGCACCATCTCGCCCGTGGTGGAACGCACCTTCAGCAGGCCCACGTCTTCGGCACGCGCCCGGTAGGAGGCATCCGCCTGCACGCGCACGCTGTAGGTGCGGCCGAACTGGTTGAAGTCATTGGCGTACAGGCTGCCCAGGTAGATCTGCAGGGTCTCGAAGATGTCGGTCACCGGCACCCCCAGCTGACGCGCCTTGGTACGGTCGATGGCGGCATAGAGCTGCGGCACATTGACCTGCCAGCTGGTGAACAGCCCGGCCAGCTCCGGCGTCTGGTAGGCCTTGGCCATGAAGGCCTTCACCGCCTGGTCCATGGCGTCATAGCCCAGCGAGGCACGGTCCTCGATCTGCAGCTTGAAGCCCCCGGTCGTGCCCAGGCCGGCCACCGGTGGCGGCGGGAACATGGCGATGAAGGCTTCCTGGATGCTGCCGAAGGCCTGGTTGAGCTGGCCCGCCACAGCACCACCGCTCTGGTCGGCGCGGGTGCGCTCGGCAAAGGGCTTGAGCGTGACAAACACGATGCCCGAGTTCGAGCTGTTGGTGAAGCCGTTGATGGACAGGCCCGGGAAGGCAATGGCGTCTTCCACATTCGGGTTCTGCTTGACGATCTCGCCCATGCGGCGGATCACGTCTTCCGTGCGGTCCAGGGTGGCGCCATCGGGCAGCTGGGCAAAGCCCACCAGATACTGCTTGTCCTGGGCCGGCACAAAGCCGCCGGGCACCAGCTTGAACAGCCCCCAGGTTGCGCCCACCAGCACGGCATAAATCACCAGCATCAGCGCCTTGCGGCCGATGACACGCTGCACGCCGCCGCTGTAGGCATCGGAACCGCGGTGGAACAGGGCATTGAAGCGGCGGAAGAAACCGCCCAGCACGCGTTCCATGCCGCGTGTCAGCGCATCCTTGGGCTCGTGGTGGCCCTTGAGCAGCAGCGCGCTGAGCGCCGGCGACAGGGTCAGCGAGTTGATGGCCGAGATCACCGTCGAGATGGCGATGGTCACCGCGAACTGGCGGTAGAACTGGCCCGTGAGGCCGCTGATGAAGGCCAGGGGCACGAACACGGCCACCAGCACCAGGGCAATGGCGATGATGGGGCCACTCACCTCCTGCATGGCACGGTAGGTGGCTTCGCGCGGCGACAGGCCGGCTTCGATGTTGCGCTCCACGTTTTCCACCACCACGATGGCGTCATCCACCACGATGCCGATGGCCAGCACCAGGCCGAAGAGCGACAGCGCGTTGATCGAAAAGCCCAGCAGGTGCAGCACGGCGAACGTACCCACCACCGACACCGGCACGGCCAGCAGCGGGATGATGGAGGCGCGCCAGGTCTGCAGGAACAGGATCACCACCACCACCACCAGGGCCACGGCTTCCAGCAGGGTGTGGATCACGGACTTGATGGAGGCACGCACGAACTGCGTGGGGTCGTAGGCGATGCGGAATTCCACGCCTTCGGGCATATGCTTTTGCAGCTCGGCCATGGTGGCGCGCACATTGGCCGAGATGTCCAGGGCGTTGGAGCCCGGGGCCTGGAACACGCCCATGCCCACGGCGGGGTCGTTGTTGAGCAGGGAGCGCAGCGAATAGTCGGCCGCACCCAGCTCCAGGCGGGCCACGTCGCGCAGGCGCGTCACGGCACCGTCCGCGCCGGTCTTGACGATGATGTCGCCGAACTCCTCTTCGGTCTGCAGGCGCCCCTGGGCATTGATGGACAGCTGCATGTCCACACCCGGCAGGCCGGGCGAAGCACCCACCACACCGGCCGCGGCCTGCACGTTCTGGCCCCGGATGGCACTCACCACGTCGGCGGCCGAGAGACCGCGCTGCGCGACCTTCTGCGGGTCCAGCCAGGCGCGCATGGAATAGTCGCCGCCGCCGAAGATCTGCACCTGGCCCACGCCGGGAATACGTGCCAAGCGGTCCTTGACGTTGAGCACCGCGTAGTTGCGCAAATAGTCGATGTCATAGCGGCCATTGGGCGAGACCATGTGCACGACCATGGTCAGGTCGGGGGCACTCTTCACCGTGGTGATGCCCAGGCGGCGCACTTCCTCGGGCAGGCGCGGTTCGGCCTGGGACACACGGTTCTGCACCAGTTGCTGGGCCTTGTCCGGGTCGGTACCCAGGGCAAAGGTCACGGTCAGGGTCATCACGCCGTCGGTGGTGGCCTGGCTGCCCATGTAGAGCATACCTTCCACACCGTTGATGGATTCTTCCAGCGGCGTGGCCACGGTTTCGGCGATCACCTTGGGGTTGGCACCGGGATACTGGGCGCGCACCACCACCGAAGGGGGAGCAACTTCCGGGTATTCCGAGATCGGCAGCACGCGCAGGGCGATCAGGCCGGCCAGGAAGATGAGCACCGACAGCACCCCGGCAAAGATGGGGCGGTCGATGAAAAAGCGGGAGAGATTCATGTGCGGGTCTTTCTTGCCGGACGCATTCAGGCGATGGGCTGCTTGGTGGCGGCCTTGGCAGCCGGTGCGCGCTCACCCTGCAGCTCGGCCTTGGCGGCCATGGGCACTTCCTGGGGCGCGATCACCGCGCCGGGGCGCACGCGCTGCAGCCCGTTGACGACAATGCGTTCCCCCGCCTTCAGGCCCGAGGTCACCACACGCAGACCGTCCACTGGTGCGCCCAGCTGCACTTCGCGGTACTCGGCCTTGTCGCCTTCGCCCACGACCATGACGAACTTCTTGTTCTGGTCCGTGCCCACGGCGCGCTCGTTGATCAACACGGCCGAAGTGCTCTGGGCCTGGCCCATGCGGATGCGCGCAAACTGGCCCGGCATCAGGCTGCCGTCGGCGTTGTCGAACACGGCGCGCACGCGCACCGTGCCGCTGCGCGCATCGACCTGGTTGTCGATGAGCTGCAGGTGGCCGCTGAAGGGGGTGCTGCCGGCCGTACCGGTTCCCATCTGCACCGGAATGTGCTCGATGCGTGCACGCCCGCCCTGGGTGCCCTTGCCGCCGTCCAGCCCGTCGATGGCCCGTGCCACGACCTGTTCGTCGGTGTCGAAGCTGGCGTAGATCGGGCTGACCGATACCAGGGTGGTCAGCACCGGGGCGCTGGCGCCGGCGCTGACCAGGTTGCCCACGGTCACTTCGATGCGGCCCACACGACCGGCCACGGGTGCGCGCACCTGGGTGTAGGAAAGGTTCAGCCGGGCGGTCTGCAGCGCGGCCTGGGCAGCACGCAGGTTGGCATCGGCTTCGCGCTGGGCGTTCACACGTTCGTCGTGCTCACGCTGGGCAATGGCGCTTTCCTGCAGCAGGCGGGCGGCGCGCTCCATCTCGCTGCGGGTGTAGGACAGGCGGGCCTGGGCGGCCACCACCTGGGCTTCGGCGCGGTCCACTTCCGCCACATAGGGCGCGGGGTCCACGGTGACCAGCAGATCTCCCTGCTTTACCAGGGCACCTTCACGGAAATGCACGGCCTGCACGGCACCGGCCACGCGTGGACGGATGTCCACGCGCTGCACGGCTTCCAGGCGGCCCGAGAATTCGTCCCACAGGGACACGTCCTGCAGCACCACAGCGGCCACGGAGACGGGGATGGCGGGCGGTGCGGCCTGGGCATGTGCCTCGGCATGCGATGCCTGCAGACCCAGGGCCGCGCCCCCGGCGGCGACCACCACGGTGGCCAGGCCGATGGCGGTCCACCAGCGGCGCGAGGAAGAAGAAACAGGGGAAAGCGGTGCGTTCATGGCAGTTCCTAAAAGGTGGTGCGCCCGCCCCGGGGGGCAGGACGCTGAAAATCCGGGCAAAGCGGTGCCCTCCGGCAGATCACGCCGGAAAAAACCGAACAACAGGAGGACCTGCCCCGGCGGGTGCCGGTCAGGGGATACCGTGACCATGCTCCAGCGGTCTGGAGCTCAGGCAGCGGTCACAGGCAAAGATTCAGTGGCAGTGGGGGAGCGTCCGTCACGGCGAGGGCCGACATCGGCTGTCTGCAAAGAAGCGGCGGAACTGCTCCTGCACCTCGTCCGCACAGGGACAGGCGCGGGTGCCGGGCTGCAGCAGGGCGTCGGGCCATTGCTGCGCCTGGTTGAACACGTGGCGGGTCACAGACAGACCCGCGGCCTCAAGCCGGGCCGCATAGGCCAGGGCTTCGTCGTGCATGGGGTCGTCGCTGCCCACCAGCACCAGGGTGGGCGGCAGGCCTGCCAGGCGCTGTGCGGCACCGGGCACGGCATAAGGGTGCTCGGCATCGCGCGTGCACCCCAGGAACTTGAGCCAGCCATCGGCCCATTTGCAGGCGGTGGCGGTCCCTGTGGCCGCGCGCAGCGAGGGTGTGCCCACACAGGGATCCAGCATGGGCGACAACAGGATCTGTCCTGCCAGCGGCGGATGCGACTGGTCACGCGCCATCAGGGCCACACCGGCCGCCAGATTGCCGCCTGCCTCTTCACCGGCCAGGTACACCTGGGCACCAGCACCGGCCAGCCGCGTGCGCTGCTTGTAGGCCCACTGCAACACGGCATACCCGGTTTCCAGCGGTTGGGGAAACGGCGAGAGCGGGTAGGCCACCGAAACCACACGGGCGCCAGCGCCTTCCAACAGGGTGGCCACGGTGCAGCCGTTGTCCAGATCACCCGAGACAAAGGCCCCTCCGTGGAAATGCACCACCAGAGGGAGCACCTGGCCCGCCGGCTTGCTGCCGTAGACGCGCACTGCCACCTCCTGACCGGCCACGGTGAGGATGGAATCGGTGCAGACGGACGGTGGCGACGGGACAGCGGAGGTGGTGGACATGGTGGTGGGGCCGAATGGGATCGGGCAGGACCTGACAGAACCAAACAGGACCGGACAAAACCGGATGAGGGCAAATGTAGCGCGGCAAAGGGCCCCGATAAACCGGGCAATTGCCACCGCAGTGTTTCCAATTCCCGAACAATGGAGCAGGGAACTGCGTGTGAGAATTCTTCTGCCCCTGTCGGGGCAGAGAAGGAAAAAGGGAGAGTCCATGGACCAGATCCAGGCCATGCGCCTGTTTGCGCGCGTGGTCGAAGCCGGCACGTTCACGCGCGCGGCCGATTCACTGCAATTGCCCAAGGGCACGGTGACCAAACACGTCCAGGCCCTGGAGGCGCGCTTGCGCGTCAAGTTGCTCAACCGCACGACCCGCCGGGTCACGGTCACGGCCGACGGCGCAGCCTATTACGACCGCGTCGTGCGGCTGCTGGCCGACTTTGACGACATGGAAGCCAGTCTCAGCCAGGCACGTGCCGCGCCGCGCGGGCGGCTGCGCGTGGACGTGGGCACATCCATGGCACGCCTGCTCATCATTCCGCGGCTGGCCGAATTCCAGGCGCGCTACCCCGACATCCAGATCGACCTGGGTGTCAGCGACCGCACGGTGGACCTGATCGGTGACAACGTGGACTGCGTGATCCGTGGCGGCGAGCTGTCCGAGCAGTCCCTGGTGGCACGGCGTATCGGCAACCTCGAATTCGTGACCGTGGCCGCACCCGGTTATCTGGCCCAGTACGGCACGCCCCAGCACCCGCTGGATCTGGAGAACGGCCACCTCAACGTGATCTATTTCTCACCGGTTTCCATGCGCCGCTACCCGCTGGAATTCCACCGCGGCGGGGAAGTGCTGGAAATCGGCAGCCCGGCCCAGCTGGCCGTGAACGAAGCCAATGCCTATGTGGCGGCCATCGTTGCGGGCCGGGGCGTGGGCCAGATCACCACCTTCCAGGCCCAGAGCCATCTGGATGCCGGCGAGCTGGTGCAGCTGCTGCCCGAATGGACCCAGCCGCTGCTGCCCGTCTATGTGGTCTACCCGCCCAACCGCCACCTGAGCGCCAAGGTACGCGCCTTTGTGGACTGGGCGGCCGAGCTGTTTGTGCAGAACCCGCATCTGCAGCGCAGCGCCGCCTGATACGAAGGACAAAGGCATGCGCTGCGTGTTCCACGCGGCACATGCCTTCAGGGGCACGCGGGATACCGCAGCCCTGGAGAACTGCGCCCCTAGGAAGCTGGCAGTTCCGTCGCCGTCTGCAGCGACCAGCCGCCCCCCAGCGCCTTGTACAAGGCCACATGCCCTTGCAGGCGATCGTTCTGCAACTGGACCGCCTGGTCCTGGGCTGCATAGAGGGTGCGCTGGGTTTCCAGCAGCGCCAGCAGGCTTTCAGCCCCTGCGCGGTAACGCACCTCGGCCAGCGCCAGCGCACGGCGCGCCTGCTCCAGCTCCTGGGTGTGCGCCAGGATTTGCGCATCCACCCCAGCCAGCGTATGCAGCGCTGTCTGCACATCGCCCAGGGCCTGGACGATGGTTTGCCGGTAGACCGCCAGAAGCTCCGCTTGCCGTGCCTGGGCCAGCTCGTGGCCCGCAGCCAGTCTGCCGGCGTCGAACACCGGGGCGACCAACCCCGCGGCCAGCGTATACAAGGGGTTGTCGAACATCCCGCCCAGCCGGTCATCGCCGGTGCCCAGGCTGCTGGTCAAAGTCAGGCGCGGCAGCATGGCCGCACGGGCCACCGCCACATCGGCATGGGCGGCGGCCAGCTGTGCCTCGGCCCGCGCCACGTCCGGGCGGCGGACCAGCAGTTCCGATGGCAGGCCCGCATCCAGCGCGGGGGCACGCAGGGCCATCACGCTGCGCTCCGCCATGGGCGCAGCCGGTGTTTGTCCCAGCAGTATCTCCATGGAGGTCTGGGTCAGGGCCACCTGCTGCTCCAGCAGGGCCAGGCTGCGCCGCTGCGCTGCCACCAGCCCGCGCTGCTGCGCCAGGTCCAGCGGTGAAGCCGCACCGGCGCGCACCCGCGAGTCAATCAACTGCAGCAGCCGTTCGGCGCTGCGCAGATTGGAGTGTGCAATCTCGGCACGCTCCCGCAAGGCAACGCCTTGCAGCCATGCACTGGCCACCCCTGCGGTCACGGTCAGTTGCACGGTATCGCGGTCATAAGTGCTGGCGCGCACGCTGGCCTGGGCCCCCTCCAGCGCAGACCGGTTCCGTCCCCAGAAATCCAGCTCATAGCTGGCCGACAGCGCGGCGCCATAGCGGGTCCCGCTGACGGTGGCCTGCCCACCGAACCGGCCTTGCCGGCCGGCATCTACATTGGCCGTCATCGCCGGCAGCAGCGAAGCGCCGGCCTGGCGTGCACTGGCAGCGGCCTGGTCCACACGGGCCGCTGCTGCAGCAATGTCCCAGCTGCCTTGGTGGGCCTGCGCCACCAGGGCATCCAGTTCGGCACTGCCCAGGCTGCGCCACCAATCCTGGTTCACCGGCAGCAGATCCCCCTGCGCCGCCTGCTGCCACTGGGTCGGCAGGGCCGGCGCCCATGCGGCGGGTTGCACCGAGGGTGCCGCGCACCCCATTAACGCCAACAGGGCCGCACATGCCCCGGCGATTGCAAATACCTGCATTCCTACTCTCCTGCCAATGCCCGTACCGGGTCCAGACGCGCAGCGGTCTGGGCCGGCTTGTAGCCAAAGATCAGCCCGGTGATCACTGCACAGGCAAATGCGCCCAGCATGGCCCGCACCGAAAACACCACGGCGACCTCGGCGGCGATCAGCACCGCCCCCACCGCCAGCCCGACCAGCAGGCCCACGCTGCCGCCAACCAGGGTCACCAGGCTGGCTTCGGTCAGGAACTGCCGCAGGATGTCGCGCTGGCGCGCGCCCACGGCCATGCGGATGCCGATTTCCCGTGTGCGCTCCTTGACCGTCATCAGCATCACATTCATCACCCCGATCCCGCCGACCACCAGCGAGACCGCCGCAATCAGGCCCAGCATCATGGCCATGCTCTTGCGGGTGGCCGCTTCGGCCTGGATGCGTGCCGCGGCGTTGCCGATGCCAAAGTCCTCCCGCCCGGCATGGCGAGCGATCAGCAACTGGCGCATGGCGGTCTCTGCCGCATGGACCTGGGTGGAGGACATGGCCTCCACCACCACATAGTCCGGCTGGGTCTGGCTTTGGTAGACGCGGGCCCGGCCCGCGTTGTAGGGGATGAACACCATGTCGTCATAGTCCTGGGCACCGGAATCTGCCCCGCGCTCGCTCATGACGCCAATCACCTCGAAGGCCGAGTTGCCGATGATCAGCTGCTTGCCCAGCGGATTCGGGGTATCGGGGAAGAAGTGCTTCCAGGCCTTGTGCCCCAGCACCACCAGGGGTGCCAGGTCATGGTCTTCCGCCTGGGTGTAGAAACGCCCCTGCGCCACCGACCAGTGGTGAACGGCCGGCATTTCCTCGCTGGCGGCAAACACATAGAGCTGCTTGTCCGCGCTGCCGTAGCGCACGGTGACCGGGTCTCCGATGACCGGCAACACGCGGCGGATTTCCGGCAGCTCGCGCACGGCCTGCAAATCCTCCTCGGTCAGTTGCCCAGCCGGTCCGCCGGTGGCAGGCGGCTTGCTCCCCATGTAGAGAATGGCCGTCCCCATGGTGCCCATGCGCTCCATCACCTGCCGGCGCGCCCCCTCCCCGATGGCCAGCATCACGATCACCGAAGCCACGCCAATCACGATGCCCAGCAAAGTCAGGCTGGTACGCACCCGGTTCACGACCATGCCGCGCCAGGCGCTGCGGGCCGCTTCCAGCAGATCGGCCCACCAGGAAGCCGTGGCTGTCTGGTGCGGCGCATCTTTCGCCGCCGGGATGGTCCGCGGCTGTGCCGGTACCGCGTCCTGGTCCGCCGTGTGCCGGCTCTGGCTGTCGCTCACGATGCGGCCATCGTGGATTTCAATCACGCGCCGCGCCTGGGCCGCCACGGACCGGTCGTGCGTGATCAGCAGGATGGTGTGCCCGGCATCGGCCAGCTCGTTCAGCAGGGCCATGACTTCGGCCCCGCTCTGGGAGTCCAGCGCGCCGGTCGGCTCGTCGGCCAGGATCACGCTGCCGCCATTCATCAATGCCCGGGCGATCGACACCCGCTGCTGCTGCCCGCCGGAAAGCTGGTGGGGCCGGTTGTGCAGCCTGGTGCTCAAACCCAGGCGATGCAGCAGGCTCTGCGCCCTTTGCATCCGCGCTTCCTTGGAGACGCCGGCATAGATGGCGGGCATCTCCACGTTCTCCTGGGCGGTTTCGCTGGCGATCAGGTGGTAGCCCTGGAACACAAAGCCAAAGGCTTCGCGCCGCAGCCATGCCAGCGCATCCGCATCCAGTTGGCCCACATCCTGACCCTGGAAGTGGTAGCTGCCCTGGCTGGGACGGTCCAGGCAGCCCAGGATGTTCATCAGCGTGGACTTGCCCGAGCCCGAGCTGCCGACCACCGCGACAAATTCGCCGGCGTGGATGTCCAGATCAATGCCGCGCAGGACCGTGACTTCCGGCTGGCCGCCGCTGCCGCCGTAGTGCTTGCAGATGCCGCGCAGCGCAATCAGGGGGACGGAACGATCTGCAGATACCGAGGAAGGCGCCGATTCCGTGCTCACCATTGCAGCCACCGCAGCCCGCCTGCACTGGTGGTTTCACCCGTGACCACCTTCTCGCCCTCTTCCAGCCCCTGCAGCACGGCCACCTGGTGGCGGCTGCGTACACCGGTTTGCACGGCGCGGGATTCCGGCTGGCCGCGCGCGTTCAAGACACGCACCACCTGGCCGTCGCCCTTGGCATCAGGCTGCAGCGCCACCAGGGGCACCGTCAAGGCCTGGGGAGCCCGCTCCGCGACAAAGACCACCTGTGCCGTCATCTGCGGCATCAGCTCGGCATCCAGGTTGTCCACATCGAACAGCACCGTATAGGCCACCGCCTTGGTGGCTGCTGCAGGCGCATTGGCCGCGTTGCCGGCCGGCGCCACGCTGGCAGACGGTGCCGGCAAGACCTGGCGCACTTCGCTGCTCCAGCGGCGCGGCTTGTCCTGGCCTGCACTGCCCAGGGTGGTGAAGTACACCGGCATGCCCGGCTTGACCCGGCGCACATCGGCCTCCGAGACATCGGTCCAGACGGTCATGGCCGTCAGATCCGCGATGCGCAGGATATTGGGGGTTTGGTAGGTGGCGTTGAGCGTCTGGCCTTCGCGTGCCTCGACCGTCACCACGGTGCCGGCCATGGGGGCATAGATGCGGGTGTAGCCCAGGCGGGCTTCATCGGCCTTGAGGGTGGCCTGGGTCTGCTCGATCTGCGCCTTGAGATGCTCGATGCGTGCCGCAGCGCCTGCCAGCTGTGCCTGGGCAGACTGCACATCCTCGTCGCGCGTGGCCCCTTCCCGGGCCATCTGCTGCTGGCGCTCCCACTGCTGCTGGGCCAGCCGGTGCTGTGCCTGCTGTTCGGCCAGCTGCGCGCGCAAGCCTGCCAGCGATGCACGCCCGGCATCGACCGTGGCGCGTTGCACGCTGGGGTCGATCTCGACCAGCAACGCGCCCTTTTCCACCGTGGTACCGGGGGCCACCAGCAAACGCGTGATCTGCCCCGAGACCTGCGCCCCCACATCCACATAGCGGCGCGGCTGCAAGGTGCCGATGGCCGTCACCGTGGCCTCCACATCCCCGCGGGCCACCGCCTCCGTCTGGTAGGCCGTGTGGGGCCGGCTGGCCCACCACAGAACACCGGCTATTCCACTTGCGGCCGCCAGGGCCACCACCGTCCAACGCCTCAATCCACCAACCTGCATCAAAGGAGTACTTTCAAAAAACAATAACAACCAGCTTGCGCCACCGACATTCCCATTCCGGCCTCACCACCGCATGGCCGGCAGCAGCGGGAGCACGCAGCCGCTCACCCCCAGCAACGCCGCCACCGCACCGGCGCGTGCCGTCCAGCGTGGGGACCAGGACATGCCTCCCGCCGTCAGCAACGCGCCCAGCGACCAGAAACCGATGGCCACCACCGTGCCCACGGAGGCACTCCAGCCCGCTACGCTAGGGATCCAGACGCCCACCAGCAGCAGCACACCCACACCGCGCAGCAGCCCACGCAACGCCGGCGGGATCTCTTCCCGCCCGGTCCATTGTGTGTAATGGCGGTCCATGGCGAAGGCCAATGCCACCATGCCGCCGAAGGACAACAGCCAGGCCAGCAGGGATGCCTGCAGCAGGTTCATGTGCCGCCCTCCGGCCGGACCCGCGAAGGCATCGCGTTGGCGCTCACCCCATCAACGGGCACCGTGGCTGTGCGCCGTGGCTTCGGCTGTGGGACGCGGCGCAGGCGCAGCCGCAACCATACACAGGCCGCAGCGATGCCTGTGGCCAGCACAAACAGTTCGACGGCCGCACTTTCCCAGTCCCCTTCCAGCATATGGGCCGGAAGATGGTCACCGGTGGTCAGGAAGTTGAGCACCGGCAAAAAGACACACAGCAGCGCCAGCGCCGCCAGCTGTTCACGCCAGGCAGCGGGTGGCGGACGCATCCAGGCGTGCAGCAATGCCAGCGCCCAGGTGCCGAAGAACACCCCCAGCTCCCTGCCATCCCGGTGCGCCAGGCCCAGAGGCACCAGGCGGTTGCCCCACAAGAACCCGACACAGGCCACAGCGAGGCCCGCAATGGCCGCCACATTGAGCCCTTCGATCAGGCGGTAGACCGCGGTGGTGGCACTGCCGAATTCCCCCATATGCTTGGCCCGGCGCTTGACCACGAACAGGATCGCACCCGTGGCCATCATGGCGCTGCCTGCCAAGCCGCACACAAAGTACACCCACTTGAGTGCCAGACCGCCAAAGGTCACCATGTGCAGCCCTCCCAGCACCGACTGCACCAACGAGGGGGTACCGCCATCCACGGCGCCCGGCAGGCGCACCTGCTGCAGGCTTCCGGTCGCCGCAGAGAACATGGCCATGCCGCTGGTCGGACTCAGGCGCTGGCGCACACTGTCCGCGTCGTTCCAGCCGTACACGCCAATGCGCGCCGCAGCGTCACCCGGGTGGTCAATCACCACCGCCCGCACCGGCTGTCCGATCAGTGCCTGACCGCGCAGCACCAAGGGCTCCAGGTCCGGCACCTCCATGGCCTGCCCGGATCGCACCGGCTTGCCTGGTTCGTTCAGTGCCGCCTGGAAAGCACGCGTGCCGTCCTGGCCTGCCCTAAAGTACGCGGCAATGCCCGCCGGCATGAAGGTCAGCCCGGACAGGGCAATCCCGGTGTAGGCGATCATCAGCTGAAACGGCAAGGTCAGCACTGCCACGGCGTTGTGGGCATCCAGCCAGCTGCGCTGCCCTTTGCCGGGGCGGAATGTGAAGAAGTCCTTGAAGATGCGCCTGTGCGTGATCACGCCGCTGACCAGTGCCACCAGCATGGCGAGGGCGGCGATCCCGACGATCCACAGCCCGACCTGGCCGGCATGCAGCTCATAGTGGAAGTTGACGAAATGGTGGCCCCCCAGGGTCTGGCGCAGCGGCGGATGGGACGCCTGCGGCAAGGCCTCGCCCGTGCGCGGATCCAGCTGGGCCTCGGCGTACTCGCCTTGTGCATCCAGCCAGTACACCCGCAGTTCGCCGGCGCCCTGGGCGTCGGCAGGCCACAGCTCCCACATGCTGGCGCCGGGGTGCTGCTGCTGCATATAGGCCAGGCCCCAGGCCAGACGCTGGTGCATGGACCCCGTCGGCCCAGATGGCCCAGGGCCGTCGGCGCGCGCGGCGGCCGCTTCCTCGGCATGGTGCTCCGGGGTCATCCAGTGGGTGATGGGGTCTTCGAACACCGCCAGGGTCCCGGTCAGAAAGACCGCAAACAGCAACCAGGAGAACCACAGGCCGCACCAGGTATGCAGCCATGCCTGCGCCTGCCGGAAACCGCCTTGCCCTGCACCCGAAGGTTTTGCCTGCTTGTGCATGCTTCAAGCTCCCCGCTGCGCCATCCACACGGCGGCCGCTAGCATGGCCAGCGTGGCAGCCACCAACACGGCCCACACCCTGCCCAGAGCCACCGGGGAGAAGGCCCAGATCACCGCCATCACATAGAGCAGCCAGCTGGTCTGCTCCCCCGCCAGAATGCCTTCCACCCGTGCGGGGGCCCAGGCCCCGCACAGCACCGCCCAGGCGCTGGCAAGCGCATAGCCCCCCAGCACCGCCGCCGCAATGCGCAGCACCAACCCCATGCCTGGATGGCGATCGAGGTAGCGGCTCATGCGCCCTGCCCGATCAGAATCGGCCCTTCAAGGTGACCGTCACCGTGCGCTTTTCGCCGTAGAAGTTGCCGTAACCGGCGTAGCCCACGGTGCTGTAGTAGGTCTTGTCAAACAGATTGCCCACGTTCATGGCCACACTCCAATCCGGATTGATGGCGTAGCCCAGACGCGCAGACCAGACGGCCTGGCCAGGCGAGGTGAACTGGTACGGCGTCCATGCGCCGTCATAGCGGCCCGTGACCGGGTTGTAGGCATTGATGCCGCCGGAACGGAAGTTCGAGCTCTGCGCCACCACACCCGCCCCCAGGCTCCAGCCGCGCATGGCGCCGGTCATGCGGTAGTCCGCCCAGGCCTTGAACAGATGGCGCGGCGTGATCGTGCTGAACTGTGCATCGTCCTGGCGCTTGTTTTCGTTGTCGTTGTAGGTGTAGCCCACCGCCAACTGCAGATTGGGCGTGATGCGCCCTGTCAGCTCCAGGTCGATGCCCTGGCTGAGCAGGTAGCCATCCCGGAAATAACAGCAACCGCCACGCCAGTTGGTTTGCGGGTAAGCAGGGTCATAGGCTGCCTCGCCCTTTTTTTCCGTACGGAACAGCGCCGCGCTGGCGATCAGGTCCTTGCCCCATTGGCTCTTGATGCCCAGCTCGTAGGTCCGGCCACGCACCGGATCCAGCGGCGTGCCTGGCAAGGGGGCGGAGAACTTGCCTGCCTGCGACTGGTAGATTTCTGCCGTGCTGGCGTACAGGCTGGTGGTGGCGGACCAGTCGTAGACCACGCCGGCATAGGGCACGAAGACCCCGTTTTCCCGGCTGCGGGAGTTGAGTGCCCCGCTCATGTCGTACTGGGTGTTGCTGTCCCGCAAGGTGTAGCGCCCCCCCAGCACCACGGCCCAGTCCTTGACAGGGCGCAGACGCAAAGAACCATACAGGCCGGACTTCTGGGTGCTGGTTTGCGAACCGCTGTCCCATGCCCCCAGCGGATAGCCGGGGTTGACCGGCGGGATACGGTTGAACACATCGGCAGGGCCGATCATCGGCCAGAGGCTGCGAACGATATCGCTGGTGCGCTGCATGTCCCAGCCCACAATCACATCGTGGCGTTGACCGAAGGCATCGAAGCCGCCCTGGACGTTCACATCCAGGCTGGTTTCACGCGAACGGGTCTTGCTTTGGTGAATCCACCAATCCGCGCCTTCCAGGGTGACCGGGTCTGGTGCGCTTTCGATTTCCGCGCCATTCACGCCTTCATGGAAGCGCGTATGCCGCACCTGCGCCTTCAACTGCCAATCGGAAGAGAGCTGGTGCTCCAGCTTGGCAAACACCGTCTTGTTCTCGCGCTCGATCCAGTTCCAGGGCGCCCCCATATTGGTGTCACGTGGCAGGCCGATGTCGCTGCCGTCGGCGTAGCGCGGCAAGCTGGCATTGAAGCCGGTATTGCGGTCTTTTTGGTAGCTGGCACCCAGCATCAGCAGGGTGGTGGCGCTCAGGTCCATTTCCAGGGCGCCATACAGCATCTGCCGCTTCAGGCGCGACGGATCTGCCATTTCACGGCGATCGTGGTTGACCGCCACAAAGCGGCCGCGCACGCTGCCTGTGGCGTTGAGCGCCCCCGTGGTATCCAGCTCTGCCCGGTAGTTGTTCAGCGTGCCGCCGGACAACAGCACCTGCGTCTGGCGCTGTGCCTGGGGCCGCTTGTAGGTGAAGTTGATGACACCACCGGCCTCGCCAGCACCGAACATGCCATCGGCACCGCGCAGCAGGCTGACGCTGTCGAACTGCGCCATGTCCAGGCTGCGGTTGCCGGATCGCGTCGAATTGGCCGCACCGCCGTCATAGCGGATGTTCTTGATCTCCAGACCGCGCGACAGGTAGGTGGTGTCCAGCCAGGTCTCTTCACGGGTGACCCCCGTGGTCTGGTTCATCACATCGTCCAGCGTGCGCAGTGCCTGGTCGTCCATGCGCTGGCGTGTGACGACGGTGACGGACTGCGGTATCTCCCGCAGCGATTGCGCCGCCTTGCCCACTTCCACCCCCTGGGGGACGTAGGAATCCTGGGCCTCGCTGTACACACTGGGGGCCGACTTTTCCGTGACGGTCACTTCGCCCAGGGCGGTGGTGTTGGCAGTGGCCGCAGCGCTTTGCGCCCAGCTGGCATCGAGGAGAAAAAACAAAGAGGCTGCGGCCAGGGCGCAGGCGCGCACAGCGCCAGGGGCTGCATGGCGACCGGAAGAGAGAAAGCGAGCGGACATGAACGACTCAAAGTGCGGAAACCACGGAATACCCCATGGGAACAGCACGATGCGCTCCGCCACGGGCAAGCAGAAGTGCTGTGGCTAAGACGGAGACCGTAGGCTGGCAGCTTGATAACCAAGAATGATTCTTAGTTCCATTAAGAATTGTAAAGTACGCGCAAATTTTTGCGAACTGCATTGGCGCAAAAAATACAGCGACGGATCGTCCACAGCAATCACTGATAGCGGCAACGTGTCAAAGGGCGGGATTGGTTGCAGTGGAATGCACCGGACCACCGCCGCCAACGGAGCGGCACGAGGGCAGAAGCCAAGAGTGACAAAGATGCGGCAGTACACACCCCGGTGTTCCAAGGCGCCCAGAGAAAGCATCCAAGCCCGGGATGTGCCGCACCACCAGAGATCCATGGTGTGGCGCGACGGCGCACACCCCATGGCACCACCGTCGCCGGGAGCCGCCGTTCAGTCCAGCAGCAGCTGGCGCACCAGCGCCGTGGTCGAGGCATCCACCCCTTGCCAGTCCTTGCGGGCAATGCGGTCCTGCAGGTCCCTGGCCAGCAGCTTGCCCAGCTCCACCCCCCACTGGTCAAAGCTGTTGATGCCCCAGATCACGCCCGAGCAGAACACGCGGTGCTCATACAGCGCCACCAGGGCACCGAACGAGGCCGGATCCAGCCGTTCCAGCAGCAGGAAAGTGCTGGGCCGGTTGCCCGGGCAATGCTGTTCGGGCCGACCATCGTGACGCCCCATCAGCAGGGCCTGGGCCTGGGCCACTGCGTTCACCACCAGGCTGCGGTGGTGGGCCCCCAGATGCTTGCCGCCGTCGCGCAGGGCGATGAATTCCACCGGCACCACATCCTGGCCCTGGTGCAGCATCTGGAAGAACGCATGCTGGCCGTTGGTGCCGGGCTCGCCCCAGACCACGGCCGAGGTCTGCACCCGTACAGGCCGACCGTCGCGGTCCACGCTCTTGCCGTTGCTCTCCATTTCCAGCTGCTGCAAATAGGCCGGCAGGCGGCGCAGGCCATGGCTGTAGGCGGCCATGCAACGGCTTCCATAGCCCATGAAGTTGCGGTACCAGACGTCCAGCAGCGCCAGACGCACCGGCAGGTTCTGCTCCAGCGGCGCCTGCACGAAATGCGCATCCATGGCGTGGGCGCCAGCCAGCATCTCGCGAAAGCGCTGCGCCCCCACCGCAATCGCCACCGGCAGGCCGATGGCGGACCACAGCGAATAGCGCCCCCCCACCCAGTCCCAGAACGGCAAGGTGGTGTGGATACCAAAATCTGCCGCAGCAGCCGTGTTGGTGGTCAGCGCGACAAAGTGGCGCGCCACGGCCTGCGCCTGTTCTTCGGCAGACAGTGCGGCCGTCTGCGCCATGAACCATGCCCGTGCCGAACGGGCATTGAGCATGGTTTCCGCCGTGGTGAAAGACTTGGAGGCCACGATGAACAGCGTGTGCCGGACATCCACCTTGTCCAGCACATGGCCCAGTTCGTGGCCATCGACATTGGAGACAAAGTGAAAGCGCTTGCCGGTGGTCACCCAGTCTTCGAGCGCATTCACCGCCACTTCCGGCCCCAGGTGGGAGCCGCCAATGCCGATATTCACCACATCGGTGATGAGCGCATCGCCCCGCACCTGCTCGGACAGCGCCAGCATGGCATCCAGCGTCTGGTGCACATCGCGCAAGGGCTGCTGCAATGCCGCATTACCGGACAGGGCTGCCGCCAGTTCACCGCCATCGGCCGGCATGCGCAGCAGCCAGTGCATGGCCGCACGGTGCTCGGAGGTGTTGATGGCCTCCCCCGCAAACAAGGCCGTACGCCAAGACTCCAGACGGCGCTCGCGCGCCAGGGCCATTAGCGCGGCCTCGACCTGTGCATCCCAGGCGTTTTTGGACAGGTCTGCAAACACATGGGGGGCTTGCAGACTGAAATCCGTCAGCCGCCGCGCATCGCTGGCAAATGCACCCCGAATGTCCCAGTCCTGGGTCTGTTGGCTACGCAGCAGCGCCAAGGACTGCCATGCGGACGTCTGATCACAACCCATTCACGGTGTCTCTTTGTTGTTCGGATACCCGATTCAAACCGCCGCTGCCTGCATCAGTTGCTCCAGCTTCACCGCATCGACCACAAAGGCGCGGATGCCTTCGGCCAGTTTTTCCGTGGCCATGGCGTCCGCGTTCAGGGCAAAGCGGAAACCGGCTTCGTCATAGTGCACACGCTCCAACGCCATGTCCCGGGCCGCTGCCGCATTCAGCTTGTGCGGCACGTCACCGGAAGCGGCTTGCAGTTGCGCCAGCAGATCGGGCGCAATGGTCAGCAGGTCACAGCCGGCCAAGGCCAGAATCTGCCCCACATTGCGAAAGCTGGCCCCCATCACCTCGGTGCGAATGCCAAAGTGCTTGTAGTAATCAAAGATGCTGCGCACCGACTGCACGCCGGGGTCGTTGTCACCGGCCATGGCCGCCTCGTCCCAGCCCGCACCGGCCTGCTTTTTGTACCAGTCGTAGATGCGCCCCACAAAGGGCGAAATCAGCTGCACCCCTGCATCGCCACAGGCAATGGCCTGGCAGCGCGAGAACAGCAGCGTCAGATTGGTGTGAATGCCTTCCCGCTCCAGCTGGCGGGCGGCCTGGATGCCTTCCCAGGTGGCTGCGACCTTGATCAGCACCCGTGACGCCGTATCCACACCCTGTGCCCGGTACAGGGCCACAATGCGCTGCGCCCGCGCCACGGTGGCGGCCACATCGAACGACAGGCGGGCATCCACCTCCGTGGACACGCGCCCCGGCACCTTGGTCAGGATCTCGCACCCGAAGCGCACGATCAACTGGTCCATCAGCGCAGAAATCTCCGCCCCTTTACCCTGCGCAACCACTTGTTGCAGCAATGGGGCATATTCCGGTTTCTGCACGGCTTTCAAAATCAACGATGGATTGGTGGTGGCGTCCTGGGGACGAAACTGTTCCATCTGCTGAAAATCACCGGTGTCTGCGACCACCGTCGTCCAGCGCTTGAGCGCTTCGAGCTGGTTCATACTTCTGATCCTGATGTGAAAGCCTGACAGTTGCATCGGCCGGCAAAAGCTCCGGCCGCTGGGGCGTAAGTGTATGCGCCTGCGCTGTGTGCCTTTTTTGAATAACGCAAGTGTTTGTCATGCTGGACCGGATAGCTGCCTCCCTCCCCTCCCTCGCCCCCGCCGAACAGCGTGTGGGCGAACTGGTTCTGCACGACCCCAAGGCATTCGCCCATCTGCCGGTGCGCGAGCTGGCCGAACGCGCCCATGTCAGCAAACCCACGGTGGTGCGCTTTTGCCGCAGCATGGGCTATGACGGCCTAGCGGACTTCAAACTGAAACTGGCCGGCCATGCCAATGAAGGCGTGCCCTTCATCCACCGCAGTGTCGATCCGGACGACAAGCCGGCCGATGTTCTGGTCAAGGTCATCGACAACTCCGTCGCCGCATTTTTGCAGTACCGCAATGCAGCCTCCCCGGCTCAGCTGGAGCAGGCCGGCCTGGCCATTTTGCGCACCTGGAAACAAGGCCAGCGGCTGGAGTTTTACGGCGCTGGCAATTCCGGCATCGTGGCCCAGGACGGCCAGCACAAGTTCTTTCGCCTGGGCATCACCTGCCTGTCCAGCAGCGACGGACATATCCAGGTGCTGAGTGCCACCATGCTGCGTCCGGGCGACTGCGCGGTCATCGTGTCCAATTCCGGTCGCACCCGGGATCTGCTGGACGCCGCGGAAATTGCCAAGGCCAACGGTGCCACCGTGATTGCCATCACCGCCAGCCACTCCCCTCTGGCCAGTCTGTGCGACATCCATCTGGCAGCCGACCACCCGGAAGGCTATGACGTGTACAGCCCCATGGTCTCCCGCCTGCTGCATTTGCTGATCATCGATGTGCTCGCCACCCACGTCGCCCTGCAGATGGGGCCCGAGCTGCAAAACCAGCTGCAGCAATTGCGCACCAACCTCCAGTCCAAGCGCCACAGCCCGGAACAATGAAAAAACCGGCCGATGGCCGGTTTTTTGCAAGCTGCGCAGCGTCAGAAACGATGACGCAGACCCGCAGTGATACCCGTGCGGGTACGTGCATGGCTGGCTGTATCGATTTCCATGCCGGCACCACCGCTGATGCGTGTGTGGTCCACCGCGAAATAGGCATCCGTGCGCTTGCTGAATGCGTAATCCACGGCGGCGATCATGAAATTGGCCTTGCCGTTGTACAGGCCCGAAGCCCCGCCCGATTGTTTGGCATGGAAGTAATGCAGGCCTGCATTGATCTGCGGGGTGATCTGGTAGCCAAAGCCCACCTTCACCATCTGGCGCTTGTTGGCATCACCCGGCTGGAAGCCGCCATTGGTCTGCCCCGACCACATGCTGCCCACGATCGCCAGATCGGTCGCATTGCGAATCTGACCGGCAATATCCGTTGACCCTGCACGCTCGATCTTGATCTTGTTCAGACCGTAGCCCAGATTGACGTACAACGGACCCGAGCGATAGGAGCCCCCCATCGTCCATGCATCCAGATCGGAGCCACCAGGCAGCGAAGTGCGCAGATAACCACCGCCCAGCGAAATGCCGTTCTCGGAATAACGCAAGAAACCGCCCACCTGCTTCAACGCTCCCCCGGCCACAGCCGGGATATTGGCTGCGGCGTAGCTGTTCACAGCGGCTCCAACCTGCCCGGCAACATATTGCTGCACTGTCAATCCTGCTGCGGTTGCTGCTGCCGCGGTAGTGCCGATGTTGGCCGGAGACGTCAAATTGGCCTGTGTCTGCGCAGCCCGGGCGCTGGCACCGGCTGCCAAGGCGTCCGCGTTGTTACCTTCTGCAAACGAATACTGCAGCGTACCCACCCAGTTGCGCGACGGCGTCGCCAAGGTGTACTTGAGCGAATTGCTGGAGCGCGCACCAGCCGCCATCCCCAGTTCCGGCTTGTAGGCATCCATATAGGGCGAGTAGGGGAAGGATGCGTAGGTGGAAGTCACCACATCAAACAGCACATTCCACTGACGGCCCATGGTCAGCTTGCCGTAGGGACCTTGCAGACCCACATAGGACAACTGGAAGAAAGGCGCTGTCGCATCCTTCTCCCCGGTATCCGCATTGAAACGGTGCTCCAGGTGCGCCAAGGCCTTGGAGCCGCCACCCAGGTCTTCTTCGACATTCAGGCCCCAGCGGCTCTGGGACATGCCGCCGCCAATCATCTTGGTCAGGCCGTCCTTGCCGGCACCTTCGTTGTTGGTGTGGCGCACGCCGACGTCCACAATGCCCCACAACTCCACCTTGCTCTGCGCCTGGGCGGCCAGCGAGCCTCCCAGGCCCACCAGAGCGATTGCCACGCTCACCGCGGTCTTTGTATGCATCAGCTGTCTCCTTCGTGAATATGTGTAATTGGCTGTGTGCAATTTCATTCTAGAAGGGGCGGGGCGACAAAAGTGCACTCGCGTGCTTTTTTGCCACAGGCAGAAACCCTAAACGAAAAAACCAGCCCGAAGGCTGGTTTTTGGTCTTGCTAACCGAAGCAGGCTTGCGCCTGCATTCCATTAGAAAGCGTGACGGATACCGACTTGCAGACCGTGCTGCGAGCCGTTGTCCTTCAGAGTGGCGGCAGTGCCCAGGGTTTGACCCAGAGCGCCGTCATCCTTGTTCTTGATGTAGGCGTAGGTACCGTACAGAGCAGTGCGCTTGGACAGGTTGTGCACATAGCCCAGAGCAAACTGGTCGGCCTTGTGCTTGTCAGCACCGGCGATTTCGCCTTCGTAACGGTTGTACGAAGCCTTCACTTCGCCAGCAGCGCCAACAGGAGCGGACAGACCCAGGTAGTAACCCTTGGCCTTGTTCTTGTCGCCAGCCACATTCTTGGCGCTGGAATCGCGGTAAGCAGCGGACAGCTTCACCACGCCCAGGTCGTACGAACCACCCAGGGCCCATGCGGTCACGTCACGCGTCACATTGCTGTTGGCGCCACGGTTCGAACGCTCGCCCGACAGACCCAGGCTCAGAGGGCCGTTGTCATAGGTCAGGCCAGCACCGACGTAACGGCTGTCGCGGTTTTCACCAGCGACTTCACCGAAGCCATAGTTCACAGCAGCCTTGAAACCGCTGATGTTGGGGGACACGTAGGTGACCATGTTGCTGACGCGTTGGCTAGTCAGAGCAACTGCGTTGGCGCCAGAACCCAGAGTGTTGTTAGCCCACAGACGCGACACGCCCAGACCCACTTGGCCGAACACGTCGTAACGGCTGGTGGCCTTGTAGGCTTCGGTCAGATCACGACCCAGACGCACTTCACCGAAGCCGCCTTCCAGGCCCACGGTCGAACGGCGTTGGAAGTCCAGACCGGTTTGGCCGGCGGTATTGCCCGTGCCTTGGTCAGCCAGCAGACCACCTTCCAGCCAGAAGTTGGCCTTCAGGCCACCGCCCAGGTCTTCCACGCCGCGGAAACCGATACGGCTGGTAGCGTTGCCGCCGGATTGGATGCCGTTCCAGTTGTCAGCACCGTTGACATAGGTCACGGCTTCGTCGATCACGCCGAACACGGTCACGGAGGATTGGGCCATTGCGGCGCCGGAAGCAGCCAGCACAGCCAGGGCGATCAGAGATTTCTTCATTGCGAGTTACTCCAAGGTTTACAGAGGGCTACGGAGCGGGAATCGTCTTCTTACAGGACAACCTGGCCGACATCCGCGCCAACCTCCTGGTGGGGAAGTTGAGCCTATTGCACCAGACCGGGGAGGGATGCGCAAAGCAATTCACCTACATGAATGCCAAAAACGCGCTTTTACGTTGCTCTTAAGCAACAGATGCGAATGACGCCCGCCCCTGCGCCCCGTGACAGTGCACGGGGCCGTGTGCTGCTATTCAGCCCTCGACGATGTCGAAGCTGGTGGTGATCTGCGCCGTTTTGCCCAGCATGATGCTGGCGGAGCAGTACTTCTCATGGCTCATGGCGATCGCACGCTCCACGGCGGTGGCGGGCACGCCTTTGCCCGTCACGGTGAAATGCATGTTGATGGCGGTGAACACCTTGGGTTCTGTATCGGCACGTTCCGCCGATAACTTGACACTGCAGCCGCGCACATCGTGACGGCCGCGCTTCAGGATCAGCACCACGTCATAGGCCGTGCAGCCGCCGGTGCCGGCCAGCAGCGCCTCCATCGGGCGGGGCGCCAGGTTCTGGCCGCCGTTGGAGGGGTTCTTTTCGTCCGGCGCGCCATCCATGGCCAGGATGTGGCCGCTACCGGTTTCTGCAATAAAGCCCATGCCCGAGCGCGTGCCCGTAGCGCCAGTCCAGCTGACGGTGCATTCCATATCAAGGTTCTCCCTAGTGCTAAGCGTAAGCGTAGTCCGGCCGAAAGTTTCAGCCGTTCCTGAAAATTCAGTATTTGTTGCGACGCAACAGAAAACTGCATACAATGCGAATCATGCGTTATCCGATTGTCGGATGGACAGCACGAAGAAGACTTTCTCTTCGTCCCCGCACCGATTGTCTCCTCCACCTCCTCTAACGGTGGATTCAGCCCCAAGCCCGCAACGGCTTGGGGCTTTTTTTCGTGCTGCCCCCGGCGCACACGGCAGGATTGCCGGCACCACATCGACCCATGTCGGCCTGAGCACCATCCCATACGGTGGCCGGCTACGTAGTGTGCGCTGCAGCATCCGGGCGGCAAATGCCTATGATGGTAGCCCTCGCGCACCGCCCACCGGCGCTGCGACACCGCTTCTGGCACCTATTCCATGACGAAGACACCCCTCACCCCTGCCGACTATCTGACCCGCATCCTCAATGCACGCGTCTACGACGTGGCCGTGGAGTCGGACCTGGACATTGCCAAGAGCCTCAGCCGCCGCCTGCACAACAAGGTGCTGCTCAAGCGCGAAGACCAGCAGCCCGTCTTCAGCTTCAAGCTGCGCGGCGCCTACAACAAGATGGCCCATCTGTCGGCCGAGCAGCTGCAAAAAGGCGTGATCTGCGCCTCCGCCGGCAACCACGCCCAGGGCACGGCCATGAGCGCCAGGAAGCTGGGTTGCCGGGCCGTCATCGTGATGCCCACCACCACGCCCCAGGTGAAGATCGACGCCGTGATCGCCCTGGGCGGCGAAGCGGTGCTGGCAGGTGAAAGCTATTCCGACGCCTACAAGCACGCCGTCAAGCTGCAAAAAGAACAGGGCCTGACCTTTGTCCACCCCTTTGACGACCCGGACGTGATTGCCGGCCAGGGCACCATTGCCATGGAAATGCTGCGCCAGCTGCAGCAACTGGGCAGCCAGCGCCTCGACGCCGTGTTCGTGCCCATTGGTGGCGGCGGCCTGATTGCCGGCGTGGCCAATTACATCAAGGCCGTGCGGCCGGACGTGAAGGTGATTGGCGTGCACACCAAGGACTCCAACGCCATGCAGCAGTCGGTGCAGGCCGCCCAGCGCGTGGAGCTGGCCGATGTCGGCCTGTTTGCCGACGGCACCGCCGTGAAGCTGGTGGGTGAGGAAACCTTCCGCATCACTCAGGGCCTGGTGGACGACTTTGTGACCGTGGACACCGATGCCGTCTGCGCCGCCATCAAGGACATCTTCACCGACACCCGCTCCATCGTCGAGCCCTCCGGCGCCCTGGGCGTGGCTGCCATCAAGCAGTACGTGGCCCGGCACAAGACCAAGGGCGAAACCTATGCCGCCATCCTGAGCGGCGCCAACATGAACTTCGACCGCCTGCGCTTTGTGGCAGAGCGCGCCGAGGTGGGCGAAGAGCGCGAAGCGCTGT
Organism: Comamonas sp. 17RB; assembly: GCF_030056555.1. NCBI lineage: Bacteria > Pseudomonadati > Pseudomonadota > Betaproteobacteria > Burkholderiales > Comamonadaceae > Comamonas > Comamonas sp. 17RB. The sequence continues at coordinate 63,420 of NZ_JASHHY010000007.1, read as the reverse complement.
TTGCTGTGACCATCCCCGAAGAGCGCGGCAGCTTCAGGCATTTTTGCGAAGTGGTGGGCAAGCTGCCCGGCGGCCCACGCAGCGTGACCGAGTTCAATTACCGCATCAGCCACGACAGCAAGGCCCATGTGTTTGTGGGCCTGACCACGCCGACCAAGGGCGAATCCGAGAAGATCTGCAAGAACTTCCAGAAAAACGGCTTCGAGGCGCTGGACCTGACCTTCGATGAAATGGCCAAGGAACATCTGCGCCACATGGTGGGCGGCCATTCGCCGCTGGCCCAGGACGAGCGCCTGCTGCGCTTTGTCTTCCCCGAGCGTCCGGGCGCACTGTTCAAGTTCCTCAGCCTGATGGCCCCGACCTGGAACATCTCGCTGTTCCATTACCGCAACCAGGGCGCTGACTATGGCCGCATCCTGGTCGGCATGCAGGTACCGGCCAAGGACAGCAAGAAGTTCGAGAGCTTCCTCAAGCAACTGGGCTATCCCTGGGTCGAGGAAACCGACAACCCGGCCTACCAGCTGTTCCTGAAATAAGCCGCACTGCACGGCAGCGCTGCCCCCTCTCGTCTCGAGAGGCGTAACGTGCCGCCCCCTTCCCGCTGCGGCGGGAAAGGCGGCGCCAGCTCCGCACGCCGCATCCGATACAGTGTTCCGACGCTGTGTGTTCCACACCTTGTTCCCTGCGGCATCCGTGCGCACAGCGCCTAAGCCAGGAGTCCTTCACCCGCCATGCAGTCCTTGCGCCACTTTCTACTGGCCGTGCAATTCTTCAGCCGCATCCCGGTCAGCGGGCGCCTGGCCTCCTGGGTGGGCTGGAGCCCGGCCCTGCAGCGCGCCAGCGCCGGGCATTTGCCGGGGGTGGGCTGGCTGGTGGGACTGTGGGCCGCGCTGCTGCTAGGCGCCTCGCTGTGGCTGCTGCCCATCACCAGTTGGACACCGCTGGTCGCCGCCATCCTCAGCACGGCAGGCACGCTGTGGCTGACTGGAGGTTTCCACGAAGACGGCCTGGCCGATGTGGCCGACGGACTGGGTGGCATGGTGCCGCCCGAGCGCGCGCTGGAAATCATGAAAGATTCCCGCATCGGTGCGTATGGCGTGATGGCGCTGGCCATGGCCTTGCTCACCAAGCTGGGGCTGATCGCCCTGCTGCTGGCGACCATGGAGCCGTTCTGGGGCCCGGTGCCCGTGTTGATTCTGGTGTGCTGCACCCATGTGCTGTCACGCTTTGCGCCACTGGTGCTGATGCACACCCTGCCCCATGTGGGCCTGGCCGCTGCCAGCAAGACCCTGCATGTCGCGGGACAGCCGCTGGACTGGAAAGGCCTGCTCACCGGCGCGCTGTGGAGCCTGCCGGCCCTGGCCCTGCTGAGCTGGCTGGGAACCTACCGCTATGTGCTCTGCCTGCTGGCGGCCATGGCCCTGACCATCTGGTGGGTGCACCGCTGGCTGTGGCGCCGCCTGGGCGGCATGACGGGGGACTGCCTGGGCGCCTGCCAGCAGCTCACCGAACTGGCCTTGCTGCTGGCCACGGCGCTCTATCTGCGCCAGTTGCTGTGAGCATGGCATGAGCACCTTGTGGCTGCTGCGCCATGCACACCCGTTGGTCGATGCCGGCGTCTGCTACGGCCGGCTGGATGTGGCCGCCGATGCGGCGCGCACGGTGCAGGCTGCCCAAGATTTTTCGGGCCTGCTGCCTGCCGGAAGCGTGCTGCGCCACTCCCCCTTGCGCCGATGTGTGCAACTGGCCGATGCGCTGGTTGCACACGTACCCGCTTTGGCACCTGACCGCCACCCCGACTCCCGCCTGCAGGAAATGGACTTTGGCCGCTGGGAAGGGCAGCTCTGGGAGCAGATCTCCCGCCCAGATATCGATGCCTGGGCTGCCGACCTGGCCACTTGCGCTCCCGGCGGCGGGGAATCGCTGGCCGCCATGCTGCAACGCGTGCAACAGGCCTTGCAGCACAGCTGGGCCCACGACAGCCGGCAGGGCAAGCGTGATGTGGTCTGGGTCACGCACGCCGGCGTGGTCCGCTGTGTGCAATGGCTGCAGCAGCACGGCAATGGGCTGCCCACCAGCGCCGAATGGAACCTGCCCGCGCCGGGCTATGGCCAATGGCTGGCCCTGCCATGGGACGGTCTGGCGGGCATGCAGCAACACCTTTGACCGCTGCGCAGTGCGGGCTTGGATCCTCGTGCCGCGCACGACACACTCTCAAGAAAAAGCCCGTTTCTGCGCGTCCTGCCGCTCCTGGGCGCTATCCATCCCGGCTGGGCAGCGCGGGTACCACAGGACCCGCACCTCCCTGCCCATCATTTCGCGTCCACCTCTATGCCTTTGACCCTGCCCCCCGAAGCCCAGCAGCAGGCGATTGCCTCCATCGAACGCTATTTCCGCGAGCACATGGACGAGCCCATAGGCAATGTCGCCGCCGGCGGGCTGCTGAAGTTTTTCGTGGAAGAAGTGGGCCCTGCGCTCTACAACCAGGGCGTGGCCGATGCCCAGGAAAACCTGCAGTCCCGCGTGGCCGAACTGGACATCGAGGTACACCACGAGGCCTTCACCTACTGGAACCAGCGATCCCGCCGCAAGTGAGCCACCGCTGCCGACCGCAACTATCCATGTACCCAGCAGTACAGCAGCCCCACAGGCCAGAGGCCATCCCCCGCCCCGCACCAAGACCGCCAGCATGTGCCTGACAATGGCCCCATGTTGGAATCACTACGAACCTGGGCTGCCCCCTATGGCGGCGACGCCTTTCTGTACCTGACCGTGCTGGCCGTGGCCAGCTATGCAGCGCTGCTGTATTTCAAGGAGCGCGTGCCCACGGCACGCCTGCGCCGATTCATCCGCCTGGCGGCGCTGGTGGCACTGCCGTTTTCCGTGCTGGCCATGGAAACCGGCGGCGGCCAGAACCTGGGCATTGCCATTCTGTCGCTGGTGTGGTGCGTGATCATCGGCATCACTTGCAAGAACGAAATGTCCCGCCGCAGCGAGTGAGGCGCGCGGCACAGCGACGCACGGCTCCCCTGCCCACGCAGCAGCGGGCATGCTGACCCCGCGCCTGAAGCACAAAACCCATTCCAACTGGCTTCCGGCGCACAGCGACACGATTTGATTTTTCCCTCTGGAGAACTGCCATGACCGACTTTCCCCCACGCCTGCCCCGCCTGTCCATGCTGGACCTGGTGGCCGTGCGCGAAGGCGGCACCGTGCGCCAGGCGTTGGACATCGCCCTGGACACGGCCCGCAAGGCCGAGGAACTGGGCTTTGCCCGCTACTGGCTGGCCGAACACCACAACATGCCGGGCATCGCCAGCTCGGCCACTGCGGTGCTGGTGGGGCATATCGCCGGCGGCACCTCCACCATCCGCGTGGGCTCGGGCGGCATCATGCTGCCCAACCACGCACCGCTGGTCGTGGCCGAAGCCTTTGGCACGCTGGCCGAGCTCTATCCCGGCCGCATCGACCTGGGCCTGGGCCGGGCGCCCGGCACCGATGGCCCCACCATGCGTGCACTGCGCCGTGACCGGGTGGAATCGGAAGAGGATTTCCCCCGCGACGTGACCGAACTGCAGCGCCTGCTGGGCCCGGTGCAGGACCACCAGCGCATCGTCGCCATGCCCGGCGCCGGCACCCATGTGCCCATCTGGCTGCTGGGCTCCAGCCTGTTCTCGGCCCAGCTGGCGGCAGCCAAAGGCCTGCCTTATGCCTTTGCCTCGCACTTTGCTCCGCGCATGCTCCACCAGGCAATTGCACTATACCGCCAGCTGTTCCAGCCTTCGGCCCAGCTGGACAAGCCGTACGTGATCGTCGGCGTGCCGGTGATTGCCGCACCCACCGACGCCGAAGCCGACTTCCTGGCCAGCAGCACCTACCAGCGCGTGCTGGGCATCCTCACCGGCCAGCGCGGCCGCCTGCAGCCCCCGGTGGAGCACTACATGGCCAGCCTGGGCCACCAGGAAAAAGCCGCCATCCAGGACTTTCTGGCCATGGGCGTGGTCGGCGGCCCCGAACGCATGCGTGCCGGCCTGTGGTCCATCGCCCAGGCCACCCAGGCGGATGAGCTGATGCTGGTGTCCGATGTCTACGATCCCGCACTGCGGCTGCGCAGCCTGGAGATCACGGCGCAGGCCGCCATCTGGTAAGGCCCCAGGCCCCGGCTGGCCCGCACCACAACGGGGCGGGTCGCCTCCATCCCTGCGGCATCCCACCCAGCGCAGGCAGGGGTCCCATTGCGCAGCCCCTTGCTGCAGCACGATAGTCCACGCGCCCCACACCGGTGCACCCACCTCCCCCCAGCTACCGCCTGGCGCGGTTTTTGCTTGTTTTTAGTGCGCTCCGTGCTTTTCACGTGCACGCGCACCAAGAACAACCAATATCAGCTGGAGCGCTTCATGGAAGCACTAAAACAGGGCGCAGATGCCCTGTTCATTTTGATGGGCGCGGTCATGGTCCTGGCCATGCACGCAGGTTTCGCCTTTCTGGAACTGGGCACCGTGCGACGCAAGAACCAGGTCAATGCCCTGGTCAAGATCCTGGTGGACTTTTCCGTCTCCACCGTGGTCTATTTCGCCGTGGGCTATGCCGTGGCCTATGGCACAGGCTTCTTCGTGGGCGCCGAACAACTGGCAGCCCACAACGGCTACGCGCTGGTGAAGTTCTTCTTTCTGTTGACCTTCGCCGCCGCCATCCCCGCCATCATCTCGGGCGGCATTGCCGAGCGCGCCAAGTTCTGCCCGCAGCTGATTGCCACCGCCATCATCGTGGGCCTGGTCTACCCCTTCTTCGAGGGCATTGCCTGGAACGGCCACTTTGGCGTGCAGGCCTGGATCAAGTCGCTGACCGGGACAGAGTTCCACGACTTTGCCGGCAGCGTGGTGGTGCACGCCGTGGGCGGGTGGATTGCCCTGGGCGCCGTGCTGCTGCTGGGCCCGCGCAGCAACCGTTACCGCCGCGATGGCGCGATTGCCGCCACCCCGCCCTCCAGCATCCCCTTCCTGGCCCTGGGGGCCTGGATCCTGGCCGTGGGCTGGTTCGGCTTCAACGTGATGAGCGCCCAGAGCCTGGACAAGATCTCGGGCCTGGTGGCCGTCAATTCGCTGATGGCCATGGTGGGCGGCACGCTGGCCGCACTGGCCCTGGGCAAGAACGACCCCGGCTTTGTGCACAACGGCCCGCTGGCCGGCCTGGTGGCGGTCTGCGCCGGCTCGGACCTGATGCACCCGCTGGGCGCCCTGGTGGTGGGCGGCGTGGCCGGGGCACTGTTCGTGGCCATGTTCACACTGACACAGAACAAGTGGAAGATCGACGATGTGCTGGGCGTCTGGCCGCTGCATGGCCTGTGCGGCGTCTGGGGCGGTATTGCGGCCGGCATCTTCGGCACCCAGGCGCTCGGCGGCCTGGGTGGCGTGCACCTGGGCGCACAGCTGATCGGCACGCTGATGGGTGTGGCCTGGGCCACGGCCGGCGGCTTTGCCGTGTACGGGCTCCTTCGCAAGACCATGGGCCTGCGCCTGAGCCAGGAACAGGAATTCGACGGCGCCGACCTGTCCATCCACCGGATCAGTGCCGCGCCCGAGCGTGAAGCCAACTGGTAAGCACCGCGCTCTGGCCACGGGCCGGCAGCAGGCATGTGCCGGGAAACGCTATGCTTGGCCATTGCCCTGGCTGAAAGACTGCATGCCCGTTTCCCTGCACGACCAACTGGTGGTGGCCATCTCCTCGCGCGCCCTGTTCGATTTTGAAGAGGAAAACCAGCTCTTCGACCGGGACCCGGCTGGCTATGTGGCACTGCAGCGCAGCCGACTCGACCAGCCGGCCCCGCCCGGCGTGGCGCTGCCGCTGGTGCGCAAGCTGCTGGCCTTCAACACTCCCGAGGAACAGCGGGTGGAAGTGGTGCTGCTCTCGCGCAACGACCCGGTCAGCGGCATGCGGGTGTTCCGCAGCGCCAAGGCCCATGGGCTTTCCAGCATCCAGCGCGGCGTGTTCACCCAGGGGCGCGACCCTTTCGGTTACCTGCGGCCGCTGGGCGCCCACCTGTTTCTGTCCGCCAACGCCGCCGATGTGACCGAAGCCCTGCGCCTGGGCTACCCCGCCGCCCGGGTGCTGACCGAATCCGCCGGCGCCAGCGCCGCCCATCCGCAGGAGGTGCGCATTGCCTTTGACGGCGACGCCGTGCTGTTCTCCGACGAGGCCGAGCGCGTCTACCAGACCCTGGGGCTGGATGCCTTCCAGCGCCATGAAATGGAGCATGTGGCCCAGCCGCTGCCCGATGGCCCGTTCAAGCCGCTGCTGGCCGCACTGCACCGGCTCCAGCAAGCCGCCCAGGCCGGCACCACCAGCGGCATGCGGCTGCGCACCGCCCTGGTCACCGCCCGCAGCGCCCCGGCACACGAACGCGCCATCCGCACGCTGATGGACTGGAACATCGGGGTGGACGAAGCCATGTTTCTGGGCGGTCTGGCCAAGGGGGAGTTTCTGCGCGAATTCGAGCCCGACTTCTTTTTTGACGACCAGACCGGTCATGTCACCTCGGCCGCGGCCCATGTGCCGGCGGGCCATGTGCGCAGCGGCATTGCCAACCCCTGATCCGGTGCGGCCTGCGCCCCCTTTCCAGTAAATGCATGTCGCATTTCGTGTCGCAGCAGCCTGGGCATAAGGCCGCCGGTGAACGGCATCACTCCATGTAGCTGCCACCAGACGGCGATACATCGGCTTACCCTGGTTTACCCCAGCAACGTACCCGGTTTGCAGACAGGCACCACACTGGTGGTCTGTCCTGCTTTTTTGGAAATGCGCCCATGCCCCAGTCCACTCTGTCCCGCCGCCTGTTGATGCCCCTGGCCCTGTGCTGCGCCGCAGCAGCGCCGCTGGCGCCTGCCTGGGCAGAAGGCCAGATCGACCCCGTGGCCATGACCGGCCCGGACGGCAAGCCGCTGTCCAAGGGCGAGATCAAGGCCATCAAGGACTTCCAGATGCTGGACTTCAACAAGGACGGCAAGATCAGCCGCAAGGAGCTGATGCTGGTGCCCAAGCTCTACGCGGGTTTTGACGAAGCCGACACCAACAAGGACAACTACCTGTCGCTGGAAGAGGTGCGGGTATTCGCCGCCAAATACCGCGCACGGCGCGATGCCGCCAAGGCCGCCCAGGCGGCTGCCGCGCCAACGCCTGCCCCCGACGCGGCCAGCAACACCCCCGCAGCCACGGCCAAGTAAGCGCGCCGTGTGTGCAGCGCACGCTGGCGACACCCATGAAAAAAGCCATGCATCCGCATGGCTTTTTTCATCAATGCCGGCGCTGATCATTACAGACCGTTGGTGCGCTTGACCGTGACATCCTCGTAGGTCAGTCGCTCGCTGGCGGCACGGGCAGGTTGCACTTTCTGGTGCACCTCCTGGCCCTGTTCCTTCTGCTGGGCCTCCAGCGAAGCTTCCACCGCCATGGCACTGGCACGCCACAGCGACTGGATGTGCTCGATCAGCATCTTGGAGATGGGCTCTTTCTTCTGCTCTTCCTCCACCGCCTTCTGTGCCTCGGCCTTTTGCTCCACGCGCTGCGTCCAGTCCAGGTTGCGGTCGTCCTTGTCCGTGGGCTTTTCGGGCGTCCGGGCCTGGGCACCTTCGCCGATCTTGTCGGTGGACTCGACGTTGTTCACCTGGTTGACCGGGCGAATGGGGGCCGGACCCGAGGCGCCGGTGGAATACAAATTGGCAGCCTGCGAGTTCCATTGGATGGGGTTGCGATCAACAGGTGGTATTTGCATGGCGTGGCCCTCGGTGGTGTTGTATGGATAGTGGACGCGGAATTCCGCTGTTCCTTCATCCTTTCGGCAGTCGTGAGTGAAAGTTTAGGTTTTTTTACAAACATTTCCAGCGCAGTACAAATGGGCCGACAAACGGCCCCTGGAACAGCAACTTCACGCCGGAAAGCGGGAAGTAAGCGCTTACAAAAATCGCTCCAGCAGCTTGCGGGAATGTTTGTCCAGCTGGGTCGTATCCGGAATCCGGTATTGCACGCCGTCGCTGCCGCTGATCAGCAGCCGGGTACGCCCCGCCAGCTTGCGGATGTCTTCCTCGGCCTTGAGCACCATCTGGGCGCTGCCCCGATCGGTCTCCAGATCCCAGGTGCTGGGGGTGGAAAAACTCGACACCTTGCGGATGGACTGGATAGTGGGCACAAACTCCCGCACCGCCAGATCTTCCTCAATCAGCGCACGGGCGTCGGCGGGCAGGTCGGCCATGCGGTCCACCCACAGTGCTTCCTTGCCGTCGCTGCCCACCAGGGATAACCCCTCCTCGGGGGCCGCCAAAGGAAAGGCGCGCACCGGCACCACGGATTCAAAGACCTGGCCGCTGCCCAGGGTCAGCACCAGGCGGCCATGGGTGTTGCGCGCGAGGCGCATCCCTGTCAGATCAGCATGGGACGTGTGCAGCATGGCTTATTCCTCGGTCGTCACTTGCAGCTTCAAACCCGCTGCCTGGGCATCTTCCTCGGCACGGCGTGCCTGGGCGTCGTACAGACGGAAGTAATGGCCCTTGAGCGCCATCAATTCGTCATGCGGGCCCACTTCCACGATCTCGCCACGGTCCATCACCACCAGGCGGTCGGCCTTGCGCAGCGTGGACAGACGGTGGGCGATGGCAATCGTGGTGCGGCCTTGCACCAGGTTGTCGAGCGCCTTTTGAATCTCTTTTTCCGTTTCGGTGTCCACGGCCGAAGTGGCCTCGTCCAGGATCAGGATGCGCGGGTCGATCAGCAGTGCACGCGCAATGGAAATACGCTGGCGCTCCCCGCCCGACAGACCCTGGCCGCGCTCGCCCACCAGCGAGTCATAGCCGTGGGGCAGGCGCAGGATGAATTCGTGCGCATGGGCGGCACGGGCCGCCGCCACGATTTCTTCCCGGGTCGCATCCGGCTTGCCGTAGGCGATGTTCTCGGCAATCGTGCCGAAGAACAGGAACGGCTCCTGCAGCACCAGGCCGATGTTGCTGCGGTAGTCGGACACGGCCATGCGGCGCACGTCCACGCCATCGAGCTGGATGGAGCCTTCGCTGACGTCATAGAAGCGGCAGATCAGATTGACCAGCGTGCTCTTGCCCGAACCGCTGTGCCCCACCAGACCGATCATCTCGCCGGGCTGGATCTGCAGGTCCAGGTGCTTGATCACGGCACGGCTGCCGTAGCGGAAGCCCACGTCCTCCATGGTGATGGCACCGCGGGCCTTGCCCGGCAGCTTCACCGGGTTGACCGGGTCGGGCACATTGCTGACATGGTCCAGGATGTCGAAGATGCGCTTGGCGCCTGCGGCCGCCTTTTGCGTGACCGAGACAATGCGGCTCATCGAATCCAGGCGCGTGTAGAAGCGCCCGATATAGGCAATGAACGCTGTCAGCACACCCACCGTGATGGAGCCACCGGCCACCAGATAGATGCCGAAACCCCAGACGATGAGCAGGCCGATTTCCGTCAGCAAGGTGACCGTGGGGGTGAACACCGACCAAGTCTTGTTGACTTTGTCATTGGCCTGCAGATTCACCAGGTTGGCGTCGGCAAAGCGGTCCGCCTCGCGCTTTTCCTGGGCAAAAGCCTTCACCACCCGGATACCGGGGATGGTATCGGCCAGCACATTCGTCACTTCGGACCAGACACGGTCGATCTTCTCGAAGCCGGTGCGCAGGCGATCGCGCACGGTGTGGATCATCCAGGCGATGAACGGCAGCGGCACCAGGGTCACCAGCGCCAGCCAGGGATTGATGGAGAACAGGATGACCGAGGTCATCACGATCATCAGCACATCGGTCGCGAAATCCAGCGCGTTGAGCGACAGAAACAGGTTGATACGGTCGGTTTCGGCACCGATGCGGGCCATCAGGTCCCCGGTGCGTTTGCTGCCGTAGTAATCCACCGACAGGTTCAGCAGGTGGTTGTAGGTGGTGGTGCGCAGATTCGAGCCTATGCGCTCGGACACCTTGGCCAACACGAAGGTGCGTGCCCAACCCAGCAGCCATGCCAGCAGCGCCGACAGCAGCAGCGCCCCCAGATAGAAGGCCACCAGACCCTGGTCGATCTTCTCGCCGTTCTGAAAGGGAATCAGAATCTTGTCCATCAGCGGGATGGTCAGGTACGGCGCCACCAGCTGCGCGGCCGTGGTGGCCAGCGTCAGCAGAAAACCCAGCAGCAGCTGGCCCTGGTAGGGCTTGGCAAAGCGCCACAGGCGCAGCAGCACCCAGGTCGACGTCTGGGGAGCCTGCTGGCGGGCGCAGGCGGGGCATTCATCGCTGTCGGGCGGCAAGGGGGTGCCGCAGGTCTCGCACAGGATTTCCTCGTCCTCATGGGCATGGCCCGGGATGCCCCCCTGGGCCAGCAGCTCGCGCTGCTGGTCAAAGCGCTGGATCAGGCGGAAGGCCTCGTTCTGCGCGGCCAGGCGAAAACGCCACAGCGCCAGGCGCTGCTGGCCATCGTGCAGCTCCAGCGTTCCCACCCCGGCATGGTCTGCCAGCTGCAGGCGCAGCGCCGGCGACAGGGACCAGGAAGTCCAGGCCGTATCGCCCCCGGCACGGGCCCATAAATGCGTTTGCGTGACCGCCACCAGGCCTGGCGCGAAGCGCAAATCCCGGGTCAAGTCAACCGGAAGGGCGGACAATACGTTTTCTTGGGGTGCGAGCTGTGCCCGCAAGTCAGCCCCGAAAGGGCCATCGGAGACGCCAGAGGCATCTACAGAATGGTGATGTTGCATATTGAACAGTTTGTATCCGTTCCGGCAGGATCGCTGCCAGTGGATGGATATGGATGCACTCAATGTGCGCGCCCATTGCGATGGTGTCTGACGACTTAACGCTCCAAACCCCTATTAGGCTGACAACCTCTGTGAAAAGCGACGATATGTGGCCTTTCACACCGCCCGCCCACCACTCATCAAGCGCTGCATCCATGGCGAAGACATTCAACGACATCCAACTCTTGCGCACCACCTTCTTGCGCGGCCCCAGCGTCTGGACCTACCGTCCCGTGTTGGAAGTCTGGCTGGATCTGGGAGAGCTGGAAGACTACCCGTCCAACAAGATTCCCGGCCTCAACGAACGACTGACCACTTGGCTGCCCGACCTGATCGAACACACCTGTGGCGTGGGCGAGCGCGGCGGCTTCATCCAGCGCCTGGAAGGTGGCACCTGGATGGGCCATGTGCTGGAGCACGTCATCATCGAGCTGCTGAACCTGGCCGGCATGCCTGCCGAATTCGGTCAGACCCGTGAAATTTCCCAGCGCGGCGTCTACCGCATGGTGTTCCGCTGCCCCGAAGAGGCGGTGGCCCGCGTGGCGCTGGAATACGGCCACAAGCTGCTGATGGCCGCCATCAACGATCTGCCGTTTGACCGCAAGCCGGCCATCCACGCCATCAAGACGGCCATCAACGACCGCTACCTCGGCCCCTCCACCGGCTGCATCGTCGATGCCGCCGGCGAACGCCGCATCCCCCATATCCGCCTGAACGACGGCAACCTGGTCCAGCTGGGCTATGGTGCAGCGCAGCGTCGCATCTGGACGGCCGAATCCGACCAGACCAGCGCCATTGCCGAAGGCATCGCCCAGGACAAGGACTTCACCAAGCGCCTGCTGACCGCCTGCGGCGTGCCCGTGCCCGAAGGCCAGATCGTGGCCAATGCCGAAGAAGCCTGGGAAGTGGCCCAGGACATCGGCTTCCCGGTCACCGTCAAGCCTTCGGACGGCAACCACGCCCGCGGCGTGACCCTGGAGCTGTACCAGGAAGCGGACGTCAAGGCCGCCTTTGCACTGGCCGAGCCCGAAGGCTCGGACGTGATCGTCGAAAAATTCATCGACGGCGTGGAACACCGCCTGCTGGTGGTGGGCGGCAAGGTGGTTGCCGCCACCAAGGGCGAAACCGTGTCCGTGCACGGCAATGGCAAGGCCACGCTGCGCGAGCTGGTGGCCGTGCTGAACCAGGACCCCCGCCGCGGCCCCGAACAAGAATACCCGCTGGACTGGATCAATCTGGATGCCGGCGCCGTCAAGCTGGAACTGAATCGCCAGCATGTCACGCCCGACTCCGTGATTCCTCAGGGCCAGGCCGTGCTGCTGCAGCGCAACGGCAACATGGCCATCGACTGCACCGATGACGTGCACCCCGATGTGGCCTACTACGCCACGCTGGCCGCCAAGATCGTGGGCCTGGACATCGCCGGCATGGACATGATCCTCAAGGACGTCTCCCAGCCCATGCAAGGCCAGGGCGCTATCCTGGAAGTCAACGCCGGTCCCGGCCTGCTGATGCACCTCAAGCCCACCAGCGGCGCTCCCCGCCCGGTTGGGATGGCCATTGCCGACCACCTGTTCCCGCGTGAAGACGGCGCCAATGCCGGCCGCATCCCCCTGGTGGGCATTGTCGGCACGCGCCACAACGCCTTCATCGCCCGCCTGGTTGGCTGGCTGCTGCAACTGTCCGGCAAGCTGACGGGCGTGGCCAGCAGCGAAGGCATGTTCCTGAACAATCGCCAGACGCAGAAGACCAATACCGCCAACTGGGCCGGCGCCCACCGTCTGCTGACCAACCGCCTGGCCCAGGCCGCGGTGATCCAGACCACCTCGCGCTCCATCCTGGAAGAAGGCCTGGCCTACGACCGCTGCCTGGTGGGCGTGGTCACCGACATGGACGGTTTCGAGACCCTGGCCGACCACGATGTGCGCGAAGCCTCCCAGATGCGCCGCGTGCTGCGCACCCAGATCGATGTGGTGCTCAGCGATGGCGCCGGCGTGCTGAACGCCGACCTGCCCGAAGTGGCCGACCTGGCCGAGCTGTGCGACGGCGAAGTGGTGCTCTACAGCGCCCAGGCCGACAACGCCGTCGTGGCCGCACACCGCGGCGCCAACGAAGGCCGTGCCGTGCTGCTGCGCAACCAGCAGGTCATTCTGGCCACCGGCGGTCTGGAGCGCGCACTGGGTACGCTCGACGCGCTGCGCCTGCCCACGGGCCATGCGGTGGACACTTCGGCCCTGCTGGCGGCCATTGCCACGGCCTGGGCCATGGACATTGCGCCCGACCTGATCGCGGCCGGTATCAAGACCTTCGAATACCAGCCTGCCTGAGACCGAGCGCCCGCGCACCCTTGCATTGCCGCTGCGCCCGCATCCCGGGCTGCAGCAGCCTCAAAAGAGACACACACCATGGAAATCTCTCGTACCCGTGCCCTGCGTGGCCCCAATCTGTGGAGCCGCAACACCGCTGTAGAGGCCGTCGTGCTCTGCACCCCGGCCGAGTGCAACATCGCCCAGCTGGCCGGCTTTGAAGACCGCCTGCGCGCCCGCTTCCCCTCCATCGGTACCTTGCTGCCGCAAGGCGCCGACAAACCGGTGTCGCTGGCCGATGTGCTGGAACTGGCCACGCTGTCGCTGCAGGCCCAGGCCGGCTGCCCGGTGACGTTCAGCCGCACCCATGCCACGCTGGAAACCGGCACCTTCCAGGTGGTGGTCGAATACACCGAAGAAGCCGTGGGCAAGCAGGCCCTGGAACAGGCCGAAGCCCTGATCCAGGCCGCGCTGAACGACACCCCGTTCGATGCAGCGCCCGTCATCGCGGCCCTGCGCGAGCTGGACGAAGATGAACGCATCGGTCCCTCGACCGGCTCCATCGTGGACGCCGCCGTGGCCCGTGGCATCCCCTTCCGCCGCATGACGGCTGGCTCCATGGTCCAGCTGGGCTGGGGCTCCAAGGCCCGCCGCATCCAGGCCGCAGAAGTGGACCAGACCAGCGCCGTGGCCGAATCCATTGCACAGGACAAGGACCTGACCAAGCGTCTGCTGCACGCCGCTGGCGTGCCCGTGCCGCTGGGCCGCCCCGTCACCGACGTGGACGACGCCTGGGCCGTGGCCCAGGAAGTGGGCCTGCCCGTGGTGGTCAAGCCCCAGGACGGCAACCAGGGCAAGGGCGTGACGGTGAACATCACCACCCGCGCCCAGCTGGAAGCCGCCTACGCCACCTCGCAGCAGTACGGTGACGACGTGATGGTCGAGCGCTTCCTGCCCGGCCACGACTTCCGCCTGCTGGTGGTGGGCGGCCAGCTGGTCGCCGCTGCCCGCCGCGAACCGCCCCAGGTGCTGGGTGACGGCGAACACACCATCCGCGAACTGGTGGACATCGTCAACCTGGACCCCCGCCGCGGCACCGGCCACGGTACCGCGCTGACCAAGATCCGCCTGGACGACATTGCCATTGCCCGCATCGCCGGCGAAGGCCTGACCCCCGAATCCGTGCCTGCCCAGGGCCAGCGCGTGGTACTGCGCAACAACGCCAACCTGTCCACCGGCGGCAGCGCCACCGATGTGACCGACGACGTGCACCCCGAAGTGGCGGCCCGCGCCATCGAAGCTGCCCAGACCATCGGCCTGCACATCTGCGGCGTGGACGTGATCTGCGAATCCGTGCTGCACCCGCTGGAAGAGCAGAACGGCGGTATCGTCGAAGTGAACGCCGCCCCCGGCCTGCGCATGCACCTGGCCCCGTCCTATGGCAAGCCCCGCAACGTGGGCGTGCCCATGGTCGATCTGCTGTTCAACGGCAGCGACGACGGCCGCATCCCCCTGGTGGCCGTGACCGGCACCAATGGAAAGACCACCACCGCCCGCCTGATCGGCCAGCTGTTCACCTCGCAAGGTCTGCGTGTGGGCATGACCAGCACCGACGGTGTGTACGTCAACGGCCGCCAGATCGACAGCGGCGACTGCTCCGGCCCCAAGAGCGCTCGCAACGTGCTGGGCCACCCCGAGGTGGATGCCGCCGTGATGGAATGTGCCCGTGGCGGCATTCTGCGCGAAGGCCTGGGCTTTGACCGCTGCCAGGTGGCCGTGGTCACCAACGTGGGCGAAGGTGACCACCTGGGCCTGAACTTCATCACCACCGTCGATGAGCTGATGGTGCTCAAGCGCGTCATCGTGCAGAACGTGGCCCCCAACGGCTACGGCGTGCTCAACGCCATCGACCCGCACGTCTCGGCCATGGCGCCGTTCTGCACCGGCAAGGTGATCTTCTTCGGTGCCGACCGCCACCACCCCGTGATGGCCACCCACCGTGCCCAGGGCAACCGCGTGGTCTATGTGGACGGTGACTCCATCGTCGCCGCCGAAGGCTCGTGGCGCGAATCCGTGCCGCTGCGCGACATTCCCGTCACCCGCAACGGCACCATCGGCTTCCAGGTCGACAACGCCATGGCCGCCATCGGCGCGGCCTGGGGTGCCGGGCTGCCCTGGGACACCATCAAGCGCGGCCTGGCCGGCTTTGTGAACGACAGCGACAACGCCCCCGGCCGCTTCAATGTGATGGACTACAAGGGCGCCACCATCATTGCCGACTACGGCCACAACCCGGACGCCATCCGTGCGCTGACCAAGGCGGTCGAAGGCATGCCCGGCAACAAGCGCAGCGTGGTGATCTCGGGTGCCGGCGACCGCCGCGACCAGGACATCACCGAGCAGACCCAGATCCTGGGCCACGCCTTCGATGATGTGGTCCTGTACCAGGACGCCTGCCAGCGCGGCCGCGAGGACGGCGAAGTCATCGCCCTGCTGCGCAAGGGCCTGGAAGGCGCCAGCCGCACCAGCTATGTGACCGACATCCATGGCGAGTTCATCGCCATCGACCATGCACTGGCACGTCTGCAGCCCGGCGACCTGTGCCTGGTGCTGGTCGACCAGGTGGAGGAAGCCCTGGCCCACCTGCAAAAACGCATCGCCGAAGTCTGATCTCCGGCCTGCCCGCAGAGCCTGCTCTGCACCGCCCCTGCAAAAGCCCCGTCACCGGGGCTTTTTTGCGTTCGGATGCACCGCGAGCGATGCAGACAGGAAGTGCGCTCACTGCGCCTGAGCCGCTGGGCCCCGGCACCGTCTGTGCCATCTTGCCCGTGTGTGCCGTCAACGGATCGCCAAGGCTGCGGCGTCCGGCGGCATTCAGGCTTCGGCCGGCCGCTGTGCCGCCCAGGGCGCCGGTTCCGACCGCCGCACCGCCAGTGCGCTGCCCATGGACGCCAGCACGATCAGGCTGATCGCCAGCCACTGCACGGCACTCAGCTGTTCGTCCAGCAGCAGCAAGGCCAGCACGGCGGCTACCGCCGGCTCCATGCTGATCATGATGCCGAAGGCCTGGGGCGGCAGGCGCTGCAGGGCCACCATCTCCAGCGACAGCGGCACCGCGCTCGACACCGCCGCCACGCCCAGCCCCACCAGCAACACCGAAGGCGCCAGCAGCGCGCTGCCCGCATGGGCCACGCCCACCGGAATCACCACCAGCGCCGCCATGGCCAGCCCCAGCGACACCGAATGCCCCACCGGCAGATGCCCGATGCGCTTGCCGAACAGGATATAGCTGGCCCAGCACACCGCCGCCAGCACCGACCACAGCACGCCCACCGGGTCCAGGCTGCTGACCGCATGGCCCAGCGGCAGCAGCAGGACCAGGCCCGCCACGGCCAGCAGCACCCAGACCATGTCCAGCGCCCGGCGCGACGCCCACACCGCCACCGCCAGCGGCCCGGAAAATTCGATCGCCACCGCTACGCCGAACGGCAGCGTGCGCAGCGCCATGTAGAAAGACAGGTTCATGACCCCCAACGCCGCCCCGTAAAGCAGCACGGCCCGCCGGTCCGCCGGCGACAGCGACCAGCGCCAGGGCCGGCACAGCAGCCACAGGATCAGCGCCGAAAAACCCACCCGCACCGCCGTCGTGCCCTGGGCACCGACGGCAGGAAACAGTGTGTGCTTGGCCCAGGACGTACCCAGCCCCAGAAACACCACGGAACCGAAGATGGCCAGCCACGGCAGCCAGCGTGCATTGCGTACATTCGACATGGCGAGAATATATTGCGCCACCCCTGGTTTTTTGCCTCTGAATAGACTGGCTTCACGCAACTTTCACTCATTCCATGCCCACACCCTCCACGCTGTCTCTGGACGATTTCGACCTGGCCATCCTGGCCCTGCTGCAGCGCGACAACACCGTGGCGCAGCGTGACATTGCGCAGACCGTGCACCTGTCGGCCGCCGCCGTGCAGCGCCGCATCCGCCGGCTGCGGGACAGCGGCGTGATCCGCGCGGAAACCGCCGTGCTGGACGCCTCCCGCCTAGGCCGCCCGCTGACCCTGCTGGTGGAAGTGCATGTGCACGACGAACACCCGCTGCGCACCGCCGGCCTGCGCCAGCGCATCCAGGACGAAGCCGCCGTGCAGCAGTGCTACGCCATCACCGGGGAGGCAGACTACCTGCTGGTCATCACCGCCGCCACCATGGCGGATTTCGAAGCCATCACCACCCGGCTGTTCGGCGGGGACGAGAATGTGCGGCGCTTTCGCACCTCGGTGGCGCTGAACTGCCTGAAAGTGGGCCTGCAGGTACCGCTGCCCGGGGGCCCGCTGCAGGCGTAGGGCGCCGGTGCCGTCTGGAAGCGCCCTTCAGCGCGCCACCATGCGCTGCAAACCGAGCAGCACCAGGGCGGCACCGGACAGGCCGTTGATGGCACGCTCGATGCGCAGATAGCCGCTGCGCAGGGCCGGAATGCCGAACACCAGCGTGATGCCCAGGTGCCAACCCAGCGACATCAGCGCCACCAGCAGCACCGTGGCACCGTAGAACCACAGCGGCGCCGCATCCGGAAAGATGGCGGCAAACGCACTGGTCCAAAACGCCGCACCCTTGGGGTTGGTCAGGCCGGTCAGCAAGCCGGTGCGGTACGCCGCCCAGTGCGACTGCGCCGCCGCCAACGCCGTGGACGGTGCTGCGTTGACCGCCGGCACTTTCCAGGCAGAGCGCAACAGCTTGACGCCATACCAGACCAGGTAGGCCGCCCCCAGCACACGCAATGCCGTGCCCAGTTGCGGGTGCCGGGCCAGCAAGGTGGCAACCCCCGCAATCGACAGCAGCACCCAGGCGACCGACCCCGTCGTCAACCCCAGCACCACACAGCGCGCAGCCCGGGCACGGCCATCCAGCGCCATCTGGCTGAGGATGAAGAAATTGGGGCCAGGGCTGGCCAGCACGGCCAGGTAAATGCCGGCGATCAGCAACAGGGAGGCAAGGTGGTGCACAGCGGTGTCCTGCAGAAAACGGCCTGCCGCATGCCGGGTTCGGCATGCGCAGACCACGCCTGCGATTGTGGCCTCTGCTACGGCCACCACAGAGAAAGCGCGAGACTTCAGGCGGCAGCCATCTGCCCCGCCGGCGCACGCAACCGCACTGCCGCCAGTGCGGCCCCCAGCGCCAGCACCGCCCCCAGCAGGCAGGCGCCCTGCCACTGCCCCCAGTGCCAGGCCAGTGTGCCCAGGGCCGAGCCCGCTGCCGCCCCCGCAAAATACCCCGTCATATAGACGGCATTCATGCGCGAGCGTGCCGCCGGCAGCAACTGGGCCACCGTGGCCTGGTTGGTGATGTTCAGGCATTGCAGGCCCAGGTCGATCACCACCAGGCCCAGGGCAAACCAGCCCAGGTGTTCCCCGCCCCACCACAGCATGGGCCAGGCCGCCACCAGTGCGATGGCACCCACCGTGCAGGTGGTACGCCCCAGGCCCCGGTCCACCCAGCGTCCGGCGCGCGATGCCACCAGTGCCCCGGCCACGCCTGCCAGCCCCACCAGGCCGATCTGCGCATCATCCAGCGCCAGCGGTGAGGCCGACAGCTGCAGGGCCATGGTGGCAAACAGCACGCTGCACGAGGCAAACGCCAGCCCGCTGGCCAGTGTGCGCTGGCGCAGCGCCCGGTGGGTGTGCAGCAGCTCCAGCATGCTGGACAGCACCTGGGCATAGGCCACCGGCTGCGCCGTGCGCGAGGTGGGCAGCACCCGCCACAGCCACCAGGCCACCAGCACCATCAACAGCGCTGCGCCCTGGTACACCGCCTGCCAGCCGGCCCATGCCGACACCAGGCCCGCCACGCTGCGCGCCAGCAAGATGCCCAGCAGCAGTCCGGTCATCACGGTCCCCACATTGCGGCCGCTGTGGCCGGGCGCGGCCAGCGCCGCCGCCATGGGCACCAGCACCTGGGCAGCGACGGAAAACAGGCCCGCCACCACCGTGCCCAGCATGAAACCGCCCACCGACGGTGCACAGCCCGCCATGGCCTGGCCGGCCGCCGCGAGCAGCATCAAGGCCACCGCCAGACCGCGCCGCTCCAGCATGTCGCCCAGCGGCACCAGCAGCAGCAGACCCAGCGCATAGGCCGACTGCGCCAAGGTGACCGACAGTGCCGCCACCCCCTGGTCCACACCAAAGTGCCGGGCAATCGAGTGCAGCAGCGGCTGGTTGAAGTAATTGCCGCCCGCGCACAGTCCACAGGCCAGCGCCATCCACAGCAGCGCAGACCGGCCCAGCACGGGCGACGCCGCAACGTTCTTCTCTCGCATTCCTACCAAACCATTTCCCCCGGGAAAAGAAAAGCCCACCCCGCAGCCTGTGCCACCGGGTGGAAACTCTGAATTCAGAAGCCGCGCGTGCGTGGAGACTGCACGGGGGCTGTGGGCCATGCCGCAACGCAGCGGCAGCCAGGGCCGGCATCGCGGGGCGGACGGTTCTGCCAGCGCCATGCGCTGGACACCCGGTGCACCGGGCCTGCAGGCATGCAGCGCTGCCGTCGCAGACACCCGAAAGACCCGGGGTCCGGCAACCGCCATGGCATGCCTGCTCCACCGGGCACCAGTCTGGGCGCGCGGTGCGCCCCGGCTGCCGTGGTGGAGGACGGTTATTGTCCCGCGGCCGGTACACGCCTGCCCGTGGTCCCTCGCAAACCAGGGCCTGGCACAGTGCCATCGCCGGCCCGGCGCGCACCCGCGCAGCGCGTATGCTTGGCAGCCATGCACCACATTGCCCTGCGCCCTGCTTTGTCCGCCCTGCTGCTGGCGGCCCTGACCACCCTGGCACCGGCCACCCGCGCCGCCGCATCCGAAGAGATCGGCGCCGTGGACACGGTGTTCAAGCTGATTGGCCCGGACCACAAGATCGTGGTCGACGCCTATGACGACCCCAAGGTGGGCGGCGTGACCTGCTATGTCTCGCGCGCCAAGACCGGCGGCATCAAGGGCGGGCTGGGCCTGGCCGAAGACCGCTCTGAAGCCTCCATCGTCTGCCAGGCCACCGGCCCCATCCAGATTCCCCAGCCGCTGCGCCAGCAGGAAGAAGTGTTCACCGAACGGACCTCGCTGCTGTTCAAGCGCCTGCGCGTGGTGCGCATGGTGGATGCCAAACGCAACACCCTGGTCTACATGACCTATTCCGACCGGGTGATCGAAGGCTCACCCCAGAACAGCGTCACCGCTGTGGCCGTGCCCGCAGGCACGCCGATTCCGCTCAAGAAGTAAGCACCACTGCGGCAGCGCACCGAAGCCGCTGCCGTGGACGCCTGCGCGAACCGGGATGCCCGAGGCCATTGCCACAGCTGCGTGTCGCATCCGTCAGGGCGGCATCCCCTGCGCGGCTCCCGCTCTCGCGTCAGGGGCGCAGCTTTTGCAGGCGCACATCCCCGTCGCCCGCATCGCCGGCCGGTGTCCACCCCAGATGCCAGTACACCGCAGCGGCCCTGCTGGCCGCATCCGTTTCCAGCCAGATGACCGGGTGGTGCCGGAACAGCGCGGTTTCTCCGGCCTGTATCAGCTGGCGTCCCCCCCCTTGCCCCTCATGCTCCGGCAGCACGAACACCGCGAACAGACATGCCTCGGGCAGATCGGCCATGGCAAAGCCCACCACCTCGCCATCGCGTTCGGCCACCCAGGCACACGGAGCCTCTGTGATCGCCGCATGGATGGAAGCGGGCGTGATGCCCAGCGCCGCCAGTTCGGTCACCGTGAGTGCATTCTCCCGGACCGAGGTCCGGACATGGAAGATGGCGTCGATATCGGTGGCAGCGGCCGGGCGAACACGAAACGGGGATGGAGCAGGCGAATTCAGCAGCATGCCCGCGATGGTAGGGGGATTTCCGCTCCCCGCCTGCAGCGCGTCAGCCGAAGACGGCGTTGCCCGCGTCCAGTGCCGGCGGCCGCAGCAAATCCTCGTTCACGCCCATGGCCTGGCTGGCGCGTTCCACGGCCTGCCACAGGGAGGCGGGCATCTGCAGAATGGCTTCGGGGGTGTCAGCAGCGTCAATCCAAGTACTGATCTGCAGGTGCTGTTCGTGGGTCAGCAGGTCCAGGTGCAGCATTTCGTCGATGGTTTTCATGGTGGCCTCCCTGGTGATGGCATCCGGCGCTGCGCAGCCCGCGCCGGGCTTGTGATTCCAATATAGGGCCAAAAGTGCCGGCCGCAAGCGAAGTGGCACGTTGGCGAAGCCGCTGCCACCCTGGCAGCCGCCCGGTCACTCAATCCGTGGAGGACGGCGCAATCGCCCGGCAGGCGTCCACAAACGCCTGCAGTGCCGGCGAACGCCGCTTGCCCGCCCGCTGCACCAGCGAGAAATAGCGCTGCATCTGCGGCAGCACGGTGGGCAGCACCACCAGTTCACCCACATCCACCAAAGGCTGCACCAGCACACGTGGCAGACAGCTGATGCCCAGCCCCTGGGCCACGCAGCGGGCAATGGCTTCGGAGCTGCCCAGGGTGGCGGCCGCATGCAGCTGGTGCAGGTGCGGCAGCAGCGCGTGCTCCACCATCTCGCGGGTGCCCGAGCCCGCCTCGCGCAGCAGCCAGCGGGCACTGCGCAGCGCGTCGGATGCCAGCGGCTGGCCGGCGGCCTGCCTTGCCAGCGGGTCGTGGGGTGCACTGACGATGACCAGCTCGTCGCGCAGCCAGGGCTGCACTTCCAGCCCCGGCCAGTGGCTGGCCCCTTCGATCAAGGCCAGATCCACCTCCAGCGCCAGCACGGCTTCGGCCACTTCGGCGGTGTTGGCAATCTGCAGGTCCACTGCCACCTGCGGGTGGCTGCGCGCCAACGCCGCCAGCACCGGCGGCAGCACATAGCTGCCGATGGTGGTGCTGGCCGCCAGCCGCAGCCGCACCGGCAGGCCACTGCCCTGCACGACAAACGCCTGCTCGATGCCGCGCGCCTGCTCCAGCAGCCCCAGCGCCTGGGGCAGCAGGGCGCGGCCGGCATCGTTGAGCACCAGCTGGCGCCCGACCCGCTCGAACAGCTGGCTGCCCAGCGCACGCTCCAGCTGCTGCAGCGCAGCGCTGGTGGCGGACTGGGACAGCGACACCGCCTGGGCCGCCGCCACGGTGCTGCCGGACTGGGCCACGGCACAGAAAATTTCCACCTGGCGCAGCGTCAGATGCAGCATGGGCGCTCTCCTTTTCGCGTGATCTGGCGCATGAATCTACCTGTTTCATCGATAGTCTTTACACAAACTATCGGTTATACAAATATAACCAAATTATCTAAAGTGCAGACCGTCGCCCACGCTCCAGGCCGGTCCTGGCACGCTTTTCACTCCCGTGGACGGCCGTGTCTACCATGTCCACTTCCACATTTCCCTTGTCCGTCTGGGCCCGTGCCGGCCAGCACCTGCAGCAGTGGCTGCCCGGTCTGCTGCTGTGTGGTGCCATCGCCGCCGCCTCCCTGTGGGCCGCCACGTTGCCGGCCCTGGCCGAGCGCGGCCTGAGCGCGCTGACCTTGGCCATCGTGCTGGGCCTGGTGCTGGGCAACACCGTCTACCCCCGCCTGGCCGCCTCCTGCGCCAGCGGCGTGGGCCTGTCCAAGGCGCGGCTGCTGCGCGTCGGCATCGTGCTGTATGGCCTGCGCTTGACCTTCCAGGACATGGGCCAGCTGGGCTGGGCAGGCATCGCCATCGACGCACTGGTGCTCTCCAGCACCTTTGTGCTGGCCCAATGGCTGGGCCGGCGCGTGTTCGGCCTGGATCCGCGCACCAGCCTGCTGGTGGGGGCCGGCAGCGCCATCTGCGGTGCGGCCGCCGTGCTGGCCACCGAACCAGTGGCCAAGGGCCGGGCGTCCGATGTGGCGGTGGCCGTGGCCACCGTGGTGGTGTTCGGCACCGTGGCCACCTTTCTCTACCCCGCACTGTTTCACTGGAATGCGGCGCATGGCTGGTTCGAGGTGAGCGCCCAGCAGTACGGCCTGTACGTGGGCTCCACCGTGCACGAAGTGGCCCAGGTGGTGGCCGCCGGCGAAGCCGTGGGCCGCGATGCGGCCGACATGGCGGTGATTGCCAAGATGGTGCGGGTGATGATGCTGGCCCCGTTTCTGCTGGTGCTGTCGTGGTGGCTGGCGCGCAGCGAGCGCCGCGCCAACCACCAGCCCGCGGACAGCGGCTCCGTCAAGGCCACCGCCCCGCACCGCCGCATCACCATCCCCTGGTTTGCACTGGGCTTTGTGCTGGTGGCCGGCATCCATTCCCTGGGCGTGCTGCCCGCTGCGCTGGTGCAGGCCGGTGTGCAGCTGGATACGCTGCTGCTGACCCTGGCCATGGCCGCCCTGGGCCTGACCACCCACATCGCGGCTGTGCGCGCGGCCGGCACCCGGCCGCTGCTGCTGGCACTGGTGTTGTTCGGCTGGCTGCTGGGGGCTGGCTGGCTGCTGAATCTGTGGCTGCCGCAGCTGCTCTGAGGGCCGACGCCGCTGCAGCGCCCCATCGCACGGGCCGTCCCTGCCGGTCTGCGCTCACCCAAGAACACCGAGGTCAGGCGCTTTCCTGCTGCTGGCCGTGGTGGCCGCGCAAGGCGGCCTCCAACTGGTCCAGCACTTCCACCCAGTGTGGCCCCCGGCGGCGCAGCCGCCACAGCACCGCGGCCTGCGAAGGGGTCCAGAACCGGGCATGCAGCATGTCCACCTCGGGGGGCATCGGGCGGTGCTGGCGGATGAAACGCAAGATGGCCAGCTCATCTGCCGCCAGACCGAGCTGCACGAACAGCGCTTGCAAGGTAGGGGCTTTGGAGGGCATGGAGGCTCCTTTCGCGGGCACACAGGTGCTTCTGCACCGCATCCTGCAATGCCCTCTCGGCCGCTGGCTGTAGGACAAGCCAGATGTTGCAACCGGCCGGGCCAGCCGGCTGCACGGCAGAAAGCAAAACGGCCACCTGCAGGTGGCCGTTTTGCAGCAGCAGCCCCGCCAGCGGGGCCGGTGCTCACACCATGGCAATCGAGACGGCCTTGGGAATCAGATAGGCTTCCAGCGCTTCCGTGCCGCCTTCGGAGCCATAGCCCGAATCCTTGATGCCGCCGAAAGGCATTTCCGCCGAGGCCACGGCCGGCTGGTTGATCCACAGCATGCCGGTTTCCACCTGCTGGCTGAGCTGGTGGGCCGACTTCAGCGAGCGGGTGAAGGCATAGGCCGCCAGGCCATAGGGCAGGCGGTTGGCTTCGGCAATGGCCTCATCCAGCTTCTCGAAGCTGCGCATGGCAACCACGGGGCCGAAGGGTTCGTTGTTGAACACATCGGCATCCAGCGGCACATTGCCCAGGATGGTGGGTGCATAGAAGTTGCCGGCATCGCCCAGGGCCTTGCCGCCCAGCAGCACATCCGCACCCTTGGCGTGGGCGTTTTCCACCAGCGCCTTCATGGCTGTCACGCGGCGGGGATTGGCCAGCGGGCCCATCTTGGAATCGGCTTCCAGGCCGTTGCCCACCTTGACGGACTCAAAGTACTTCACCACGCTTTCCGTGAATTGCTTTTGCAGGCTGCTGTGCACCAGGAAACGCGTGGGCGAAATGCAGACCTGGCCGGCGTTGCGCAACTTGGCAGCGCCAGCGGCTTTGACGGCCAGCTCCACATCGGCGTCTTCGGCAATGATGACCGGCGCGTGGCCACCCAGCTCCATGGTGCAGCGCTTCATGTGGGCGCCGGCCATGGCGGCCAGCTGCTTGCCCACGGCCGTCGAGCCGGTGAAGGTGACCTTGCGGATCACCGGATGGGGAATCAGGTAGCTGGAGATTTCATGCGGATCACCGTAGACCAGACCGACCACGCCCGCGGGCACGCCGGCGTCGACAAAGCATTTCAGCAGCGCGGCGGGCGCGGCAGGCGTTTCTTCCGGCGCCTTGCACAGAAAGGAACAGCCGGTGGCCAGGGCAGCGCTGATCTTGCGCACGATCTGGTTGACCGGGAAGTTCCAGGGCGTGAACGCCGCCACCGGGCCCACGGGCTCCTTGACGACCTGCTGCAGCACATCGCTGCGGCGGGCCGGCACGATGCGACCATACAGGCGCAGCGCCTCGTCGGCAAACCAGTCGATGATGCCCACACCGGCCAGCACCTCGCCCTTGGCTTCGGCCAGGGGCTTACCTTGCTCCTGCGTCAGCACGGCGGCAATGGCGTCGGCGCGCTCCTGCAGCAGCAGCGCGGCACGGCGCATGGTGGCCTGGCGCTCGTGGGCACTGGTGTTCTTCCAGACCTGGAAGCCTTTTTGCGCGGCGGCCAGTGCACGGTCCAGATCGGCAATACCGGCATGGGCCACATGGCCGATCACCGCTCCCGTGGCCGGGTTGTGCACAGCGATCTTCTTGCCGCTGGCGGCGTCGACCCATTGGCCGTCGATCAGGAGTTGGGTATCGGGGTAGGCATGCGACATGCGAAATCCATCCATGGCTGAGAGGGAGAGTCCCGGAGCGGTCGCTCCAGGGGCATTGGGAAAACAGGCGCTGTGGTGCACCGGCACAAAGGTTTTCAGTATCCAATGCCTGTGAAAACCTTGCTGCAAGTGCAGAAGCAGCTGCGTTTTTGATAGAAAGTGGCGGTGCGCCCTGGGCGCCCGTCAGCACCCATTCTAGAAAGCGGCGGACACCACACTCAATACATGGATGCACTGACCGCCGCATCCCCCGGGCGCTTGAAGCGCAGGGCCAGCGCATCGGCACTCTGGCGCAGCAGCAGCATGTCCATGCCCACGGCGACAAACAGCGCTCCCTTGTCCAGGCAGGCCTGGGCACGGTCGGGGTTCACCGCCAGAATGCCCGGCGCCTTGCCGCAGGCGCGGATGGTGGCCAGCGCCCGGTCGATCGTCGCCTCCATGTCCGGATGGCCCGCGTTGCCGGGGTAGCCCAGGCTGGCGGACAGATCGGCCGGACCGATGAACACGCCATCGATACCGTCCACGCTGGCAATGGCCTCCAGGTTGTCCAGCGCCTCGCCGGTTTCCACCTGCACCAGCAGGCAGATCTCGTCGGCGGCCTTGGCCACATAGTCGGCGTCACGGCCGAAGTTGGAGGCGCGCATCGATCCCCCCATGCCCCGCAGGCCCTGGGGCGCATAGCGCACGGCCTCCACCGCCGCGCGGGCTTCATCGGCGTTCTGCACAAAAGGCAGCAGCAGCGTCTGCGCGCCAATGTCCAGATAACGCTTGATCATCACCTTGTCGTTCCACGCCGGGCGCACCACGGCATGGCTGCAGCCCAGGCCCTCGCGCGGGCGGGCCGCCGCCACCGCCTGCAGCTGCTGCAGCATCTGCGGCACATCGGTGGGGGTGTGCTCGGTGTCCAGCAGCACCCAGTCAAAGCCCGCGCCGGCGATCAGTTCGCTGACATAGGGCGACGGCAGGGTGGACCACAGACCGATCTGGGCCTGGCCGGCTTGCAGGGCACGTTTGAAATGGTTGACAGGAGGCATGGTGGTGGAAGGGCAGAAAACTGCGCAGTGCTGGTATTTGCCGGAACATAGCAAAGCTGCACGGCCTCCACAGCCTGCGGCAGTCACCTGCGTGCCACCACCCTCCCCCCCAGGCAGGGCCTGCATCCGCAGGCGCAGGCTGGCGTGCACCCAGGATTCGGCGTTCTGGAGATCGGCAATGAGCTGGCGCATCTGCTGCGGCGTGCTGCGCTGGACCAGCAGCGCACTGCGGCCGCGCAGCCAGTCCAGCTCCCGCTGCAGTTCCTCGGGTGCAATACCGTCGCTGCGGGCCGTGAGCTCGCACAAGACCATCCAGCGCTCGAACGCCGCACGCAACGCGGCCTGCAAAACGGAAAGTGTGCGCACTGGGAGAGAGCCGTCCATACAGTGCACATTCTCAGCAATGCGGGCCATCCCGGGGCATGAGAAAAAGAGATACTCCCATTCCCATTTCGCAAGGATCAGCCGACCACCTCTGGGGCGCCGAGCGCCACCGCGTGGACCGTGCACAAAATGCAACCCGCATCTGTCGCCCCCTGCCAACACACGGCGGCACCGGCACCCGCGTGCCGTGCCGCCTGAAGAAATCCGCACTGCGGCGCGCCATGTCCAGCACCCGGAAGGCGAAGCTCAGCTCGCCGCAATCCCCGCCGCCCGGGTCAGCTGGCGGTAGGTGGGCCAGGTGCGGTCGATGAAGGCGCGCAGCGCAGCACCGGTCAGGGCCGGGTCTTCATCGGACAGGGTCTCGCGCACGCTCTTGATGCGCTCCGATTCGGTGTAGCTGCTGTGCACCAGCTGGGCCAGGCGGTCGACCAGAGCCTGGGGGGTACCGGCCTTGGCAAACAACATATTGCATTCGGGCAGGTTCTCGTAGGCCGCGCCACTGAAGCCGGCCTGCTTCCAGGTCGGCACACCCGGCAGCTTGGACGAGGGGTTGCCCATGGCAATCACCACCGGCCGCACGCTGCCCTGCTTGAGCCCGCCGCCAATGCCGGCCAGCGAACCGGCCCCCATGTCGATCTGGCCGCCATACAGGTCCATCAGCATGGCGCCGGTGCCCTTGTAGTTGACCACGTTGAACTGCGCCCCCGTGTCCTTGACCAGCTGGTCCAGCATCAGCTGCCAGCCCGACCCCACGGCGTAGTTGCCCACATTGACCGGTTTCTTCTTGGAATAGGCAATCACTTCCTGGATGGTCTTGGCCGGAAAGTCCTTGTGCACCACGCCCGGCACCGGCCCGACGCCGATGGCGGCAATCGGCACGATGTCCTTGTCCGGATCCACCGGCAGGCGCTTGAGCAGGGCCGGTGCCTGGGCCGGCTGGCTGTGCAGCGTCATCAGCAGCGTGTAGCCGTCGGCCGGGGCACGCACGATGGTGTCGGCAGCAATCATGCCCACGCCGCCGGGCTTGTTCTCGACCACCACCGGCACGCCCAGCTTGGTGGACAGATAGTCGGCCAGCGCCCGCGAAGTGGCATCGTTGGACGATCCCGGCGCCTGGGCCGCAATGATGCGGATGGGCTTGTCGGGCCAGCCCTGGGCACGCGCGGCCCCGGGCAGCAGGCCGGCACCCAGCAGGCCGGCACCGGCGGCCAGCCATTCGCGGCGGCGCCAGCCGGCAGAGGAGACGGAGGAAGAAGCAACTAACAGATCGGACATGGTGGACTCCGTCAAAACAGCGCGCCGTGTTTATCGTTGGCATACGGCGCACCGGGTTTGCATGCGTCCGGTCGGCAACAGCCAGACGGGACGGCCTCACTTTCGGTCTTCCACCGCCGGTGGGCGGTTGCTGCAGCGCGGGGCATGCGGCCCTTGTGGAGCCGGTGCACGGCACACGCCTTGCAGGGGGTATCAGGGAATCGGCTTCCTCCTTCAGAGATGCTGCGCCAGCGCGCGGACATCGGGCATCTGGTCCAGGCTGCGCACGGCGTCGTACAGCGCGGCGCCGTCGCACGGCAGGCCGCTGTAGGCCACGCAGTCCAGGAACTTGCTGCGCAGTGCTTCGGCACTGAGCGGGTGCATGGCATGGCCTTTGGGGAAACGGATCTCTCCGGTCTCCAGCCGCCGGCCGTCACGGGTGGTGATGCGCACGCTGTCGGCCACGGAAAAGGCCGGATCGACCGGGTCGCTGCGCTCGGTGGTGTGTACCTGCACCTTGGCCATCAGCGCCTGCATGTCGGTGCGCTGGGTGAAGGCATCGGTCAGCTGGGCCAGGCCCACATCACCGGCCACCAGGGCGCAGGCCACATCGAACTCGATGCTGAACTTGGCCTCCAGTCCGCTCACCGGGCGGTGGTTGCGCAGCATGCTGGCCTGGGCATTGCCAATGGTCACATCCACGCGCTGCACGTCCTGGGGCTGCAGCCCATGGGCGGCCTTGAGTTGCAGCACGCCGTCGATCACGCGGTGGCCCGAGTAGCACACCGGATAGCACTTGATCGACAGCCCCCAGCTCAGCAGCCGGGGGACACCGCCGATGGTGGCCGGGCGCTGCAGATCGCATTCGCCGGTGGGCGACAGCGCGGCCAGAAAGCCGGCATGGTGCTCGAACACATCGGTTGCGGCCGTCATTCCCAGCTGTGCCAGCCGCACGGCATCGATCGCGGCCGCCGCCGCACGGCCCGCATGCCAGGGTTTGGCCATGGTGCCGAAATTGGCCACCAGCCCTGCCGCCGAACTGGCCGCCAGCGACAGCGCCTGCGCCACCTGGCCTTCGGTCAGTGCCTCCCGGTTCAGGTAGGCCACGCCGGCCGCCGCACCCACCACACCGAACACGCCGGTAGGGTGCCAGCCCTTGAGGTGGTACTGCCCGCTTTCGCGGCTGAACAGCTCGGCCCAGACCTCGTAGCCCACCACATAGGCACGCAGCAGTTCGGCGCCGCTGGCGCCCAGGCGGTGCGCCTCGGCCCACAGCGTGGGCACCAGCACCGTGCTGGGGTGGGCTGACATGGCCACATCGTCATAGTCCAGCGCATGGCCGGCCACGGCATTCACCAGGGCCGCCTGGGCGGTGCCCAGCAGTTGCTGCAGCGACGGTGCCGGCGCCTCGGCAGGGCCGGTGCCGCTGGCCGCCAGATGGGCACGCACGATGCGCACCACCGGCTCGTTCTGGCCCGCCAGCAGCGTGGCCAGCGTGTCCAGCGTGCCGGTCAGTGCCAAGGCACAGGCCGCCACCTCCTGGCCGCCAAAGTGCGGCGCCCGCACATAGCGCGCCAGCGCCTGCGTCAGCGGCAAGGGGTTCTTCGGGCGGGCGGGCGGCGCCGCCACCGGGGTCAATTCAGCTATCGGCATCGTGTTGCTCCTTGGCGCTGCGCGCCCTCAGCCCGCACCGGAACCGGGACCGCCCCTGCCGGGGCAATGTGATCGACGGATACTGTGCAGCAGCCCAGAGGAAACGTCATCTCCATTCCTCAGTACGACCGGGGCATGCCCAGGATGTGCTCACCCACATAGGACAGGATCAGGTTGGAGGAGATCGGCGCCACCTGGTAGAGCCGGGTTTCGCGCCATTTGCGCTCCACGTTGTATTCGGTGGCAAAGCCAAAGCCGCCATGGCTTTGCAGACAGGCTTCGGCCGCGTGCCAGGAGGCTTCGGAGGCCAGCAGCTTGCCCATGTTGGCATCTTCGCCGCAGGGCAGGCCGGCCGCAAACCGGGCACAGGCACGGCGCAGCACCAGATCGGCGGCCTGCATTTCGGCATAGGCCTTGGCGATGGGAAACTGCACCCCCTGGTTCTGGCCGATGGGCCGGTCGAACACCCGGCGCTCGCTGACGTACTGCACCGCCGTGTCGGTGAACCAGCGCGCATCGCCAATGCATTCGGCGCCCACCAGAATGCGCTCGGCGTTCATGCCGTCCAGAATGTATTTCAGCCCCTTGCCTTCCTCGCCGATCAGGCTGCTGGCCGGAATGCGCATATTGTCGAAAAAGATCTCGGTGGTGTTGTGGTTCACCATGGCCGGCAGCTTGCGGATCTCCAGCCCCTTGCCCTTGAGCTCGCGCATGTCCACCAGAAAGACCGACAGACCGTCGCTCTTGCGGACGCACTCCTCCAGCGGCGTGGTGCGCGCCAGCAGCAGCATCAGGTCGGAGTACAGCGCCCGCGAGGTCCAGACCTTCTGGCCGTTGACCACATAGCTGTCGCCCTCGCGCACGGCACGGGTCTTGAGCTTGGTGGTGTCCGATCCGGTGGTGGGTTCGGTCACGCCAAACGCCTGCAGGCGCAGCGTGCCGGCGGCAATCTGCGGCAGGTACAGGTCTTTTTGCGCCTGCGATCCGTGGCGCAGCACCGTGCCCATGGTGTACATCTGGGCGTGGCAGGCGCCGGCATTGCAGCCGCTGGCATGGATTTCCTCCAGGATCACGGCCGCCGCGCGCAGCGGCATGCCGCTGCCGCCGTACTCCTCGGGGATCAGCGCCCCCAGAAAACCGGCATCGGTCAGCGCCTGGACAAATTCCGACGGGTAAGCACCGGTCTCCTCCAGCGTGCGCCAGTAGGCGCCCGGAAAGTCGGCACAGACGCGGCGTACGCTGTCGCGGATGTCGGCATAGTCGGTACCGGCCTCGATGTGGACCACGGCAGATTCGGTCATGGCTGTCCTCGCACTGTCAATTGGCTGTTCAAACACGGGCTCCCGGGGGCGTCACTGCCCCGTGAAAACGGGGGGACGCTTCTCGTTGAAGGCACGCACGCCTTCCATGCGGTCCTGGGTGCCCACCAGGTGGTTGTAGGCTTCCACCTCGAAACGGTATGCCGTGCGCAGCTCCATCTGGCCGCCATAGCGCACCGATTTCTTGATCTGCCGTACCGACAGCGGCGCGTTGCCGGCAATCACCGCCGCCGTCTCGTGCGCCCGTTCCAGCACTTCGCCCATGGGGTAGACGCTGTTGGCCACGCCCCACTCCAGCGCCTGCGTGGCGGACAGCGGCTTGCCGGTCAGCAGCAGCTCCTTGGCCCGGCGTTCGCCCACGGCACGGGGCAGGTTCTGCGTGCCACCGGCGCCCGGCATGATGCCCAGCGTCACCTCAGGCAGGGCAAAGCGCGCCACCTCGCTGGCATAGACAAAGTCGCAGCACAGCGCCATTTCCATGCCGCCGCCATAGGCGTGGCCGTTGACGGCGGCCACCACCGGCAGCGGCAGGTCGGTCAGCGTCCAGTACATGCGCTCGAACAATTCGTGCTGCAGCTGCCACTGGCGCTGCGTCATGCCGTTGCGCTCCTTCAGATCGCCTCCGGCACAGAAAATCCGCCCCCCGGCACCGGTCAGCACCACGCAACGCACCGGGCCGGCATCCTCGGTCAGCGCGCTCCACAGCTGCAGCAGTTCGCGCCCCATCTGGGTGTTGAGGGCATTGCCCGCATCGGGGCGGTTCAGCGTCACCTGCAGCACGTGCGGGCCCACGAGCGCCACATCCAGCGTCTCGTAGGCGGTGTTCACCACATCCATCCATGGCTCCTGTGTCATGCCAGCTCCGGAAAAAGCAGCTGCTGGGTATGGGCGCCCAGCGCCGGCGGCGCACTGCGCACGCGCGGGCGCTGGCCGTCCAGACTCAGCGGCAGCGCCACAAAGCGCATGCCCGTACCGGGCACGGGATGCACCAGGTCCAGCGCCTGGGTCTGGGCGTGCTCCAGCATCTGGCCCACGGTGTTGACCGGGGCACAAGGGACGCCGGCGGCTTCCAGCGCCTCCACCCAGTGGGCGGTGGGCCGGGCTGCCACCAGCGGGTCGATCAGGCGGTACAGCGCCTCCTGGTGCGCCACGCGCTGCGGGTTGTCGATGAAGCGGGCCTGCGTGGCCCATTCCGGGTGGCCCAGCACGCCGCACAGGCGCTGGAACAGCGCATCGCTGCCGGCAGAGATCACCACCTCCCCATCCCGGGTGGCATAGGCCTTGTAGGGCGCAATGCCGGGCGCTCCCGAGCCCTGCTTTTGCACCTGCTGGCCGCTGGCCATGACCTGGCCGGCCAGCAGCGATACCCAGGTGGCGGCGGTCTCGAACAGCGAAACATCCACCGTCTCGCCCTCCCCCGTCTGGTGGCGGCGGTGCAGCGCGGCCAGGATGCCGATGGCCCCCCACATGCCCGTGCCCATGTCGACGATGGACGGTGCCACACGCACCGAAGCCCGGCCCGGCTCGCCGGTGGTGCTCATGATGCCGCCGAAGGCCTGCATCAGCGGGTCGTAGCCCGGGCGGTCCTTGAGCGGACCCACCGCACCGAAGGCTCCCAGATTGCAGTAGATCAGCGACGGCTTGTCTGCCCGCAGCGTGGCCGCATCCAGGCCCAGCTGCTGCACATGGCCGGGGCGCAGGTTCTGGATGACCACATCCGCGCGCTCGGCGATCAGACGGCGCAACGCCGCCACCTCCTGCGCATCGCGCAGATTGCAGACCACCGACTGCTTGTTGCGGTTCAGCGCCTGGAAATAGGCGCCCTCGCCTTCCCAGAAAGGCGGGCCCCAGCGGCGTGCATCGTCACCTTCGGCTTTTTCCACCTTGATGACCTCGGCGCCCATTTCGGCCAGGATCAGTCCGGTGAAAGGTGCTGCCACGCTGTGACCCAGTTCCACCACCACCAGCCCCTGAAATGGCTGGGCGGGTGGCGGGGAGGACTGGAGAGGGGGGAGAGACATGGCCGGGCACTTTCAAATCCGATGCATGAAAATGTAATGTACGTACATTTAAAACAATGTACGGACAAACCCGCTTTGACATGGCTTAACCTGTCCGCAGGATTGCGTTCTCTGCGACACTGCATCCCGCATGCCCCGAACCGCCACGCCCTCTTCGCACACCGCCACCCGCACGGCCAAACGCCCTGTGGCTGCCGATGGCCCGCTCTACCAGCAGCTCTACCAGCAGCTGTGCGCCGCCATCCAGAACGGGCAGTACCCCGTGCACAGCAGCTTCCCCACGGAAGTCCAGCTCTGCGCCCAGTACGGCGTCAGCCGCCACACGGTGCGTGAAGCCACGCGCCGCATGGTGGAGGAAGGTCTGATCAGCAAGCAGCCCGGCGCCGGCAGCGTGGTGCGGGCCACCCAGCCGGTGGTGCCGTATGTGCTGACCTCGGAAAGCACCTTCCAGGATGCGATGACCTATGGCGACAGCACGCGTCTGGAAGTGCTGGCCAGCCAGCGCAAGGAGGCCGATGCCGCCCTGGCCGCCATCCTGCACTGCCCCCAGCGATCGGTGTGGATGGAACTGACCGCCATGCGCCACCCCACGGGACAGGTCAGTCCCATGTCGTACTCACAGATCTACCTGCGTCCGGCCTTCGCGGAAATCATTGCCCACCTGCATGGCGACCACCCCAGCATCTACACGCTGCTGAAGACGCTGTGCGGCGTGGAGGCCGACAGCATCCGCCAACGCATCGAAGCCGACCTGATGCCCGATCCCGCGCTGCACCTGCTGCGCCTGCCCGCCGGCAGCCCGGCCCTGCATGTGGTGCGGGCCTATTACGACACCCAGGACCAGTTGCTGGCCGCCTCGGTCAACTGGTACATCCCTGCGCGCTTCCGCATGGAAACCACCTGGCGCCGCGAAGACGGCGGTGCCCCGGTGGCACATTCCATCACCGCGCGCTGAGGCGCGCTGCACGGCAGATCAGGCCACCCGCTTGGCCCCGGCCACACAGGCTATCACGGCCACGGTCACCGCCAGCATGGCCGGGCTCACCGCCTCGCCCAGCAGCCAGGCTGCCAGCGCCAACCCCAGCAAGGGCTGCAACAGCTGCAACTGCCCCACGGCCGCAATGCCGCCCTGCGCCAGCCCGCGGTACCAGAAGACAAAGCCCAGCCACATGCTGAACAGTGCCACATAGGCCAGCCCCCACCAGGCCGGGGCGCGCACAGCGCCCAGGTCAGCGGGCCACAGCCACAGGGTGAGCGGCAGCATCACCGGCAGCGACAGCACCAGCGCCCAGCTGATCACCTGCCAGCCGCCCAGGCTGCGCGAGAGCTTGGCCCCTTCCGCATACCCCAGGCCACAGACCGCCACGGCCAGCAGCATCAGCCCGTCGCCCACCAACGATGTCTCCCCCCCTTGCTGCCAAGCGGCCCACAGCGCGAACCCCAGCACCAGGGCCGCCCCCAGCAGCGACAGCGCCCAGAACGCCGGCCGCAGGCGCTCGCCGCCGCGCCACACCCCGCACACCGCCGTACACAGCGGCAGCAGTGCCACCAGCACAATCGAGTGCGCCGCCGGCACATGCTGCAGCGCCAGCGCCGTCAGCAGCGGAAAGCCCAGCACCACGCCCACGGCCACCACGGCCAACGACACCATCTGGGAGCGCGCAGGCCGCGGTTGCCGGCACCACAGCAGCACCGCCAGTGCCAACACCCCGGCAATGCTGGCACGCGCCACCGTCAGCCACACCGGCGGCAGATCCAACACCGCCAGCCGTGTGGCTGGCAGCGAGCCGCTGAAGATCACCACCCCGATCAGGCCGTTGAGCCAGCCTTGGGAACTGTGGACAGGGGTGGACGTCGAAGCGGCTTGGGCGGAGGGAGTCATGGCAGTGGAACGCGGTGCAACAGGAACAAGGCCGCCATGCTAGGCACACAACCCAATACAATCAAAAAATTGTCATGCATACAAAGCCGTTGCGATGGCTGCAATTGCTGCGCTGATCCGCCCCATGGCCACCCCTTCCCTTGCCCGCACCTC
This sequence comes from Comamonas sp. 17RB, assembly GCF_030056555.1. Classification (NCBI taxonomy): domain Bacteria; kingdom Pseudomonadati; phylum Pseudomonadota; class Betaproteobacteria; order Burkholderiales; family Comamonadaceae; genus Comamonas; species Comamonas sp. 17RB. The sequence continues at coordinate 28,218 of NZ_JASHHY010000007.1, read as the reverse complement.
CCGCTACCAGACCGTGGTGGACCGCCTGGCCGCCGCCATCCGCAGCGGCCAGCTGCCGGCCGGCACGCGCCTGCCCACGCACCGCCAGCTCGCGGCCCGCGAAGGCCTGGCCCTGGTCACGGCCAGCCGCGTCTATGCCGAGCTGAGCGCCATGGGCCTGGTCAGTGGCGAAACCGGGCGTGGCACCTTCGTCAAGGAAACCGCACTGCCGCCGGGCCACGGCATCGACATTCCGCCCGCTGCGCTGGGCAGTGTGGACCTGAGCTTCAACGTGCCGACCTTGCCCAGCCAGGCCGAGCTGCTGCGCACCGCGCTGCGCCAGCTGGCCCTGACCGGCGACCTGGAAGCCCTGCTGCGCTACCAGCCCCATGGCGGCCGCCCCCGCGACCGCGCCGCCGTGGCCCAGCACCTGCGTGCACGCGGCCTGCAGGTCAGCGGTGAGCAGGTGGTGCTGGTGGACGGCGCCCAGCACGGCCTGACCGTGGCGCTGATGGCGCGGCTTGCGCCCGGCGACGTGGTGGCCGTGGACGCACTCACCTACCCCGGCTTCAAGCTGCTGGCGCAGCAGCTGCACCTGGAGCTGCTGCCCATTCCCGCCACACCGCAGGGACCCGACCTGGCCGCGCTGCAGCAGCTGTGCCGCCAGCGCAGCGTGCGTGCGGTCTACACCATGCCCACGCTGCACAACCCGCTGGGCTGGGTGCTGCCTCTTGCGCAGCGGCTGCAGCTGGTGGAGCTGGCGCGTGCGCACGACCTGACGCTGATCGAAGACGGCGCCTATGCCTACCTGGCCGACCCGGCCCCGCCGCCGCTGGCCGCACTGGCGCCGGAGCGCACGGTGTATGTGTCCGGTTTTTCCAAGAATGTGGCGGCCGGTCTGCGGGTGGGCTTTGCCGCCGCGCCGCTGGACTGGGTGCCCGCGCTGGAGCGTGCCATCCGCGCCACCACCTGGAACACCCCGGGCGTGATGGCCGCCATCGCCTGCGGCTGGCTGGAAGACGGCACCGTCACCCGGCTGGAAACGCACAAACGCGAAGACGCCGCGCTGCGCCAACAACTGGCAGCCCGCGTGCTGGGCACGCTGCTGCCCGGTCTGTCCCGGGTCCACCACCCGCAGTCCTACTTTCTGTGGCTGCCCTTGCCGCCCGAAGTGCGTGCCGACCAGATTGCGGCGGCCCTGCTGCAGCAAGGGATTGCCGTCTCTACCGCCGAGCCGTTCGCCACCACCGCCCAGGTGCCGCACGCCCTGCGCCTGGCGCTGGGATCGGTGCCGCTGGACGTGCTGGAGCCAGCGCTGCGCCAGGTGGGACAGGCCATCGCGGACGCCAGCTACTGAGCCCCGCCCTGGCCCCCGTGCTCCACGGCGTCCGAGACCTGGTCCGACGCAAAGCGCAGCCGGTTGCCGTCCGGATCGGTCAGCAGAAATTCCCAGCTTCCCCAGGGCGTGGCCTCCAGCGGATTGGTGGGCCAGATGCCCCGCGCCTCGAACGCTGCCAGCGTCGCGCGCGCATCGGGCACCACAAAGTAGACGGCACCGCCCACCTCGCAGTCGCCACGGTGCTGGGTCAGAAAGATCAGCTGCCGGCCCGCACCGCTGTCGCGGGACAGCTGGACAAACAGCGGGTAGCCGGGTTCAAAGCGGTGCTCCCAGTCCACGGCAAAACCCAGCCCGTCCACATAGAACTGCAGGCTGCGCACCGCGTCGGTCATGCGCAGCTGGGGAATCACGGTCTGGGTCGGCATGGTCATGCAATCACTCCTGCAGGGACAACGGTAGGTGGGCGCACAGCGCACCCGGAACGGGCTTGCCGGCACACCATGTGCAGCCATCGTAGCGGCTTGCATGCGGGCGGGGACGCAGATGTGACCCAGCGCCCCACGCCGCTCACTCCGGCCGCAGCGGCTCGCGCAGTCGCCGGTCCTGCCGGCAGGCGGCCAGCGGTCTGGCCCGGGCCGACAGAATGCGCTCCACCTTCTGGCTGCGGGCGTCGGCCACCACGCGCAGACAGGCACAGCCGTAGCCGTAATAGCCATTGGTGCGCACCCATTGCGCGTCGGTGAAGCTGGGCCAGTCCCCTTCGGCCTGCAGGCCGCCTTGTGAACCCACGGTCCAGCTGCCGTCGCGGTCGTTCAACCAGGCATTGGACGGTGTGGGGTTTTCCCACCAGCCGCAGCGCAACTGGGAAGCCGGGGCTGCGCCCGCCGTCCCGGCCTGCACCGGGAGGCCCCACGCCCCCCACAGGCTGGCGCACAGCGCCAGCACTGCGGCGCGGCGCCAGTCAATACCGCGCCGCATAACCGCTCTCCTGCACGCGGCGGGCCACGGCACGCCCCCAGGCTCCATCCACCGCCGACCCCAGCGCAATGCCCACCCCATAAGCCACCAGATCCAGCGGATCAAAGCCATTGCCCAGCACCAGATACGCCAGCTTGTTGGCGCGCAGCGCCTGTATCCAGGGGGCCTGGTAGAGCTGCAGAAACTCAATGCCAAACGCGATGGCCAGCGACCATGCCACCAGCCGGGTGCGCGGCATGGCCGGCCGTACCCAGGCCACACACAGCAACACCACCCAGGCCCAGAGTGCATCGCCGGGGTAGTTGCCCAGCGCCGCCGGAAACGGCACCAGGCCGCGCCGGGAGGCCAGGCCCAGGGCGATGACCAGCAAGGCCAGCAGCACCAGGACCAGGCGGTTTCGCCTGGGCATCGAAAAAGATCCCACCACAGGTATCACGTCCACCACCTTTTGTTCATTTTTCTGTGCACCAGGGCGCTGTCGACCAAACTGCCCAGCCTCCCGCCACCGTCGGCACGCACCGCCCTCACAGCAACACCAACCCGGGCGGCAGGCTGTCCCCCAGGCTGCGTTTCTGGTCTTCGGCGTCCATCTGCACCACCTGCTCCACCATGGCCACCCAGCGCGGGGGCGCACCGCTGGCCTGCATTTTTTCCAGCACCTGGGTGCGCACTCCATCCGGCAGATCGCGTGCGCGATCGCCCGTCATCCGGGCCATTTGCACCGCGGCAAACATCGCGGTGTCGTTCTTGCGCCAGTCCTGGGCCAGGGTGGCGTTCAGAAACTCCTGCGCCGCTTCGAGCGGCATCACCAGGTGCGCATTGGCGGCCAGCGGTTGGCGCGCGGCCAGGCGGCCAATGGCCCACCAGGTCTGCACGGATTCACCCTCGCGCTGGAGCCGCTGCAGCATCCACTGGCCCATTTCCTGGCGGTACTGCCAGGGCACGGCCTCCATAGCCGCAAACAGGCGCAGCATGTCGTCATAGCTGCCATGGCTGCTTTTGCCACCGCTGCGTGCCGTCTGCTGCACGGCTTTCTGCATGTGGCCGGCCACGTCTTCCAGCAGCGCCAGTTGCTGCGCGGCATCCAGGCCCGCGGCCACGCGCCGCCAGAACACCCACCATTCGGTCCAGTTGGCGGCCTCCTTGGCATGGGCCAGCCCCTGGGCATACAAGGCCCAGACCTGCGCCATGCGCCAGCCGTCCAGTTGCGCCCCCACACCGGGGCGCAGGCACCAGCCGGACAGATTCAGCCACACGCGTTCATGCTCGGGCGTGCGGCGGCGGCGCTTGGCCCGCGCCAACAGTGCGTCGAACAGCGTGCGCAGCGTTGCCACCTCCCAGCCCTCGCGCGGGCCGAGCAGCTTTTCCAGCGACTGGCGCAGTTGGCGCACCTCCTTGGGCCCCACTTCCTGGGCCTGGTTGCCAAAGATGCGTTCGATCTGGGCTGCGGCCTGGGGCAGGTGCTGCGCCGTTCTGTCCCCTTCCTGCGGGTTCTCAGAGCCTTCTGCCGGCACGGGCGCCGCGCCGGCATCCACGGCCTGGCCGCCAGCGCGCACATGGAAGGGCAGCAGCCAGGACCGGGTGGCATCCACCACCGCCACGCAGCGCACCTCCAGCGTGCCGACCTCGCTCATGCAGGCCTGCAGCTGCACCTCGATCTGCGCGGTGCTGTGGCCCTCCGGTGCCGGCAGCACGGTGGCGATGGGCGGCAATTCCACCCAGCCTTCGCCGTGCAGCGCTGCCAGCTGTCCGGCCTGCGCCGGCAGGTTGCCGCTGTGCGCCACCAGGCTGAAGCGCACGGCCTGGCCCAGCTTGAGCGCAAAGCGCCGGCCCGACAGCACCATGCGCACGCCTTCTTCCGTGCCGCGCGGTAACAGGCACAGGCCTTGCGGGGCTGCGCCCTTTTTGCCCGGCAGCACCAGCCAGTAGCTGCGCGCCGCGCCACCGCCGATCACCGGCAGGGCCGCGGCCGCAGGCTTGCGGGTGGTGGTCGTTTCCGGAGCGCTTTCAGTATGTTCTGGAGGGGGCACAGAGAGGGCGTCGTATGCCGCATGTTCCTGCTGCGCGCGCGCCAGGCCGTGGGCTGCGGCGCCACGCGCCACGGCCCAGTCCGGGTGGGGGTTGTGCAGCACCCGCACGGGGCTGCCGCGCCAGGCGGACAGCTGCTGCGTGAGCCGCTCCACCATCGCATGCGCATGGAACACGCCCCCGTTCAGCAGCACGGTGTCGGGCCAGGCGCCACCGGCATGCTGGGCCAGGAACGCCGCCAGATGCCGTGTGATGGCCGCATCCGCCGGATACGGCAGGCCAAACCCTCGCAGCGCACCCTGGCGCTTGCCCGGCTGGTCGGTGGTCTGTGCAGGCGGCCAGAACCCATCCACCACCCACTGCTGCACCTGCGCACGGGTCACCGTGGCGGATTGCGTGGCCGCCAGCAGGCGGCTGCCGCCCCCCAGCAGGGTGATGCGGGCATGTTCCGGGGCATCGGCGGCCAGCAATTGCTCCTTGGCCATGCGGCAACGCTGCACCAGCTGGGCAAAACGCTGCGCAGGCAGGCGCTGGCCGGCGTCCGCAAACTGCGGCTCCAGCTGGTGGGCCAGTGCCAGATCCATGTTGTCGCCGCCCAGCATCAAATGCTCGCCCACGGCAGTGCGGGTCAAGGTGGGCAGGCTGCCATCCGCGGCGCCGGCAGCAGGGTCCACACGGATCAAGGTCAGATCGGTGGTGCCGCCGCCCACGTCCACCACCAGCACCAGGCGGCTGTCCGCCAGCTGCTGCGCCCATTGCGCGCCTTGCAGCACCAGCCAGTCGTGGAACGCGGCCTTGGGCTCTTCCAGCAACTGCACGCCGGGCAGACCGGCCTGCGCTGCCGCCTCCAGCGTCAGCGCACGCGCGCCTTCGTCAAACGATGCCGGCACCGTCAGCACCACGATCTGGTCCTGCAGCGGCGCGGCGGGATGGGCCTGGTCCCAGGCCGCTTTCACATGGGCCAAGTAGGACGCAGAGGCCGCCAGCGGCGAAACCTTGGCCACATCTTCTGCAGCCCCCCAGGGCAGGATGGCTGCCGTACGGTCCACGCCGGCGTGGGAGAGCCAGCTTTTGGCACTGGCCACCAGGCGGCCGGGGACCGATGCCCCCAGGTCCTCCGCCCAGCGGCCGATGACGGCGGGGGCATCGGCCGACGCCCCCTGCGGTGGCCAGGGCTGCTGCCAGGCCTCGCCCAGCTCACCCGGCGCAGCCTGGTAGCGCACCGAGGGCAGCAGGGGCAGCAGCGCCACCTCGCCCGCCGTGCTGCGCTGGGGAATGTGCAGCAGTGCAATCTCGGCCGCCGCGCCGCGCACGGGCACGCTGGCCACCACGGTGTGGCTGGTGCCCAGGTCGATGCCAACGACAAAGGCCGCAGACGCGGAAGGCCGGGTCACGCCGCGTGCCTTCAGGACGGCAGGGCCGCGCAGTCGCTGCAGCGGCCATAGAGCGTGATTTCGTGGCCTTCCACCACAAAGCCTGCCGGGGCCAGCCCCGCCAGATTGCCGGGACAGGCGTGCACATCGAACACCCGCTGGCACTGCTTGCACTGAAAGTGGTGGTGGTGGCCGTGGTGGGCCACCTCGTACATGGGGCTGCGCCCGGGCAGGTGCACCTCGCGCAGCACGCCCTCTTCCGCCATGGCCTTGAGGGCGCGGTACACCGTGGCAATGCCCAGGCCCGGCAGTGTGGCCTGGGCCAGTTCCAGCACATCCGGCGGTGCCAGCGGCCGGTCGGCCTGCGTCATGGCCTGCTGGATGGCGGTGCGCTGCTTGGTGGATCGTTGCATGGAAGACGTCATGGCGGGGGCTGCTTCAAGGAAGCGGTATTGTGCCGCCGCCGGCACCGCCGACGCCGGCCTACAGGTACTTGAGCCATGCCAGGTCGCGCCGGCGCTGCTTGAGCGCAGCAAACCAGCGCACTGCAGGGTACAGTGCCACGGCCAGCACGGCGGCCAGCACCCACAGCCACAGCAGGTGGTCCAGGCCGAACAACTGCCCCTGGTTGGTCCCCCAGACGGCCACGGCCGCCAGGTACATGAACTTCAGCACATACAGGTGCAGCACGTAGAAGAACATGGGCGCCGCGCCCAGCGTGGCCAGCGGCTGCAGCCAGGGGCGGCCGGTCCGCGCCTCGAATGCGTGCAACAGCAGCAACCCGACCCCCAGCGTCAGCAGCAGGAACAGCAGCGACGGCGGGTACTTGGTCACATTGAACCAGGACATGAGCGTGTGCAGCGTGCTGGCACCGGCCTGCCAGGGCGCATCGCCATACACATTCAGCGTGCGCAGCACCCCAAAGCCCAGCAGACAGGCCGCGCCCGCCACCAGCAGGCGGCGCTGGCGTTGTGCCGCCTCGCAGGCCCTGCCAAACCAGGGGCCGATGCCATAGCCCAGGGCGATCACGCCGATCCAGGGCAGCACCGGGTAGGAGGTGCGCAGCTGCACCCCGGCCAGTTCCAGCCAGCCCCGGTCATGCAGGATGGCCCAGGGCGCGTGCAGCAGATGGCCGGCGGGGAAATGCAGGCCGTCGAGCAGGTTGTGCCCGGCCACCAGCACCGCCCCCAGCAGCAGCAAGGCCTGGCGCGGCAGCCACACCAGCACCGACAGCGCCAGCATGGACAGGCCGATGGCCCAGATCACCTGCAGGAACACCTTGGCCGGGGGAAACTGGAAGGTCCAGGCAAAGTTGACCACCGTCACCTCCAGCAGCACCAGGAACAGGCCCCGCCGCCACAGAAAGCCCGAAGCCGCCGCCCGCGCCTGCCCGGCATCGGCGTGGCGGCTGGCGTACAGATAGGCGCCCAGCCCGGTCAGAAACACAAACACCGGGGCGCACAGATGGGCCAGCATGCGCGGGAAGAACAGGCCCGGCGGCGTATCGGCCACCACCATCGGATCCGGCACCTGCAGATGCAGATAGAAGGTCTCGCGGACATGGTCCAGCAGCATGAACAGCATGACCAGTCCCCGCAGGGCGTCAATCGATTGCAGCCGGCCGGCACCGGGCAGCGCCAGGGGCGCAGAAGCGGAAAAGGTTTTCACAGTCTATTGATAAAGATTTATCAATATCATACCGAGACCGGTTCCGCATGCCGTGGCATGCAAGGCCAGGCCCCTGCTGGCAGGCAGGGCATTGGCGCCGCCATCCATCCACAAAAAAAGCCCGCAGACCCATAGGCCAGCGGGCTTTTTCACCAGGGACCGCCACTTCAGGCGGCAGCGTCGGCGGCGGTCTCCGCACGCACGTCGAACTCCACCTTCCAGCGTTCGGTTCCGCCCACCGGCACGGCATTCAGCTCCAGCGTGCCGATATCCGTCACGCGCGCCTGCAAGGTCACCGGCACGACCTCGCCGGCCACACGGCCTGCTGCCGGCAGGTTCAACTCGATCTCCTGCAGCTCCACCAGTTCCTCCGGCCCCCAGAAGTCCAGCATGGTGCCCACGGTATCGGCACGGCGCACGCTGGAGCCAAAGAAGCGCAGGCGCACGGGCTCGCCCACGACCAGACCGAACTCCTCGTCAGGCAGCGCCACTTCCGAGCCCTCTTCCATACCGAACGGCACCAGGCACAGTGCGGACAGCGGCGGCTCCATGCCGGGGATGGCGAGCATGTTCGACTCCACACCCACGTAATACGACTGGGCCGTGCCGCCGCGGATGCGCACGCCGCGGCCGCTGGTGGCGATATGGCCGTAGTAGGCCGCGCCGCGTGCCACGGCCAGGTCCAGGTTGGCACCGTCCAGCAGGCGGACGGGCGGGCAGGCTTCATCGTCCAGCCAGCCGTTGATGACCTCGACAATGCGCTGCTCGATCTGCCCGGCCTTGAGCACGCCCCCGTTGAACAGGATGGCCGTGGGGTGCAGGAAGGTGGAACCGTCCACCTGGTCGCCGTCCAGGCCGTCGATGTCGGCCAGGGCGTTGACCTGGCGGGTCAGGAACGCAGCCAGATGGCGTGTGACCGCCGCATCCTGGGCATAGGGCAGGCCCAGCTGGGTGAGCGCGCCCCGGGCGCGGGTCTTGGGCTTGTCGCTGACGGCCACCTGGGGGAAGAAGCCTTCGACCAGCATGGCCAGCACTTCGTCGCGCGTGACTTCGGTGCGGATGCTGCCGCCGATGAGCTTGCTGCCCCGGCTGGGCACCACCAACGGCACGGACTGCAGCGCCGCATCGGCCAGCAGTTGCTCCTTGGCACTGCGGCAGCCATGGGCCAGCGCGCGGGTCTGCCAGGCATCCAGCTGCTTGCCTTCCTGTGCCAGCTTGCGCGCCACACCATAGGCCAGGGCCAGGTCCATGTTGTCGCCGCCCAGCAGAATGTGCTCGCCCACGGCAATCCGTTGCAGCTCCAGAGTGCCCTCGCGCTCCAGCACGGCGATCAGCGAGAGGTCAGTGGTGCCGCCTCCCACGTCCACCACCAGAATGATGTCGCCATGCCGGACCTGCTTGCGCCACTGGCCGCCGCTGGCCTGGATCCAGCTGTACAGCGCCGCCTGGGGCTCCTCCAGCAGGGTCAGCCGGTCAAAGCCGGCGGCCTTGCATGCCTCGGCCGTCAGCTCGCGCGCTGCGGGATCGAACGATGCGGGAATGGTGACGGTGATGTCCTGCTCGGCAAACGGGGCCTCGGGATGGGCCTGCTCCCAGGCCCAGCGCAGGTGCTCCAGGTAGCGGATGGACGCGGTCAGCGGCGAAATGCGGCTGACTTCCTCGGGCGCATCGGGCGGCAGAATGCCTGCGCGGCGGTCCACGCCGGGGTGGCACAGCCAGCTCTTGGCGCTGCTGACCAGCCGGATGGGCGTGGCCGCACCGCGGCTGCGGGCGAACTCGCCGGTGATGAAGTCCTGCGCGGCCGCGCCGGGCAGGCGGCGCTCGGCCTCGGTCAGCTCGCTCTCGTGCGGCAGGTACAGAAAGGACGGCAGCAGCGGCTTGGCTTCCACGCTGGCGGGCGCCGTCAGCTGGGGAATCTCCAGCACGCCCTGCACCACGGTTTCACCGTCGCTGGCCGTCTTGTTCACATAGGACAGCGCGCAGTGCGTGGTGCCCAGGTCAATGCCAATGCTGTAGCGGGCGGCCGCAGCGGACGGGACAGGGGTTGTGGTCGTGGCGGGCGCGGCAGCAACAGCAGAGCCGGAAGCAGACACTGCGGGCTGGGCCGCACCGGATGCGGCAATGGAGGCAAACACAGTCATGGTTTACAGCTCCACTTCGGCCTGCGCCAGCACCTTGGCCGCCTGGCTGTCGGTCAGCTGGGGCAGCTTCACCTCGGTGACCTGCCAGCCACGGTGGCCCAGGGTACCGGTGAACGGCGCCTGCCCGACCACATTGCCGGTCAGGCGCACGGCGGCCGCGTCAAAGCCGGCCTGCAGGGTGATGCGAGTCCCTTCGGCTTCGCTGCGCACCGGGGCAATCGCGAAATGCTCGCGCAGCACCTTGCGGCAGCCTTCGTGCACCACGCGGGCGGCGGCACCGATTTCCGCATCGGTGTAGGGCGCCACGTCTTCCTGGATGAAGTCGACAAACCGGGCTTCCCGCTGCATCAGGCCCAGCAGTTGCAGGGCGGCAGCGTGGTTGGGCACTTCAATGGTCTTCTCAACCAGTTTTTCCACCAGCTTTTCGACAGGCACTTCCACCCGCTTTTCGACCGTCTTTTCAACGATCTTCTCCACAGGCACTTCCACACGGACTTCCACCACCTTCTCGACCGGCACTTCAACGCGCACTTCCGTGGGCTGGACGTCGGCGGCCAGGGCTTCGCCGGCGCGCACGCGGCGCACATCGGCCGCCAGGCGGCCGTCGCCCAGAATGGCAAAGAAGCTGCCGATCGCAATCGCGATTCGGCTGAAGAAGGAAGGGGGTTGGTTGGATGGCATGGCAGGGTGCGCAGTCGCGCGCAATAGGGGCCGGCTGCAGCGGACAACCACCGGCACCCAAGGCCGGAAGGAAACTGCAACCCGCAAAAACAGGGAACGCGGTGGCATGCCGCGCACACACACCGGGCGGTGCGGTTGTTACAAACAACGGCCACCCCAGCGGCGCGCGCGCCCGCAAGGGCCGTGATGTTACCCAAAGCAGGCAATACCTGTCAGGGTGCAGGTATCGCCCAAACGGTCATCTGGCAGGCCGACTTGTAACAGCGATACCGCAGCGCCCCGTGCCGAAAAAGCAGGCAAGGCATAATTTGCAGCAATTTTCCTCCATGGTCTGCACGCACCCTTCCCTTTCTGCCCGCCCGCGCCGCGCTGCCCTTGCTGCAGTGCCGCAGGTGCGTGCCTGTGTGCTGCGTGCCCTGCACACCCGCCGCCATGGCGTGCCGACCGCCTTCGTCAGCCTCAGTGGCGTTACGGCCATGCTTTCCGCCGCCGTGCGGAAGGCATAAGGCACACACAGTCCCTTTCCTCCGCACGGCCTCCACGACTTGCACATGCAAAGGCGCATGCGCGCAGCCACGGCCCCACCACGCCCGCAGGCCGCGCCACGCGCCCATTTCCCCCACGGAATGGACGAGGTTGAACGATGGACATGGAACTGACCCAAACTTTCTTGCGCGGCAAGAACCCCTGCGCCATGGGGTACCGCTGGTTTGTGCGCAACAACCTGGGCGGTGGCGACTACCAGGCGGCCATGGACACCCAGGTGGCCGCAGGCCGCGTGGACGACGCACGCTGGCTGCTGGAGAACTTCGGTCCCACCAACACCGTGCTGGAGCTGGAGCACCTGGAGGCCGATAACCTGGTCTACGCCGGCACGCTGATCGTCCACGGCGATGTGCGCGTCAGCGGCCAACTGCTGGTGGGGCGCAGCCTGCAGGTGGGCGGCGGCATACGCGCCGGCACGCTGGAAGCGGGAGAAGACATCCACAGCGGCGGCGCCATCTTCTGCGGCGAACTGCTGCAGGCCGGCAACACCATCAAGGCCGCCTGGAGCGTGGAAGTGCAAGGTGCCCTGCGCGCCGCAGAACTGCGCGCCGGCTGGGAACTGCGCTGCGGCGGCGATGTGACGCTGCAAGGACAGGCCCACATCGGCCAGGAAGTGGACGTGCAGGGTGCCCTGCACTGCGGCAAGGGCCTGCGCGCGGGCGGCCGCATCGCCGTGCAGGGCCTGCTGGACGCAGGCCATGGCATTGCCACCCAGGACAGCCTGGACTGCGGCAACCACATCCAGGCGGGTTGGGGCATCAAGGCGCTGGGCGATATCCGCGCCGCCTGCAGCATCCGCACAGGCGAGACCCTGCAGGCCGACGGGGAGATCGCCGCCGGTCCCGGCTACGGCGTATTTGCCGGCATGAATGTGCAGATGGAGGCCTGGCCGGACTGCGCCTGGGTGCGGGCACTGAAAAAGCCTCTGGGCCTGGTCAGCGGCCACTGGGATGGCGCCGCACTGGCCGCCTGAGCGGCTGCCGCATTGGCAACAGGGCCAAGCCCGCCGTGCGCCAGGGCCGCGGGCACAATAAGCGTTTTGCACCATGGCTGCCGCGCGCAAGCGCAGCGGCCGCGTCCCAAGGAAACCCACCCGTGTTCACCGGCATCATTCAGGCCGTGGCAACCATTGCCGCGCTGCGCGACCAGGACGGTCTGCGCACCTTCACCATGGAATTCCCCGAAGGCTTCTGCCAGGACCTGGCGGTGGGCGCCAGTGTCTCGCACGACGGCGTCTGCCTGACCGTGACGGAAAACCTCTCGCCCACCAGCGCCACCTTCGACGTGATGCAGCAAAGCCTGGCCATCACCACGCTGGGCAGCTACAAGGCCGGCGCCCATGTGAATGTGGAGCGTGCCGCCAAGGACGGCGCCGAAATCGGCGGCCACCCGCTGTCCGGCCATGTGGACTTCACCGCGCCACTGCTGGACATCGTGCGCACCGACACCAACCACAAGATCCGCTTCGGCATTCCCGAAGCCTTTCGCCCCTATGTGTTTGCCAAAGGCTATATCGCCGTCAACGGCGCCAGCCTGACGGTGGCCGAGGTGAACCGCAAGGAAGGCTGGTTCGAGGTCTGGCTGATTCCCGAAACGCTGCGCATGACCGTGTTCGGCAGCAAGCAGGTGGGCGATCTGGTCAACATCGAGATCGAACGCAGCACCCAGGTGGTGGTGGACACGGTGCGCGAAACCGTGGAAGCCAGCCTGGGCCGCCTGAAGCCTGTGCTGGAAGCGCTGCTGAAAGAAAAGGGGCTGAGCCTGGACGACTTCATCGACGTGCCCAAGCTGCCGTCCTGACCCCGGACTGCCCTTCCCTCCAGCGCTTCCCCGGAAGCGCTTTTTTCATGCCGCAGCCTCGCCCCGGCTGCCTGCGGTCTTACAGCGGTGCCTTGAACCGCTTGAGCCGCAGCGCATTGGAGAGCACAAACACGCTGGACAACGCCATGGCCCCGGCCGCAAACACGGGCGACAGCAGCTTGCCGTTGAACGGGTACAGCAGGCCCGCCGCCACGGGGATCAGCGCCACGTTGTAGGCAAAGGCCCAGAACAGGTTTTCACCGATGTTCTTCATCGTGGCCTTGGACAGCGCAATCGCATTCGGCACACCCGACAGGTCGCCCGACATCAGCACCACATCGGCGGCCTCGATCGCAATGTCGGTGCCCGTGCCAATGGCAATGCCCACATCGGCCTCGGCCAGCGCGGGGGCGTCGTTGATGCCGTCCCCCACATAGGCCAGCGTGCCGTGCTCGGCCTTCAGACGCTGCACGGTCTCCACCTTGCCGCCAGGCAGCACCTCGGCCACCACTTCGTCAATGCCCAGCTGCCGGGCAATCGCTTCGGCGGTGTGGCGGTTGTCGCCGGTGATCATCGCCACCTTCAGGCCCAGCGCATGCAGCGCCTCGATGGCCGGCCGGGTCGTGGGCTTGATGGGGTCGGCCACGGCAATCATGGCCGCCAGCTTTCCATCCACCGCCGCATACAGCGGCGTCTTGCCTTCGCCGCCCAGGCGCTGCGCCTCGGCCGCAAAACCGTCCACACCCAGGCCCAGTTCGCGCATGAAGCGGTCCGCACCGATCTCCACCCGGTGGCCTTCGACCAGCGCGCGCACGCCAAAGCCGGTGACGGATTCAAACCCGCTGATCGCCGGGATCTGCAGACCTTCGGCACGGGCCGCATCCACGATGGCGCGGGCAATCGGGTGCTCGCTGCGGTCTTCCACAGCCGCCACCTGCGCCAGCACCTGGCTGCGCTGCATCCCGTCGGCCAGCACCAGATCGGTCAGCTCCGGGCGGCCTTTGGTCAACGTGCCGGTCTTGTCCACCGCCACCACCTTGGCATCCTTGAGCTGCTGCAGCGCCTCGCCCTTGCGCAGCAGCACCCCCATTTGCGCGGCGCGGCCGGTGCCGACCATGATGGACGTCGGCGTGGCCAGGCCCATGGCGCAGGGGCAGGCAATGATGAGCACGGCCACGGCATTCACCAGCGCAAAGCTCAGCGCAGGTGCAGGGCCCCAGACCAACCAGACGGCAAAGGTCAGCAGCGCCGCCGCCATCACCGCGGGCACAAACCACATGGTGATCTTGTCCACCAGTGCCTGGATCGGCAGCTTGCTGCCCTGGGCCTGCTCCACCATGCGGATGATCTGCGCCAGCAGCGTGTCGGCCCCCACCTTGGTGGCCTGGAACACCAGGGCACCGTTCTGGTTCACCGTACCGCCCACGACTTCGGCACCCACGGTCTTTTCGACCGGAACGGGTTCGCCGCTGATCATGGATTCATCGACAAAGCTCTGGCCCTCGACCACCTCCCCGTCCACCGGGATGCGCTCGCCCGGCCGCACTTCGATCACATCGCCGGCATGCACCTGGGCGATATCCAGTTCCAGCACCACCCCATCGCGGCGCACACGGGCGGTCTTGGCCTGCAGTTGCACCAGGCGGCGGATGGCTTCGGAGGTATTGCCCTTGGCACGCGCCTCCATGAAGCGCCCCAGCAGGATCAGCGCCACGATGACCGCCGCCGCCTCGTAGTACACATTCACCGTGCCGGTCGGCAACCATTGCGGCACAAAGGTGGCCACCACCGAATAGGCAAAGGCGGCCGACGTGCCCACGGCGACCAGTGAATTCATGTCCGGCGCCCCGCGCAGCAAGGCGGGGATGCCTTTTTCAAAGAAGCGGCGGCCCGGGCCACACAGCACCACGGCCGTCAGTGCAAACTGCAGGTACCAGCTGTTCTGCGTGCCGATGGTGTGGGACACCCAATGGTGGAAAGCCGGCACCATGTGGCCGCCCATTTCCAGCAGGAACACGGGCAGTGCAAACACTGCGGCAAGAACCAGCGCGCGCTGCAGCGAGGCCCGCTCCTGCGCCTGCCGCTCGGCCGCCGCGTCGTCCACCGCCTTGCCGGATCCGGCCTGCGGCACCACGCTGGCCTCGTAGCCGGCCTTGGCCACGGCGGCAATCAGCGCCCCCACATCGGTGCCGTCGTTGACCTGCACGGCCGCGCGCTCCGTGGCCAGATTGACACTGGCGCCCTGCACGCCGGGCACTTTCTTCAGCGCCCGCTCCACCCGCCCCACGCAGGACGCGCAGGTCATGCCGCCGACCTGCAGATCCACGGTCTGCTGGGGCACGGCATAGCCGGCCTTCTCGATGGCCGCCACCGCCAACGGCAGGATGGTGGCAGCCTGCGCCGGATCATCCAGCTGCAGGCTGGCTTTTTCCGTAGCCAGATTGACCACCGCCTCCTGCACACCGGGCACCTTCTTGAGCGCACGCTCCACCCGGCCCACGCAGGACGCGCAGGTCATTCCCTCTACGGTGAAATCGAAATGGGCAGGCAGTCTGTTTGCAGCGTTCATCACACTCTCCAAGGTTGTGGAGTATGACTGTAGAGATTGACATCATGTCAATGTCAAGCACGGTGCCCAGCCTGATCTGCCGCCCCTTCCATTCAGCGGATGTGCGCGATCACCGCCCCCAGCGTCTGGGCCGTGCCGGCGGCCGCCGCCAGCGTGATGCGCCCGCTGCAGTGCGCCGACACCTGCATTTCCATCTTCATGGCTTCCATCACGGCAATCACATCGCCTTCCTGGACCGCATCGCCATCCGCCACCTTCCAGGCATGCAGATTGCCGGCAATCGGGGACTGCACGGCCGCTGCATCCACCGCCTCCGGGGCGGAAGACACAGCCACGGCACCGCCGCCGCCAGCAGCCAGGCCTTGCAGCAGCACCGCGGGCAAGCCCAGCTGCACGCGGCGGCCGTCCATCTCGATGGCCGTGCGCACCAGGCTGGCGTCGGGCAGCGGCTCGGCACGCACGGCAGCGGCCAGCGGCTCGGCAAAGCCCGATTCGATCCAGCGCGTATGCACCTTGAAACCGTCCTGTCCCACAAAATCCGGGTGCCCGATCACCGCCTGGTGGAAGGGCAGCACCGATGCCACGCCTTCGATCTGGAACTCGCGCAGCGCACGGCGGGCACGGGCCAGGGCCTGCTCCCGCGTGGCGCCCGTCACGATGAGCTTGGCCATCATGGAGTCAAAGCTGCCGGGAATGACCGAACCCGATTCCACCCCGGAGTCCAGGCGCACACCGGGGCCGGATGGCGGAACGAACTTCAGCACCGGGCCGGGCGTGGGCAGAAAGCCGCGCCCCACATCCTCGGCATTGATGCGGAACTCGATGGAGTGCGCGCGTGGCACCGGGGTCTCGGTGACGGACAGCGGCAGGCCGTCGGCCACGCGCAGCTGCTCGATCACCAGGTCCACGCCCGTGGTTTCCTCGGTCACCGTGTGCTCCACCTGCAGGCGGGTGTTGACCTCCAGGAAAGAGATGGCGCCCCCGGCCTGGCCGTTGTCGCTGAGCAGAAACTCCACGGTACCGGCGCCGACATAGCCCGCCTCGGCACAGATCGCCTTGGCGGCGTTGTGGATGCGTGCCCGCTGCTCCTCGGTGATGAAGGGCGCAGGCGCCTCTTCCACCAGCTTCTGGTTGCGGCGCTGCAGCGAACAGTCCCGCGTGCCCATCACCACCACGTGGCCGTGGGTGTCCGCCATCACCTGCGCCTCGATATGGCGGGGCTTGTCCAGGAACTGTTCAACAAAGCACTCGCCGCGGCCAAAGGCGGTCACGGCCTCGCGCACGGCCGATGCATAGAGCTCGGCCACCTCGTCCATGCGCCACGCGATCTTCATGCCGCGGCCACCGCCTCCGAACGCCGCCTTGATGATGATGGGCAGGCCATGCTGCTGTGCAAAGACCAGCACCTCATCGGCGTTCTGCACCGGGCCGGGCGTGCCCGCCACCAGCGGCGCGCCCACCTTCAGCGCAATCTTGCGGGCTTCCACCTTGTCGCCCAACTGGGCAATGGTCTCGGGCCGGGGGCCGATCCAGATCAGGCCGGCATCCAGCACCGCGCGCGCAAAGGCTTCGCTTTCCGACAGAAAGCCATAGCCGGGATGCACCGCATCGGCGCCGGATTTCTGGGCAATCGCCAGCAGCTTGCCGATGTGCAGATAGCTGTCGGCAGGCTGGTCGCCATCCAGGCCATAGGCTTCGTCGGCCGTGCGGGCATGCAAGGCATCGATGTCGGCATTGGCATACACCGCCACGGACTTCACACCATAGTCGGCGCAGGCGCGGGCAATGCGCACGGCAATCTCGCCGCGGTTCGCAATCAGGACTTTTTTCATACAGCTTCCTCAGTCCGCCACGGCAGGGTTCAACACTGCAAATGCACGAACGGGCTTAAAACGAATCCATGCACCCACCGGGATCTGCCCCGCCAGATCCAGGTGGTGGGGGGCCACACAGCCGATCACCGGGTAGCCCCCGGTCAGGGGGTGGTCCGCCAGAAACAGCACCGGCTGGCCGCTGGCAGGCACCTGGATGGCGCCCAGGGCCGTGCCTTCGCTGGGCAGCTCGCTGGTGATGGCACGCGCCAAGGCCACGTCGCCGGCCAGGCGCAGGCCCACCCGGTTGGACTGGGGCGTGACCTGCCAGCGCTGACTGGCCAGCAGGGCCACGGCCTCGGGCGTGAACCAGTCGGTGCGCGGGCCCAGCTCCACATCCAGCACCACCTCCTGGCCGGGGGCCGGCAGCAGGTCTGGTGCCAGGGCCGCATCGCCCACCACGGCATGCAAGGCCGCTTCCACAGGCAGCAGCTGACCGCTGTGCAGGGCGGGCGGGCCCACCAGGGCCAAGGTATCGGTGGATGCGCTGCCCAGCACCGGGGTCACCCGGTAGCCGCCGCGCACCGCCACATAGCAGCGGGCACCGGTCGTGGGCTGCCCCAGGCCCAGGCTGTCGCCATCGGCCAGCGCAATGGCCGCGTACCGCGGCGCATTCCAGCGGCGGCCGGCTGCGGTGGTGATAGTGAGGGGCGCGTCGGCGCCGGTCACGGCCACCACGTTCTCGCCCACGCTCTGCAGCACCAGGCCGCCGCCCACGGTCTCCAGCACCGGCAGGTGGCTGGCATTGCCAACCAGGCGGTTGGCGCTCTTGAAAGCCGCCTGGTCCATGGCGCCGGAAGCCGAAACCCCCTGGCCCGCCTGTCCATGGCGGCCACGGTCCTGGAACACGGTCAGCAACCCGGTGGCGCGCACCCGCAGCGCCTGGCCGGTGTCCCCCATGGCTGCGGGGGGCACCGCCGCCGCAGCCTGGACGGGTGCTGCATCCGCCAGGCGCGGGTCTGCCCCGGCGCTGGCGGTGGATGCATCGACAAACCGCACGCGGTAGCCCGGCTGCAGCAGCGCGGGGAGGTCACGCGCCAGATCCCACATGGCGGCATCCGTCACGCCGATGATCTGCCAGCCGCCCGGGCTGGCCTGGGGGTAGACCGCGCTGAACGTACCGGCCAGCGCCACCGCGCCCGCCGGCACCTTGGTGCGCGGGGTGGTACGGCGCGCCACGTTGAAAATGGGGTCGCCCCCTGACAGATAGGCAAAGCCCGGTGCAAAGCCGGTGAACGCCACCGACCATTCGCTGCCGGTGTGGCGCTGCACCACCTCGTGCGCGCTGATGCCCAGCATCTGCGCCACATCGGCCAGGTCTTCGCCGTCATAGCGCACGGGAATTTCCACCAGCACATCCGAGCGCTGCACGCTGCCCTGCAGATTGCGGCCCGCAATTGCCTGCACCAGCTGCGCCGCCGTTACCCGGTGCGGAGCAAAGTACACCAGGATGGTGCGCGCAGCAGGCACCAGCTCCTGCACGCCGTCAATCGGCTCGGCCTGCAGGGACTGGAGCAGTACCAGGGTCTGCTGCAGATCGTCCAGCTCCACCATGAGGGCCTGGCGGTGGACCGGCAGAAAACGCATGCAGCTCATGCCACGAACGAGGCGATCTGCACGCCTTCTGCTTCAAAGCGCTGGCGCAGCGCACGGGCAATGGACACCGCCCCGGGGCTGTCGCCATGCACGCAAATCGAATCGGCCTCCACCCGCACCATGGAGCCATCCACGGCCTCGATCACGCCTTCGCGCACCAGGGTCAGCATGCGCTGGGCGATCAGGGTTTCATCGTGCAGCACAGCACCGGCTTCGCGGCGCGACACCAGGGCCCCCTGGGGGGTGTAGGCACGATCGGCAAAGGCTTCGGCCACCACGGTCAGGCCGGCGTCGCGCGCCCAGCCGATCAGCGGTGCTCCCGCCAGCGCCATCAGCACCAGCGAGGGATCGATCGCCTTGATGGCGTTGATCACGTCGGTGGCCTGGCGCCGGTCCTGGGCAATGGTGTTGTAGAGCGCGCCATGCGGCTTCACATACCGCACCGTGGTGCCCGCCGCCTGGGCCAGGCCCTGCAGCGCGCCGATCTGGTAGATCACGTCGGCCACCAGATCGCTGCTGGCCACATCCATGTTGCGGCGGCCGAAACCGGCCAGATCGAGGTAGGCCACATGGGCGCCCACGACCACATTGCGCGCCTTGGCCGCCTTCAAGGTGGCCAGAATGCCAGCGGCATCGCCCGCATGGAAGCCGCATGCCACATTGGCGCTGCTGACGATATCGAGCATGGCGGTATCGTCGCCCATGCTCCAGGCACCAAAGCTCTCACCCAGATCGCTGTTCAAATCCATCTTGTATGCTCCTTGCGCCACATGCCAGCGCTTTGTTCAACAATATCTAGCAAATTCCTTACCAATCTGCCATGCCAAGCCCACGTGACCCCTCCAGCAACGAATCCACGAGCCTGAGCGATGCCGTGGCCGAGCGCATCCGCCAACAGCTGATCCACGGCGAGTTGCGCGCCGGGCAGCGCCTGTCGGAAGCCGCGCTGAGCCAGCAACTGGACATCTCGCGCAACACCTTGCGGGAGGTCTTCCGCACGCTGATCAAGGAAGGCCTGCTGCGGCATGAACCCAACCGCGGGGTCTCCGTGGCCACCCCCTCCATTGCCGACATCATTGACATCTACCGGGTGCGCCGGCTGATCGAATGCCAGTCGCTGGAGAAGGCATGGCCGCTGCACCCTGCGCACAAACGCATGCGCCAGGCCGTGGACGACGCCCTGGCCGCCCGCCAGGTGAAGGACTGGCGCACCGTGGGCTCGGCCAATATGGCTTTCCATGCGGGCATCGTGGCGCTCAGCGACAGTGCACGCCTGTCCTCCATGTTTGCCCACCTGGCCGCCGAACTGCGGCTGGCCTTCGGCATGCTGGACGATCCCGAATACCTTCATGCCCCCTACGTCGACCATAACGCGCGCCTGCTGCAGATGTTGATGGATGGGCAGACCAAGGAGGCTGCCCAGGAATTGGAGACCTATCTGGTGCAATCCGAACGCATGGTGCTGGCCGTCTATGCCCGCCAGCTGCCGTGATTCCAATCCCCAGGAAGGTGCACCGCCACAGGGATATGCACCAATTTAGTTGAACAATCTGAATTCAGACTCTCAACAATAAGAAGCTACAAC
The DNA here is from genome assembly GCF_030056555.1 of Comamonas sp. 17RB. Classification (NCBI taxonomy): domain Bacteria; kingdom Pseudomonadati; phylum Pseudomonadota; class Betaproteobacteria; order Burkholderiales; family Comamonadaceae; genus Comamonas; species Comamonas sp. 17RB. Next base: position 8,064 of record NZ_JASHHY010000007.1, on the reverse strand, counting down.
ACCTACGCAACTGCATCATCGTTGAAATCCCCTATGGATGATTGTTGAAACCAATGCTACTTTTGGCACGTAACTTGCCTTACGTGACCACCTGCATCTTTCAGCCCTTCCTCAAGGAGTCAACATGAAGCGTCGCATCTTTTGCGCTACCGCCACCTTGGTCGCCAGCATCGGTTTTGCCGGTGCGGCCGCTGCCCAAACCAAGTGGGATTTCGCCACCGCTTACGGCCCCGGCAACTTCCACTCCAAGAACAACGAGCTGTTTGTGAAAGAGGTGGACGCTGCCACCGGCGGCAAGCTCAAGATCACGCCGCACTTCGGCGCATCGTTGTTCAAGATGCCCGAGATCAAGCGCGCCGTGCAAACCGGCAATGCGCAAATGGGCGAGTTCTTTCTGGTGAGCTTCCAGAACGAATCGCAGATCTTCGGCGCAGACGGCCTGCCCTTCCTGGTGAGCAGCTACGACGAAGCCTTCAAGCTCTACCAGGCGCAAAAGCCTGCGCTGCAGAAGCTGCTGGACAAGCAAGGCCAGGTGCTGCTGTATTCGGTGGCCTGGCCGCCCCAGGGCATCTACACCAAGAAGCCCGTCAACTCGGTGGCCGACCTCAAGGGCATGAAGTGGCGCGTGTACTCGCCCACCACCGCCCGCATCGGCGAGCTGATCGGCGCACAGCCTGTGACCGTGCAGGAAGCCGAGCTGTCGCAAGCCCTGGCCACTGGTGTGGTGGACGGCCTGATCACCTCCAGCGCCACCGGTGCCGACAACAAGCTGTTTGAAAACCTGAAGTACTACTACAACGTGCAGGCCTGGATCCCCAAGAATGCCGTGACCGTGAGCAAGAAGGCTTTTGCCGCGCTGGACAAAGCCACGCAGGACGCCGTGCTGAAGGCCGCAGCCGACGCGGAAGCCCGCGGCTGGAAGGAATCCAAGGAAGTGGATGCCAAGTCCATCGCCGCGCTCAAGGCCGGTGGCATGAGCATCGAAACCGGCTCCGCCCAGCTGAAGGCCGATCTGGCCAAGGTCGGCGAGACCGTGGTCAAGGAGTGGACCGAAAAGGCCGGTGCGGACGGCCAGGCCATTCTGGACGCCTACAAGAAGGCCAAGTAATCGGTTGCAGCCCTGAAACAAGGCCCTTGCATTGCACCAGGCAGCGCAAGGGCCTTGTCCGATGGGACCGGTTCAACCCCTGCTGCGGAACACAAGCATGCGCAAATTTTTAGATGGTCTGTACGGATCTACGGCCTGGCTGGCGGGCCTGGGAATGATCGGAATTCTGGTGATGGTGCTGCTCACGGTGTTGAGCCGCGTCATCGGCTTCAACGCCCCGGGCACCGATGCCTATGCGGGCTATGCCATGGCCGGCTGCGGCTTCATGGCCCTGGCCAGCACGCTCAAGAAGGGCGAGCACATCCGCGTCACCCTGCTGCTGGGCGCCCTCAAAGGCAAGGCGCTCAAGACCATGGAAGTGACTGCCCTGGTGATCGCCACCACGCTGGCCGGCTTTCTGGCGTTCTATTCCACACGCCTGGTGTACCAGTCGTGGGAGATTGACGATATCTCGGTGGGCATCGATGCCACGCCGATGTGGATTCCCCAGATCTTCATGGCCCTGGGCACCATTGTTTTCTTCATCGCTTTTTGCGACGAACTGGTGCTGGAGCTGATGGGCAAGCGCAAGGCCGTTGCGAACGAGGACGCGCACCATGAATGAAATTACCGCAAGCATTGCACTGATCGTGGTGCTGCTGGCCCTGCTCACGGGCGGCGTCTGGGTCGGCCTGACCCTCGCTGGCGTGGCCTGGTTCGGCATGGAGTTCTTCACCGCGCGCGCCGCCGGTGATGCCATGGCCATGACCATCTGGGGGTCGGCCAGCAGCTGGACGCTGACCGCCCTGCCGCTGTTTGTGTGGATGGGCGAAATCCTCTACCGCACCAATCTGTCGGAGAGCATGTTCCGCGGCCTGGCCCCCTGGGTCAACGCCCTGCCCGGCCGCCTGCTGCACACCAATGTGATTGGCTGCACCATCTTTGCGGCCGTGTCGGGCTCCTCCGCCGCGACCTGCGCCACCGTGGGCAAGATGAATGTGCCCGAGCTGCTCAAGCGCGGCTACCCGCAGGACCAGGTGATCGGCTCGCTGGGCGGCCCGGCCACCCTGGGCCTGTTGATTCCGCCATCGATCATCCTGATCGTCTACGGCGTGTCGGCCGAGATGTCGATCTCCAAGCTGTTCATGGCCGGCGTACTGCCGGGCATCATGCTGGCGGTCATGTTCAGCGGCTGGATCATGATCTGGGCGCTGCTGAACCCCGGCAAGGTGCCCAAGGCCGACGGGACCATGAGTCTCAAGGAGAAGATCTACGAATCGCGCCACCTGATTCCGGTCGTGCTGCTGATTGCGGCAGTGATCGCCAGCATCTATTCGGGCATTGCCACGGCAACCGAGGCCGCCGCCATTGGCGTGGTCGGCTCGCTGGTGCTGTCGGCCGTGCAAGGCGCGCTGACCTGGAAGAACTTCAAGGACGCCCTGTTCGGTGCCACGCGCCTGTACTGCATGATCGCGCTGATCCTGGCCGGGGCTGCCTTCATGACCTTGTCCATGGGCTACATCGGCCTGCCGCGCCAGCTGGCGGAATTCGTGGGCAGCCTCCACCTGTCGCCCGCCATGCTGATCATCGTGCTGGGCATCTTCTACATCGTGATCGGCTGCTTCCTGGACGGCATCTCCACCATCGTGCTGACCATGAGCGTGGTGCTGCCCATCATCCAGGCTGCTGGCATCGACCCCCTGTGGTTCGGCATCTTCCTGGTGATCACCGTGGAGACGGCGCAGATCACGCCGCCCGTGGGCTTCAACCTGTTTGTGCTGCAAGGCATGACGGGCAAGCAGATCACCTATATCGCCCGCGTCTGCGCACCCTACTTCTTCCTGATGGTGCTGGCCCTGGTGATCCTGTGGTTCTTCCCGCAGATCGTGACTGCACTGCCCAACAACATGTAGACCCCGTCTACGCCCCGCACCCAGAGCGCTTCCTGTGAAGCGCTCTTTTTTTTTCTTGGCGGTGCAACGGTGCGGTGCCGGCTCCAGCCTCCACAGCGGCTTTCCCCATGCCGCTTCTGCAGCATGCCGCGCCACCGCTGTGCCCTGCACTCCCAGCAGGAATGCACCGGCAAAGCACGCCGCAATCTGCGGTGAAGCACTGCGGCCTGCCCCCTGGCCCCTTCCACCAGACCTTTCCGAAAGCAGCGTGGAGATACGCAAGGATGGTTCGCGTTCCGCGACAGCAGATTTTTTTCTGACTCGCATTTTCCAGCAGCCACTTCCAAATAGGTGGAAATACCATGGACCATGTGATTGACCTGAACGGATTCTGAATATTTATCTGGTTGGTAAAAACCAAATATCACCTGAACGAATTGTGAATATATATTTTTCCAGTTACACAAGAAACTACTATTCACATCTCAAAAAATTCTCAGTTCTGCCTATAGATTGCCACTTATATTTATCTTTTTTAAATAATAAATACCCATTAAATCCCTAGATGATCGGCCGCCGGCAGACTGGATTTGCTTGCAAAAGTGGAGCGCCAAAGCGCACAGGAATTTGCCCTACACGGCGCGCAAACCCTGGGCATCCGGCGCAAACCAGGTAGGGCCAGGTAGCCGCCCCTCCGACCCACCTGGCGACCAGCGCAGGCACACCCGGACATACAAGGTCTTTTCCACTTTATTGAATCGACCAACCGTAAACAAAATACAAATACGTCGCAATTACATATGGGGTCAGATGCGATTTAGCCTACAGCGACGGTTATGTAACTGCGTCGATGGGTATCGGAGATTTCTTACGCACTATTCGATTGTGAAAAATATCCACCAGGCCTAATATTTCTCAAAACAAGATAAATATTCCGATAGAGATTATCTATCTTGCAATGTCACTTTTGGATCGCATCCGATCAACACCGGCCACGGTGACGGACACGGTTCAGCAAGCACAGAGAGTGGAGGCTGGTCATGGACTTTTCAGAACTTCGCGCCGGAGCCGACCTGGTGGGCGCACTGCTCACCGAGCCACGCTCGCTGCTGCTGCTGCTGCTTTTGCTGGCCGCCGCCATCTGCGATCTGCGCACCCGCCGCATTCCCAATGCCCTCACCTTCGGTGGTGCAGCCACCGCCCTGCTCTACAGCCTGACCACCTCCTCCCACCACGGCGGCGGATTTCTCTGGGCACTGGGCGGTCTGGGCCTGGGGCTGGTGCTCATGCTGCCGCTGTACCTGCTGCGCGCCATGGGCGCGGGGGACGTCAAGCTGATGGCCATGGCGGGCGCATTCCTGGGTCCTGACGGCACTTGGCATGCCGTGATCTTCGTCTTCATCGCTGGCGGTATTGCTGCCCTGGCCTACGCACTGTGGCACAGGGCCGCCAGGAAGCTGCTGCACAACACACGGCAGACCACACAGCTGCTGTTCATCTCCGTCGCCGCGGGGATCCGTCCCGATGCACGCGCCAGTTCAGCGCCATCCGTGGGCACGCTGCCCTACGGGGTGAGCATTGCGCTGGGCACCGCATCGTTTCTCATCGCCCGGCAATTCACCTGGGTTTAACCATCACTACGGTATAGCGGGAGGTCCCCATGAAAAACCTCAAGGCCCTGGGTCTGTTCGTCCTCGCTGCACTTGCCAGCCTGGCCGCTGCGGTCTACGCCGCCAACTGGGTTGCCCAGCGCGGCAGCATCGATGCCGACAAGGTGGTGGTCGCTGTCAGCGACATCCCTCTGGGCAGCAAGATTCTTCCCACCATGCTCAGCACGGTGGACTGGCCCCGGGGGTCCATCCCGAACGGCGCCTTCCATGACATCCAGCAGTTGCAGGACCGTGTCGTCAAGGTCGGCGTGCTGCGCGGGGAGGCGGTGCTGGAAGGCAAGCTGGCCCCCGTGGGAACCCGGGGCGGCCTGGCCGCCGTCATTGCCCCGGGCAAGCGGGCCATGACCGTGCGGGTGAACGATGTGGTGGGCGTGGCGGGCTTCGCCCTGCCAGGCAACCACGTGGATGTGGTGGTCAACGCTCAAACCGAGCAAGGCGGCAAATCGGACGATGCGCGCCAGATCAGCAAGACCGTGCTGGAGAACGTGCTGGTACTGGCCGTGGCCCAGGAAGCCGATCGCGACGAAACCAAGCCCAAGGTGGTCAGCGCCGTCACGCTCGAACTCAGCCCGGAAGAGGCCGAGAAACTGGATCTGGCACGCAGCGTAGGCAACCTGTCCCTGGTGCTGCGCAACCAGATTGACAAGGATCCCGTCAGCACTGCGGGCATCACCAAGCACCAGCTGTTCGGCACGGCCGAACCCACACCGCCCAGCGCCCCCGTCAAGGTGGCTGTGGCCAAGCCCGTCGCGCCCCGCGCCCGGCCCGCACCACTGCCATCGGCAGCCACCTGTGTCGAAGTCATCCAGGGCGGCACCAGCACCCTCAACTGCTTCTGACATCCACGCTACCCACATATCCAAGAGAGAGAGAGAGGCCGGCCGTGAAATACCACCATCTCTGTGCAGCAGTGAACCTGCTGCTGGTCAGCGCATCATCCGCGCTGGCCGCCGATGCCCAGCCCGCTGGCGCATCCCCTGCCATGGCCATGGCGGCACCTGCCGCAGCGTCTGCGGCACCGCGTGCCGCCTCGCCCACCCGGCAATGTACCGCCATCCGCATGGAGGAGCCCGCCACCGTCACGCTGGGCAAATCCGTCGTCATCCCCCTGAGCTCGCCCATGGCGCGCATCCTGGTGAGCGGCCAGACACCCGCAGCCGGCCAGGCAGCCCCCGCCACCGCCATGGCCGGCCAGGCACAGGCACAGAACGGCATTGCCGACATCGAAGTGCAGCTGCTCAGCCCCCGCGACCTGTTCTTCCGGGGCCGCAAGTCGGGTGCCATGAACGTCATCCTGCAGAACGCCCAGGGCACCTGCTTCATCAAGGATGTGGTCGTCACCATCGATCCGGGCCCACTGCAGGCCAAGCTCGCTGAACTGATGCCCGAGGAACGCGGCATCCGTATCCAGGGCGCCGACAACGCCCTGGTGCTCAGCGGCGAGATCAGCAATCCGCTGCGCCTGGACGACATCGTCACCCTGGCCGGGGCCTACAGCGACAGCAAGAAGATCGTCAACCTGCTGCGCACCACCTCGCCCCACCAGGTGATGCTGGAAGTCAAGATCGCCGAAGTGAGCAAGACCCTGCTCGACAAGCTGGGCTCCAGCTTCAGCGGCCAGCGCATCACCAGCGGTGGCATGAACACCTACTCCGTCGTGTCGAATTTCCTGAGCGGCGGCGGCGGCCTGCTGAGCGCCCTGCGCGTCGGCAAAGGCGCGCTGAACATCGATGGGCAGAAGGACGATGGCCTGGTCCGCATCCTGGCCGAACCCAACATCATGGCCATCAGTGGCCAGCAGGCCAGCTTCCTGTCCGGCGGGAAGATCTTCATTCCCGTGGCGCAGACCAACACCAACGGTGTGCCAGTGATGACGCTGGAAGAAAAAGAGTTCGGCATCGGCGTCAAGTTCACCCCCACGGTGCTGGGCAATGCACGCGTCAACCTGAAGCTGGTGTCCGAAGTGTCCGACCTGTCCCAGACCGGCTCACCGTTCACCTCCATCAACGGGGTCACCTCCGTCATCCCCTCGCTGTCGGTGCGCCGGGCCGATACCACGGTGCAGCTCAATGACGGCCAGAGCCTGGTCATTGCAGGGCTGATCAAGAACAACATCACCGAAGCCATCAAGCGCTTTCCGGGACTGGGCGAGATTCCCGTGCTGGGGGCACTGGCCCGCAGCACCGAGTTCCAGACGGACCAGACCGAGCTGATGTTCATCATCACCCCGCGCCTGGTACAGGCACTGGCCCAAGCGCCCTCCGTACCCACCGACAACCATGTGCCGCCTTCGCGTGCCGAGGTGTACCTGAACGGTGCGCTGGAAAGCTCCACGCCGCCGCCATCGCCCAAGCAAGCCCCGGCGGATGCACCGGCCACCATGGCAACACCGGTTCCTGCAACCGCCACACCGGAAGTGCAGACGCTGCCTTCGGCTGAGCCCCCGGCCAGCCGCCCGGCTCCCCAAAACCCGCCCACCTGAACCGGAGGCCGCCATGTCCATTCGCACCACCTTGCTTCCCCTGGCCACCGCCGCACTGCTGGCTGGCTGCGGCAGCACCACCCCCCACTACGACGCCCGCTTCGGAGACGCCGTCCGCTCTGCCCGCATGCAGATGACCATCAACCCTGATGCGGGCAAGACGCCGGGCATCGGCGCCGATGCCGCCAGCGGCATGGATGGCCGTGCCACCCGGCACACCCTAGAGCGGTACGAGCAAAGCTACAAGAACCCGCCCCAGGCCGTCAACGTCATCAATATTGGCGGCTCATTGAGCTCCAGCAACTCCGGTGCGGGAGGGGGCGGCGGCGGCACCCCCTGACGCCCCGATTCCCAGTAGCACCTGACCCATCACTGTCCATCACAACCACTTGAGTTCGAAAGGAGTCCAGACCGCACACCGGCCTTGCACGCCAGCTACCGGCCTAGAGCCAATGTTTCATATGTGTCTCCCACCTTTCAACACACTGAGGTTCACCATGTCCCATATCGCTCATCAATTTGGCAATTCCCTGCTGTCCTTTGTCCGCGACGACGAAGGCGCACAGGTCGTCGAGTACGCACTGATCATCGCCGTGGTCTCCATTGCGCTGGTGATTGCACTCAAGGCGCTCACTGAAGACGGTGGCGGCTTCAGCGAATTCATCACCCGGGTCTCCAACTGCCTGACCACGTCGACCTGCGAATGATTTGACGCAGCAAGCGTTCGCCCTGACACCCCTCACAGGAGGAAACCATGTACTTATCACCTCAATGGCGCGGCGCTGTGCACCACTTCCTCCAGGATGAGGAAGGCGCACAGGTCGTGGAATACGCGCTGATCATTGCAGTGGTTTCCATTGCACTGGTGCTGGCACTGCAGGGCCTGGCCGGCGGCCAGTTCGCGGACTTCATCACCCGAGTCTCGGACTGCCT
>NZ_JASHHY010000006.1:0-329913 GCF_030056555.1 Comamonas sp. 17RB | reverse complement strand
CAGTGTAGCACAACTTTTGTTGTGCAGATCAAAGTTTTTAACTTTTTGCAAACATCCAGAAGATGCTTGCAAAAAGAAAAAAGCCAGAAGGCTTTTTTCTTTGATCTTGGCGGAAACGGAGGGATTCGAACCCTCGATGAGGCTCTACACCCCATACTCCCTTAGCAGGGGAGCACCTTCGGCCACTCGGTCACGTTTCCGCAATAACGCTATTGTAAGCAGCTTTTTGGGCCGCTTTGACGAAGTTGCGAAAATTATTCGCTTTTGTCCAGACCGAAGGCCGTGTGCAGGGCGCGCACGGCCAGCTCCAGGTACTTCTCGTCGATGACGACCGAGGTCTTGATCTCGGAGGTGGAGATCATCTGGATGTTCACGTTCTCCTTGCTCAGCGCACGGAACATGGTGGATGCCACACCCACATGGCTGCGCATGCCGATACCGACAATGCTGACCTTGGCGATGTTGGGGTTGCCCACCACTTCGGCAGCGCCCAGGGCAGGCACCACTTTTTCACGCAGCAGGTCCATGGCACGCTGGTAGTCGCCCTGGCTGACGGTGAAGGAGAAGTCGGTCTTACCTTCCTTGGAGATGTTCTGGATGATCACATCCACTTCGATGTTGGCATCTGCCACAGGACCCAGGATGGCAGCCGCCACGCCGGGGGTGTCGGGCACGCCGAGCACGGAGATCTTGGCTTCGCCGCGGTTGAAAGCGATGCCGGATACGACGGCCTTTTCCATTTTTTCGTCTTCCTCAAAAGTAATCAGCGTGCCGGACTTGGCCTCTTCTTCCAGATCGATGTCCCAGGGCGTGAAGCTCGAGAGCACGCGCATGGGCACCTTGTACTTGCCGGCAAACTCCACCGAACGGATCTGCAGCACCTTGGAGCCCAGGCTGGCCATTTCCAACATCTCTTCAAAGCTCACCGTGGTCAGGCGCTTGGCAGCAGCCACCACACGGGGGTCGGTGGTGTAGACACCATCCACATCGGTATAGATCAGGCATTCGGCAGCCTTCATGGCAGCCGCCACGGCCACAGCCGAGGTATCCGAGCCGCCACGACCCAAGGTGGTGATGTTGCCGTCGGGATCGATCCCCTGGAAGCCGGTGACGATCACGACACGGCCGGCTTCCAGATCGGCGCGCACGCGGGCGTCGTCGATGGATTCGATGCGGGCCTTGGTGAAGCTGCTGTCGGTGCGCACGGGCACTTGCCAGCCGGCGTAGCTGACCGACTCCATGCCTTCCGCCTGCAGCGCAATGGCCAGCAGTGCCGAGGAGGCCTGCTCACCAGTTGCCGCCAGCATGTCCAGCTCACGGTAGTACGAAGTCTTGGGGCTGTTGGGCGCCAGCTCGCTGGCCAGACCCAGCAAACGGTTGGTTTCGCCACTCATGGCGCTGGGAACCACCACCATTTGGTGGCCGGCCCGAGCCCACTTGGCCACGCGCTTGGCGACGTTGCGGATGCGCTCGGGAGAGCCCATCGAGGTGCCGCCGTATTTATGAACGATCAGTGCCATTGGATAACAGGGGTGACGAAACTGCAGGGTACGGCGCTGAATGAACGGTGTGCTGTTTTGGCGCGCCGCCGGATTTCGTACTTCAGATAAGTGGACCAAAACTCAGGGATTGTACCAACCGAGCCGCGCGCCTTCTCTCACCACAAACCCGCATCCCACCTTGATATGGATGCGGTGGCCTCGCGTAGTGCAATGGCGGATCTGCCGCAGCAGCTCCTGGAGCTGCGCCGCCGACGGCGTGGCGCCGTGAAACTGCAGCAGCCACTGGCGCAGCACGTGGGCCTGGCGCTCGGGCGGCAACGCCTGCACCGCCTTGATCTGTGGTGGAACCCCCACAGTCTGCAGATCGGCCTGCGCCTGGGCCGCCAGCACCTGCTGGGCCTGGGCCGCGTGCTGGCTGCTGCGTGCAAAAGTGTCGCGAAACTGGGGAAACACCTGCTCCAGCACCGGCAGCAGCTGCTGGCGGATGCGGTTGCGGGTGTAGCGCAGATCGGTGTTGCTGGGATCTTCCACCCAGCCCTCGCCCCGGTCGGCCAGCCACTGGCGGACATCAGCCCCGGCCACCTGCAGCAGCGGCCGGTGCCAGTCCAGCCCGGCCCGCTGCCAGTGCCGGGGCATGGCCGCCAGGCCCGGCAGGCCGGCGCCACGGGACAAGGCCAGCAGCAGCGTCTCCACCTGGTCATCCGCATGCTGGGCCAGGGCGATGCTGGCCATGGGCCGATCGAAGGCGTGCAGCGCATGCTCGGTCAGCGCGGCATAGCGGTGGCGGCGGGCCGCATCTTCGGGACTGTCCCCCGGCGCAGGGCGCGCATCCACCTGCACCACCGCCAGCGGCACCTGCAGGCGTTCACAGGTGGCGCGGCAATGTGCGGCAAAACCATCGGCCGCGGCCTGCAAGCCATGGTGCACATGGATGGCATAGACCTGCCCGGGCCAGCGCTGCGCACAGGCCTGCAGCAGCGCAGAGGAATCCGCCCCGCCACTGTAGGCCACGGCCAGAGGCAGCGCGGGAGCAAAAGCCGCCATGGCAAAGTCGACCGACTGCGTCATGCGCCGCCTCCCTCGCCAGGCACCCGTACCACCGGGTTATGGCAGCCCTGGCCCACCCGTTCATCGGGCCAGGGGCTCGGCGCCGCTTTTTCTGCGCAAGAAAAATGGCCCCGCAGGGCCATGGTCAAGGCGGTGTGCACAGCGTGCCCGTCCGTCATTGCCGTGCCAGCGGTTTAGCTGGCCTTGGTGTCGGTGAAGCGACCATAGCTTTGCAGGCGCTCGTAGCGGCGGTCCTGCAGCTCCTTGGGCTTCAGGTCCGACAGCTGGCGCCAGGCATCGGCCAGGGCACGCTTGAGGAACGATGCCATCTGCTTGGGGTCACGGTGACCGCCACCCACCGGTTCGTTCACGATCTTGTCCACCAGGCCCAGGGCCTTCAGGCGGTGGGCGGTGATGCCCATGGCTTCGGCGGCTTCCGACGCCTTTTCGCCGGTCTTCCACAGAATGGAAGCGCAGCCTTCGGGGCTGATCACGGAGTACACCGAGTACTGCAGCATCAGCACCTGGTCGGCCACGGCAATGGCCAGCGCGCCACCCGAGCCACCTTCACCGATGATGGTGGTGATGATGGGGGTCTGCAGCTGGGCCATCTCGAAGATGTTGCGGCCGATGGCTTCGGACTGGCCGCGCTCTTCCGCATCGATGCCGGGGAAGGCTCCGGGCGTGTCCACAAAGGTGAACACCGGCAGGTGGAACTTCTCGGCCGTCTTCATCAGACGCAGGGCCTTGCGGTAGCCCTCGGGGCGGGTCATGCCGAAGTTGCGCAGCGCGCGCTCCTTGGTGTCACGGCCCTTCTGGTGGCCGATGACCATGCAAGGCTGACCATTGAAGCGTGCCAGACCGCCGATGATGGACTTGTCATCCGAAAAATGGCGGTCGCCGTGCATTTCGACAAAGTCGGTGAAGCACTCGCGCACATAGTCCAGCGTGTAAGGGCGCTCCGGATGGCGCGCGATCTTGGTGATCTGCCAGGGCGACAGATCGCTGTAGATGTCCTTGGTGAGCTGCTGGCTCTTCTTGCTCAGCTGGTCGATTTCTTCCGAAATATCGACAGCGCTTTCGGTCTGCACATAACGCAGCTCTTCGATCTTGGCTTCGAGTTCCGCGATGGGCTGTTCGAAGTCCAGAAAAGTCTTTTTCGCCAAAATTATTCTCCTTGTCCCGGCCACGCCAAGGGGCCTATGGAACGTATCAATAGGTCACAGGCTGCGGGTCGAGCGAGCGCCAAATATACCAAGTTGCCACGCTGCACCAGGGTTTCCAGGCCTCAGCGACTTCACGGACATCGCTGCGGCTGACGGCTTCGCCCGAGAAATAGTTCTCGCTGATGCCCTTGAGCAGGCCGGCGTCGTCCAGCGGCAGCACATTCGGACGCAGCAGGTAGAACATCAGGAACATCTCGGCCGTCCAACGGCCGATGCCACGGATGGCGGTCAGCTCGGCAATGATGGATTCGTCATCCATCTCGCCCCAGGCGTCCACATGCAGACGGTCTTCGGTGAAGTGCACGGCCAGGTCCACCAGATAGTCCACCTTGCGGGCAGACAGACCGGCGACACGCATGTCGTCCACCTTCAGGCGCAGCAACTGGGCGGGCGTGAGCCCTTCGGGCAGCAGCGCCAGCAGTTTTTTCCATTGGGCAGAGGCCGACTTGGCCGCCACCTGCTGGCCCACGATGGAGCGCGCCAGCGTCACGAACGCGTCGCCGTGCGCCATCAGCGCTTCACCGGGGTATTGGGGGATCAGGCGGCGCAGCACCCGGTCTTTCTTGACCAGGTGTTTGCACGCCTCTGCCCAGTAGGCCGCAGCATGCTGCGGCGGCACGGGCAGTTCTTTCGGAGAGGGAGCCATGGGAGTTGTCCTGCGCCCTTACTGGGCGGCCTCCCAGGTGGTGCCCGCTGCGGAGTCCTTGAGCACGATGCCCTGCTCCAGCAGCGCCTTGCGGATGCGGTCGGCCTCGGCCCAGTTCTTGTCGGCCTTGGCGGCAGCGCGCGCGGCGATCTGCGCCTCAACGGCGGCCGCGTCCACCCCTTCGGTGCCGGCCTGCAAGAATTTCTGCGGGTCGTCCTGCAGCAGGCCCAGCACACCGCCCAGCGCCTTCAGCAGACCAGCCACTTCCGACGACTTGCTGCGATTGACCTCGGCGGCCAGCTCGAACAGCACGGCCACCGCTTCGGGCGTGCCGAAGTCCTCGTCCATGGCGGCCTGGAAGCGCGCAGCATGGGCATTGCTCCAGTCGATCTGCACCGGCGCCGCCGCCACCAGACTCAGCGCCGTATACAAGCGCTTGAGGGCGCTGCGGGCATCGTCCAGGTGCACATCGCTGTAGTTCAGCGGACTGCGGTAGTGGCTGCGCACGACGAAGAAACGCACGGTTTCGGCGTCGTATTCCTTGAGCACATCGCGGATGGTGAAGAAATTGCCCAGCGACTTGGACATCTTCTCGTTGTCCACATTGATGAAGCCGTTGTGCATCCAGGTCGAGGCCAGCGGCTTGCCGGTGGCGCCTTCGCTCTGGGCAATCTCGTTCTCATGGTGGGGAAACTGCAGGTCCGCACCGCCACCATGGATGTCAAAACTTTCGCCCAGCAGCGCGCAGCCCATGGCCGAGCATTCGATATGCCAGCCGGGGCGGCCTTCGCCAAACGGGCTGGGCCATTTCACATCGGCCGGCTCTTCGGGCTTGGAGGACTTCCACAGCACAAAGTCCAGCGGATCGTGCTTGCCATCCTGCACGGCCACGCGCTCGCCCGCATTCAGCTCGTCCAGCGACTTGCCGGACAGCTTGCCGTAGCCAGGGAACTTGCGCACGGCGTAGTTCACATCGCCATTGCCGGCCTGGTAGGCCAGGCCTTTTTGCTGCAGCGTACCGATCATGCCCAGCATCTGCGGCACATAGTCGGTGGCGCGGGGTTCGTGGTCGGGGCGGGCAATGCCCAGCGCATCGGCGTCCTGGTGCAGGGCCGCAATCATGCGGTCCGTCAGGTTGCGGATGGTTTCGCCGTTTTCCACCGCACGCTTGATGATCTTGTCATCGATGTCGGTGATGTTGCGCACATAGGTCACGCGGTAACCGCTGGCACGCAGCCAGCGCTGGACCACGTCAAAGGCCACCATGGAGCGCGCATGGCCCAGGTGGCAGAGGTCGTATACGGTCATGCCGCACACATACATGCGGACATGGCCAGGCTCGATCGGCGAAAACGCTTGCAGTGCACGCGACAGCGTGTTGTAGATACGCAAACTCATCGGGAGGTGTGTCTCAATCACAGAGGGAGGGGAGAAAGCGGCAGGACGGTCCGGCCGCACATTCCCAGCAGCGCAAAAGGGGTGCCCTGGCGGCCTTTGCTGCGCACAGCGGCCCGACACCCCTCAGCTACAATGCGTCGCAGTATAAAGCCCCCCGTGCGGGGGTGCCCCCATCTCCTCGAAAGCACCTACTCCATGTTCATGCGCCGCTCTCCCTCCTCTGCCCTGCGCGCCTTGGCCGTGGCCGCCTTGCTGGCGGCAGGCGGCGCGGCCCAGGCTGACGACTACAGCGATGTCGCCAAGCTGGTGCGCGCCGGCAAGACCGCCGACGCCATTGCCAAGGCCGACCAGTACCTGGCCAGCAACCAGCGCGATCCGCAGATGCGCTTTCTGAAGGGCACGGCCCAGGTCGCGGCCGGCCAGACCGAAGAGGCGATCGCCACCTTCACGCTGCTGACCGAGGAATATCCCGAGCTGCCTGAGCCCTATAACAACCTGGCCGTGATCTATGCCGGCCAGAACCGCCTGGACCAGGCCCGCAACGCGCTGGAGATGGCCGTGCGCAACAACCCGAACTATGCGGTGGCGCACGAGAACCTGGGTGATATCTACACCCGCCTGGCGCAGCAGTCCTACACCCGTTCGCTGCAACTGAGCGGCAACAACGCCCCTCTCAAGCTCAAACTGTCCACACTGGGCGGTGTGCTGCAGCCCGCAGCCAAGTGATACCCCTTGGCGGGCGGACAACCGCCCCCAACTGACTGAACACCGCCAGCACCGGTGGCTGGCCGGCGCCCCGTGCGCTGCGCGCCCCTGCTGGCAGACTCCCTGCTTTTTTCGTTTGTTTGCCTTTTCGGAGCATTCCCATGTTTTCCCGTAGAAAAGTCGCTCTCACGCTTGCTGCATCTGTACTGACAGCAGGCATTTTTGCTGCGCCCACCTGGGCGCAGAACGGCCCTCCCCGTGTCAAGCTGGCCACCAGCCTGGGCGATATCGTGCTGGAGCTGAACCCCGGCGCCGCCCCCAAGACGGTGGAGAACTTCCTGCTGTACGTGAACGACAAGCACTACGACGGCACCATCTTTCACCGCGTGATCGACGGCTTCATGATCCAGGGCGGCGGCTTTACCGCCGACATGCAGCAAAAGACCACGCGGGCGCCCATCCCGCTGGAAGCCAAGAACGGCCTGAAGAACGACAAGTACACCATCGCCATGGCCCGTACCGGCAACCCCAACTCGGCCACGGCGCAGTTCTTCATCAACGTCGCCAACAACGACTCGCTCAACGCCCCCAAGCCCGACGGCTACGGCTATGCCGTGTTCGGCAAGGTGGTCGAAGGCACCGAGACCGTGGAGAAAATCCGCACGGTGATTACGGGCACCCGCGGCATGCACCAGAATGTGCCCACCACGCCGGTCACCATCTCCTCGGCCACCGTGCTGCGCTGACCCGCACCGGCATCCCCCCTCACCCCCTTTAGATTCAAGATTGGACACGCCATGAGCAACCCACAAGTCGAACTGCACATCACCATCAACGTGGCCGACACCGCCACCCCCGGCGTGATCACGCTGGAACTGGACGCAGTGAATGCCCCCAAGTCCACGGAAAACTTCCTGAACTACGTGAACCAAGGCTTCTACAACGGCACGATCTTCCATCGCGTGATCAAGAACTTCATGATCCAGGGCGGCGGCTTTGCGGCTGACATGAAGCAAAAGGAAACTGCGGCCCCCATCGAGAACGAAGCCAAGAACGGCCTGAAGAACGACAAGTACACCATCGCCATGGCCCGTACCAGCGATCCGCACAGCGCCACGGCCCAGTTCTTCATCAACACCGTGGACAACAGCTTCCTGAACCATACCGCCCCCACCGGCCAAGGCTGGGGCTATGCCGTGTTTGGCAAGGTGGTCAAGGGCGAAGACGTGATCGACGCCATCAAGAAGGTGCGCACCACCCGCAAGGGCTTCCACGATGACGTGCCTTTTGACGCCGTGGTGATCGACAAGGCCGTGGCCATCTGATCCCCCTGGGCCGCTGCGCGGCGTCCCTCCATGGGAGGAAAGCCCGTGTTGCGGGACAGCCCTTGCGGGCTGCCGCGCACATGGGCTCCGCCAGCTGCACAGGCTGGCGCGCAGCGGCCGGAATCACTGATTCTTCGAGTGAATTCAGATCCCCGTACGACCGTGCCCCCGGTGGCGCAGCTGCAGGCTGCGCCCACCTGGCGCACGGTCGATGTCATTTCGGACCTGCACCTGCAGCCCTCGGAGCCGCAGACCGTGCAGGCCTGGCGCGACTATCTGGCGCACACCCCCGCCGATGCCGTGTTCCTGCTGGGCGACCTGTTTGAAGTCTGGGTGGGCGACGACGCGCTGGATGAGCCGGGCAGCTTTGAGGCCGAATGCGCCGCAGTGCTGCAACAAGCCGCTGCACTGCGGCCGCTGTTCTTCATGGTCGGCAACCGCGACTTTCTGGCCGGCGATCTGCTGATGCAGCGCACCGGCATGACCGCCCTGGCCGACCCCACCGTGCTGGTCTGGGGCGAGCGCCACATCCTGTTCAGCCATGGCGATGCGCTGTGCCTGGACGATGTGGAGTACCAGCAGTTCCGCACCCTCTCACGCTCTGCCGCCTGGCAGCAGCAGGTGCTGGCCCAGCCGCTGGCCGTGCGCCGTGCCATCGGCAAATCCGCCCGCACGGAAAGCGAACAGCGCAAGCAGGCCGGCGCCCCCTACGCCGACGCCGATGCGCAGATGACCGCCACCTGGATGGATGCCGCCCAGGCCCACTGGCTGGTACACGGCCACACCCACCAGCCTGCCGACCATGCGCTGGACGGCCACCGCTGGCGCATTGTCACCAGCGACTGGCACATTGATGCCGACACCCAGCGCAGCGAAGTGCTGCGCCTGACCTCCGCCGGCTGGCAGCGCCTGTCTCCGCAGGCGGCCTGCGCCGGCTGAGGCATTGCATGGACTGGCAGCGCGTTCTCCCCGCCTGGGCCCGCCGCGCGGCCGTGCGCGCGGGTGCGCTGCCTCCCGCACCGGTACCGGTCGCGCTGTGGCAGTCCACCATCGCCACCTACCCCTTTCTGGGACGCCTCACGCTCGCCGAAGACGCCCACCTGCAACAGCTGGTGGCGCATTTCCTGCAGCACAAGGAGTTTTCCGGCGCCCATGGCCTGGTCATCACCGACGCCATGGCCGTGGCCATTGCCGCCCAGGCCTGCGTGCTGCTGCTGTATTTCGGCGAACCCGCTGACGCCCTGCGCTGGTACGACGACTTTGTCGGCATCGTCGTGCACGCGGACGATGTGGTGGCCCGCCGCAAGGTGGTGGACGAAGCGGGGGTGGTACACCACTACCGGGAAGAGCTGATGGGCGAAGCCATGGAAGGCGGCCCCGTCATGCTCAGCTGGGCCGCCGTGCAGCCCGGCCACGCCGCCCACGGCGGCCACACCAATGTGGTGATCCATGAATTCGCCCACAAGCTGGACATGCACGACGGCCACGCCAACGGCTGCCCGCCCTTGCCCAGGGGGTTCATGGGCCACACCAGTGCCAGCGCCGCCCGCCAGGCCTGGAGCGCCGTCTGGGGCGACGCCTACGAGCGCTTTCGCGATCTGGTCATTCGCCATGAACGCTTTGGCCAGCCGGCTCCCTGGCTGGATGCCTACGGGGCCGAAGCCCCGGCCGAGTTCTTTGCCGTGGCCTGTGAAGGCTACTGGGTGGACCGCGAACGCATGGCCGAGGAGCTGCCCACCGTGGTCCATGCGCTGGACGCCTTCTTTGGGCGACTGGCCCGCTGACGCTGACGGCCTGTGCGCAGCCGCAGTTCTGCCTGCGACCGGGTTACGACGCCCCGGCATGGCGCCAGGGCACAGCCGCGAAGCGCTCGCTGATCCACTCCCTGAACGCCGCCAAGGCCGCCGTCTGGTACTGCCCTGACGGGCGGACCAGATAGATGCCGCCGGCCTCGCCCAGCGTCCATTCGGGCAGCACACGCACCAGCGCCCCAGACTGCACGGCAGGCAGCAGATGCCAGTCGCTGCCCGCGACAATGCCTACCCCCTGCAGCGCCGCATGCAGCAACGCCTCGTTGTCATTGCTGCGCATGGAGCCGGTGACGCGCAGCGACTGGCGGGTCGGGGCAGCACCTTGCCGGACGGCCTGCACCAGGGTCCATTCCGGAAAGGACAGCAAGCCGGTATAGCCCAGGCAGTTGTGCCGGACCAGATCCGCCGGACTGGCAGGCGCCGGGCATCGCGCCAGGTAGGCGGCCGATGCGCACAGGATCCGGTACTGGTCGCACAGCCGCGTTGCCACCAGGCCGCTGTCGGGCAGATTGCCAATGCGGATGGCGGCGTCGAAACGCTCGCCCACCACATCCACGATGCGCTCGCTGTATTCCACCTCCAGCACCACCTCCGGGTAGGCCAGGGCAAAACCGGCCACCATGGGGCTGATCCAGCGCCGCCCCATGGTGGCAGGCAGGGCCAGGCGCAGCCGTCCGCGCACCTCGGTGGCTCCTTGCGCCGCTTCCCGTTCGGCATCCCGTATCCAACTGGCCGCCTGGCGCACCTTTTCCACCAATTGCAGACCTTCGCGGGTGAGACTCAGCCTGCGCGTGGTGCGCTCGACCAGGCGCACACCCAGCCTGCGTTCCAGCGCCTGGATCCGCTTAGACAGGACCGACGGATGGCGCTCCAGCACCCGGGCAGCAGCCGCAAACGAGTGCTGCTCCGACAGCGCCAGCAGGGTGGCGAGCTCGTCCGTGTGCTGGCTGTCGGGCATTTCCATGGCGTGCGTTGAGTGTGAATAGGTCAGGGGTTGAGAATGATCGCGCCTTGGGAGCGCCCATGTTCCAGGTCCGCATGCGCCACGGCCGCATCGGCCAGTGCGTAGCTTTTCCAGATCTGCGGCGTGAGTATGCCGCTGGCCACGGCGTCCAGCACATCCCGGGCCCGGCCCTGGTATTCCTCGGCGGACGCCGTGTGCGCCGCCAGGGAAGGCCGCGTCAGGAACAGCGAGCCCTTGGCATTGAGCACACCCACCTCGACGGCAGGCGGCAGCCCCGATGTGGCCCCGAACGACACCATCAGCCCGCGGGGGCGCAGGCAGTCCAGCGAGGCGGCAAACGTGTCCCGCCCAATGGGGTCGTACACCACATCCACCTTGCGCCCCTGCGTGGCCTGCGCCACCTGGGCCGCCAGGGTCTGCGCATCAAAGACAAAGACGGCATGGCAGCCGCTGGCCTCGGCCCGCGCCACGCTGGCCGCCTTGGACACCACACCCAGCACCTGCGCCCCCAGATGGCGGGCCCAGGCGCACAGCAACTGCCCCAGCGCCCCGGCGGCGCCATAGACCAGCACCGTGGAGCCCGGGCGAACCTGGCCGGTGGTCTTCAGCAGGTACTGGGCCGTGATGCCCTTGAACAGCACCGCTGCCGCGGCGTCGTTGCTGAGGGTGTCCGGCAGACGCACCAGCCGGTCCGCCGGAAACAGCCGTACACTGGCATAGGCCCCCAAAGGGCCGGTGGCGTAGGCCACCCTGTCCCCGACCTGCACGCTGGACACCCCAGCCCCCACCGCCGTCACCCGCCCCGCACCTTCCAACCCCAGTCCGGACGGTAGTGGGATGGGCACGGCCCCTTTGCGCTGGCTGACATCCAGCGGATTGACGCCGATGGACGTCTGCTCCAGACAGACTTCTCCCGGGCCGGGCGCTGCAAGCTCCATGCTCTCCAGCTGCATCACGTCAGGGGCTCCGGTGCTGTGCACACGAATGGCAATGGCCATGGCTGTTTCCTTCAATGGAATGAAAAAAGCCATGGTATTCATGCACATACAGCGCCACAATCCATGCAGATGCAGATCACCACTGCACCACATGCATTAATCAAAAGAGCCGCGGCGCCCCGGCTCGGGCACACGGCAGCGGCGCCTGCGGAGGCGACTGCAGTGGCCGTGGCAGATGCCGCCCACCCCCTCCTCTTTGGAGGAGGCTGTATGCCGCAATCTCATTCATAGAGTTGCAGCACATTGCCCACCACCCTGCTGCAGGCTGCTCCTGGGCGCCCGGGGTGTTCCTCTGCCTCCAGCACGCAGCCCTTCACTCAGGCATGGGCGATGCGATAGGCCATGGGCGTCATGCCGGTCACCTGGCGGAAAGCACGGATCAGACTGGCCTCGCTGGCAAAGCCCAGGTCCTCGGCAATCCGCTTCAGCGGTTGCCGGGTTTCACACAGGGCATCGGCCACCTGGCGCAGCTTGATGTGTCGCATCCACTGCGCGGCAGCCAGCCCGGTCTGCGCGTGCACCCGGCGTGCCAGGGTGCGCGGTGACACATGCAGCGTCTGGGCCAATGCCGCCAGACGCAGCTCGGCGGCAGCGGTGCGCTGCACCAGCATCCAGGCGCGTCGCAGGCTGTCGTCGGCCAGCCCCGTCAGCTCCAGGCCCGCGAACCGGGGATGCACCGCCGCCGGCCGGGGCAGCATCAACAGGTTCTGCAGGTCGCGCAGCTCGGCCGGCGCCAGCTGTGCAGCCAGGGCCTGCTGCATCAGCGGCACATAGCCGTGGGCACCGGCCGCCGTCAGCACCGCCCGCCCTTGCACCACGGCCTCGTCAAAGCGCCAGTCCACCCGGGGAAAGTGGGTGTGCAGCGCCTCGCGCAGCCACCAGGTGGCGGTGGCCGCCTCGCCGTGCAAACGCCCGCTGGCCGCCACCGGCACCACGCCGGCGCAATAGCTCCACAGCCGGGTCGCAGCAGGCAACTGCTGCAGGGCGCGCACCAGCGGGGCCAGTTGCTGCAAGGGGCGCTGCAGGTCGCTGGCGGACGACAGCCACAACCCGGGCACCAGCACCACATCGGCGGCCGCCGCGGCCAGCGTCACCGCAGGCTGCAACCCCGGCCCCTGCCAGGTCGGCACCGGCTGCAGGTCCACCCCGGCCCACACCAGCTCGTACAGCGTGCGCTGCGCGCGCAGGTTGGCGGCGCGCACCATGTCGGCCACGGCAAACAGGCCGCCCGGCATGCAGCCGGGGTACAGCAGCAAGGCCAGGCGCGTGGGCCTGGGTGGTGAAACGGACGGAGGCACAGTGCTTGGCATGAATTGCAAATAGATTGACCAATCTTGCCATTTTCAGCCACCTGGTGTCTGGGAACAATGCGGCCATATTCCCACCGCCAAGGCGTCTTCCATGCTCATCACCCACTTGCGCAATGCCACCATCGTTCTGGAGTTCGAAAGCCAGGGCCGCCCCGTCGGCCTGCTGGTCGACCCCATGCTGGCGGCCCGCGCCACCCTGCCCGCGCTGCGTTACCTGCGGCTCACCGGCAAGGCCCGGCAGCGCAATCCCATTGCCGAGCTGCCAGACAACACCGAAGCCGTGCTGGAACGTGTGACCCACGCCCTCATCACCCACTGCCAGCGCGGCCACTTCGACCACCTGGACCGCACCGGCAAGCGCTTTTTGCGCGAACGCCAGATTCCCGTGTTCTGCATGCCGCACGATGCCGCCTACCTGCGCCAGCGCGGTCTGCGGACGGTGGCACTGGAAGGCCCCGGGCGCCAGCCCTGGCCGCTGGGCGGGCAGATCACCCCGGTGCCCTGCGTGCACGGCCGGGGCTGGGTGGGTCGGTTGATGGAGCACGGCCACGGCTACCTGCTGGAGCTGCCGGGCAACCCGTCCGTCTACCTGGCGGGCGACACCGTGCTGACCCCCACCGTGCGTGACTGCCTGCAGCGGCTGCAGCCCGGTGTGGCCGTACTGCCCGCCGGCGGCGCCCGCTTTGACCTGGGTGGCGAGATTCTGATGGATGCCCACGACATGGTGCGGGCCGCAGCCTGCTGGCCCGGCCAGTTGGTGGTCAACCACCTGGAAGCGCTGGACCACTGCCCCACCACCCGTGCCCAGGTGCACGCGCTGGCGGCCGAACACGGACTGGGCGGTCGCCTGTGGGTGCCGGAAGATGGGGAGCCGCGCGTGTACACGGATACATGTGCCATCCCGGCACAGGACGTTGCAGGGCGGCCTGCCCTTGCGTCCGCGCAAGCGGCCTGATCCCCCTTCAGTGCAGACCTGCTGCGGTGCGGCGCTTATGCGGCGGCCGTCAGGCCCTGCAGCCACTGCACGCAGTCGCGCAGCTCGTCGGGGTGGATGGTGTGGGCGCAGGGGTACTCGTGGTAGCTCAGCTGCACCGGCAACGGTTCCAGCCGGGCACGGGTCAGGTGGGCACTGGTCAGCGGAATCACGTTGTCCTGCGTGCCGTGGCTCAGCCACACCTGGCGGCCTGCCAGTTGCGCAGGCGGCACCTGCAGCGGCAGCACCTCGGGCAGCAGGCGGCTGTGCCACACGCAGATGGCGTGCAGCAGCGCGGGCTGGGTCAGCAGCAGGCTCAGGCTCATGATGCCGCCCTGGCTGAAGCCGCCCACCACCACGCGTTCGGGCGCAACGCCCAGTTGTTCGGCGGCCTGCTGCACGGTCTGGGCCACCAGGGCACGGCTGTGCTGCTCCTGGTCGGCCGCAATGGTGCGGCTGCCGTCGGGGTTGACGCTGAACTGGAACCAGGCGAATGCATCCGGTCCCATGGCGTACGGCGCCTGCAGGCTGAGCACGTGGAACTGGGGTGGCACATAGGGCGCCAGGCTGAACAGGTCCTGGGCATTGCTGCCCACGCCGTGCATCAGCACCAGCAGCCAGGCCTGTTCCGGTGCGGCCTGGGCGGGGCGGATATAGCCGTTCAGCGGCAGTTGCAGTGCGGGGGTGTCCATGGGTGGTCCTTGCTGAAAATGTCCGGGCTTCACTGTAATGGCGCAGCGGCCGCGCGCTCACCTGCAGGCACATCCTGCAACGCAAAACTGTCCATGGCCAGCATGCCGTACTGCACTTCGCGGCTCAGGTAGCTGGCCGTGGTGCCCGGCCCGCCGGCGCCCAGCGCGAAGAACAGCGGCAGGAAATGGTCATCCGTCGGGTGAGCGCGCCGCGCCTGCGGGGCCTGTTCCAGCCAGTCCAGCAGCGCGGCAGTATCGCGCGCCGTGATGCGCTCCTCGATCCAGCGGCTGAAAGGCTGCACATAGTCCAACCGGCCGCCGCTTTGCCCGGTGACAAAGTCGCGCAGATTGTGCGTCATGCTGCCCGACCCCACCAGCAGCACCCCGGCATCGCGCAGCGGGCGCAGGGCCTGGCCCAGGGCGTAGACCGCCGCCGCATCCGCATCGGCGGGCAGCGACAGCTGCACCACGGGCACATCGGCCTGCGGGAACAGGTGCATCAACGGCACCCAGGCACCATGGTCCATCGGGCGCTCGGGATTCAGCACCGGCTGCTGGCCGGCGGCCTGCAACAGTTGCGCCACCTGCTGTGCCAGCACGGGTGCGCCCGGGGCCGGGTACTGCAGGCTGTAGAGCACGCGGGGAAAACCGCCAAAGTCGTGCCAGGTCTCGGGCTGCAGCGCAGCCATCACCTCCAGCCCCCGGCTCATCCAGTGCGGCGACATCACCACCACCCCGCGCAGCTGTGGGTACTCCGCGCGCAGCGCGCTGCCCCAGCGCTGCAGGGCCGGACCGGTATCTCCTGGCTCGACGGCAAACATGGGCGAGCCGTGGGAGACAAACAAGGCGGGCAGGCGCTGTACAGGCATGTCAGCGGTGGGGGACAGATTCGGCAAAGAGGTGGTCATGGCAAGGCTTTCCTACAGGGGCCGCCACCACGCACTGCGCAGCCAACGGCCTACCCAGTGAATGTAGGGGCGCAACCACTGTTGCACTAGCCGCCATTACTGCCACATATTGTTCTGAAATTGAATTCAATAGACCGCGGTGTGTCCGGCGCCAGGGTTAGGACCTGTCCGTTGCAAGCCGGGCGGCGGATTCAGGGCAGCTGTGCCACAAACACCGGCAGACAGGGCACCGCATCGTCCGCCATGTCCTTGTCGGAAGCCTGGCCCCACTGCGGGTTGCACCAGTCACCATGGACGATGCGCTCCGCCATTGCCATGGGGGTCGCTTCGTGCCGGAGGGCAATGCGAAACGGCAGGCGGCCATGCGCGGCGGACACCAGGCTGAACCGCAGCTGCCGGGTCTGCGCGTCATGCCAGCAGTAGAACCACATGGGCGCATGCCCCTCCGCCGCCAGTCGCCGCCGCCGCGCTTCCAGCACCTGGATAACAAAGTGGGCGACGTCTTCAGGCCGCAGGTCCGAAGCGGCGTCGTCGTCCGGGGAAAAGCTCCACATATTGGCCAAGGCCTCGTGGTGGATGTCGTCCAGGTCGACGACGATGGCGTCATCCTCGGCCATGGCAAGCCATCTCTTCAAGATCGGTGCGTCAGTCATTGCGCAGTGAAAGCCCATGTGCCCGTGTGCCCGTGTGGGGCGGTGTATGCATGCAGTGGGCAGATAGGCACATATGTTCCCGCTGTGCACGCTTCTGGCGCGCTGCTGCAGCACGCACCGTGTCAGAACTGCAGTTTCTGCCGCCCGGCCTTGGTTTCCCCGGCGCGTTTCTTGCCATCCACGCGGCGCTGCTGGCTGGCGCGGGTCGGCCGGGTGGCCTTGCGGGTCTTGGGGGTGTGGGCGGCTTCGGCCAGCAGCTCACGCAGGCGCTGCAATGCGTCTTGCAGATTGCGTTCCTGCGTGCGGTGGGCCTGGGCCTTGATGACCACCACCCCGTCCAGCGTGAAGCGCTGGTCATGGCCGCAGCGCGCCAGCAGGCGCTCCTTGAGGAGATCGGGCAGCGAGGATGCGGCCACATCGAAGCGCAGGTGCACGGCGCTGGAGACCTTGTTCACATTCTGACCACCCGCCCCCTGGGCGCGGATGGCGGTCCAGGTCACTTCGTCCTCGTGCAGCTGCCAGCGCATGGTTCCAGGCCTCTCAGGCCTCCACCGGCTGCGGGCCCGCCAGAATGGGCAGCAGCAGGGCGTGCACCGCCTCGGGGGCTTCGTACTGCACCCAGTGGCCGGCATCGGGCACGCGGTGCATGCCCTGGAAATTGCGGGCGCTGGTGGCCAGCAGGGTTTCCACCTCGTCCAGCAGCTTGGGGTAGAGCGCGTCGCGCTCGGCATAGATGGCGGTGACCGGGCAGGTCACCTTCAGCAGCGACTTGACCAGAATGTCAGTGCTGGAGATGCGGCGGCGCGGCAAGCGGTCGCGCTGCACATTGGCCACATGCAGGGCCACGGTGTCGCGGGTGATCTTTTTCAGATCGCACAGCATCAGCTCCCCCAGGTTGTAGACATGGGTCTGCAACTGGGCGTAGGGCGACTTCAGATGGCGCCAGCCCTTGAGCTGGAACGGGTGCTTGGCGCTCAGGCCGATGCCGGGGGCGCCCACGATCACCAGTTGCTGCACCACATGCGGATGGGCGGCGGCCAGCATGCCGGCCGTCATGCCGCCGAACGAAAAGCCCACCAACTGCACCGGCTGCAGCGGAAAGCGTTCCTGCAGCATCTGCGCCAGGGTATCGAGCATGCCGTCGGCGTCATGCGCACCGGCCACGGCGTCCGAATCGCCAAAGCCCGGCAAGTCCACCGCCCACACATCGTGACCGGCTTCGGTCAGCGGGATGATGCTGCGCACCCAGTGCGTCCAGCTGCCGCTGCCGCCATGGAACAGCACCACCGGCGGCTGGCCATTGGGTTCGGCCGGGCTCCAGTGGTGCAGCACCGTGTGCCCATTGGCATGGGGGTGCTCCACCCGCTCCCCCTTGGCCAGCACCTTGCGGGCTTCGATGGACTGCAGCTGGCCGGCGGCCATGGCGGTCATGGCTTCCGGAAAATCGGCCCAGCCCAGCTCGGGCAGGTTGTCATCGCGTTCAAATGTCTCAAGCACAGCGCACTCTCAGAGGGGGGATTCGGATCGGGAGGTTCAGCCTGCTGCGGACCACTGGGCCACGGCATCGATGGCCAGCGCATAGCCCTGCACGCCCAGGCCGCACACCACCGCGCGTGCCACCGGCGACAGATAGGAATGGTGGCGGAAGGCCTCGCGCGCAAACACGTTGGTGATGTGCAGTTCCAGCAGCGCCACGCCCGTGCCCTTGACGGCGTCCATCAACGCCACGCTGGTGTGGGTGAAGGCCCCGGCGTTGAACACCAGGCCCGCCAGCAGGCCTTGCGCATGCAGGCGGCCGGCTTCGTGGATCCAGTCGATCAGCTGGCCTTCGTGGTTGCTTTGGTGAAAGCGCAGTGCCAGGCCGTGGCGGGCACAGGCTGCCTCGCACAAGGCCTGGACATCGGCCAAGGTGTCAGCACCATAGATGGCAGGTTCCCGTGTGCCCAGCAGGTTCAGATTGGGGCCATTGAGAACAAAGACGGTTTTTTGCATGCAAACACTCCAGCGACTGCCGCCGATTATGCGGCGCCACTCCAGGGCGATCGGTGCTGGTGATCACAGTTTTTCGACAATTGCGGGCACTTCGACGGCGAAGCAGCCGCGACCGCCACCAACTCTAGGCATAAACCCTAGTCTGTCTGCATCTGCAGCCAAACTGGCGCTGTGCGCAAGCCATGCGGCGCAGCCAAAAACAAACCCCATGCCGGCGATCGCAGACATGGGGCCAGGCACAAAAACGGCCCGGTCCCGCCACCCGGTGTATCAGTAGGCGACGGGAACGGAAATTTTCTGAAGCTCAGCGGCGGTAATCGTGGCCATGGCCACGGTAACCCCGGTCATAACCGCGGTCATGGTGGCGGTGGTGGTGCCAGCCACGGGGGGGAGGCGGCGGCGGCGCCCACAGCATGACGGGCGGCGGTGCATACACCACCCGCGGCGGCGGTGCGTAATAGCGCGGCGGCGGTGCCACATACACCGGTTGCGGCGCCATGTAGACGGGCGGCGGGCCATAGACGACGGGGGGACCGGCATTGATGCCCACAGACCAGCTGATATTGCCACCGGCCTGGGCCGTGCCCACCGAGCCAGCCAATGCGGCGGCAGCGACGATCAGGGCGGGGATGGGGTTTTTCCACATATGTTGTATCTCCTCGTTCTGCGGGGGAGGAAGGGTGGCTGCGGCACAGGCCACACACCCTGCTTGCAGATTTAACGTGGCAGGCCTGTTTTTGGATGTCAGCATTCCTGCTACTTTTGTGACTTAACGTTTCTTGACGTTGAAGACCCCGGTCACACCACCCCGCGCCCTTGTGCAGACCCGGGCATGGCGCGCAGGCAACGCTGCAGTGGCGGCCAGCCGCCTACAATGACGCCCCTATGAGCACCCCCGTCAATACCACCAGCAATGCGCCGGAAGTGGTCAAACCCACCAACTTCCTGCGCCAAATCATCGAAGCCGACCTGGAAAAAGGCACCTACGCCCAGCGCCACTGGGGTGGCACGCCGGGCGATGCGCAGCACCACCAGCAAGGCCAGGTGGACGAGGCCAAGATCCGCACCCGCTTCCCGCCCGAGCCCAACGGCTATCTGCACGTGGGCCACGCCAAGTCCATCTGCCTGAACTTTGGTCTGGCACGCGACTTTGGCGGCGTGTGCCACCTGCGCTTTGACGACACCAACCCGGAAAAAGAAGACCAGGAATATGTGGACAGCATCAAGGATGCCGTCCAGTGGCTGGGCTTTGACTGGAAGGACCCCCAGGGCAACAACAACCTGTACTTCGCCAGCAACTATTTCGACTTCATGTACCGCTGCGCCGTGCACCTGATCGAACAGGGCCTGGCCTATGTGGACGAGCAATCGGCCGAAGACATGAAGGCCAACCGCGGCGACTTCACCCGCCCCGGCGTGAACAGCCCGTTCCGCGACCGCAGCGTGGCCGACAACCTGGCCCGCTTTGCCGACATGAAGGCCGGCAAGCTGGCCGATGGCGCCGCCGTGCTGCGCGCCAAGATCGACATGGCCGCCCCCAACATCAATCTGCGCGACCCCGCGATCTACCGCGTGCGCCATGCCGAGCACCACAACACCGGCAACCAGTGGTGCATCTACCCGATGTACACGTTTGCCCATCCTATCGAGGATGCGTACGAGCACATCACCCACTCCATCTGCACCCTGGAGTTCGAAGACCAGCGCCCGTTCTACGACTGGCTGCTGGACCACCTGCGCGCCGGTGGCCTGATCGATGCACCCCAGCCACGCCAGTACGAGTTCGCGCGCCTGAACCTGACCTATGTGGTCACCAGCAAGCGCAAGCTCAAGCACCTGGTGGACAGCGGCACGCTGACCGGCTGGGACGACCCCCGCATGCCCACCATCGTCGGCCTGCGCCGCCGGGGCTACACCCCTGCATCCATCCGCAACTTCTGCGAACGCATTGGCGTGACCAAGGATTACAGCTGGATCGACTACGCCACGCTGGACGGCTGCCTGCGCGAAGACCTCGAGAACCAGGCCCACCGCGCCATGGTGGTGCTGGACCCGGTCAAGCTGGAGCTCACCAACTGGGCCGAGGTGTTTGGCAATGCCGACCATCTGGAACAATGCCAACTGCCGGCCCTGCCCCACCACGGTGATGAGCCCGCCACGGCACCGGACCGCC
Organism: Comamonas sp. 17RB; assembly: GCF_030056555.1. Classification (NCBI taxonomy): domain Bacteria; kingdom Pseudomonadati; phylum Pseudomonadota; class Betaproteobacteria; order Burkholderiales; family Comamonadaceae; genus Comamonas; species Comamonas sp. 17RB. The sequence continues at coordinate 309,590 of NZ_JASHHY010000006.1, read as the reverse complement.
ACTTCACCCTGGGCCGCGAGGTCTGGATCGAGCGCGAAGACTTTGCCGAAGTCCCCCCCAAGGGCTACAAGCGCCTGTTCCCCGGCAACAAGGTGCGCCTGAAGGGCGGCTACGTGATCGAATGCACCGGTGCCGAAAAGGACGCCGACGGCAACGTGACCAAGGTGCTGGCCACCGTGGTGCCCGACACCAAGAGTGGCACCCCCGGCGCCGACAGCGTCAAGGTCAAGGCGGCCATCACCTGGGTGGGCGTGCAGGACGGCCTGCAAGCGGAAGTGCGCCTGTATGACCGCCTGTTCACCGACGCCCAGCCTGATGCCGGCGGCAAGGACTATCTGGCCCTGCTGAACCCCGACAGCCTCAAGGTCGTGACCGCCTATGTGGAACCTTCGCTCAAGGCGGCCCAGCCCGACGACAAGTTCCAGTTCGAGCGCTTTGGCTACTTTGTGGCCGACCGCAAGGACCACAGCGCGGCCCACCCGGTGTTCAACAAGATCACCGGCCTGAAGGACTCCTGGGGCAAGTAAGCGCGCCCGCGCCTGCCTGAAAGGCTGCCATCCGGCAGCCTTTTTTCTGGGGTGAACCCGGCGGCGCACGCCGCACATGCGACCCGGCGGCAGACCGCCCAGCAAAAAGGACTGCCGAGGCAGTCCTTTATGACGGTGACGGGTGGTGGCGTATGCATCCGCTGCGCCGGCCACCGGCACGGCACGCCGATTTCAGGCGTATTCCATATTCCCGTGCTTGCTGGCCACCAGGCGGCCGGCAGACAGCGACATCATCAGCATCGCAATCGATTCGTGCACGATCAGGGTATGGGTGTTGTCCGTGTCCACCATGTTGCTGCGCAGGATCTCACGCACGCTGGGCGCACCGGAGACATCGATGATGATGTCCACCGTGTGGTCCACCAGCTCCATGAAATTGGTGGTGACATGCACGCCATGCTGGCGCGCCAGGGCGATACCGGGCTGGTTCAGGTCCAGGTCGGCCACGCCGCGCACCTGCACAAACGGTGCATTCAACAACTGCTGCAACAAAGGGGTACCGGTCTCGCCGGCGCCAATCACCACGATCTGGAACATCTGCATGGGGCAACCCATCCTTTCAAAAGCACTGCCCCATCATAAAAAGCCTGCTGCCCGCCGCAGTACCAGTGCCACGGGCGAATGCAAAGCCTCTGCGCCAGATCAACAAGCCCGCGTGCGGCACACCCGCCCGGCAGCACCGGCCTTGCGGGCGCCACGCTCTGTGGTCGGCATGCTCTGCCCAGCGTATCGATTGGAAAGTTGGCAGGTCCGCACCGACCGCCGGGTGTGCACCGGCTTCAGATCAGGTTCAGCGCCACGGCTGCGCCCACCCCCATGGTGCCGGCCTGCCAGCGCAGCAGTTCCAGCCAGCTGGCACTCTGGGTTTCCACATAGCGGTAGAGCAGACGGCCTGCAGCCACCGACAAGCCCACCGCCAGCACCAGCCCGATGCTGTTGATGAACGCGCCTTCGGGCCACAGCATGTGCCACACGGCATTCACCAGCAGGCAGATGCTGAAGTGGATCAGGAACACGGAGTACGACATCTGGCCCAGCTGCTGCAGCGGGGACCAGCGCCATTGCAGCAGGCGGTCAGACCAGGACACCGCTCCGGCCAGCGCCAGCACCAGGGCCGTGGTCAGCGCCAGGGCAATGCGGGTGCGCCACTCGATCCACAGCGCCACAGCGCCCAGCACCAGCATGGCCGCTGCCCAGACCCAGCGGCCCATGGGGCGCGGGCTGTGTGCAGCCCACCAGGCCATCATGCCCAGGCCGTAGGCACCAAAGAAATAGATGGCCCAGTTGTCCAGGCCGCTGTCCAGATTCCAGTCCCACAGCGATGCCGCCACCAGCACCACGATGCCGGCCTGCACCAGGGTCAGCGGCCAGCGGCTGGCAACTGGCGCCGCTGCGGCACCGCCCTTCGCGGCAGATTTGGCGGCCAACGGCGCCTGTGCCAGGCGGTGGCAGGCCCAGATCCACAACGCGGCAGCGGCGTAGAGCTGGAAGTCAATGGCCACATACCAGACGCCTGCGGACAGGGACTCCCAGCCCCCCACGCCATGCAGCAGGAACAGGTGGGCCAGCAGCTGGGCCCAGGTGGGGGCGGCCGACATGGAATCGTGCTCGAACCCCATGTTGCGCACCAGCTCGGTGAGCAGAATGGTCACGGCCAGCGCCGCGGCAAAAGGCAGCACCAGGCGCACAAAGCGCTTGCCCAGCAACGGAAGCAGCTGGGCATGGCGCGTCAGCCCCTGCGGTGCCAGACCGGCTGCGGCCAGGTAGCCGCCCAGCACCAGGAAGACCTGCACCGCCATGCGCGCATAGTCGAACAGCCAGTCCATCAACAGGGTCGCCACCGGCTTGACCACGTCCGACATCGGCCCATAGAAGGCCAGATGGTGGCAAACGATCAGCAGGCAGGCGAACCCTTTGGCCTGGTCAAGCCAGGCATTTCTGGAGGACATGGATAGGGAGTGCGCAAAAGCGGCAGAAAAAGCAGCAGGCCGTTCAAATGCCGGCCTGCTTGTGTTAGCTCAACGTTCCAGACCATATTCCCGTTGACAGACGGTGGCTGCAGCTTGCGCCATCCACGCTCGCCAGCGCATGCCATCCGCAGCCCCGACCGCCTGCCCAACCCCATGGCTGCGCCAGGAATTGCTGCAGCCGTGCCGGGCGCGCTTCACAATCCCCGCATCCCTCCCCACATTACGTCCTGCCCCACCGCATGTCTGCTGCACCGCTCCATTTCACCCACCTTCCCTCCCGCCGCCGTGCCATGCAAGCCCTGGCGGGCATGGGTGCGCTGGCCGCACTCCCTTTTCCCGGCTGGGCTGCCACTGACAATGGCCTGTGGCCCCAGGACAGCCGCGTCCCCGGCGGCGTGGCACGCCTGTCACTGGGCCCGGCCCCCCAACGCCCCCAGGTCCGCTCCGGCGATGTGCCGGTGCTCGTGCTGGGCGACATGATCGAGTGGACGGCGGTGGTGGGCATTCCCCTGTCCGCCAAACCCGGCGCCCATGCGGTGCAGGTGCAGGACAGTGCACGTGAGCGCACACTGCGCTACCAGGTGCAGGACAAGAAATACACCGAGCAGCGCTTGAAGGTCTCCCCCAAGACCGTGGACCTGGCGCCCGACGATCTGGCCCGCCACGAGCGCGAACGCGCCCACCAGAAGACCATCATGGAGCGTTTCAGCACCCCGTCACCCGATCTGGGGCCGCTGCGCATGCTGCAGCCCGTGCCCGGCCGGCGCAGCAGCAGCTTTGGCCTGCGCCGCATCTTCAACGGCCAGGCGCGCAATCCCCACAGCGGCATGGACATTGCGGCCGCCACGGGCACACCGATTGTGGCGCCGCTGCCTGGCACCGTGGTAGATGTGGGTGACTACTTCTTCAATGGCGGCACGGTGTGGCTGGACCATGGTGCCGGCCTGCTGAGCATGTACTGCCACCTGAGCCGCACCGACTGCAAGGTCGGCGATGTGCTGCGCACCGGGGACCGCTTCTGCCAGGTGGGCGCCACCGGCCGCGTGACGGGCCCGCACCTGCACTGGGGCGTGATGCTGAACCGCACCATGGTGGATCCGGCCTTGTTCCTGGCTGCCTGACAGCGCCCTGCTTTTCCACCGGCACCACGGACACGGAGGGTGCCGTGGCCCATCGCCGCCGGCCTGCGCGCACGAAGGCGGGTCTCCCACCGAAAGCGGCCGCAGCCAGTCAGGGGAGCCTGTGCCTGTAGTCGCAGTCACAGGCTGGTGGGCATCTGCGGGATGCGCCGACCCGAAAAGATTTTTTCAACCTGTCCCGCCGCATTGCCTGCGACAGGGTGGCGCACAACGACGGCGTGCGCGCCAGGTGTCAAGGTTTTTTCGAACTGGCCGATTCGACAGAGGAAGGCGTTCCATCTGCCACGTCCACCAGCAGATAGCGCCGCATCAACTCGAAAAAGCTTTCGTAGAAACGCTCCGACTGGATGGTTTCACTGCCGACCTTGATCATGGAGTCATGCCCCGCCGAGAACGGCAGCGACAGCGAGCCCAGTGCGCTGACCCCCACACTGGCCGAATTGCTGGCCTTGCGCAGGGCATAGGTGTCCTGCAAGGCAGTGACAAAACCCACACTCAGCTTGCCATCGGCCGACTCGGCAGCGCACACGACACGGATGTGCATCTGCAGATGGCGTTCGGCCTCGGGCTGGAAATTCTTGTTTCCTTCCACCAGGTCCTTGCGGCTGGTGTCGATGATGTAGCCCTGGCTCAGCAAGGCGCGCCGCGCGGCTTCACAGGTCTGTTCGGCCCGCGCATCGAACATGCGCGAGAAGGTGGCAGCCGACGTGAAGCTTTCCTGCGGCGGCAGGGTCTGCAGCGTGGACTTGCCACCGCACCCTGCCAGCATGGCGGCTGCCGCCATGGCGATTGCCCATCCCGCTCTGGTTGCGAGCCCTTGTATTTGCCCAGTTGCTCTCATCCGCACCCCATGCACTCCATATCGCGCCGCATGCGGTATGCATGCAAGCCTGCGGTGAGTTGGCTGCACGGGACTTCCAGAAGGATCCACGCTGCAGTCCGGCCACGAGAGGCCATCACACGCTCCAGGCAGGACATTTTATCTCGCCCACGATGGCGCCCGGACAGGAGGGCCGATGGCACGCAAGGTTCCCTCCATGTGCACCACCCACCGCAATACATTTGTTTGCCATTTACGTGGAATACACGCACAAACCAGATACACGACTGGGCGAAGATCAAGCTATTGTCTGACATAGCAAGGGCGGCTGCTGCGACGCTGCAGCACCAATCCGCCTACGAGACTGAACTTCCGTCCATTCACCCTGTCCCATCACTGTGAAACATTTGACACCCTCTTCCCATGCGCTGCGCGCCACATGGCAACCTGTCGCCGTCGCAAGCCTGTGCCTGGGTCTGCTGGCCGGTTGCGCCCAGCCCTCGGCTTCATCTTCCTCGGCTTCTCCAGTGACCCAGACCCGTCCTGCTCCATCGCAAACGCCCTCCGCCGCCCGCATTCTGAGCGGCCACCACTGGCTGCTGCAGCGCGCCAGCACGGCCCAGGGCGCAGAGCAGGCAGGCTGGAAACCCAGCGGCCCGGGCGTGGAAGGCAAGGATGTGCAGCTGGACTTCACCAGCGAAGGCATGTTGAGCGTGCACAACCTGTGCAACCAGCTGGCCGGCCGCTATACGCTGGACGGCAACCGCATCCTGGTGGAACAGCTGGTGTCCACCATGCGCGCCTGCAACAACCGTCCGCTGATGGAACTGGAGCAACGCGTGGCACAGCGCCTGGCCCAGCTCGACAGCTGGCAGCTGCGTACGGCCGAAGGTCCTGCCGCCCCCACGCTGACCTTGACCTTCAAGGACGGCGGCCGCTGGGAACTGCAGGGCAAGCCTACGCCCGCCACGCTGTACGGCAGCGAAGGCGTGCGCGAATTCCTGGAAGTGGCACCGCAACGTGAAGCCTGCAGCGGCGTGGCCCCCATGCAGTGCCTCAAGGCGCGCTCGGTCCAGTACGACAGCCGCGGCCTGAAGACCGAAGTCGGCCCCTGGCAGCTGTTCTATACCGAGATCGAAGGCTACCGCCATGAACCCGGCGTGCGCAACGTGCTGCGCGTGCAACGCTACGAGCGCAAGCAGGTTCCGGCCGATGCCTCGCGCTATGTCTATGTGCTGGACATGGTGGTGGAGTCGGAAATCGTCAAGCCACGCTGACCGGCGCCCCGCACGCGCCACCATCCAGCGGCCTGCGTCGCCATCGCAGCCCTCTCCAAAGCCATGCAGTGCCCCTGCATGGCTTTTTTCTTTGGGCGCAGTGTTTTGCCGGGGTTCATCAAGGGTTTGCACCAGGGTCACAGGCCCGGTGACGGGACATCACTGCTGCACGTGGGCAGCGGAGTTGCAGACCGCTCGCAAACAAAACCCAGACACAACACAGGCAAGACGCAGACAAAAAAACGGCTGCACGGTAGGCAGCCATAACCCCGATTTCAATTTCCCTCTCTCCTGTCTGCTCCCCTGGCGGCGAAGAACGCAGCGTGCATTCGCCTGGCCTGCGGGAATTCAGCTCCCGGCCCCGCCCACCAGCGGGGCAACCCGCTATCAGTTGAAACGGAACTTGCCGTCCACAAACATGGAAGCGCGGTGGCCACGCTCGCTCTGGTCATCGGCATAGGACCAGAATGCCTTGACCGTACCGTTTTCGGTATCGATGAGCTGGCTCACGGTGAAGCCGGTCTTTTCGATCCAGTTCAGGAAGTGCAGCGTATCGGACAGTTGCAGATAGCTCAGGCGTTCATGCCCTTGCGTGATGTTGCCGTTCTTGTCGCGCACCCTCCAGTGCAGATCCCCCCGCACGGTGTAACGGACTTCGGCAGTGCTTTCAGGGAAGTCGATGACGGCTTCACGACCCAGGAGTGCGCCGATGTATTGCATTGTCATGATGGTCTGCCTCTGTCGTTGTATCGGTTGAGCGCGGTATGTCGAAAACGCCTTTGCTATGGAATTGATTGTTCAATAGCCCACCCCATGGACATGTAGGAATAGTCAGCATGATCTGGAAGTCAGACTGCCAGCGCCAGATCGCCCTCACTTTCCTACATTCCCGCCGAACGGTTTCCGGTACCGATCCATGGTGTTTCACCGCCAGCGACTGCGGATGCCTATGCTGGTGGGACAGCCGCCAGGCACCAAGTGCACCGGTCCAGAAAAATCACGGAGGCAGAACGCACCCGCCCACAGCGCTCGCCCCTCCAAGGTGCTGCCCGGACTTATGCCCACTGCGTGTGGGCGCCCTTGTGGATAACTGGCCTGTAAACCGGCCCAGGCCACGCCCAGCATGGCTTTGGCGCCACTGCCCGTTTTTTCATCACATCCGGCACGCAATGCCGCCGACCCGGCAGGCCGCTCCTTCGAGCCGGCGCGCAAGGACAGCCGTGTCTACACCGCTTTCCGGCGGCGCTCCTGCCGCAGCTGCACCACCGCTTCCACCACCAGCACCGCCACCGCCGCAAAGATGGCGATATACAGCGGCTGCTGTCCGGGAGCCAGCTGCTCACCCAGCAACAGCGCCACCAGGGCCAGCAGCACCGGCTCCACATAGGACAGCAAACCGAACAAGCCCATGGGCAGCCAGCGGCTGGCCAGCATGTACAGCGCCAGTCCGGCGGCACTGACCACCCCCAGCAGCGGCAGCATGGCCTGCAGATGCGATGCAGACTGCCACACCAGCAGGCCCGATGGCGCACGGGCCATGAACCACAGCGCGGCCGGCACCAGCAGCGCCATGTCCAGCCAATGCCCGCCCAGGTGGTCTGTACCCAGCTTGCGGCGCAGCGCAAAATAGATTGGGTAGCCCAGGCAGACGATCGCCGTTTCCAGCGTCAGCCCTCCCGCACGCCACAGCTCCCACGCCACGCCCAGACTGGCCAGCACCGCAGCCAGCAGCTGCGGACGGGTCAGGCGTTCATGAAACAGCAAGCGCCCTGCCAGCACCAGGGTCAGCGGCAGCAGAAAATAGCCCAGCGACACCGGCAGGGCCTTGCCGTGCAATGGTGCCCACATGAAAAGCCACAGCTGCACTCCCAGCAGCGCCGCGCTGGCCAGCAACCCCAGCACCAACGATGGCTGGGCGCGCACCCGCGCGGCCATCGCCTGCAACTGACCCTGCTCCTGCAGCAGCCACAGCAATGCCGTGGTGAACGGCAAGGTGACCACCACGCGCCAGCCAAAGATCTGCTCGCCATCCAGCGGAGCCAGCCAGGGCGCCATGGCATACAGCAGCCCGAACATCACCGAAGCCAGCACCGATGCCAGCACACCCTTGACCATGCCTATCCCCCTTGCAAGCCGCGCATTGTCGGCCATGGCAGGAACGTGGCATGACGCGCAGGTGGCGGCATGGAGTCGGCAGATGCGCCAGAATGCAGCGCTTCTGCCTTCCTCGACGGGTCTCCCCTTGTCTTCTACCGCTCCCACACCGGTGCACGGCAGCGCGCTGCGCCAGCCGGGCTTTGTTCCTTTTCTCGCCGCCCGCATGCTGGGCTTCTTTGCCCAGCAGATGCAGGCCATCGTCGTGGCCTGGCAGGTCTATGACATCACCCGCGACCCGCTGTCGCTGGCCCTGGTGGGCCTGGCGCAGTTCCTGCCCATGCTGCTGCTGCTGGTGCCGGCCGGGGATCTGAGCGACCGCATGAGCCGAAAGCGCATCCTGGCCGTCAGCTGGAGCGTGGCAGCCTTGTGCGCCGGTCTGCTGCTGTGGCTGACCACGCTGGGCGAGCACGGGGTGGGCGGCATCTACGCCGTGCTGGTGCTATTTGGCTGCAGCCGCGCCTTCACCAGCCCGGCCATGCAAAGCCTGCTGCCCCAGATCGTGCCGCGCGAACACCTGGCCCAGGCCCTGGCGACCAACAGCATGCTGATGCGCACCTCGGCCATTGCCGCCCCCATGCTGGGCGGCCTGCTGTATGGCCTGGGTGGCGGCGAGCTGACCTATGCCGTGTGCGCCATCGCCCTGGTGCTGGGCGTGCTGCTGCTGGCCGTGGTGCCCGTGCGCTATGCCGCACCACGCCAGCCGCTGGAAGGCACGATGTGGCAGCGCGCCGCAGAAGGCATCCGCTTCATCCGCAGCCGCCCCATCGTGCTGGGCACCATCTCGCTGGACCTGTTTGCAGTGCTGCTGGGCGGCGTGGTGGCGCTGCTGCCGGTATATGCCAAGGAAGTGCTGCACACCGGTCCCGAAGGGCTGGGCATGCTGCGCTCATCGATGGCCGTGGGCGAGGTGGCCATGGGCCTGTGGCTGAGCACCCGCCCCATCCAGCGCCATGTGGGCAAGGTGATGTTTGCCGCAGTGGCCGTGTTCGGCATGGCCAACCTGATCTTCTCGCTGTCGCACTGGTTCTGGCTGTCGCTGGCCTGCCTGGCGGTGGCCGGGGCGGCAGACATGGTCAGCGTCTACATCCGCTCGGCCCTGGTGCAGTTCTCCACGCCCGACGCCATGCGCGGCCGGGTGAATGCGGTGAACATGCTGTTCATCAGCTCCAGCAACGAGCTGGGCGAGTTCCGTGCCGGCGCCATGGCATCGGCCATTGGTGCCGTGCCGGCGGCCATTGCCGGCAGCCTGTGCACGCTGGGGGTGGTGGGCACCTGGATGCGGGTGTTCGAGCCCTTGCGCAGTGTGGACCGGCTGGAAGACGCGGCCCGCTCCAGCAGCCACCCCTCTCCATGAATCACCGCTGCCTGCAGCGCTCGCTGCAGGTCCTGGGATCGTAGCCGCATCCCACCACCAGCCCGCTTCCAAGCGGGCTTTTTTGCGCCCCGCGCAGGCAGCGCAACGCGGCACGGCCCGACCCCAAACACATCAATTAACGAGTTCATACACTCGCTCACAAAGCTGCACCAAAGTAGCTTTTTGCATCACGGCATTGGTGCGCACCACAACCATAGCGGTGCAAATTTAATAGCTGCATGCGCTTTCTGGATCTATCCAAGCTGGCATACGAGTTGCACTAGCCAAGGCGGTCTGCGTACTTCCCGCGCGGCCGTCAACAGAAAGCAAGCTGACCTATGCCAGAACAAAAAACTCCACTTACCAGACGGAAACTGCTCTCGATGATTGGCCAGGTGGCCGGTGGCTCGGTGATGTACCAGGCCATGACTTCCCTGGGCCATGCGGCCGAATCCAGCTACACCGGCCCCATCCAGCTGGGCAAGGCCAAGCCCGGGGCCTCCGTGGTCGTGCTGGGTGCCGGTCTGGCCGGCATGGTGGCCGCCGTGGAACTGCGCAACGCCGGCTACAAGGTCACCGTGCTGGAGTACCAGAACCGCGCGGGTGGCCGCGCCTGGACGCTGCGCGGTGGCGACAGCTTCACCGAGCTGGACGGCACCACGCAGACCGTGGGGTTTGCCAAGGGCAACTACCTGAATCCCGGCCCCTGGCGTGTTCCCCACAACCACCATGCCATGATGGACCTGTACCGCCGCTACGGCATCCAGCTGGACGTGTTCAACCAGGTCAACCACAACGCCTATGTGCACAGCAGCAAGGCGTTTGGCGGCAAGCCCCAGCGCTTCCGCCATGTCTCCACCGACTTCCGCGGCCATGTGTCGGAGCTGCTGGCCAAGGCCACCAACCAGGGCGCCCTGGATGCCGCGATCCGCAAGGAAGACGCCGAAAAGCTGCTGGCCGCGCTGAAGAGCTACGGCGCGCTGGACAAGGAATACCGCTACGCCGCCAGCCTGCACACCAGCGAATACCGCGGCTATGACATCGACCCGGGCGGCGGCCTGATGGACCGCGCCAAGGCCTCCCAGCCCATCGCCCTGCACGACGTGCTGCAGTCGAACCTGTGGTCGCAGATCGGCGCCGGCAACCTCACCGAATTCCACAGCACCATTTTCCAGCCCCATGGCGGCATGGACATGCTGCCCAAGGCGCTGGCCAAGGACCTGGGCCAGGCCATCCAGTACAACGCCCGCGTTACCCAGATTGCGCAGAACGACAAGTCCGTCACCGTCAGCTACACCCGCAACGGTGCGCCGCAGCAGGTCCAGGCCGACTGGTGCGTGTGCACGATTCCGGCTTCCATCCTCGCCCAGATGGACATCCAGGTCGGGGACAAGATGCGCGCCGGCATCGAGGCCCTGCCCTACGGCAGCTCCATGAAGATCGGCCTGGAATTCAAGCGCCGCTTCTGGGAGGAGGATGAACGCATCTACGGCGGCATCACCAACACCGACCTGCCCATCCAGCAGATCTCCTACCCCTCCAACGACTACATGAGCGCCGGCCCCGCCGTGCTGCTGGGCGCCTACGCCTTCGAGAACACCAATGCCTACCGCTTCTCGTCGCTGACACCCAAGGAACGCATCCGCCTGGCCGTGGAATACGGCAGCCAGATCCACCCCCAGTACAAGCAGGAATTCCGCAACGGCGTCTCCGTGGCCTGGCACCGCATGGGCTGGATACAGGGCTGCTTTGGCGCCTGGAACGACACCTTGCGCGAACAGCACTACGACAACATGGCGCAGATCGACAACCGCCTGGTGCTGGCGGGCGAACACATCTCCTTCATCCCTGCCTGGCAGGAAGGTGCCGTGCTGTCGTCGCTGAACGCCGTGCAGCGCCTGCACGCCAAGGCTGCCGCCCTGTGAGCGGCCCCCACGACAAGGAATTGAACACCATGAGCAACACGCATTCTTCCCGTGGTCTCAGCGCCGCCGCCCTGCTGCTGGCCAGCCTGTGCAGTCTGCCTGCACTGGCGGCCCCTGCCACCGGCACGGCCACCGAAGTGATGGCCATCCCCGCAGCCGAGGTGGCGGCGCTGCAGGCCGGGTTCTCCGACAGCCGCCAGATCAACACCCAGCGCGGTGGCGACAAGATCTACCAGGCCATCTGCCAGGGCTGCCACATGCCCCAGGGCCAGGGCAGCAAGGGCGCAGGCTTTTACCCAGCCCTGGCCGGCAACACCAAGCTGGCGGCCGGCGCCTACCCCGTCGGCGTGGTGATGAACGGCCTGCACGGCATGCCCAGCTTTGCCGCCCGCCTGAACGACGAGCAGGTGGCAGAGGTGGTGAACTACGTGCGCACGCATTTCGGCAACCAGTTCACCGATGCGGTCAAGGCCGATGACGTGAAGCTCTTCCGCAAGTAAACCGCTCCCCCGGCAGGGCCGCACTGCGCTGCAGCCCTGCTTCTTTCCCCACTCCCGGGCCGCTCTTCGGCACCGACCCTATCGATTGAGGTATTTGCATGTCTTTGCGCACCACCCTGTTCATCTCCACCCTGGGCGCCGCAGCCCTGCTGGCCGGCTGTGCCACCAATGCCAGCCAGAGTCCTGAGCTGATCCGCTACAAGATCCCCAACTCCAGCTTCCCCATCTCCAACGCGGTGGAAGTGCCGCCCGGCGCCAGCACGATCTACCTGTCGGGCAAGGTGCCAGCCATGCAGGACAAGAGCAAGGCCGCCAACGACCCGGCAGCCTACGGCGGTGACACCGAAGGCCAGACCGTCAACGTGCTCAAGAGCATTGACGCCCAGCTCAAGTCCATGGGCTTGACCATGTCCGATGTGATCAAGATGCAGGTCTTCCTGGTCAAGGATCCGGCCAAGGGCAACAAGATGGACTTTGCCGGCTTCATGAAGGGCTACACCCAGTTCTTCGGCACCGCCGAACAACCCCATCTGCCATCGCGCTCGGCATTCGAGATTGCGGCCCTGGCCAACCCCGCCTACCTGGTGGAAATCGAAGTGGTGGCCGTGCGCGGCGCCAAGTCGGTCACCAGGTAAGCCGCCCCTGCAGCCATTCTTTGCGGTGGCTGCTCCCGATCCGGGTGGAGCCCCCCTCCGCCCGCCCTCTGTTCCGGCCACGGCGGTACGCCGCCAGGCCCCATATCCGCTTACACCATGAAGACCCTTCTTCGCACCCTGTGCGCCATTGCATCCTGCACCACGGCCTTTGTCGCTGCGCCCGCGCTGGCAGCCGACTGCAGCGCCACAGTGGAAAGCAACGACGCCATGCAGTTCAACGTCAAGACGCTGTCCGTGCCCGCCGCCTGCAAGACCTTCTCGGTCACGCTCAAGCACGTGGGCAAGCTGCCCAAGACGGCCATGGGCCACAACCTCGTGCTGACCGTGCCGGGCGATGTGGCAGCCGTCGCCACCGACGGGATTGGCGCCGGCGTGGCCAATGACTACGTGAAGCCACAGGACACGCGCGTCATCGCCCACAGCAAGCTGATCGGCGGCGGTGAAAGCACCCAGGTGGACATTCCGGTAGCCAAGCTCAAAGCCGGCACCGACTACACCTACTTCTGCTCCTTCCCCGGCCACAACAGCATCATGAAGGGCACGCTCAAGCTGGGCATCTGAGCGGCCTGCGGCCCCTCTCCGGTGGCCGCCGCTGGCACAGCAGCCCCTGCCGCCATGCGGTGGCAGTCCAGCGCCTACACTGCGGGGCTGTGCAGGCCTGGGGCCTGCCCGTTCGCGTTCTGCCGCCATGCCTGTGCCCGATGTCCTGCCCCTGTTGCCCACCGACCTGCCGCTGAATGACCAGCCACCGCATGCGGCGGCCGGTCCCGAATTGCTGCACCTCCTCCACCAGGATGACGACATGGTGGTGGTCTACAAACCCGCAGGCTGGCTGGTGCACCGCACCGCGCTGGCGCGCCATGAGACACGCTTTGTGCTGCAGCACCTGCGCGACCAGATTGGCCGCCATGTCTGGCCCGTGCACCGGCTGGACCAGGGCACCTGTGGCGTGCTGGTGTTTGGCCTACACAAGGAAGCCACGCAGAAGCTGACGGCGGCGTTTGCCGAACACCGCGCCCACAAGCACTATCTGGCACTGGCACGCGGCTGGGTCCCGGGCCACATCGATGTGGACCATGCGCTGCACCCCGACGATGCCCCACCCGACGCTCCCGCCCAGCCGGCGCAGACGCTGCTGCGCGGCCTGGCGCGGCTGGACTGGCCCGAGTCCTATGACCCGCGCCACGCCAGCACCCGTTTTTCGCTGGTGGAAGCCTTTCCCCGCACCGGTCGCCGCCACCAGATCCGCCGCCACCTGAAACACACGGCCCACCCCATTCTGGGCGATGCCACGCACGGCAAGGGCCCGCTGAACCGCTGGTGGGCCGAGCGCATCGGTCTGCAGCGCCTGTGGCTGCACGGTCACGCACTGGAGCTGCCCCACCCCGCGACCGGCGAGCGCATGCGCTTTTGCGCCGACTGGCGCCAGCTGGGCCATGTGCCCGAGGTGCAGCAGTGGCAGCGCCTGATGGCCTTGCCGGGCTGGCAGAGCGGACCGAACCCGCTGCCTCCCAGCTGCGGCATGGCGCTATAGACCGCCCCCCTCCAAAAGCAACGCGCTCCGAGACGATGTCGTTGGTGGCGCGGCCTACTGCACAGCGGCGCGCTGCACAATGCGCCGGGCCGCCGGCTGGCTGCCCGCGTTCTGCCAGGTCCCGTAGTGCACCCCCCAGCCACTGCCGATGGCGCCGCTGCGCGTCGCCAGAAAGGCATCACCGACCTCGGCCGGGCTGTGGCGCAGCAGCTCGGCGCCCTGCAGCACACGGGCAATGGCCTCGGTCATGGGGCGGGCCAGGTACTCGTCTTCCAGACCGTCGCGCACCAGCCGGTGGGTCTGGGCCACCAGCGCATCAAACCGTGCATGCTGGCCGGCCAGGGGCGCCAGCTCGGCGAACAGCGCATCCACACAGCCGGCATCGCGCTGCAGGGCACGGCGCACGTCCATGCACATCATGTTGGCCGTGCCTTCCCAGACGCTGTTCAGCGGCGCCTCGCGGTACAGGCGGGCCATGGGGTTTTCTTCGATGAAACCGTTGCCGCCGTGGCATTGCAACGCTTCATAGGCGATCGATGGCGCACGTGAGCAGTTGAAGAATTTGGCGGCCGGCGTGGCCACCCGGGCCAGCAGGCGCTCGTGTTCGCTGGTCTGCATCCCGTCGGTGGCGCGGGCCACGCGCAGGGCCATCAGCGTGGCGGCCTCCACCTCCACCGCCATATCGGCCAGCACCTGCACCATCATCGGCCGCTCGGCAATGCGGCTGCCGAAGGCGTTGCGTGTGCCGGTGTGGCGCAGCGCCAACGTCAGGCTCTGGCGCATCAGGCCGGCCGAGCCCACGGCAAAGTCCAGCCGCGTCAGGTGGGCGTGCGAGAGGATTTCGCGGATGCCATGTCCCTCTTCCCCCACGCGGATGGCCAGCGTGCCCTGGTATTCGACCTCGCTGGAGGCGTTGGAGCGGTTGCCCGCCTTGTCCTTGAGGCGCTGCACCGCAAAACGGTTGTGGCTGCCGTCCGGCAGGGTGCGCGGCAGAAAGAAGCAGGTGACACCGCCATCCACCTTGGCCAGGGTGAAGAAGCCATCCGACTGCGGCACCGAGCAAAACCATTTGTGCCCCGTCAGCTGGTACCAGTGCGCGGCGGCGCCATGGTAGTCGTGCGTGCCGGCAAAGGTGGCCGTGGTCTGCGTCTCCCGCAGGTCCGATCCGCCCTGCTTTTCGGTCATGGCATAGCCAATCACCACGCTGGGCTTGTCGGCCACTTCGCGACGGCTGAATTCATAGCTGGTGCCGCGCGCCTTTTCGGCCCAGATGGCCAGGGCCGGTTCGGCCTCAAAGCCCGGCAGACAAGCATAGGCCATGCCCGTGGGGCAGGCGGTGCCCTGCTCCACCTGGTTCCACAGATAGGACAGCACGGCACGCGCCAGGTGGCCGTTGGATTCATTGGTGCGCCAGCTGAGGTTGGGCACCTCGTGCTGCCAGGCCAGTGCCATCAGCTGGTGCCAGGCGGGATGGAATTCCACCCAGTCCACCCGGTTGCCAAACCGGTCGTGGGTCTGCAGCTCGGGCAGGTGGCGGTTGGCCAGACGGGCCAGCTCCTGCACGGCCTCATCCCCCGCGACCGCACCCAGCGCGGCGCAGCGTGCAGCGGCCCAGGGTGCATCGCGCGCAATGGCGGCGCTGAGCACGGCGTCCCCGGTGAAGGCGTTGAAGCCGCTGGCCGGCTGGGCCTGGTTGCGCACCTCGTGCGTGGGGGCAAAGCCGCTGGAGGGAGACAGATGGGTTCGGGTCAGCATGGGCACTCCTGGGTTTGAGGGGGAAGACAACACAACATCCCGGCCGCCGCATCCACACGGCCGACGGCTAGGCGCGGGGGATCGCTGGGCTGCCCACACTGGCACAGGCCAGGTGGGCCATCTGTTCGGCCAGCGCCTCCACATCGCGCTGGCAGGCCTGGGGGTCGGGGTGGGAATGCAGGGGCTGCTTCAGCGGCGAAAGCGGGCCGATCAACCCTTCCATGAAACCGCCAACAATGAAGCAGGCCGCCGTGTCCGCCAGCATGTCGGCACGCATCTGGCCACTGGCCTGGCCCTGGGCGATCAGCCCGCTGATGACGGCGCTGATGGCGGCGCGGTACTGCAGGCGCACTTCGTCGATGGCCTTGTCACAGGGCTCGGCAATCAGCGCATAGGCCAGGCGCGGGTTACGCATGGCACGGCGCACAAACACCGCCACGGCGGCATGCAACCGGCTGTGGGCATCGCCGCCGGTGGCCGCAATGCCTTCGAGCACGTCCGCCTCGCGCTGCGAGACGGCAGACAGCACCTCGGCAAACAGCTCGGCCTTGGAGGCGAAATAGCGGTACACCGTCCCGGTGGCCAGACCCGCCGTGGCGGCCACGCTGGCCACTTGGGCCTCGGCCCAGCCGCCTTCACTGACCAGGGCGCGGGCGGCCGCCAGGATGCGGCTGCGGTTGTCGTGCAAGCGGGCTTCGACGGCAGGGGTGTGGCGGTAGACCATAAAGAAATGAATATGGATTCACGAATAAAGTGAATCTATGTTCATTTGTTGAGAAAGCGGCCTGTAGTTTACCCGGTGCCCACCTGAATGCAGTGCGAAAGGCTCTGCGTGCACGCCACGGACCTCTCCCGGGCAAGGCCCCATCCACAGATGGCGAACGGCAGTACCGCCCACTGGCAACCCGCACACCGGGCACGGGATGCGGCAGCCCCATCAAAAAACGCCGCAAAAGCGGCGTTGGAGCGGTGCACCTTGGCAGGCAAGGTACGGTGCGGCAGACAGTGCGCTCAATCCGCCTTGGGCGGACGGATCCACTTGCCGTCCTCGTCAAACTCCATCAGCGGTGCCTTGACAAAGGGGTAGTCGGCTTCGGCATCGCTTTGGAAGGTCCCGGACAGCAGTTCCACCAGCCGCTCGTTGCCCATCTTGAAGCCGCAGGCCTGTGCATGGCCACCGCCACCCATGGCTTCTGCCAGGGGAATGCAGTTGAACTCGGAGCGCGAACGCAGGCCCACTTTGACGCCCTTGGTGCTGGCATGCCACATGAAGGCAAAGCTGCCGCTTTGGCGGGACAGCAGATCTCCCACCTGGCTGTGGAACATGCCGTTGCAGTTGACCATCAGGCCCTGCTGGCCGTTGAAGACCAGGGGCTGGGCACTGTCGGCAATGTCGGCACAGAGCTTCTGGTACTTCTCGTCCATGGCGCCGCCGCGGGCCATGAAGACGACTTCCTCTTCGGGGGTGAAGGCGGCAATCTCGGCCCAGCGTGCAATGGAGCGCGGCTCCATTTCCAGCGCAGCCAGGAAGGCCGGGCTTTCCGGAAACTCCCACTTCCAGATATCGCGGTCTTCCACATAGCGGATCAGGCCGGGCACCGGCTTGTCGGGGTGAAAGAACTCCCAGGCCAGGCGCGCACCGGACTTGTTCATGTCGAAGTGCACCACACCGCAGCGGCACTGGTAGCCCGTCAGCTTCTCGGCCGCGCTCTTGTGGTGGTCCAGCACCACCAGCTTGGACACGCGCGCTTCGATGGCAGCCAGCAGCTCGGGCTCGAAGGCAAAGTCCAGCACGTAGACCGCGCGACCATCCAGATCGCCCAGGTCATCGGCGGTCTGGATCTCGCCATGGTCCAGGCCCCGGTACTCGGCGCTGTCGCCGTAGTACAGCCAGGCGGCCAGCGAGGCGCCAAAGCCGTCCGGGCAGCGGCGGCCGTGGTAGAGGATCAGGGGGCGCGGGTCGTCGTGCGACGGCCCCACCAGCAGTTGCAGGGGGAGGATGGTTCGGCTCATTGCCACCGATTGTCGCTGCTCTGCCCACGCCCGTGCGTTGCGCCGTTACACCACCCCTGGCAGCACTGGGACAGCCAGGCTGCAGCCCCCATGCCCGCACACGCTGGGCAGCGATGCAGTACCCGCCGGACTGAACTCCCGCAGGCCGTCGTTCCGCGCATGCCGTCGGCCGGCCGTGGGCATGCCGTCCACGTCCACAGCCCCGCACGCCATGGCAGGCTGGCGGTGCCAACGTCAGCCAGTGCCTGCCCACCGCGGATCGCCACCGCACCGCGGCAGGCACGGGACTACCGGAGCAGCGCGCGCGCGGCAGCCGAGCCAGCACCTCCCCAAGAGGAATGCACGCCGTGGCGTGACTGCGGCAGGACTGCGCCATGGCGCCACCGGTTACCCCGCCACAAAATATTCCAATTCAGAATTAAAAACATCCCTCTACTGCGCCCCAGCACCCGGCTCCGGATATGCAACTTGCGACTGAACTTATTCATTCCATCGCCAAAACACTATCAATTCAGGAGCTACAGATCCAATCAAATAGCTATTTACACTCATCTTTCATATGCATTCACAGCGGCACTACCTGCGACCCCGGAATGCGGTTTCCCCTATGCCCATATATTCCTTTTGACGATAATGTGGACAACACCTCTTCCCCCCGTGCCGGGCGCCTGCCGCGCGCCGGTACCGATAGCAAGATGACAACCGCATCCGACATCACCCCCTACCTGGGCCAACTGGTCAGCTTCCGACGTGACCTGCACGCCAACCCGGAACTGAAATACGAAGAACACCGCACGGCCGACAAAGTGGCTGCCTACCTGAGCGCCCTGGGTCTGACCGTGCACCGCGGCCTGGGCCAGACCGGCGTGGTGACCAGCATCTACGGCAAGGGCCGCAGCAAAGAGAACCCCGGCCGCCAGGTGGGCATCCGTGCCGACATGGATGCCCTGCCCGTGGCCGAAACCACCGGTGCACCCTATGCCAGCTGCATCCCCGGCAAGATGCACGCCTGCGGCCACGACGGCCACACCACCATGCTGCTGGGCGCCGCCACGCTGCTGGCACAGAACCCCGACTTTGACGGTACCGTGCACCTGATCTTCCAGCCCGGCGAAGAAGGTGGCGCGGGCGCCAAGGCCATGATGGACGATGGCCTGTTCACCCTCTTCCCCTGCGATGCCGTGTTTGCATTGCACAACTGGCCGTCGCTCCCCCAGGGTCAGATGGCCGTGCGTGTGGGCCCCATCATGGCGTCCACCATGCGTTTCGAGATCCGCGTCAAGGGCAAGGGCGGCCACGCCGCCATGCCGCACAAGACGCTGGACCCGATCCCTGTCGCCTGCACCATCGTCGGCCAGCTGCAGACCCTGGTGTCGCGCGGCGTGGACCCCATCGACAGCGCAGTGCTGACCATCGGCAAGATCGACGGCGGCACGGTCGAGAACATCATCCCGGATGAATGCTGCATCTACGGCACGGTGCGTACGCTGAGCAAAGAGACGCAGGACTACATGACCGAGGGCCTCAAGCGCATCTCCCAACATGTGGCCGAAGCCCATCTGTGTGAAGCCACCTACATCCACAAGCCCGGCTACCCCAACACCACCAACAGCGAGCGCGAAGCCCGCTTTATGGGTGAGGTGATGCAGGAGATGGTGGGCAACGCCAACGCCTTCCCCGACATCGCTCCCGCCATGACGGCCGAGGATTTCGGCTTCATGCTGGAAGAAATCCCTGGTGCCTATGGTTGGATCGGCAACGGCAAGGGTGGCCTGCCCGGCGTGGGGCTGCACAATCCAGGCTATGACTTCAACGACGACAACATCGAACTCGGCGCCCGTTTCTGGGACCGACTCGCTCGCCGCTGGTTCACCCAGCCCCGCGACTGAACGGGCCGGCCCCTCGCGGCGCAAGCTGCTGGCAGCCGCCCTGGGCGGCATGGCCGTCGGCAGCGGGCTGCCGGCCTGGGCTGCGCAGTCCGGCTGGCCCCGCCACCCGGTGCGCGTGATCGTGCCCTACCCGGCCGGCGGTGTGAACGACGTGATCGCCCGCCAGTTCGGCGAGCGCATGGCGGCCACGCTGGGCCAGTCCTTCGTTGTTGAAAACCGCGGCGGCGCGGGCGGCACCATCGGCATCGCCGAAATGGCCCGCAGCGCCGGCGACGGCTACACCTTTGCCTTCGGCGCCATCAGCCCGCTGACGCTGAACCCGCACATCATGAAAGTGGGCTATGACCCGCTGCGCGACATCGCGCCCGTGGCCTCGGTCATGTACGCCCCGGTCTATGTGCTGGCCACCACGGCCTTCAAGGGCAATGACTTTGCGGCCGTGCTGGACGCCGCCAAACACCACCCCAAGGGCGTGAGCGTGGCCACATCCGGCTACGGCACGCTGGCCCACATCATGGTGGAGCAGCTGCGCCGCAAATCCGGCGCCAACCTGGTGCATGTGCCCTACAAGGGCGGCTCCCAGCTGATCACCGATGCCGCCGGTGCCCAGTTCGACCTGCTGCTGGCCAACCCCTACGCCCCCATCAACGCCCTGATTGCCGAAGGCAAGCTGCGCGTGCTGGCCGTGACGGGTCCGCGCCGCATGCCGGCGCTGGCGCAGATCCCCACCTTGGGCGAGCTGGGTTTCACCGCCGCCAACCTGACTTCCACCTTTGGCTTCTATGCCCCGGCCAGCACCCCCGCAGACATTCAGCAGCGCTTCCACGCCGAAGTGAACCGCCTGCTGCAATCTGCCGAAATGCAGGAGCGCCTGCGTAAGCTGGACAACATGGCCTACCCCATGAGCCAGCAGGCCTTTGCCACCCTGGTGCGGCAGGACTATGTGGCCAATGCCAAGGTGATCAGCGAAGCCGGCATCCAGGCCCAGTAAGCCACCCGAGGGCGGCGGAGCCACTGCCAACGGCCTGCCACCCTCTGCCTGCGTGCCTGCGTGCCTGCGGCAGGCCAGGCCTTGCCGCAGGACCGGGGCGATCAGGCCTCCGTGCCGGTATCGGTGACCGGCGGCTGCAGCTGCTGCACATAGCGCGCTACCCAGGCCTGCCAGGGGATGGGCTGGTCGTACAGAAAGCCCTGGCACAGGATCTTCGGCTCCCAGGCATGCAGCAGTGCGGCCTGGGCCGGGGTCTCCACCCCTTCAGCCACCACCCGCAGGCCAAAGCGGTGGGCCACCCACAAAATGGCCTCCACCAGCGCTTCGGTCTGCTGACTCTTGTTCATGTCCCGCACAAAGCTCTGGTCGATCTTGAGCTCCTGGATCGGCAGGCGCTTCAGATAGGCCATGGACGAATATCCGGTGCCAAAATCATCCAGCGCAAACTGGATGCCCATTTCGCGCAACTGCAGCATCCGGTGCGCAGCCTCATCAAAATCCCCCAGCACCAGACCTTCCGTCACCTCCAGCGTCAGCCGGGAAGGATCGGCCTCCGTGAACGCCAGCAGCGCCTGCAGCTTGGCCACGAAATCGGTCTGCAGAAACTGCCGGGCACTGACATTCACCGACAGCTGCAGCCGCCGCTCGACCAGCTCCGGCCGCACCAGCAGGCGGCAGGTCTGCTCCAGCATCCAGTCCCCCAGCAACACGATCAGGTCGGACTCTTCGGCCACGGGGATGAAGGCCCCCGGGCTGAGCAGGCCCCGCTCCGGGTTCTCCCAGCGCACCAGCGCCTCGACCCCCATCGCCACCCCTTCCGCGTTGTACTGGCCTTGCAGGAACAGGCGCAGCTCGCCCTCGCCGACGGCACGGCGCAGGCCTTTTTCGATGCGGTAACGGCGGCTGGCGTTCTCGGCCATCACCTCCTGGAAGATCACCGCATGCCCCGGCCCGCGGCTCTTGGCCTCATGCAGCGCGGTGTTGGCACGGCGCAGGGCTTCAATCTCGGAATCGTTGGCCAGCTCCGGAAAGACGCACATGCCGATGCAGCAGGTCACACGCACGCCATCGTGCACGCCGTCCAGCCACAGCGGGTCGGCCGACAGCGCCTCCAGCAGCCGCTGCGCGAAAGCCTTGGTCAGCAGTTCCGCATTGCTGACATCGACGGCCAGATTCTCCAGCACGATGGCAAACTCATCGCCCGAATTGCGCACCAGCAGCCCGCTCGAGGGCACGAGCCCGCTGAGACAGACGGCCACGGCGCGCAGCAACTGGTCCCCTTGCACCGATCCATGCACATCGTTGAAGTTGGTGAAACGGTCCACGTCCAGCACCAGCAGACCGTGGCGCGGGCAGGGGCTGATCTCGCAGCGAAGGCCCTTGCTCTGCTCCTTGAGCTCCATCAGCCGCTTGAGAAAGGCAAAGCGGTTGGGCAGACCGGTGATGCGGTCGTAGTGCGACAGCTGGTGGATGGTGGCCTCGGCCTTGATGCGGTCGGTGATGTCCTGTTTGAGTTCCACATAATGGGTCGGCACACCGAACTCATCGTGCAATGGCGCCACGCGCACATCCTCCACCACCAGCCGGCCATCCTTGCGGCGGTTGCGCAAATCCCCCTGCCATGTCTGCCCCTTGGCTAGCAGCTCCTGCACCTCCTGGCGCTGTGCGTCATCCATGCCCGTGATGGACACTTCACGCGTGGGGCGTCCCAGCACCTCCGGCAACGCATAGCCGGAACGCTGCAGGAACGCCTGGTTGGCGTACACCACATGCGTTTGCATATCGGTGATCACAATGCTGGCCGGGCATTGCTCCACCGCCAGGGACAGCTTGCGCAGCTCGTGCTCGCTGGCACGCAGCTGTTCCTGCGCCGCTTCCGCAATGGCCGCCCGGCTCATGAAATGCTGACGCGCCAGCAAGGTGGCAACCACTGTCAGCACCAGCATGCCGCAGGTGTAGATCACGGAGGTCCAGGTCATGACCAGCCCCCCCATCACGCCCCACAACTGCGCCAGCTTGAACGCCATGGTCGCGCCCAGCGAAGCCGCCAGCAGCCACAGCGCTGGCTGCTGTCCCAGCACCCAGCCACAGAACAGCAAGATGATGGGAAGACCCAGCTGGTTGTGGCTGCGTGCCCCTCCTGTGGCCAGGGCCGCCAGCACGATCACCCCCCACAGACCCCAGACCAGCACATAGGTGGCACCAATCCAGCGCCCCTTGCGCTCCAGCGCCCAGGCGGCCATGCCGATGGAGCAGGCGATGGCATTGGCCAGCAAGCGCCACGGCCAGTCAGGCGCACCTTCCAGCCAGTAGGCCGCCGCCAGCACGACCGATTGCAGCGCCACAAAGATGCCCCCCAATCGCACCAGACTGCGACTGAAGGTCTCATCCTGCGGAGAAAGCGAACGCTGCAGCGCTTGCATGAAAGCCCGTCATGAAGGTGATGGTTGGCGCATGATAGCGTCAGCACTCACTCATGGTGACAAGCTTCGGGGGCATTGTCCATGCCGGCAATGCCCCCGCCGCCGTGTCAGCGCCGTGCCGCCTTGCGCTGCTTTTTCTTGGCTTCGGCCAGGGCCTGGCGCTGCTGCTCGGCGGCTTCGCCTGCGGCCACCCATTGCGCGAACTCGGCCGGGGTTTCCAGCGTGATGCGACCCAGAATGTGGGTGCGGAAATCGGTGATCACCAGCTCGGCCGCTTTCTGCGTATTCACGCGCCCGCCGCTCATCACGGCGCCGCGCTTGCGGGCTATGGCTTCCAGCAGTTCGTCGTCGTGGGCGGCCGCAATCTTCTCAGCGCCCCAGCCCAGCTTGTAGCGGTCTTCCAGGTTCTGCGCATAGTGCTTTTGCAGGTACAGCAGCAGCTCCAGCGCCACCAGCTCTTCGTCGTAGGCATTGCGCCCCACCGAACCGGCAGCCGCCAGATTGAAGCCGCTTTGCTCGACGATGATGCGCGGCCACAGCATGCCGGGTGTGTCCCACAGATAGAAGTCATCGTCCAGCACAATGCGCTGCTCGTCCTTGGTCACACCAGCTTCGTCGGCGGCCTTGGCCTGGCGCTTGTTGCTCATGGAATTGATCAGCGTGGACTTGCCCACATTGGGCACGCCGCAGATCAGCACGCGCAGCGGCTTGGCCAGACCACCCCGGTTGGGCGCCAGTTCGCGGCAGGCCTGCGCCAGGCGGCGGGCGGGCGCGGCCTCCTCCGCATCCATGGGGATGGCGCGGGTCTCGGGCTGGGCGTTGTACCACTCCAGCCAGGCCTGGGTTTGCACCGGATCGGCCACATCCTGCTTGTTGAGCAGCTTGACGCGGGGCTTGTGGCCCGTCAGCTCCTGCAGCAGCGGGTTGAAGCTGGAGCCTGGCAGACGCGCATCCAGCACTTCGATCACCACATCGATTTCTTTGATGCGCTCGGCAATCAGCTTGCGCGTCAGGTTCATGTGACCGGGAAACCACTGGATGGCCATGGAGTGTCTTTCTACGGGAATGTCAGGTGTCTTCGGGGGCGCAAGGATAATCGCAACCCTGTTCTCCCGTCATCTACTGCGCCATGGCCTTCTTCTCTCCCTCCCGCAAACCCACTGCCAATGACACCCTGGTCAAAGGGGTGATCCTGGCCCTGATCGGACTGGTGCTGCTGATCGCACCCCATTTCATGGGCGCCACACCGCTGCGCGATATGTTTGCCCAGGCCCGGGTGGTGGGCTGGTTCGCCCTGGCACTGGGCCTGGCCTTCATCGGCAAGGAAGGTCTGCACCGCCTGCGCCAGCGGCGCGGCTGACGGAGTCGGCCTTCGGGCCATAGACCCTGCCGGAGTGCGTCCGGCGCCGCCTCTGTAGCGCCTGCCCCTGGCTTCCCCCCGGATACCGCCCCAGACACCGCACCTGGGCGGTGCCCCCGCCCACTGCGTGCTCAGGACGCCAGCAACACCGGCTGCTGCGCAGCAGCCACGGCAGCCCGGGGCAAGGCACGCGGCTCCAGGCGGAACACCCCCACTTCGCGCACCAGCTGTCCCACTTCCTGCTGCATGGTATCGGTGGCCTGGCTGCAGGCCTGCACCATGGCCGCGTTCTGGCGCGTCATGCCGTCCAGTTCCAGCACCGCGCTGTGGATGTGGGCAATGCCATCGCGCTGGGCGGTGGAGGCCTGGGCCATCTCGGCAATCAGCTGCCCGACCTGGGCCACATCGCCCACAATGCCTTGCATGCGGCCGCCAGCCTGGCGTGCCAGCAGCACCCCGCCATCCACCTGGCGCAGCGAATCGCCGATCAGCGCCTTGATCTGCTTGGCCGCTTCGGCGCTGCGCTGGGCCAGCGCACGCACCTCGGTGGCCACCACCGCAAACCCCCGGCCCTGGCTGCCTGCACGTGCCGCTTCCACCGCGGCATTGAGCGCCAGGATATTGGTCTGGAAAGCGATGCCATCGATCACGCCGGTGATGGCCGCAATCTCACGGCTGCGCTCGGCAATGCCCTGCATGCTGTCCACCACATCGCGCACCGCATCTCCCCCCTGGCGGGCCGAGGCCGC
Organism: Comamonas sp. 17RB; assembly: GCF_030056555.1. Lineage (NCBI taxonomy): Bacteria > Pseudomonadati > Pseudomonadota > Betaproteobacteria > Burkholderiales > Comamonadaceae > Comamonas > Comamonas sp. 17RB. The sequence continues at coordinate 284,530 of NZ_JASHHY010000006.1, read as the reverse complement.
AGCGGCGGCGGCCAGGCGGTCGGCCTGCAAGGCGGTTTCAGCGGTCTGCATCAGGGTCAGCGTGACTTCCTCGATGCGCTCCACACTGCGGTGCAGGTGGTCGGCCGTCTGGGCCGTGCGCTCGGCCAGCTCCCCATTGCCGGCGGCAATCTGGCCCGAAGCCTCGGTCACCGCCTCCACTCCGTCGTGCACCTGTGCCACCACCGTCTGCAACTGGCGGGCCATGCGGCCCAGATCCTGCAGCAGCACCCCGACTTCGTCGGTGCGCTGGCTGTCCACGCGCACACGCAAGTCCCCCTGTGCAATGGTGCGGGCCACAGCCACTGCTTCGTGCAGCGGACGGGTCAGCGAGCGCACCAGTGCCCCCGAGACCAGCACACCCAGCACCAGCAGGCTGCCGTAGATGGCCACGGCCCACCACAGCGCTGCCTGGCGCTGGCGGGCGCCGGCTTCCAGCACCTCGCTTCGGTGGGTTTCCTGCAGGGCGATCAGGCGCTCGAACACCGCGACCTGCGCCTTGGCGGCCGGCAACAAGGCCTGGTCCACCAGCTTCTGCACTTCCCAGGCCTGCCCCAGATCGCGCGCCTTGAACGCCGCTTCATAGTGCTTCAGCAACTGGGCCTGCCCGGCCTGGGCTTCGTCCATCAGGGCGCGGTCGTCGCCATCGCTGATCCGCTGGGCCATGGCTTCGCGCGCCTGCTCGGCGGCCTTCCACAAGGTGCGGGCCTTGTCGTTGGCACTGGCGATCAGCGCTTCTTCGGCGGACTGCACCCCGGCCAGCGCCACTTCCAGTGCCTGGTTGGTCAGGGCCTGCCAGCGCACGGCCCAGAGCATGCGCTGCTCGCTGTGGGCCGTAGCCTGAGCCACTTCCTGGTTCACGCGCTGCAATTGCCACAGCAGGGCCACGGCAACCAGTGCGCTGGACAGCAGCAGTCCCAGGAACACCATGCCGATCTTGCGGGCGACCGACAGGTTCTGGAGGTGCGCCCACACGGAGCGGCGGGGCGGATGCAAACGCAATGTGGCAGTGGACATGGCTGGCGGGTGTCACCCTGTGCCGCCCACCGGGGCAGCTTCTGTCCGGCAATGTAGTGACAGCGTGTTACAAACGCATGTCACATGCCCGCGATGCTGTCATCGCAGATTCATGCACCCAGCTTAGGCCGTCCACGCCCGTGCCAAGCACAGGCTGCAGCCACGCCAGACTCAGCCCAGTTGCTGGGGCGCCATGTAGTTCTGGCGCCAGTCCTCGAAACTGCCCACGCTGGCGGCCTCGATGGCCTGCTGGGCCTGCACCGATTCGGCCGCCCAGGCCGCAAACTGCTCCTCATCCGCCGCACTCCAGGGGCGGTGCAACAACTGGTCGCGCGCCCATTGGGAGCGGGCCAGGCCAAAGGCGTTGAAGTTGTTGCCGTAGTGCTGGGCCATGTCGACCAGCACGCGGGCCGACGGCGTGAGGCTGCTGTCCTGCACACGGGCCAGTGCCAGCTCCAGGGCCTCGGTGTAATCCTGCGTGCCGTGCACCTGGTCCAGCGCCTGCGCAATGGGCCGGCAGGCCTGCAGCACCTCATCGGCCCAGGCGGTCATCTCCACCTCCCGGCCGGCGCGCACCAGGTGCAGGCCGGGCTCACGGCCGCGCTCGGCGGTCAGGTGCTGGTTGTGCTTGAGCTCCGCAATCTCCTGCGGCGAATCTGGCGGGCTGTCGCTGAGCAGGCAGTGCAGCAGGAACACGTCCAGCATCCGCATGGTGCTGGCACGGATGCCCACATCCTCGTAGGGATCGATGTCCATCAAGCGCACTTCCACATACTCCACGCCGCGCTCGCGCAGCGCATGCAGCGGGCGCTCTCCGCTCTTCACGGTGCGCTTGGGACGGATGGTGCCGTAGAACTCGTTCTCGATCTGCAGCAGGCTGGTGCCCAGCTGGTTGTAGTCGCCGCCCGGGTTGCGCACGCCCACCAGTTGGTAGGCGGGGTAAGGCCGGGTCAGCGCGTCGTACAGCGAATTGGCATAGCCTTCCAAGCCGTTGTAGCTGACGCTGATGCTGGACTGGGCATCGCTCTGGTAGCCCAGGCGCCCCATGCGCAGCGAGGTGGCATAAGGCAGGTAGAACGCCCTGCCCTCGCTGCCCATGGGCTGCAGCTGGTGCGAACGGCCTTCGACAAAGCAGGGAGACAGCGCCGGCGATGCACCGTAGAGGTACAGCAGCACAAAGGCGTGGCGGCGGAAATTGCGGATCAGCGCAAAGTATTCGTCACTGGACACCCCCGGCAACGACCAGTTGTAGTGGATACCCGAAATGGTCTGCATGCGGCGGCCATAGCGGTGGCCCAGGCCCATGCGGTAGACGCTTTTGGAGCGCCCGACATGCGAGCTGCCATAGCGCCCCAGCGGAATGGTTTCATCGATGGGCAGCCCGCTGGGCATGCTGGAGGCCCACATCAGCTCGCCGTCACACTGGGCATCCAGCGTGCGGTGCACAAACTGGTGCACGCGCTGCAACTCCTGCACACATTCGTCCACACCCAGACGGGCGCCGGTGATCAGCTCCAACTGCGATTCGCTGAAGTCCGTGGTGATGTGGGGGTGGGTCAGTGCCGAACCCAGCGCGGCGGGGTGCGGCGTCAGCGCCAGCCCCCCGTTCGACAGCGCACGCAAGCCTTCTTTCTCAATGCCACGGCGGATTCCTGCCAGGCGTTGGGCATCAGGGAGCGAAGAGAAGGCTGCGGTATGGTTCATGCTGGCTGGTGTCGGTGCACAGTACTGCGGGGCCCGAACTTAGCATGCCGGGCCATGGGCCGCCGATGATAGGCAAATGTAACCAGTGGCGTGTCCCCCCCGGTTTTAACCACACCCGGACTGTGTCGGTCCGGGCCGCCGCCGCAGCCCCGCCCGGCTTGTGCTTAGGCCAGCGCCCGGGCCTGCAAGGCCTTGCCCACCTCCAGGCGGCTTTGCGCCTGGCCGCTTTGCGGCACCTGCTCCTGCGTGCGGTCCAGCACCTGGGGCAATGCCTCGGCCAGTTGCTCGGGCACGGTCTCACCCTCGCCCAGGTGCACGCCCTGGGTCAAGGTGATGTGGGCCGCCTCGAACGACCCCGCACCTGCGCACAGAATGGTGCGCGTGGGCGCCGATGCGTGCGCCAGCACCAGCATGGCCGGCACCACCGATTCGGGCGTCAGCGCCTGCAGCGCCTCTTCCCCCAGCAGGCCTTGGGTCATGCGCGTGGCCGCCGTGGGCGCCAGCGCGTTGACGTGGATGCCGTATTTGGCGCCTTCGATGGCCAGGGTCTGCATCAGTCCCACCTGGGCCAGCTTGGCCGCACCGTAGTTGCTCTGACCAAAGTTGCCATACAGCCCGGAGGACGAGGTCGTCATCACGATGCGGCCATAGTTCTGTGCCTGCATCTGGGCCCACACGGCCTTGCAGCAGTTGGCGGCGCCCATCAGATGGACTTCGATCACCAGGCGGAAATCGCTCATGTCCATCTTGGCAAAGCTCTTGTCGCGCAGGATGCCGGCGTTGTTGACCAGAATGTCCACCCGCCCCCAGGCATCCACGGCCTGCTGCACCATGGCCTGCACGGCATCGAAATCGGTCACCGATGCGCCATTGGCCAGTGCTTCGCCACCGGCGGCAACGATTTCATTGACCACGGCCTGGGCCGCGCCGACCGAACCACCGCTGCCGTCCAGCGCGCCGCCCAGGTCGTTGACCAGCACCTTGGCACCGCGGCGTGCCAGTGCCAGCGCGTGCTGACGGCCCAGGCCGCCCCCGGCGCCGGTCACGATGGCCACACGGCCCTGAAAGTCCAGTTCATCTGCTTGCATGGTGTTTGTCTCCTGTTGGATCTGCGTGCTTTTTGCCACCCGCTGCGGGCGTCTACGCCGCGCACTCTACGCGGCGGCGGGCAGCGCCGCAGTAGCCCAAGCGACTGTGCACCCCCGCACACAGCCACCGCAGACACCCGCGCCGATTTATCCCCATCTCCGCGGCAAAGGCCTGCGGATAAGCATGGGACACTGTTACAACAAAATTCCAAGCCGTTGATTTTGAACGATTTTATTTTTATGCCTGTTTTTTAGGCAGCGCACTGTCTGACAAAGTTGTCACCAACCGCGTTGGAAAACTGTGTGGACAACTTTCGCAAGCGCGGATTCCTGGACGCTAAGTGCTTGATTTTTCACACTTCCATTTGCTGCGCCCATTTTTTAGGCATGCACGGGTTAACACCAAGTCAAATCCCGCCCGCTGCCCGCCGAATCCAGGCTCGGCCACAATGCAGGGTTTGCGCCATGGAGCGCTCCTTTTTTTGCTGCCCATGTCTTCCGAATTCGCTCCGCCCTTTTTCATCGCCCGCCTCAGCCCCAGCGACCAGCAGTGCGATGCCTGGGCCGACCAGTCCCTGCTCGACTCCATGGAGCAAGGCGGGCTGGATTGGCCCAGCTCCTGCCGCAACGGTACCTGCCGCACCTGCATCGGCCAGCTGGTGTCCGGCAGCGTGCATTACGCCGTGGAATGGCCCGGCCTGAGCGCCGAGGAAAAAGCCGAAGGCTGCGTGCTGCCCTGCGTGGCCATTCCGGATGGCGATGTGGTGCTGCAGGACCCCTCCCGCTAAACCTTCTGCGGCGCACAGCTGCTGCGCTGCACTAGAATGGCGGGATTCCGAGGCGGGCACCATCCGGCGCCCTCTCTCGTACGGTAGTGGCCGTGCGCATAGCGTTCTTTGGGGGTGTCCTTGGGCACCATGTGTCAGTGCCCTGGACGCCATACGCCTTCTGTTGCCACAGCACCAGGCCCCAAGGAAACAGCTCTCATGAATACCCCCCTGAACCCCGTCGCCATCTCGCCGGTGGAAGAGATCGTTGCCGACATGCGCGCAGGCCGCATGGTCATCCTGGTGGATGAGGAAGACCGCGAAAACGAAGGCGACCTGGTGCTGGTCTCCGACCACGTCACCCCCGAAGCCATCAACTTCATGGCCCGGTTCGGCCGGGGCCTGATCTGCCTGACGCTCACCCGCGAACGCTGCGAATACCTGAAGCTGCCGCCCATGGCTGCACGCAATGGCACCGTCTACAGCACCGCCTTCACCGTCTCCATTGAAGCCGCCGAAGGCGTGACCACCGGCATTTCCGCCGCCGACCGCGCCCGCACCGTGCAGGCGGCCGTGGCCAAGGACGCAGTGCCCACCGACCTGGTGCAACCGGGCCACATCTTCCCGCTGCAGGCCGTGGACGGCGGCGTGCTGATCCGCGCCGGCCACACGGAAGCCGGTTGCGACCTGGCCGGCCTGGCCGGCTGCACCCCCTCGGCCGTGATCTGCGAGATCATGAAGGACGACGGCACCATGGCCCGCCTGCCCGATCTGCAGCTGTTTGCCGCGGAACACGGTCTGAAGATCGGCACCATTGCCGACCTGATCCAGTACCGCAGCCGCACCGAATCGCTGCTGGAAAAAGTGGGCAGCCGTGCCATCCAGACGCCCTATGGCGAATTCACCTGCCACGCCTTCCGCGACAAACCCAGCCACGCCGTGCACCTGGCCCTGGTCAAGGGCAGCTGGAGCGAAACCGACGAAGTTCCCGTGCGTGTGCACGAGCCGCTGTCCGTGCTGGATGCGCTGGAAGTCAACCGCTCCATGCACTCCTGGGGTCTGGACACCAGCCTGCAGTACCTGGACCGCCAAGGCCAGGGCGTGGCCGTGCTGCTGAACTGCGGCGAAAGTGCTGCCCAGCTGCTGGAGCAGTTCGACGGCAAGGCCCGCTCGGCCCAGGCGCCCGAACGCGGCCGCATGGACCTGCGCACCTACGGCGTGGGCGCACAGATCCTGCGCGAATGCGGCGTGCACAAAATGAAGCTGCTGGGCCAGCCCCGCCGCATGCCCAGCATGGCCGGCTACGGCCTGGAAATCACCGGTTACATCACCAAGGAATAAAGCGACATGCTGCACGCTGAAAAAGGCAACGCCTCCGCACTGAACGGCCAAGGTCTGCGCATTGGCATCGTCCAGGCCCGCTGGAACGAAAGCATCACCAACACCCTGGCCCAGGCCTGCACCCAGACCTTGCTGGAAGCCGGTGTGGCCGCCGACGCCATTGACCACGTGCTGGTGCCCGGCGCACTGGAAGTGCCCGTGGCGCTGCAGGCCCTGGCCGAGCGCGGCGGCTATGACGCCCTGGTGGCCCTGGGCTGCATCATCCGCGGCGAGACCTACCACTTTGAACTGGTGGCCAATGAATCCGGCGCCGGCGTGACCCGCCTAAGCCTGGACTACCGTCTTCCGATCGCCAACGCGATCATCACCACCGAGAACCTGGAGCAGGCCATCGCCCGCCAGACCGAAAAAGGCGCCGATGCCGCCCGCGTGGCCATCGAAATGGCCTGTCTGCTCCGCACCCTGAAATAAGCCATGAGCGACGACACCCAATCCACATCGGCCAAAAGCCGTCCCCCCCGCCAGCCCCGCAAGGGCGTGACCAGCACCGGTGTGCGCAAGGCGGCCTCCAAGTCCACCCGCAGCCGCTCGCGCGAGTTCGCGCTGCAGGCGCTGTACCAGCACATCGTGGGTGGCAACGACGCCACGTCCATCGATATGTTCACGCGCGACCTGGCGGGCTTTCACAAGTGCGACACGGCCCACTACGACGCACTGCTGCACGGCTGCATCGAAACCGCTGCGGACCTGGATGCGCTGATCGCCCCCAAGCTGGACCGCCGCATGGAAGAGCTCTCGCCCATCGAGCATGCCTGCATGTGGATTGGCGTCTATGAATTCCTGCACTGCCCCGACGTGCCCTGGCGTGTGGTGCTCAACGAGAGCATCGAGCTGGCCAAGGAATTTGGCGGCACCGACGGCCACAAGTACGTGAACGGCGTTCTCCACGCCCTGGCCCCCACGCTACGCCCCACCGAAGTGGCCGCCGACAAGGGCCAGAACGGCGCCGGCAAGCCGGAGCAGGCCGCCAAGGCCGAACCCGCAGCCGACCAGCCCGCCCAGGACAGCCAGGCCTGATCTCCTGCCAGGCAGCCTTCCCACCGGAACGCTGCCTTTTTTCTTTTTTGTTCTGCGGCACCGCCGCCCCCTTGAAGAGCCCATGCAGTTTTCCACCCGCGCGCAACGCATTGAACCGTTTTACGTGATGGAGGTGGCCAAGGCCGCCCAGGCGCTGGCCCGTGAAGTGGCCCACACCGACCAGCCGGTGATCTTTCTGAACATTGGCGAACCCGATTTCACTGCACCCGCCCTGGTGCAGGAGGCCGCGGCCCGCGCCATCGGCAGCGGCGCCACGCAATACACCAACGCGCTGGGCCTGGAGCCGCTGCGCGAAGCCATCAGCGGCTGGTATACCAGCCGCTTCGGTGTGGACGTGCCCGCACGCCGCATCGTAGTCACCGCCGGCGCCAGCGCCGCGCTGCAGCTGGCCTGCCTGGCCCTGATCGAGGCCGGCGATGAAATCCTGATGCCGGACCCCAGCTACCCCTGCAACCGCCACTTCGTCAGCGCCGCAGAGGGTTCGGCCAAGCTGATTCCGTCGGGCGCAGCCGAACGTTTCCAGCTCAGCGCAGCCCAGGTGCAGGCCCACTGGGGCGACAAGACGCGCGGCGTGCTGCTGGCATCGCCCTCCAACCCCACGGGCACGTCCATTGACCCGGCCGAACTGCGCCGCATCCACGAGGTGGTCAAGTCCAAGGGCGGCATCACCATCGTCGACGAGATCTACCTGGGGCTGTCGTACGACGACGCCTTCGGCCAGACCGCCCTGGCCATGGACGACGACATCATCAGCATCAACAGCTTCAGCAAGTACTTCAACATGACGGGCTGGCGCCTGGGCTGGATGGTGGTGCCCGACGCCATGGTGCCGGTGGTGGAGCGCCTGGCCCAGAACCTGTTCATCTGCGCGTCCACCATCTCGCAGCATGCTGCCCTGGCTTGCTTTGCGCCCGAAAGCATTGCCGAGTTCGAGCGCCGCCGTGCCGAATTCAAGGCCCGCCGCGACTACTTCCTACCCCAGCTCAACCGCCTGGGCCTGTCCGTGCCGGTGATGCCCGACGGAGCGTTCTACGCCTGGGCTGACTGTTCCCAGGTGGCACCCAAGCTGGGCGTGGCGCCGAGCGCCAATTGCAGCTGGGACTTTGCCCATGCGCTGCTGCAGCAAGCCCATATCGCGGCCACACCGGGCCGGGACTTCGGCACGGCCGACACCGCGCGCCACATCCGCTTTTCCACAGCCAATTCTATGGCCCAGCTGCAGGAAGCCGTGGCCCGCATGGAACGCCTGCTGGCCTGAGCTTCCCCATGACGGCCTTTCGCTTTCCCCTGCGCATCTACTGGGAAGACACCGATGCCCGCGGCACGGTCTACCCTTCCCGGATGCTGCATTTCTTCGAGCGCGGCCGCACCGAATGGTTGCGCGCGCTGGGTATCGAACAGCAAAAGCTGCGGGAACAAACCGGCGGCTTCTTTGTCGTAACCCATGCTGCGGTGGACTATGTCGCCCCGGCGCGGCTGGACGATCAGCTCTGGGTCACGGCCCGGCTGCAATCGGCGGGCCGCGCCTCCATCACCATTGCCCAACAGGCTTTGTTACAACACACCATGTCATCCGATGGCCCGCCTCAGCTGTTAAGTGAAGGCACCATCCGTATTGGCTGGGTGGATGCGGCCAGCATGCGCCCTGCCCGTATTCCTGCCAGCATCCTGGAACAACTCTCATGAACAACCAAGACATGTCCATCCTCCACCTGGTGCTGCAAGCCAGCTGGGTGGTCCAACTCGTCATGCTGATCCTGGTGGCCGCCTCGGTCGCCAGCTGGGCCATGATCTTCCGCAAGATGCAGACGCTCAACAAAGTGCGTGCGCAGAACGACAGCTTCGAGCAGGACTTCTGGTCCGGCACCAGCCTGAACGATCTCTACATCAGCGCCATGAAGAACGCCAAGACCGGCGGCCCCATGGAACGTGTCTTCGCCAGCGGCATGCGCGAATACCAGAAGCTGCGCGAACGCCGCATCACCAGCGCCGACACGCTGATGGACGGCACCCGCCGCGCCATGCGCGCCAGCTTCCAGCGGGAGATGGACGAGGTCGAATCCGGCCTGCCCTTCCTGGGTACCGTGGGCTCCGTGGCCCCCTACGTCGGTCTGTTCGGCACGGTCTGGGGCGTGATGCACGCCTTCACCGGTTTTGCCAACATGGAACAGATCACGCTGGCCACCGTGGCCCCCGGCATTGCCGAAGCCCTGGTCGCCACCGCCATGGGCCTGTTTGCCGCCATCCCGGCGGTGACCGCCTACAACCGCTACGCCCACAAGATTGACCGCGTTGCCAGCCAGCAGGAAACCTTCATCGAAGAGTTCTCCAACATCCTGCAGCGCAATGTGAGCGGCGTGGGCCAGAGCACGGCGTCGGGCCACTGATCGGAGCCGCCCCATGCCCTCAGTCAGCTCCCGCGGCAAAGGCCGCCGCACCGTCAACGAAATCAATATGGTGCCGTTCATCGACGTGATGCTGGTGCTGCTGATCATCTTCATGGTCACGGCCCCCATGCTCACGCCCGGTGCCATCAACGTGCCCAGCGCCGGTAAGTCCACCAAGCCACCGGTCCAGAACGTGGCCCATGTGCTGATCGACAAGGACGGCTCCGTGCGCCTGAAGACACCGAATGGTGAACAGACCGTGACGCTGCAGGAACTGGGCCTGGCGGCGGCCAGCTGGCAATCCGGCCAGCCCGAGGACAGCGCCGTCATGATCCAGGCAGACAAAGCCCTGCCCTACGAAACCGTGGTCAACGCCATGGGCGAACTCCAGAAAGCCGGCGTCAAGCGCGTGGCCCTGGGTGTCAAGTCCGCCGCCGGCAAGTGACCTCCGGGCCGGCGGCGGCTTTTCGCCCGCCGGCCCGCAACTATTAGCACCGCACCCGATTCCATGTCATCCCGCTACGAAAACGACCCCTTTGCCCCACCCCGCCGCAGCAAGTACCTGCGCGCCTGGCTGATGGCACTGGCGGCGCACATCCTGCTGATCGTGGCGCTCGTGTGGAACGTGCGCCCGCCCAAAGCAGTGGGTGAAGCCGCTGTGGAAGCCGAGCTGTGGTCGGAAATGCCCACGGCAGCCGCCCCGCGTGCGCCCACGCCGCCACCGGAACCCGAGCCGGAGCCCGAGCCCGTCAAGCCCCCACCCCCACCGGAGCCGGAACCCGTGGTGGTGCCGCCCAAGCCCACGCCGCAACAGCTGCAAGCCGAGCAGCAGGCCCATGAGGCCGAGCTGGCGCTGGAGAAGAAGCGCCAGCAGGAGCTGAAGGACAAGCGCGAGCTGGAAGAACGCCAGGCCAAGGAAAAGGCCGAGAAGGCGGAAAAAGCGCGCCTGCAAAAGGAAAAAGAAAAGAAGGAGCAGGCCGAGGAAGAGCGCAAGGAACGCCTGGAAAAGGAAAAAGCAGACAAGGCCGAGAAGGAAAAGCAGAAGAAAGAGCAGGAGAAGAAGGACCGCCTGGAAAAAGAAAAGGCGGACAAGGCCGAGAAGGACAAGCTGCAGAAGGAAAAAGAGAAAAAGGACAAGGCCGAGAAAGAGAAGGCCGACAAGGAAAAGGCCGAGAAGAAGGCCGCTGACGACAAGCGCAAGAAGGAACAGGCGGCCAAGGACGCCAAGGACGCAGCCGCCGCAGAAAAGATGCGCCAGGAAAACATGGCGCGCATGGCCGGTCTGGCCGGTTCGGGCGGCAGTGGCTCGGCCGAGCGCAGCAGCGGTCCCAACGCCGGCAAGGGCGGTGGCAATGGTTCCGGTGCGGGCACCGGTGCCGGCGGCGGCCATGGCCCGTCGGCTGGCTATGGCGCCAAGGTGGCGGCCAAGGTCAAGCCCAACATCGTCTATCCGGACGCCATCAGCGGCAACCCGCGTGCCGAAGTCGAGGTGCGCACCGCGCCCGGCGGCGACATCATCAGCGCCCGCCTGATCAAGTCCAGCGGCAACAAGGCCTGGGACGATGCCGTGGTGCGCGCCGTGCAAAAGACCGATTCCCTACCCAAGGACGTGGATGGCAAGGTGCCGCCCACCCTGGTGATCGGCTTCCGTCCGCAAGACTGAGTCTGCACAAGCCACGCTGCGACAGCGCACGCAAAAAAAGGGTTTGAAGGTGTTTTCACCTTCAAACCCTTTTCTTTTGCAGACATGCTGCCATGCCATGCCATGCCATGCCATGCAGCGGCACAGCGGTTTCGCCGCGACTAATCGAACAGCATGTAAGCCCCCAGTGCCAGCAAACTGCCCATCAGCACCCGCTTGAAAGCCGTGGCCGACAGACGCGATCGCAGCCGCTCCCCTGCAGCCATGCCCAGCAGCGCGGGCAGCAGCATCGCGGCCGACGCCCCCAGTGCCGCGCCATCCAGCGGGCCGCTGCCGCCCGCCAGACCACTCAGCCCCAGACCCAGGGCCAGCGTGGAGACCGTAAAGCTCAGCCCCATGGCCTGCATCAGCGCCTGGCGCGGCAGCTGCAAGGCCTGTAGATAGGCCACCGCCGGCACCACAAACACACCGGTCAGCGCCGTGATGCCTCCGGTCACCAGGCCAGCCACAGCCCCCAGCCACCCTTGGTGCCTGTGCGGCAGCGTCACCGCACGTCCCCACAGGCCCCACAGCGCATACAGCGCCAGCGCTGCTCCCAGCAAGGTGCGTGCCCCGGCGGCCTGGCCCAGCGGCCCCCACCACCACACCCCGCCCAGCGTACCCACCACCACGCCCAGCTGCATGGGCCACAGCCGGCGCAACACCGGCCCCAGCGATGCCGCCGGCCGCATCTGCAGCACATTGGTCACCAGCGAAGGCAGCAGCAGCCAGGCGGCGGCCTGCCCCGTGGGCATGAACAGCGCCAGCAGCGCCATGGAGACCGTGGGCAGACCCAGACCCACCACGCCCTTGACCACCCCTGCCAGCGCGAACACCAGCACGGCCCCCAGCAGCAGCCCCGGCTGGGCCAGCAGATCGGCGTTCATGCGCTCGCCTCCTGCGCCGCCATGGCTGCCATGGCTGCCATGGCGGCCGCAGCAGCCTTCGTTTCAAACTGAACCTTTTGCATCACAACATGTCCTAACCAAACACTTTTCCTGCGCCATTCTTCTGCGCCTACACTGACACCACAATGCGGAAGTGCTGCAGCCAGACTCAGGCCCACCCTGAGCCTTGTTCCGCCCCTCTTTGTCCATGCCCACCTTGCCCTCCATGCGCTTTGACCTCACCGACCTGCAACTGTTTGTCCACATCCTGGACAGCGGCACGCTCACGGCGGCAGCGGGCCTGTCGCACATGACGCTGGCCTCGGCCAGCGAGCGCGTGCGCGGCATGGAAGCCCAGCTGGGTGCGCCCCTGCTCGAGCGCGGTGCGCGCGGCGTGCGTCCCACGGCCGCCGGCCATACGCTGGGCCAGCACGCACGCCAGGTGCTGCAGCAAATGGAGCATCTGCGCGGTGATCTGGCGGACTTCGGCAACGGCCTGGCCGGTCAGGCGCGGGTGCGCGGCAACACCTCGGCCGTAGCCGAACACCTGCCACAGGCCGTGGCCGGCTTTCTGCAGGCCCAGCCGCGCGTGGCGCTGGAACTACAGGAGTGCCGCAGCGAAGCCGTGCTGGACGGCCTGCGCCAGGGCCTGTGCGACATTGGCATTGCCAGCGATGCGGTGGACACCGGCGACATCCAGGCCGAGCCCTGGCGCCCCGATCCGCTGGTGGCCGTGCTGCCGGTGGAACACCCGCTGGCACGCCGCATGTCGCTGCGACTTGCCGAGCTGCTGGCACAGGACTGGATTGGCCTGCCCCGTGGCTCTGCCCTGCAGGCCCTGGTGCAGCGCCACGCCACGCAACTGGGCCAGCCGCTGCGCTGGCGCGTGCAGCTGCAGCAGTTCGACAGCATCTGCCAGCTGGTCGGCCAGGGCGCCGGTGTGGCCGTGCTGCCGGCTTCGGCCGCACGCCGCCATGCGGGCCGCAACGGCGCGCGGGCGATTGCCCTGCAGGACCCCTGGGCCCAGCGTCAGCTGCTGCTGTGCACCCGGCCCGGCGTGCAGCTGCCGGCACATGCCCAGCTGCTGCTGGAACATCTGCAGCAGCACAGCATCCGCTGAGCCCGCTGCCACATACCCCACCAGCCCCACCTGGCGCAAGCGGCGGCAACCGGGGACACGTGCCTTTTGCTGCACAGCAGCATTACGCGCTGCGCATGGCCTGCACATGGCCTGCGGACGCGCCCATGCAGCCTGCCCAATCCGGTGGCAACAGCTGTGCCAGACGGAGAAGTAACAGCCCCTGAAACCCCTGCGGGCACCCTGCCCGCCCTGACACACGGGAGGGCGGTTTGCAGGACAATACGCCCCATCATGACCCTCAAAGCCCCCGAACTCCTGTTGCCCGCCGGCTCGCTCGACAAAATGCGCGCCGCCTATGACTTTGGCGCCGATGCCGTGTACGCCGGCCAGCCGCGCTACAGTCTGCGCGCCCGCAACAACGAGTTCCGCATGGAACAGATCGCCCAGGGCATCCAGGAAGCGCACGCACGCGGCAAGAAGTTCTTCCTGACCAGCAACGTGATTGCGCACAACGACAAGATCCGCACCTACCTGCGTGACATCGAGCCCATCATCGCCATGAAGCCCGACGCGCTGATCATGGCCGACCCGGGCCTGATCATGATGGTCAAGGAAAAGTGGCCCGAGGCGGTGATCCACCTGTCCGTGCAGGCCAACACCACCAACTACGCCACCGTCAAGTTCTGGCAGAAGATGGGCGTGGAGCGCATCATCCTCTCGCGCGAGCTGTCCCTGGACGAGATCGAAAAGATCCGCCAGGAATGCCCGGACATGGAGATCGAAGTCTTTGTGCACGGCGCGCTGTGCATTGCCTACTCGGGCCGTTGCCTGCTGAGCGGCTACTTCAACCGCCGCGACCCCAACCAGGGCACCTGCACCAACGCCTGCCGCTGGGACTACAAGACGCACGACGCACAGGTCGATCCCAACACCGGTGAAGCCCTGGCCCAGGCCATGGACAAGGGCTTCAACTTCGAAGACGCCAAGAACGACGCCGACAACCAGTTCACCAGCACCTGCGGGGACGGCAACCGCCACCCCAAGGCCGATGCCATCTACCTGCTGGAAGAAAAAGGCCGTCCCGGCGAGATGATGCCCATCATGGAAGATGAGCACGGCACCTACATCATGAACTCCAAGGACCTGCGCGCCGTGGAGCATGTGGAGCGCCTGACCAAGATCGGCGTCGATTCGCTGAAGATCGAAGGCCGCACCAAGAGCCTGTACTACGTGGCCCGCACCGCGCAGACCTACCGCCGCGCCATCGACGACGCCGTGGCCGGCCGCCCCTTCAACCCGCACCTGATCACCGAGCTGGAAAGCCTGGCCAACCGCGGCTACACCGGCGGCCTGCTGGAGCGCCGCCCCGCCAACGACTACCAGAACTACGAAACCGGCACCTCGGTGCTGCAGCGCAGCCACTTTGTGGGCCAGGTGCGCGATTACGTGAATGGCATGGTCGAGATTGAAACCATGAACCGTTTTGCCGTGGGCGATACCATTGAGGTCGTGCACCCCACAGGCAACCGCCGCGTCCAGCTGACCCAGATGTTCAATCTGGAAGGCGAGCCGGTCCAGGTGGCCCAGGGCAACCCCATCCGCGTGCGCGTGCCGATGGAAGGCCCGTGGGAAGGTGCACTGATTGCCCGCTTGCTGCACCCCGAGCAAGCCTAAGACCACGGCTTCCTGTGCCCAGGCACGGAACACTTCGGCACGATTAAGTACTGAAGTCCGCGCCCCATGCGCGCAGGCAGCCCCTGATTCTGCAAGGCCCCTCGGGGCCTTTGCCTCTTTTTGCCTCTGATTGCCTGAAGACAAGGAACGACAAGTGAATCCAGAAGAAATCCAGGTTCTGCCCGAACTCAAGGCCTATATCGACCCCCTGACCCCCGACGAGCACGAGTCGCTGGAGCGCAGCATCCTCGACGAAGGTTGCCGCGACGCCCTGGTGCTGTGGGGCAATATCCTGGTGGACGGCCACAACCGCTTTGGCATCTGCCAAAAGCACGGCCTGCCGTTCAAGACCATCCAGAACGAACGTTTCCAGAACATGGAAGACATCCACCTGTGGATGATCGACCAGCACCTGGGCCGCCGCAGCGTGTCCGACTTCCAGCGCGGCGTGCTGGCCCTGCGCAAGCGCGAAATCATTGCCGAACGCCGCGCCGCGGCCGCTGCTGCCGTGAACGCCGCCAAGGCCCAGGCCGGTGAAGCCACTGCGGAAGCCCCCTGGGAAGGCGACACCGACCCGGTGGTCGCCCGGACCCTGGCCGCTATGCCCAAGGTGCCCGACCAGGCCCTGGACACCCGCGAAGCCCTGGCCCGCGCCGCCCGCCTGTCGGCCGGCCAGGTCAAGATGATCGAAACCATCCAGGAAAAGGCCGCGCCCGAAGTGGTCGCCGCCGTGCGCGCCGGCGAGCTGACGCTGAACGCTGCCGCCGTGGTCGCCACCCTGCCGATGGAAGAGCAGCAGGCCGTGGCCGCCGAAGGCGCCGACGGCCTGAAACAGGCTGCCAAGCGCGTGCGTGACGCCAAGAAAAAGCCCAAGGCCGAAAAACCGGAAGCCGAGGAAGGCGCCGAAGCCGCTCCGCAGGCATCGGCCGAAGAGTTGCAGGCCCGCGTGGCCGAGCTGGAAGCCGAGAACGAGCGTCTGAAGCTGCAGGTCAAGACCTTGCAGGAACTGCTGGCCGAACAGGTCTAAGGTCTAAAGCCCCCGCGGTGCGCCGCATGCCGCCATGGTCAGCGGCATGCGGGGTCCATAGGCCATGACGGGCCATGGCCCTACGGCAGGACCGCCACGGCACACCGTGGCCCTGCCACCCCGCGCTAAAACCCTGCTTCCCGCCAGAACACGCTGGCCGCCGTGCGCACAAACTGCGCCCCTGGCGCTTCCCAGGCCCCCCGGATGCTGACCCGGCCACGCCAGCGGTGCTGGGCCGCCCAGGTGGGCAAGGCCTCCGTGTTCACCACATCCAGCACCACCCGGTACACCGGCTGCTCGGGGTACAGCACCCCCTGCTGGTTGCGCACCGGCACATTGCCACCCGCCTGCGCGGACAGCGCCCCTTCGTTCAGGCTGCGGCTGGCATCCTGGTCAATGCTGCGCACGCGCACCGGCAGTGCGGCGCCCCCCGCCCCTTCGGTGATGAACAGGCCGCTGTCGCCCGGCCGTATGCGGTGCAGTTCCTGCTCCGCCACATAGCTCACCACCTCCAGCTTCTGCAGGTCCACCACCCGGCCCAGCAGCTCCCTGCGGGCCACCCATTCGCCGGCCTGCAGGTCCGGGTCCACATCGCGCAGCACGCCGCTGCCGCCTGCCTGCAACTGGTAGCGCGCGGCATCGGTGTCCAGCGCCGCCTGCTGTGCCAGGGCCTCGGCCTGGCGGTCCTGCCACACCTGCCAGTCGCGGCGCAGTTCTCCGTCCATGCCGGCGGCTGCCGACTGCTGCACCACCTGCCGCAAACGCGCCTGGTTCTGCTGGGCGGCCGCCTGCAAGGCGGGTGAAGTCAACGCAAACACGGCGGTATCGGCCGCCACCGCACTGCCTTCGGCCAAGGGGGCTTGCGCCAGTTGTGCGGCCTCAGGCGCATGCAGCTGCCATTGCGCACCGGACTGCAGCATGCCGCTGCCGAGCACCGGCACCGGCCAGGGCACCACCAGCAAGGCCAGCAACCCCACCGCCAGCGCCGCACTCCAACGCGCACGGCGGCTGTGCGCAATCTGCGCCTTGCGCTCCCGCCAGGCTTTCACTTCCGACCACACCGGTTTGGCAACGAACCACACAATTTCCACCGCAAACAACAAAATCCCGACCGCCTTGATGAAGAAGTGGTACACCAGGGCCGCGATCCCCAGAAACAGCACTAAGCGGTAAATCCAGGTGCCCCACGCAAAGGCAATCAGCATGCGCTGGCGCGTGGGGGCAAAGCGCTCGGGCGGGGCCTCGCCCAGCGCAAACAGCCGCTCGCGTAGATCCCAGCGGGCCAGGGCAAAGGCACGGCTGTGCAGATTGGGCATCTGCAGATAGTCCGACAGCAGAAAATAGCCATCAAAGCGCATGAAGGGGCTGGCATTGATCAGCACCGTGCTCACCCAGGTGGTCGTGGCCAGCAAGAACGCCATGGCCTTGGGCCAGCCATCGGGCAGCCACAGCCAGGCCAGCAAGGCCCACACGGCAATCACCAGCTCGGTGGTGATGCCCGCTGCCGCCACCTTCAGCCGCTGGTCACGGCGCGTCAGCTTCCAGACCTCGTTGGTATCGGTATAGGCCACGGGCCACAGCACCAGAAACGCCACCCCCATGGTGGGCACCCGGCAGCCGTAGCGCTTGGCGGTAATGCCATGGCCCAGCTCGTGCAGGCATTTCACGCCCAGCAAGGTGACGCCATAGGCCAGCAGACCCTGCAGGCTCCACATGTCCACCAGGGTGGCGTGAAACACTTCCCAGGAACGCACCACGCCCCACAGCCCCCACAGGAAGGCGGCCAGCGTCAGCCACCAGAAGCCGGGCCGAAACAGAAAATCCAGCCGGGGCGCCCAGCGCCCCAGCCAGCGGTCCGGGCGCAGCAGCGGCACCCGGAAGAACAGGTAGTTATGCAGCAGCCATTGGGACCAGCCACCACGCCGGCTGTGCCACTTTTCGGCCAGCGCAGGCGCACCATGGGGAGGCGGCTGCAGCAGCTCGTTGCCCAGCAGAAACTGCTGCAGCACCTGCACGTCCGCCGCAGTCACCTGCAAAGTGGTGTGCGCCGCAATATCGCGTGCCATGGCCTGGGCGTCGGCCATGTCCCAGCGGCGCAGCACTTCAAAGCTGGCCCAGTCCAGCTGAAAGAACAGATTGCGCACCGGGTCGTGCAAGGTCCAGCTGGGCTGGCCGTCGGGCAAGGCCGGACCGGGCAGCAGGTCCAGTTCCTCCCGCAAGGGCTGCCAGGGGGCAGGTGCTCCGATCACAGCGCCACCCACTGGCGGATGCTGGCCCAGGGCTTGCGCACCATCCAATAGGCCAGGCTGACCCGTTCCCCTTGCAGCTTGGCCGTGCCTTTGAGGCCGATGCGTTGTGTGCCCGGCTGCACCAGCTGTGCACGCACACGGTAGGCATACTGGCCGTCCGGGCGGGCCACGGCGTCATAGGCCACATAGCGCACCTGGGCCTGCACGGCCGCCAAGGGGTCGGCCGCCAGGTACAGCTGCACCGGGGCACCGGGCTGCAGCGCAATGGCGTCGCCAATCGGCAACCAGGCTTCCACCTCCACCGCATCGGGCTGGGCAATGCGCATCACGCGCTCGCCGGTCTGCACCGGCTTGCCTATCCATTCCGACGGGGCATCAAACAACACCATGCCATCGTGCGGCGCCAGCACCTGGGCGCGCTGGCGCTGCTCGGTCAGAAACGCCTGCTCGGCGCGACGTTCGCCAATCTTGCCGGCCAGCGCTGCCAGCTGGGATTTGGAGCGCACATCGCCCAGCGCCAGCTGCGCAAACTGACGGTACTCCGCCTCGGCCGTCTGCAGGGCCTGCTCCGACACTTCCAGCCGGCTGGCAAGCTGTGCCTCGTCCAGGTTGAACAGCAACTGGCCCTGCTTCACCATTTCATTGGGCTGCACATGGATCTGCTCCACCACCCCATCCATGGGGGCACGCAGCACGGCCGGCTGCGCTGCCACCAGCTCGCCCGGTGCCAGCACGGTCAGGTGCACCGGCCAGACTGCCAATACCGCCACAGCCGCCACGGCCCACACCGCAGGCCGTTTCCACCAGGCCGCTTGTGCCTGCTGCTGGCGCAGGTGCGCCCACCACTGCCGCGGCGATGCCATGCGCCGGCGCTGCAAGGCCCGCCACGCATGGCCCCACATACTGCACCATTCGCCCAAAACCGGCAGCCGGTCTGCGGGAAACGGCTCCGCGCCCGCCAGCAGCAGGCCGGCAGATGCCGCCTCACCCTGCGTAGAGCCCGGGGTGCCCGGGGTGGCTTGCGACATCGGCAACCACACGGCATGGGCGGGCCACCACTGCGACCACTGCGCCGCCAGCTCGGGTGGTACATCGGCCGCGGTGAAAGCGCCAAGCCGTGGCTGGTGCTGCGCCATGTGCCGGCAAACTTGCACCACCCACTGGGCATAGGGCGCATTTGCATCCGGCTGCACCACCCCGGACAGGGTTTGCACCCCACCCTCCTGCGTCCACCATACGGCCTGGCGGTAGGGCAGCAGCAGGCGGGTGTCATTTACCAGCAGAAACTCCAGTTCCTGCACCGTCTGTGCCTGCCGGGCCCGGTGGCCCAATTCCAGCAGCAGCACGGCGGGGTGCACGCTGCCTGACGTCATCGGGGCATTCACTGCGACATCCTCACTCTGTCCTCGTAGCCTGCTCTTGGCCGGTTCGGCCTGTGCGCTGGCAGTTGTTGTTTCACCATCGCATTGTCCACACCACACGGTGATGCAGGCGCGACCAGCCTCTGCATGCGAGACCTGTCCGCGCCCTCACCCAACGGCAACGGCCCCACAGGGTGCACGTTGCCGGCCGTCATCGCGTAACGCACCGCACCATCCCTACACTGCATCCAGCAGGCCTCTTCACAGATGCAGACGCTGGGCCGCCAGCTGGCCGGCACGCAGCTGGGCATGGCGCTGCAACTGCTCGGCCATGCCCGAGCGCGCCGCAGGGCCGACATCGCCCGCCTTGAGCTTGATGACCGTGCTCACCGCATGGCCCTGGCTGTCCCGGGCCGTCAGGCGCAGCGTCAGCTCCCCCTGGAACCCGGGAGGCATGGTCCCGCTGACCTGGCCCGTGCGCGCATCAAACTTCAGCCAGGCTGGCAGCGGACGACCATCGGCCTGCGTCATCGCAAACTGCACGTTCGCCAGCGGATCGCTGTGACCGAACATCGTGGGCGGCACTTTCCAGTCCACCTGCCGGCCCGTATCGGCCACCACCACCTCGACGGAATGGAGCAGCACCAGGCGATCGGCACCCGCCCCGGGCAACACGGTCACGCCCAGCGGTGCGGGTGCACCTGGCACCTCGTCCAGGCTGCGCGGACCCAAGCCCAGGAAGCCCAGTGAGAGCTCGCTGCGGTCCGTTGCCACATCGGCGTTGAAGAACGGGGAAGTGGCCAAGGCACCCGATGGTGCGCCGTCATTCCCCAGGAATGCGCCGTTGGCCCGGGGTGCGACAGGTTCTGTACCAAGGGACCCGAAGGGCACCGCCCCCGACGAGGGCACCGCAATCTCCCAGATCCCCGCATTGCCAAAAATGCCTGCCACGGGCCACTCCACCGTGGGCGGAACCGCCAGCGGGGCCACATCCACCGTCAGTGCGGCCACTTCGGAGCGGTTGCCCGCGGCATTGGTCTGGCGCACCTGCAGCATGTACTGACCAGGGCTGGCGATGGCCACCACATTGCCCTGACCGGCTTGCCAGGTCTGGCCCGCATCCAGGGAATACTCCCACTGTGCGCCCGCTTCCAGCGCATCCACGCGCACCGTGGCGTTGCCCTCTGCGTTGCTCTCGACCTGCAGCACCGGTTGTGCCGGCAGCACGGTGTCTATGGCATAACTGTCCGACACGCTGGTGTTGATCCCGGCATTGCCGGCGCGGTCGGTGTATCCGGCATTGTTCAAAATCACGCGCAGATTGGCCTGCACCGTGCCCGGCGCAGGGGTCAGGGTGGCCGTCCAGGTGATGCCCCCATCCGTGCTCGTCAGCGCAGTCAACTGGCCGTCGGTGACCGTGAAGTCGGCCACATCCAGACCGGTGACCGCTTCGCTGAAGCGTATGGTCAACTGCGCCGTCTCCTGCGCGTTCAAGGTGGTCTTGTCCAGGAACAATTCGGCCGTAGGCGCCACGTTGTCCACCAGCACGCCGGCCGTGTTGCCCACTCCATGCAACGTCACGTCCAGGTCATTGCCAGCCAGATCGGTGAGTTGCTCGCCACGCAGGTCCAGGCTGTTGACGGCAATGCCGTTACCGTCGTTGTCGCCTGCCTGCACCACGTACTGGAATACCAGCATGTCGCTGCCGCTGCCGGACACATAGGTGGCGTAACGGGTCACCCCGCCCACATCCAGCACCAGGCGCGGAGCCAGTGCGCCGGTCTGCAGCGCTTCGCTGGCATTGACGGTAAAGGTCAGCACGTCACCGGCCTTGTAGCTGCCATCAAGCGGCGTGGTGACGCTGACCACGGTCGGTGCCACACCGTCGACGTTGACGTGGGCGGTGCTGGCCACAGCGTTCAGGGTCACCACGGTATCGTTGCCGGCAGTGTCGCGGATGCTGCCGCCATTGAGCTGCAGCGCGCCGCCCAGGGTCACGCCGTTGCTGTCCAGCTGGCCGCTGGCGGCGGTCAGGCGGAACACCAGGGCGCTGCCGCCGGAGCCGGAAACGTACTCGGCGTACACCGTTCCGCCGGTGTCCAGGGTCACGGCGATGCGCGGCACGCCGCCGGTGGTATCGACCACCATGTTTTCGCTGAAGTTGACCGTGAAGTCCAGATTCTGGCCAACGATGTAGGTGCCATCGGACGGTGCGCTGACGCTCGCCACCACCGGCACTACGCCGTCGACCACGATATTGCTGCGCCCGCCCAGCGAGTCGGCACCACCCACCGTCGGCAGGGTCAGCACGGCCAGGTCGTTGCTGGCGTTGGCCACGACCGCACCATTGAGTTGCAGCGCTGCGGTACTCTGGAAGTTCAGGTCGGCGCTGGTATCACCGGCCTGCACGACGTACTTGAACACCAGGGTGTTGCTGCCCGAACCGCTGACATACACCGCGTTGCGGTCCACCAGGCCGGTCTCCAGCAGCAAGGTCGGCGAGCCACTGCTCAGATCGACGTTGACCACCTGGTCCCAGGTCATGCTGATCAGCACTTCGTCGCCGATCTTCACGGTGCGGTCCAGGCCTTGCGCAGCAACGCTGACCACCTTCGGGTTCACCGGGATCACATTGATCGAGATGGTGTCGGTATCGGTCTTCGCCCCGCCGGTGCCGCTGTTGCCGTTGTCGTTGGTCTCGATGGTCAGGCTGGCGGCGCCGAGGAAGGAGCTGCCGGACTTGAAGCTCAAGGTCTGCAACGCAGCATTGATATTGGCGCGGTTGCCCTCGAAGATCATGCTCGCGTCGTTAATGCCGGTGCCCAGCAGCACGGTGATGCCGCTCAGGCTGCTCAGGCTGAGGGTGCCGTTGGTTGCGGTCAGGGTCACCGTCATCAGGCCATTGCCGGAGTCCACATCGGTGATGGAGATGGCGTTGCCGTTGGCGGTGTTGAAGCCCAGGGCAATGTTCTGCGAAGCCGTCTGCGCGCCCGGCACGTTGTTGACCGGCGCGTCGTTCACCGCAGTGACGTTGAGGGTCACGGTCTTGGTGTCGGTCTTCTCGCCGCCGCTGCCGCTGAAGCCCTTGTCGTTCAGGGTCACGGTCAGGATCACGCTGGCGGTGGAATCCTGGGCGGTCTTGAAGGTCAGGCCGTTGGCGGCGATGAAGAAGTTGATATCGCTCAGGCTGCCGGACAGGGTCAGCTCGCCAGTGCCGGAACCGCCCACGGTGACGCCCATGCCGGTGGTGGCGCTCAGGGTGCCGCTCGGCACCGAGAAGGTTGCGGTCACGCTGTTGATACCCACATCGATGTCGGTGAAGCTGATGCCGGTGATCACGCTGGACACGTCTTCGGTCACGCCGATGGACACCGGCACGGAAACCACCGGTGCGTCGTTCACGGCAGCGACCTGCAGGGTCACCGTGGTGGTGGCATCGGACACGCTGGTGGTGTTGATGTTGATGGTCAGGGTCACGTCGCCGCTGGCGTTGGCCGCAGGGGTGTAGACCAGGCGGTTGGCGGCGATGAAGTTGTTGATATTGGCCAGAGTGCCGCTCAGGGTCAGGGCCGTCGCCGTGCCGCCCACGGTCACGCCCCCGGCACCGGTGGCACTCAGGGTGCCGCTGCCGACCGAGAAAGTCGCGATGCCCAGGGTGGTGTCGACATCGCTGAAGGTGATCTGGGTGACTGCCGTTGGCATGTCCTCGGTAATCGGCAGCGACGCTACGGCATTGATGGTCGGCGAATCGTTGACCGCCGTGATGGTGACGTCACGGGTCACGGCAGCGGATGCGGCACTGCTGCCATCGGTCACGGTGAACTGGACGGTGCGGGTAGTGGTGTTCGGGCTGTTCGAGGAATTGTTGTAGGTAATCGCCCGCAGCGCGGCCTCGAACTGGGCCACGGTCGCCTGGTTGCCGGCAGACGTCAGGGTCAGGGTACCAGTGCCAACGGTCCAGGTGCCGATGATATTGCCCATGGTCAGCCCGTCGTTGACGAAGCTCAGGGTGTCCTGGGCGCTGTAGTAGGTCAGCATGCGTGCGGAGGCACTGAGCGGGTTCGGGCCGTCCGCGTCAGATAGCGTCAGGCCCGAATCCACCTCGACCGGGGTGGAGGCGACATTGTTGCCTTCGCTCCAGGACGCCGTACCACTGCTCACGGTGACCACCGGAGCGTCGTTGACCGCAGTGACCACCACGCTGGCGGTGTCGGTGCCCGTGGAATAGGCCGAGGTGCCGCCGGAGATGGTGGTATCGCGCTTGGTACCTTCAAGGCCGGCGGTACCGTTGGTCTGGTCCCAGGCCTTGTAGATGAGGGTCGCGGTTTCGCCGTGGATGCCATCCGGAACATAGCGGACCTTGTTGGTCGTGTTCAGGATCAGTGCCGTAGCGTTCGAGACCGTACCGATATCGGCCCAGCTGGTGCCGGCATCGGTGCTGTACTGCCACTTGCCATAGGTGCCGGTCAGTCCGGTGATGGCGATCCCTTTCACCGCACCGGTATCGACATCGGTACTGCCTCCGATCAGCGAGCTGACCAGGTTGCCCGCGTTGTTGGTGGACGTGTCGTTCAACCCGGTCAGGGTCGGCAATACGCCGGTCATCACCGGCGCGTCGTTGAGCGAAGTCACCGGCTGGTTGGTCACCGCCGTGACGGTGGAGAACGCTGTGGTGCCGCCATTGCTGGTGGTATCGGCCGTGCTGCGGATGCCGTTGACAGAGGCGGTGCCGGTGGTCTGGTCCCAGGCACGGAAGGTCAGGGTCGCGGTCTCGCCGTTGGCGTTATCCGGGACGTAGCGGACATAGGTGGTGGCGGCAATCAACAGCGAGCTGCTACTCGAAACGGCGCCGAAGTCGGTCCAGGTGCTGTTGTCAGTGGAATACTGCCAGGTGCCGTTGCCGGTCTTGGCAATGATCGCGATACCACGCAAGGCACCGGTATCAGGATCGACCATGGTGTAGTTGGTCAGCAGGGTCGAGATCCGCGTGCCGCTGCTGGGGGTGTCCTCGTTGATGCTCGGCAGGCTGTACGGCGCGCCGGCCAGCACCGGCGCATCGTTGACCCCGACCACGGTCACGGTGCTGGAGAGGCCCAGGCTGGTCGTATCGATGCCACCGTTGGCCGAACCGCCGTTATCGCTCACGGTGCTCAGGGTCACGACCCGGTCAGTGGTTGTCGGGCTTTCGCTGTCGTTGCGGTAGGCCATGGTGTTGAGGATGGTCTGCGCCGTCGCCACCTCCAGGCCTGCGCCGCTGCTGAGGGTGACGCTGGCGGTGCCGCCGGTCACCGAGACCGTGACCACCGTGCCGTTGTTGGTGGTCAGCACGCTGGTGCCGTTGACCAGGGTCACGTCGCTGCCGTCGATCACCAGCTTCTCGGCGGCACCGTTGTACACGGTGGTGACGGTGAAGGTCATCTGGGTGATTTTCTGGCCGGACTCGATGGTGTTGATCGACGCGCTGCTGAACAGCTGCACCGCCGAGCCGTTCTCGGTGTAGGTCGGGTTGGTCGCGACGACGGTGGCCACCGGCGTGTCGTTTACCGACAGCACGTCCACGGCGACCACGGACACCGCGCTGTTGCCGCCAGCGCCGTCATCCATGCTGATCGACACGCTGCGCTGCGTGGTCGTCGGGTCGACGGTGTTGGAGTTGCGGTACGCCAGGTTCTGTACCAGGGCGGCGGCGGTGGTCGCGTTGGCGTTGCTGGTGAAGGTGACCACCAGCGGGTTGCCATTGCTGCCGCCGGTGAAGGTGCCGATCTGCAGGCCGTTGTACGTGATCGAATTACCGGAAACGCTGATCTGGTTGACGCCGTTACCCTGGTTGCGAATGAACAGCACGTCCTGGCCGTCGACGCGATTGGCGGAGACCTGTACGGTCAGCTTGCCGCCGCTGTAGTTGGACGAGTCGGCATCGCTGACCGTCGCATTGCTGCTGGAGTCGAGCAGCACGTAGGCGCTGTCTTCGACATAGCTGACGGAGTCGCCATTGAGGTTGCCGATCACCGGCGGCTGGATCGATGACGTGGTGAAGTTCAGTGCAGTGTTGTTGGCGATGCCTGTGTAGGCCTTGCCGTCGGCATTGAGGAAAGCCGTCGGGGAAATGCGGATGGCGTACTCGGTGGCCTGGTTCAGGTTGCCCGAAGGGTTGATGGTCCAAGTGGTGCCTGAGCCGCTGACTTCGATGCTGGAAGCCGCGATGGTGGTGACCTGGCCGTCGCTGACTCGGACGATCTGGATGTTGCCGGTACCCGGGGTGACGCTTTCGCTAAAGGTCAGCACGATATTGGCAGAGGGAGAGACGCTCAGGGTGTCGTCGGCCGGACTGGCGCTCACCAGCCTGGGCGCACTGCCACCCTGGTAATACACGTTGCCGGCGGTGCCTGCGATGCTGGTGTACAGGTCAATGTCGCCATCGCCGTCGAAATCGCCTGCCCGGTAGTTCTGGCTGCCCATGTTGGTCAGGGTGACACCGGCGAATGGCGAGGCACTCTGGGCCATGTCGGTGAAGGTCAGGTTGCCGTCGTTACGGGCGTATCGCCAGTCGGCAGTGGTACTGCCGTTCTGGTAAAGGATATCGGCATCGCCATCGCCGTCGAAGTCGGCGACGATCGCCCGGCTGGCGAACGTGGGCGAGATGGCGATGGTGCTCGAGGTAAAGGTGCCGTTGTTGTTGATGAACAACGTGGTGCTGGCAGCGTTGGCGAAATAGATGATGTCCTGGTCACCATCGCCGTCCAGGTCGGCGACCCGAAAGTTGTAGAGCGAGTAACTCGGGATGCTCACATTCTTGAACGGCGACAGACTGTAGGACACCTCGAGGAAGGTGCCATTGCCGTTGTTCTGCATGTAGCGCCAAGGGTCGGAAGCCGTTGCCTGGTAGAGGAAATCGGCGACACCGTCGTTGTTGAAGTCGCCGGCGATGATGCGCACGCCACTCGAGGGGCCGGGGCTGACCGAAACGCTCTCGCGGGAGAACACCCCGGCGTTGTTGCGATACAGGTAGACCGCCGGGCCGCCAGTGGTGACGGCGGCCAGGATGTCTTTGTCGCCGTCGCCATCGAAGTCGGCCACGTGGTAGTTGGTCGCGGCGGTCGGTGCGTCGATCAGAGCGATGTTCGCAAATGGCGAGGACGCCTGGTCGACGACACTGAAGGTGCCGTTGGCGTTGCCGTAGGCGAACGACCAGGCAGTACCGGTGGCACCCGGCTGGAACAGGATGTCGTCGCGGCCATCGTTGTTGAAGTCACCGACCACGATCTTGGCGATGTTGCCACTGGTCAGCGTTGGCGAACTGGCGTTGGTACCACCGCCATAGTTGCTGGCCAGCACGGATTCATAGCTGGTCAGTTGGGCCCCCAGGGCAGTGGTTTCTATCGCACCGCTGCTGCGTTCCAGGGTCCAGTTTCCGCCCAGGGCCGCAGCCCCGGTATCGTCCGCCGATGCGGCCACGTCGGCACCGGTGATGGCCGCCAATTGGTCCAGGAAGGACTGGCCCTTGTCGCCCTGGCCCACATCGCAGCCATACAGCAGCAGATCGCCATCGGCCTTCAGCGCGGCGCCAATGCTCTGCAAGGCGGTGCTGTGCTCGGCCAGGTTGCCGCTGCTGAGCCAGACATTGCCCATCTGCACCGTGCCGTCCGCGCCGTGGGACAGCAGGTGGATGGCGTCCAGCCCGCTGCGCCCCTGCAGGTAGTCGGCCATCTGCTGCAGGCCGTCCTTGCTGGCGTCCAGAATCACCACTTCGGCATTGCCGGACAGCCCTGCCAGCAATTCGCCCAGATTGGCCACCTGGCTGTCCACAAACACCACTTCCTGGCGTTGGCTGGTGGCGGGGGCCGCCTCGGCCATCAGCGCATGGCGCAGTGCGCCGGCGGTGTCTGCTGCTGCATCGGTGGCGGCAGCTCCGTCCACCACGGCATGTGCAGCGTCTGCAGCGCCTGCGCCGTCGAACATGAAGCGCTGCTCCAGCGCCAGGGGGCGCATGGCACTGCTCAGCCCTGCTGCAGCTACGTTGTTTTGCGCAGCGGCTGCGGAAGTCGCAGGTTTGGCAGCAGCTTGCGCCAGGCGGCGCCAGAAGGGGCGGTTGTGGGCGGTCATCGAATCATCCTTCCTTTTGGCCTGGGCGGCCCTTTCTCGGGCTCACGGGCGGCACTTGCAAGGGCACTGGCACGGAATACGGGGGGCTGAAGCCCGCTGCACCCCGATCACTTCGGTCACAGCAGGCCCAGCCCGGATTTCTTGGTCAAAGCACGCTGCGGGCTATCTGTCAGACATGCGCACAGGGTGCTCCTTCCACGGCGGTCTGGGGTCTTACTTCTGCACAGGCGGCGCCATCAGCACCTGCCCACTCATGCCGGCAATCAATTCAGGGAACTTGCCGTGGATGGCAGCGTTGACCTTGATGGACTGGCTCACCGGGTCCACCCGCGCGGCCAGGCGCTGCACCTTGGCGGGGTAGGTTTTGCCGGTTTCGTCAATGCGTACCTCGAAGGCCGTGCCCTGCTGCAACCAGCTCAGCCAGCGCGAAGGCACCAGGAATTCCAGCTCCAGCACGCTGTCGTCAATGATGTCCAGCAGCGGCTGCCCGGCCTGGGCGTACTGCTGCTCGCGGATCTTCTGCTCGGCAATGCGGCCGGCATACGGTGCAGTGATCTGGCACTTGCCCAGCAGGCTGCGGTTGGCCGACAGGTCGGCGCGGGCCTTGTTCCATTCGGCATGCGAGGTGTCCAGCTCGATCTTGCCCACCGAATTCAGCTCGGCCAGGCGCTGGTTGGCACGCCAGGTTTTCTCGGTCGCATCCACCCCAGCCTGGGCCTTGTTCAACTGGGCCTGTTGCAGGCTGCAGTCAAACTGCACCAGCAGCTGGCCCTGGCGAAACGCTGCTCCTTCCACCACCGGCAGGCGCTGCACCTTGGCGCCGATCTCGGCAGCCAAGGTGGTGTAGCGGCGCGGCGCCAGCTGGGCGCGGATGTCGCGCTGCTCCAGCGCGCTGCCCACGCCCGGCAGCGCAGCTGCGGGCTTTTTGGCGGCAGGGGCCGTGGCGGGCGCAGTGGGCGTAGATGGCATTGGCGCCGTCTGCGCACCCGCAGCCAGCACCACGCCCCAACAGGCCATGCCCAGTGCGCCGCTGCGCACACCTCGCAGTTGCCTCATTGCAGCTGCCCCGCTTCCCAGCGCTGCAGGGCCTGGCCGACGGCACTGGTCAGCTCGGGCAGCGGCAGCTTGTCAGAACCTTCGATCACCGGCTCCAGCCCCAGCGTGGCCTGCAGGCGCGAGCCTGCCGACTGCAGGGCCGCCAGCGCCTGGTAGCGCCGCAGCGTGGACAGGATGGACGCGGTCTGCTGCGCCACGCTGTCCTGGCGGGTCTGCTTGTCCACCTTGACCAGGTTGTCCACGTGCTGCGTCAGGCGCTGGTCCACTTCGGCAATGGCGTCGGCGCGCTCGTACTGGTGCGCGGCGTTGGCAAACTGCAGGCGGGCAATGTGCAGCTGGCTGAGCACGGCCATCTGCGTGGCCATGCGTTTCTGGTCGGCCAGGGCCACACCGGCATCGGCCAGGCGCTTTTGGGCCGGCACCGACAGCAGGCCCAGCAGGTTGAACGAGATCTGCAGGCCCGCTTCGCGCCAGCTGTCGTTGATCAGGTAGCTGTCGGTGCTGTGGTTAGCGCCGTAGTTGAAGGACAGGCCGGGGAACATGCGCAGCATCACGCGCTTGGTTTCTTCGCGGGCAATGCGGGCACCGTACTGGCTTTCACGCAGGTCGGGGTTGCGCACCAGGGCCAGCGCTTCCATGTCTTCCACCGGGCGCCGCAGCCAGGTGGAGGACGTGCCCTGCGCGGGCTCGGCCACGCGCCAGGCCGTGGCCGCCTGGCCGGGCGCCATGCCCATCAGGGCCGCCAGCTCCAGGCGGGCGGGCGAGAGTTCCTGCTCAATCACTTCCAGCAGGCGCAGGTTTTCCAGCAACTGGCGCTGGTAGCGCAGCGGCTCCACCGGCGAGCGCAGTTTTTCGGCTTCGACCTTGCGCACATCGGTCAGCGCCAGATCCGCCGCCTGGCTGGCCGTGCGCAGGGGTTCCTGCAGCGCCTGGTGGGCAGCCACGCGCCAGTAGGCGGTGCGCACTTCCTGCACCAGGTTGTGCAGGGACTTGCGACGGCGTTCTTCGGCAATCAGCGCGCGGTCGGCGTTCTGGCGGGCGGCGTAATAGCTTTGACCAAAGTCCAGCAGGCTCCAGGAAAAGCCCAGGGAGTACAGCGTGGCTTCCCGGTCGGTGGAGATATAGGGGTTGGCCAGCGAGGGGCGGCCGGTGACCGAGTCCTGGCTGCGGGTGATCAGCTCCTCGTCACGGTAGCGGTAGCCCGCCGAGGCCACCAGCTTGGGCAGCATGTCGAATTTGGAGACCTGGTAGGTCCCCTGGGCCACGGCCTCTTCCATGGCGCGCAGGCGCTGCACGGCGTTGTACTTGATGGCGCGGGCAATGGCTTCCTCCAGCGTGACGGTGGCGGGCAGCGGGGCCACATCCTGCGTCAGTTGCTGGCGGTCGGCCTGCACCTGGCTGCGCAGCTCGTCGTCGGTCAGGGGCTGGGCGTTGAAGCTGGCGCAGCCGGTGAGCACAGCGCCCGTGCCCAGAACCAGGGCGGCGCGGCGTGCCAAAGGCAGCCAGGAGAGGGAAACAGAGTGGTCTTGCATGGTGGCGGGTTGGGATGGAATCGAAACACCAAAGCAGCCACTGGCAGGAGGCGGGCACAAACTGTCCACAGCAAACCCTACACAGACCGCGTTTCCCCTAGGAAGGGGATCCCTCAGCGGCTGTCAATTTGTAAATATTTGTCATAGTAGCGACGGACGGTGTCGCAATCAATCACTAGATCTAGGTATATCAATATTTTTTATTGAATTTTTATTTCACAAAACAGCCACAAATTTCCATTTCTTCCAAAACCTCAATCACCACACCGGCGCCGCGTGCTGTCATCCAACGGACGTGCAGCCTCTCTTGTCTGTGTCATGCTGCAGTGCACTGTTGTTGATACACCCATACCCCTCCTCGCATGTCTGCCTTGTTCTCCCCCATCGCCTTCGGCCCGCTGCAACTGGCCAACCGCATCGTCATTCCTCCCATGTGCATGTATTCCGCACAGGATGGGCTGGCCAACGACTTCCATGTGATGCACTACGGCAACCTGTCCCAGTCGGGAGCCGGTCTGCTGGTGCTGGAGGCCACGGCAGTGGAAGCGCGCGGGCGCATCAGCGCCCATGACCTGGGTCTGTGGAGCGATGCGCACGCCGAAGCGCTGCGCCCGGTGGTGCAGCACCTGCGCCGTTTCAGCCCCATGCCGGTGTGCATTCAGCTGGCCCATGCCGGGCGCAAGGCCAGCTGCCGCCGCCCCTGGGAGGGTGGCGGAGCGCTGCCGGCCGACGATGCCCAGGCCTGGCCCACGGTCAGCGCCAGCGCCCTACCTTTTGCCCCCACCGATCCGCAGCCCCAGGCCGCATCGCTGCAGGACATTGCCGAGATCACCCAGGCCTTTGTGGATGCCGCGCTGCGCGCCCGGCAACTGGGTCTGGACGCCATCGAGATCCACGCCGCCCACGGCTATCTGCTGCACCAGTTCCTGTCGCCCCTGTCCAACCAACGCACCGATCAGTACGGTGGCAGCCTGGACAACCGCATGCGCCTGACGCTGGAAGTGTTCGAAGCGGTGCGCACTGCCGTGGATTCGTCCATGGCCGTGGGCGTGCGCATCAGCGCCACCGACTGGATGGAGCCCGCAGGCTGGGACCTGGCGCAAAGCCAGCACCTGGCCCAGGAACTGGCCGCGCGCGGTTGCGATTTTCTGCATGTCTCCAGTGCCGCGCTGCACCCGGACCAGAAGATTCCAGTGGGCCCCGGCTACCAGGTTCCGCTGGCCGAAGCGCTGAAGGACCGGCTGGAAGGCCGCATGCCAGTGATTGCCGTTGGTCTGATCACCGACCCGCAGCAGGCCGAAAGCATTGTGCAGACCGGTCAGGCCGACGCGGTGGGCATCGCCCGTGCCATGCTCTACCAGCCGCGCTGGCCCTGGGAGGCCGCACGCCAGCTGGGCGCCAGCGTGCATGCGGCGCCGCAGTATCTGCGCTGCCAGCCGCATGGGGCCAAAGAACTGTTCCAGGCATAGTGGCTGAGCTTGAATGGCCCATCAAAAAGGAGTCCTTCGACTCCTTTTGGTGTGCCCTGGCGGCACCGCGTCACACCACAAAGTCCTCTCCGGGCGTGAGCGGAGCCAGTCGGTAGGTGGCCGGGGTGCGGCTGAGCTTGACCGGCGCGCCAATGCCCCGATAGCCCGGCAGGTCCACCACCATCTCGCGGTGCAGCGTGTGCGGATGCTGCAAAGCCGCATCCACCGACTGCACGGGCGCTGCCGGCACGCCAATGGCCATCAAGTCCGTGGCCAGTTGCGCACCCTCGAAGGCTGCCAGCTGCTGCTCCAGCAGCGGCTTGAGCACGGCGCGGTGCACCGAGCGCTGGCCCGCCGTGGCAAAGCGCGGGTCTTCGGCCAGTTGCGGGCAGCCGATGTGGCCGCACAGCAGACCGAACTGGCGGTCATTGCCCACCGCAAAGAACACCGGGATGGAGCCTGTCTGCAGCGTGTCGTAGGGGTAGATATTGGGGTGGGCATTGCCGGTGCGCTGGGGCGGCTTGCCATCCATGAACCAGTTGGCGCCATGCGGGTGCAGCAGCGAGATGCCGCTGTCATACAGCGCCGCATCCACCAGCTGGCCCAGGCCGCTGCGCTGGCGTTCCTGCAGCGCCAGCAGCACGCCGATGACCGCATTCATGCCGGTGACCATGTCCACCACGGGCAGCCCCACACGCAGCGGCTCTCCGCCCTGCTCGCCGTTGACGCTCATGATGCCGCTCATGGCCTGGATGGCCGCGTCATAGCCCGGCCAGGCGCCC
This sequence comes from Comamonas sp. 17RB, assembly GCF_030056555.1. Lineage (NCBI taxonomy): Bacteria > Pseudomonadati > Pseudomonadota > Betaproteobacteria > Burkholderiales > Comamonadaceae > Comamonas > Comamonas sp. 17RB. Next base: position 252,208 of record NZ_JASHHY010000006.1, on the reverse strand, counting down.
AGCGGGCCATCGACCCCAAAGCCGCTGACCCGGCACCAGATCAAGCCCGGAAAGCGCGCTTGCACTTGTTCCCAGCCAATGCCCCATTTCTCCATGGTGCCGATCTTGAAGTTCTCCACCACCACATCGGCCTGGGCCATCAGCTCCAGCACGCGGGCCTGGCCGGCGGGCTGGCTCAGGTCCAGGCACTGGGTGCGTTTGTTGCGGTTCAGCCCCCGGTAGTACGAGGCCACACCGTCCTGGAACGGCGGGCCCCAGGCACGGGTGTCGTCGCCCTGGGGCGGCTCCACCTTCAGCACATCGGCGCCGTGGTCTCCCAGGATCTGGCCACACAGCGGCCCACCCAGGATGCGGGAGAGGTCGAGCACGCGCAGGCCTTGCAGGGCGCCAGCCCCCATGCCCGTTGCAGTGGTTGCGTTCATAGCGTCTTTCACAGGTCGTCGGGGGTACGCATCAGTCCAGCTTGGCACCCGAGGCATCGACCACGGTTTTCCACTTGCCGACCTCTTCGGTGATGAAGCGGCCCAGCGCCTGGGGGCTGTGGTCGGGTGCCGGCTCCAGTCCTTGTGCGGCAAACACCGAGCGCACCTTGTCGCTGGCCAGTGCCTTGCGGAAGGCCTGGTTCAGTGTGGCAATGCGATCGGCCGGGGTACCCTTGGGCGCCACCACGCCAAAGAACACGCTCACGTCGTAACCGGGCAGACCTTGCTCGGCAATCGTGGGAATCTGCGGCATGGCCTGCGAGCGCTTGTCCGTGGTCACGCCAATGGCCTTGAGCTTGCCGCTCTGGATGTAGGGCATGGCTGTGAGGATGTCGGTGAACGTCATGTCCACCTGCCCGGCCAGCAGGTCGTTGAGCGCGGGGCCTGTGCCCTTGTAAGGCACATGCTGCAACTGGGTACCCGCCTTCTGGTTGAACAACACGCCGGCCAGGTGCGAGGACGCGCCATTGCCCGACGAAGCGTAGTTCAGGCTGGCCGGCTTGGCCTTGTCCTGCGCAATCAGCTGCTGCACGGTGCTGGCCTGGAGCTTGGGGTGCACCACCAGGATGTTGGGCAGGTGGCCCACGCGGATGATGGGGGCAAAGCTGGTGGCCGGGTCGTAGCTGATCTTGGTGTAGAGGCTTTGGTTGATGGCCAGCGGGCCTGAGGTGCCGAACATGATGGTGTAGCCATCGGGCTTGGCGCGGGCCACCATGTCCGCACCAATGTTGCCGCCTGCACCGGACTTGTTCTCCACGATCACGCTCTGGCCCAGGGCCTCGGTCAGCGCCACGGCCAGCGTGCGTGCCATGGCATCGGTGGGGCCGCCCGGCGGGAACGGCACCACAAAGTTCACGGGCTTGGAAGGGAAGGTCTCGGCCTGCGCGGCCAGCGGTGCGGCCGCCAGCAAGGTGGCGGCCGTCAGCCCGCACAGCATGCGCACGGGGCGCTGCCAGGGAATGGTGTTCATAGTGGTGTCTCCTGTCATGACCGCCGCAGCCCGGTGTGGGTTGGGCAGCCTTTTGCTATTAAATTGAAAGCGCATCATGCGGCTGCAAAGCGCCTGCAAAGCGCTTGTACGGCTTGTGTGGCTGTTGTTTCGCTGGCGGGCGCCGTGTCTTACAGCAGGCCCTGGTCCCGCAGCCAGGCCACCCGCTGCTTTTCGCGGGCAAAGGCCTCCTGTGCATAGCGCTGGTACTGCGCGGGGTCCTTGTAGTTGGGCTGCTGATTGAGCAGCTCCATGGCCTTCATGCCCGCCGGCGACAGCAAGGCCTTGTGGAACACCGCTGTCAGTTGGGCCACGCGCGCTGCGTCCATGCCTTTGGGGCCAGCCACGCCGTAAGGGGAGTCGATGAAGTGGTCCAGCCCCGACTCCTTGAGCGTGGGCAGCGTGGGAAAGCGCGGCACACGCTGCGCCGTCAGCATCACCAGATAGCGCATCTTGTGGGCATCGATGTGCGGCACGGCCACCCCTGACAGCGGCGCCGCGTCGATGTGGCCACCCAGAATGGCGGTGGCCACATCGGCATCGCCCTTGTAGGTCACCACATTGGCCTTCACGCCCGCCGCTGCCAGCGCCTCTTCCATCACGATGCGCGGGGTGCCCATGGCGCCGGTGGCGCCAATGTTGAGGGCGCCGGGGCGCTTCCTGGCATCAGCCACCAGATCGGCCCAGGTCTTCCACGGGGCATCCTGGCGCACAGCCAGACCAAAGCTGTAGTCCGACAGCAGCGCGATGTAGCTGAAGCTGGTGGTGGGATCGAACGGCACTTTGTTGATGTAAGGCTCGCGGTAGACCGATGCCGGCAGTACGCCCAGCGTGTAGCCATCGGCGGCCGCGCGGGTCAGCGCAGCGGCGGCGGTCACACCGTTGGCGCCGGGGCGGCTGTCCAGCACGATGGGCTGGCCCAGGATCTTGCCGGCCTCTTCGGCCACCACCCGCAGGTGCTGGTCGGTGGGGCCGCCCGGGGCATAGGGCAGGATCAGCGTGATCGGTTTGTTCGGAAAACCCGTGCCGCTGGACTGTGCCCAGCTGGCGGCCCAAGGGGCGGCAGCCAGCAGGCCCAGCCCCTGTACAAAGTGGCGCTTGTTCATGGTGTTGTCTCCAGGAGGATGGCCCCTGCCCCTGTGTCGGGGCTTGCGGGGAAAATGTCCGGAGCAGCCGGCATGGCCGCTGCCCGGCAGCCGGTGCGGCTTACTGCACCCAGTCGGCGGGGATGCCGCCGTCTTGCAGTGGATCGCGCGGCAGCGCACGGTGCAGCAGCACCAGCTGGGCCCAGCGCATGCGCTCGCTGCTGTGCGTGCGCGAGGCTTCCCAGGCCATGGCGATGGCCGTGAAGCAGTGGTACAGGCCCGAGGCGGCCTGGCGCGCCAGGCGCTCACCGGCGGCATCGGCATCCACGGCCGATTGAGCAAAGGCCGCAGCCCGCTCCAGCGCACTGCGCAATGCCGTGAGAAAGGCCGGGGCAGCCTGGGTCTGCGCCAGCAGCTGTGCCGCATGGGCCTGCAGCACCGGGAGCGAGCCTTCGCGGCGGATGGCGCGCAGCACATCCAGCGCGACGATGTTGCTGGTGCCTTCCCAGATGCTGCCCAGGTGGGCGTCGCGAACCAGGCGCGGGTCGCTCCACTCTTCGATGTAGCCGCAGCCGCCGCGCACTTCCATGGCGTCCCCGGTGACCTTGCGGGCATCGCGGCAGGCGCGGAACTTGATCAGCGGCGTCAGGATGCGCAGCAGCGCGTAGCCACCTTCTTCCCCGGCGTCCGAGCGCTGTAGCGCCTGGGCGGTTTGCAGCACCATGGTGCGGGCCTGTTCGGAATAGATGCGCAGCTTGTCGAGCTGGCGCTGCATCAGCGGCATGTCCTGCAAGGCCTTGCCAAAGGCGTGGCGCTCGCTGGCAATGAACTCTGCCTCGGCCACGGCGCGGCGCATCATGCCGGCTGCGCGCACCCCGTTGGACAGGCGCGAGTTGTTGACCATATCGGCCATCTGCACAAAGCCCCGGCCTTGCTCGCCCACCAGATAGGCCACGGCACCTTCCATGTGGATCTCGCCGCTGGCCATGGAGCGCGTGCCCAGCTTTTCCTTCAGGCGGATGATGCGGTAGTGGTTGGTGCTGCCATCGTCCAGCTGGCGCGGCAGCAGGAACAGCGAGATGCCCTTCATGCCGGCCGGCGCGCCATCGACCCGTGCCAGCACCATGGCAAACGCCGCATCGGGGTTGGAGCAGAACCACTTGTCGCCCACCAGGCGCCAGCTGCCATCGGCCTGCGGATAGGCCACGGTCTGGGTGTTGGCGATGTCGGAGCCGGCAGCCTGCTCTGTCATGAACATGGCGCCCTGGGCCATGTCATCAAAGTCGGTGGCGGTGAGCTGGCTCCAGTATTTCTCGACCAGCTCCGGCGCACCGAACTTGCGCAGCGTGCGCGCCAGCGAATCGGTCATGGACAGCGGGCAGCACAGGCCAAACTCGGCCTGCACAAACAGATAGGTCAGCGCGTACTTGGCCAGCGGGGGCAGCTTGCCTTCCCAGCCCAGCACACCGGTGCGGTGCGACATGGTGGCCAGCGCGAATTCGCCATAGGCCACGCGCTCCATCTCCACATAGGCCGGGTGCTTGACGATGCGCTGCGCATCCTGACCGGTGCGGGTGCGGTGTTCCAGCGTGGGCGGGTTCTTGTCGGCAGTCAGCGCCAGCTCGTCCAGACGGCCGCCAGCCAAATGGCCCATGCGGGTCAGATAGGGCTGCAGGTGGGCGTACACATCGGCCGGCAGGTACTGCTGCAGCAACGGGGCCCATTGCGTGTCGGTGGTGTAGAGGTTGCTGCCCGCACGGTCGGGTACGGGATGGGCGGAATCGGTGGGACGGGAGACTTCCAATGGGGCACGCATGTTCATGCTCTCTCCTTCAACAAGGCGGGCGAGGTGGATCTGACTTGGGTCAAATTCTGGGAACATGCACCATTCATGTCGAATATTATTGAAATATTCATCCATATCTAAATCAAATAGATAGACCACCCTGTACGTTGCTGCATCGCAGCATCTCCTCCTCCAAAGGCTCCCCATGGAACTGCGCCAACTGCAGTACTTCACCGTACTGGCCGAAGAGCTGCACTTCAGCCGCGCCGCGCAGCGGCTGCACATCTCGCAGCCGCCGCTGAGCGTGGCCATCAAGCAGCTGGAGGCCCAGCTGGACGCCCAGCTGTTCGAGCGCAGCAGCAAGGAGGTGCGCCTGACCCCGGCCGGCACCCACCTGCTGGCCCAGGCCCGCGACATTCTGGAACGCGCACGGCGTGCGGCCCTAGACACGCGCGCCGTGGCCCATGGCATGGCCGGCTGCCTGCGGCTGGGGTTTGTGGGCTCCAGCATGTACCGTGGCCTGCCCGAGGCGCTGGCCCAGTTGCAGTTGCTGCACCCCCAGGTGCGGGTGGACCTGCATGAGCTCAACAGTGCCGAGCAGGTCAGCGCCCTGCAGCAAGGCAAGCTGGACCTGGCCCTGCTGCACACCATGGTGGTACCCGACGGCCTGCGCGCCCGCACGCTGCTGCGCGAGCCCTTCATGGCCTGCCTGCCCACCCACCACGCCCTGGCGCAGCAGGCACGCATAGCCGTGTCCGAGCTGTCCCAGGAGCGCATGGTGCTGTTTGCCGAGTCGGTCTCTCCCGAGTATTTCCGCAGCATCCGCACCCTGTGCCAGCGCGCCGGCTTTGACCCGGAGCTGCGCCACGAGGTGCGCCACTGGCTGTCGGTGCTTTCGCTGGTCAGCGGCGGCCAAGGGGTGTCGATCGTGCCCGCCTGCCTGCAGCGCGTGGGCATGCCGGGGCTGGCCTTTCGCCCGCTGCGCCAGAGTGCAGCCCACTCCGAGCTGCAGGCCATATGGCGCCCCGTGCCCGCCCACCCGCTGATCGACACTCTGCTGCAACTGCTGCAAGAACGCATTGCCGCCGTGGCGGCCGCCGATGGCGCACCAGCCCCCGCCAGCGACTGATAGCCCCCGTTGGCGCGATACCCCTTGGCGCAGTGCAGCCGCAGCGTGCACCGCCGCGCGCAGCTTTGCACAATGGTTGGCAGCGGATGCCATGCCATGCCCTGCCTGGGCCTGGCATCCATTCCCGCCACCGCAACAGGAGGTACGACCATGCAACACAACGCCGTGGGTTGGTTTGAGATCTATGTGCAGGACATGCCGCGCGCGCGGCGCTTTTACGAGCAGCTGCTGGGCCGGCCGCTGGAGCAGTTGACGCCCCCGGGCGGCGCGGATTCGGATCTGGAGATGTGGGCCTTCCCCATGGAAAAAGAAGGCATGGGCGCCAGCGGTGCGCTGGTGAAGATGCCCGACTACCTGTCCGGCCCCGGCGGCACCCTGGTCTACTTTGTCTGCGATGACTGCGCCGAGCAGGTGCGCCGCGCCGACGCCCATGGCGGGCAGATCATCAAGGAGAAGTTCTCCATCGCCCCCTATGGCTTTATTGCCATGGTGCAGGACAGCGAGGGCAATCTGATCGGCCTGCATTCCATGCAATGACCCCGCAGGGCAGGCACGCGGGTGCACGCCCTGCCCTCATCTTTGCAGCGGTGTGAACGCCATGCGCCGCAGACCGACGGCAGCGGAACCGGCTGCGCCACGGTGGCGGTCTTCAACTATCCACCGTGCGTGCCAATGCCGCCTGGGCCAGCAGCCAGTCGTGAAAACGGCGTGCCGCCGGCTGGGCCAGCGTGGGCTCGCGAAACACCAGGTAATAGGCCAGGGGCGTCACCAGCGGCGGCACCTGCAGGGCCAACAGACGCCCCTGCTCCAGTTCGGTCACCACCATGGAGCGGCGCGCCAGGGCCACGCCGCGCCCGGCCAGCGCGGCTTCGATGGCGGCATTGGAATCCACAAACACAATCCCTTGCGAGGTGTCCAGCTGGGGGCGCCCGGCCGCCCGTGCCCACAGCTGCCAGTCGTCGCGCTGGCCATCGTGCAGCAGCCCGGCTGCGGTGATGTCGGCCGCCTGCGCCGTGGGCCGGTGCGCCACCCACAGCGGGCTGCAGACCGGCTGCAGGTCGTCATCCAGAAGCCGCCGGGCCTGCAAGCCGGCGTAGCGGCCCAGGCCATGGCGCACGGCAAAGTGCACGCCCTCGGCCGCCAGGTCCACCAGCCGGGCGGTGGTGCTGACATGCACATCCACCTCCGGAGCAGACTGCAGAAAATCCTGCAACCGGGGCACCAGCCATTGCGCGGCAAACACCGGCGTGCAACTGACCAGCAACACCTGGCGCTGGTGGCGCAGCTGGGCCGTGGCGCGCTGCAGTGCCGCCAAGGCTTCCTGGCAGCCGGCCAGCAGCACGCGCCCGGCGTCCGTCAGCACCAGACCGCGTGCCTGGCGTTCGAACAGGCGCTGGCCCACAAAATCTTCCAGCTTGCGCAGCTGCTGCGAGATGGCGCCGGGCGTGACATGCAGTTCTTCGGCCGCCCGCGCGGCGCTGCCGTGGCGGGCCGTGGCTTCAAAGCTGCGGACGGTGGACAGCGGTGGCAGGTGCATGGTGATATTTAGTTTGGCTAAACAATTCAGCAGAAAAAATCGCTGGTACAGCCCACACCATGGGCACAGAATGCAGGCCGCACTGACGCTTTGTCTTTAGTTGTACTGAATTTTTCCATGGAACACCAGCCATGCCCCTGCCCAGCCTGATCCGCCTGCTGCTGCTCGCCGCCCTGTGGGGCGGCAGCTACCTGTCCATGCGCATTGCGGTGCCGGTGCTGGGCGCTCTGCCCACGGCCGGTGGCCGTGTGCTGCTGGGTGCTTTGGGGCTGGGTCTGCTGGTGCTGCTGAAGCGCGTACCGCTGCGTTTTGACGGCAAAGGCCGCGCCGCACTGGCGCTGGGCGTGGTCAATTCCGGCATTCCGTTTGCGATGTACGCGCTGGCCGCCCAGGTGCTGCCGGCTGGCTACAGCGCCATCCTGAACGCGCTGACGCCGCTGATGGGTGTGCTGCTGGGTACCTTGTTCTTTGGCGAGCGCATCACCGTCCACAAGCTGGCCGGCGTCTGCGTGGGGCTGGCCGGTGTGGCGGTGCTGGTGCGCACCGGCCCGCTGCCGGTGGATGCCGCAGCACTGTGGGGTGTGGCCGCCTGCCTGGTGGCCACGCTGTGCTATGGCCTGGCCGGCTACCTGACCCAGCGCTGGATCGGCCAGCGCGGCGGACTGGACAGCCGCCTGGTGGCCCTGGGCAGCCAGTGCGCCGCCGTACTGCTGCTGGTGCCGCTGGCTGCCGGTTCGCTGTGGTTGCACCCGCTGCCGCTGGCCAGCGTGACGCCTACTGTGGCCGTTGCCCTGCTGGCCCTGGGCTTGCTGTGCACAGCCTGGGCCTATGTGCTGTATTTCCGCCTGATTGCCGATGTAGGTGCGCTCAAGGCGCTGACGGTGACGTTCTTGATCCCGCTGTTCGGCGTGCTGTGGGGCTGGCTGCTGCTGGGCGAATCCGTGGGCTGGGCCCACGCCGCCGGCGGTGCGCTGATTGCGCTGGCACTGTGGCTGGTGCTGCGCCCGGCCCCCAAGCCCACCCCTGCGGGCCCGGCCGTTGCTGCCGCCCAAGCAGCCAAACCCTGAGCGGGCGCAACGGCCCAGGCGCGACCTTCCGCTACAGTTTGCGCTGTGGGCTGCTGTGCTGCTGCGGCGGCGGTCTGCACTGCGTCTGTCGCGCCGCGCCCTCGCCCCAGCCCTGCCCTCGCTTCATCCCCAGCTTTTTCCGTGCCCCCTGTCACCTCTGCCCCCGCTGCGTCCCTGAACCGCTACCAGTTGCTGGCGGCGGACATCGAGGCGTCGATCCGCGCCGGGGTGCTGCAGCCGGGCGACCGCCTGCCTTCGGTGCGCCAGGCCTGTGCCAGCCGCCAGGTCAGCCCATCCACCGTCTTCCAGGCGTACTACCTGCTGGAAGCGCGCGGCCTGATCCGGGCACGCGAACGCTCGGGCTACTTTGTGGCCCATGGCGGCGGCATGGCCCCGCCGGAGCCCGAAGCGCTGTCCCGCCCCGACAGTGCCTCGGTCCAGGTGGACGTCACCGAACGCGTGTTTTCCGTGCTGCAGGCCAGCCTGCAGCAGGGCACGGTGCCGCTGGGCAGCGCCTTTCCGGGCCCACAGTGGTTTGCCCTGCCCAAGCTGGCCCAGGCCCTGGCCGCCAGCGCCAGACAGGCCACCGCCCAGCGCACGGCACTGGATGACCTGACCCCCGGCCACAGCGGCCTGCGCCGCCAGATTGCGCGCCGCTACCTGGCCGACGGCATGCCGCTGACCATGGACGATCTGGTCATCACCAATGGCGCACTGGAGGCGCTGAACCTGTGCCTGGCGGCCGTCACCCGGCCTGGCGGCGCCGTGGTGGTGGAGTCGCCCTGCTTCTACGGTGCGCTGCAGGCGCTGGAACGCCTGGGTCTGCAGGCCATCGAGGTGCCCACCCACCCGCGCGACGGCGTGGATCTGCAGGCGCTGGAAGCCGCCCTGCTCCAGCACCGGCCCCAGGCCGTGTGGTTGATGACCAGTTTCCAGAACCCGCTGGGCAGCCTGATGCCACCGGCACGCAAACAGGCACTGGTGGAACTGGTCACCCGCCTGCAGGTGCCGCTGATCGAGGACGATGTCTACGGCGAGCTTTACTTTGCCCCGCACCGCCCGCTGCCCGCCAAGGCGTTCGACCGCGAAGGCTGGGTGCTGCACTGCAGCTCGTTTTCCAAATGCCTGGCGCCGGGCTGGCGCATCGGCTGGACGGCGGCCGGGCGCTTTACCCAGGCCGTGGCAAGGCAAAAGCTGACCACCTCCATCGCCACCAATGGCCCGGCCCAGGCGGCCCTGGCCCAGTACCTGGAGGGGGTAGGCTACGACAAGCACCTGCGCCACCTACGCCACGCGCTGGCGGTGCAGCGCGACCGCATGGCCGAGGCCATTGCCCGCCACTTTCCCCCGGGCACACGCGCCACGCGGCCCGAAGGCGGCTACTTTCTGTGGCTGGAACTGCCCACAGGATGCGACGCCTGGGCCCTGTACCAGCGCGCGCTGCAGCAGGGCATCAGCCTGGCACCCGGCCCGCTGTTCAGCCCCAGCCCGGCGTTTGCCCACTGCCTGCGGCTGAACTACGGCATTGCCTGGGATGCGGCCACCGAGGCGGCCCTGGCCCAGCTGGGCCGCTGGTGCTGTGACATGGTGGCCGGCAGCCCGGACGCACCCTGAGCCACCACGGCACAGGCACACCGGCACAGCCACAAGCACCTGCACCTGCACCTGCACCTGCACCTGCGGCGCTCCCTGAAACAGGGAGCCCAGCTAGAAAAAAGGCGGTCTGCTTGGGGCAGACCGCCTGAAATGGCGGCACACCCGCGCCGCCAGCAACAACCGCAGAGCGGTCAAACAACTGTCAATCCAATCAATTCACCTTTAGCGGGGCACCAGGAAGGTGGTCTTGGCGGCCACTTGCAGCGCCGCATCGCCCTCGGCCTGCACATGGATGGTCACCGGGTGCGATCCGGCTTCCGCCGCACCATAGGGAGCCTGCAGGCGCACCACCACCCAGCGGTCCTGTGCGCCCTCCAGCCACACCTCGGTATCGGATGCCACATGCACGCCACCCAGTCCGCTGGCGCTCAGGCGCAGGCGCTGCGGCTGCTCGGTGGCATTGGCAATCTGCACGCGGTAGATGTTCTCGATCTGGCCACCAGACACGATGCGCGAGAGCGTGCCCCGGTCGCGCACCACGTCCACCTGCAGCGGTGTGCGCAGCGAAAGACTCACCACCATGGCCACGGTGATGCCCACCAGCCCCACGGCGTACAACAGCACACGCGGACGAGCGATGCGGCGCCAGGTCTGGGCCCGGCTCCAGCCCCCGGCCAGGGCGTTTTGCGTGCTCAAGCGGATCAGGCCACGGGTGTAGTGCATCTTGTCCATCACGCCGTTGCAGGCGTCGATGCACAGGCCACAGCCAATGCACTCGTACTGCAGGCCGTCGCGGATGTCGATGCCCGCCGGGCACACCTGCACGCACAGAGCACAGTCAATGCAGTCGCCCAGGCCCTGGGCACGGTGGTCCGCCCCCTTGGCGCGCGGGCTGCGGCCTTTTTCACCTTCGCCCCGGCCGCTGTCGTAGCTGACCACCAGGGTGTCACGGTCCATCATGGCGCTTTGGAAGCGCGCATAGGGGCACATGTATTTGCAGACCTGTTCGCGCAGAAAACCGGCATTGGTATAGGTGGCGGTGGCGTAGAACAGGGTCCAGAACATCTGCCAGGGACCGGTGAAGCTGGCCAGGTCCACCACCAGGGAACGGATGGGGACGAAGTAGCCGACGAAGGTCACCCCCGTCCACAACGCCACCAGCAGCCACAACCCGTGCTTGGCGCCGCGCTTGGCGATTTTTTCGGCCGTCCAGCCGCTGCCGTCCAGGCGCAGGCGGGCGCTGCGGTCGCCTTCGGTGCGCCGCTCGATCCACATGAACAGCTCGGTATACACCGTCTGCGGGCAGCTGAAGCCGCACCACAACCGCCCGGCCACGGCGGTGAACAGGAACAGCGCCAGCGCGCTGATGATCAGCAGCACCGCCAGGTAGATGAAGTCCTGCGGCACCAGCAGCCAGCCAAAGATGTAAAAGCGCCGCTGCTCCAGATCGAACAGCAGTGCCTGGCGGCCATGGATCTGCAGCCAGGGCACACCGTAGAAGAACAGCTGCGTGAGCCACACCAGGGCCCAGCGCCAGGCGGCAAAGCGCCCGGCGATGGAGCGCGGATGGATCTTCTGGCGCTTTTCATAGAAGGAACGGCCGGCCTCGGGCGGCTCGGCATGGATGGGAATGGTCTTGCGCGCAGTGGCCGTGCCGGCGGCTGCGGGCACGGTGGGGGAGGATTCGTGAAGCGGGTTCATGTGTGCGTGGGGGCGGCGCGGCAGTGCATCTGCCATGTGTTGGCGCCGACTATGCGACTGCGCTCCCTGCTTGCACAGCATCAGTTTCCGGGCAAAAAGACCGTATCAGATGCGCATTTGATCTGCGTCACCAGATCAGTTCATCAAAAACTGAGCAGCCTGCGCGCATGCAGCATAGGTTTGGCATGCATTGGCCGCCGCAATGCCTGCCGTATGTACATGGATTGCTATGTTTTTTCAAAACCACAAAACATCGCTCAAGTCCTCCAAAAACCAGCCGAAATAGACGCAACGTCGCAGCACACCCGCAAGCGACCACGAGGAGAAGACCATGGTTGCCACCACCGGCGTTTCCGCCACCCAGACCCCGAGCACGGCACTGGAAGACGCCCAGCGCGCGGCCGCCACCAGCCGCGAAGGCCAGCGTGCGCAGCAGAATGCGCAGATCCTGCAGGCCTCGATGGATGTTTCCATCTCTGCCGGCAACAACAGCCTGACGCTGCTGTACCGCGCTGCGGTGGACAAGCTCAACGAGGTGCTGGCGCCCGAGCTGGGACCAGACGCCATTGCCCAGGCCCAGCAGCAGGACCAGAGCAGCGAGGCGGTGGCCGGCCGCATCGTGTCGCTCTCGACCGCGATGTTCGAGCGCTATGCCGCCAAATATCCGGACAAGGACCCCGAAACCCTGCTGCAGGACTTTGTGGCCACCATCCGCAGCGGCTTTGAGCAGGGCTATGGCGAGGCCACCGACATTCTGCAAGGTCTGGGCGTCTGGGGAGAGGCCGACAGCCCGGTGCGCAGCGCCATCGAACGCACCTACAGCCTGGTGCAGCAGGGCTTTGACGACTTCCTGCAGCAAAAGCTGGCCGCGCTGAAGGCGCCGCAGGACGGCAGCGCCACACCGGCCAGCACGGAAACGGCAACGGCCTGATTCACCTGGCACCGGCCCTGCACAGCGGTGTGCGGGCGGAATACAAAAAGGCTCCCGAGGGAGCCTTTTTGTGCATCACCAGCGGCACCGCCGCGTTGTGAAGGATGGGGCATTGCCCCCATCCACGCGAGCCTGGCCGCGGGGATGGCCAGGGCCGTGTTCACGCTGGAACGCTCTGCGCCCAGCCGGCATCCACCCAGCTGGACAGCAGCTCCAGCGCATCGTCGCTGAACTGCTGCACCTCGCGCACCGACAGGCGGCGGTTATCGGCCAGTTGCTGCATCAGCTTGGCATCCTTGCCGCCGGCCAGGTAGCTTTCGCCGTTGATGAAGATGTGCTTGGCGTCGTACAGCATACGGGTGCGGCGGTTCAGTTCCACGCCTTCGATCATGCCGAAGTCCTCGGCCGGCTCGAACCACACGCCCGGCTTGGGGTCGCTCATGTACTCGCCCAGGGCGCGTTCCAGCGCCAGCGGCTCGGCCAGGGCTTTTTTCAGCGCTTCCCGGGCAAAGTCGTACAGGTCGGCAGGAATCTCGCCCGGCTTGGCCACGGCGGGCTGCTTGGGGTCCTTGTAGACCACGTCCTTGGGCGCTTCGTCCGGTGCATCGGACATGCGCAGAAAAAGTTCGCGCGCCATCTCGTCCTGCTTGGGCGAACGGAAGCCCACCGAATACGTCATGCACTCGCCTTCGGCAATGCCGTCGTGCGCCCACTTGGGCGGCAGGTACAGCATGTCGCCGGGCTCCAGCACCCATTCCTCTTCGGGCTCGAAGTTGGTCAGGATCTTCAGCGGCACGCCTTCTTGCAGCGTGAAGTCCTTCTGGCGTCCGATGCGCCAGCGGCGCTTGCCGTGGGCCTGCAGCAGGAACACGTCGTAGTTGTCGAAATGCGGGCCCACGCCCCCCTGGTCGGTGGCAAAGCTGATCATCAGATCGTCCATGCGCGCGTCGGGCACAAAGCGGAACTGCTGCAGCAACTGGTGCGCCGCTTCGTTGTGCAGGTCCACGCCTTGCACCAGCGCCGTCCAGCCGGGCTTGGCCAGCGACGGCAGCTTGCGGCGGGGGAAGGGGCCATGCGACAGCTTCCACTGGCCTTCGCCCAGTTGCTCGATCAGGCGCGCTTCCACGCCCTCTTCACCGGCCAGCGCCAGCAGCTGCGCACGGTTGAGCAGCGGCTTGAAGCCGGGGATCGCCTGGCGAATCAGCAGCGGCTTCTTGTGCCAGTAGGTGCGCATGAATTTCTCGGGCGAGATGCCGCCGAGCAGCTGGAGCGGGGATTGGATGTCCATGGCGATGCAGACAGCGGCGCCACCAGGGGCCGCATCGGTAGAAAAAGGGAAGGTGTTTGCGGGCCGCGCGCAGCATGCACAGGCGGTCCACCGTGGGGCGCATTGTCCCATGGCCCCCGATGCAGGGCTTTGCTGCGGCGCAAAACCGCGCGCAGGACACTGCCGCACCGGCCCGGCACGGGGCTATGCCCGGCGGCAGCCACACGCCCCTGCAGGAAAGCCGCTGGCCGGTACAATTTCTGCCTTCCCGCGCTGGACCGGCCCTGTGCCCCGGCCCGCGCCCCTTGCCAAGAAAGCTTCGATATGGAAATCACCGAACAATGCGTGGTCGCGCTGACCTGGGTGCTCAAAGACACCTTGGGCGATGAGCTGGATGTGCTGGACGAGCCGGTGGAATTTCTGCTGGGCGGCGACGACCTGCTCAAGCGCATCGAAGAAGCCCTGCAAGGCCACCAGGTGGGTGCCACGTTGGACCTGCACCTGGAGCCCGAAGACGCGTTTGGCGATTACATCGACAAACTGATCTTCCTGGAGCCGCGCAAGCTGTTCCCCGCCGAGCTGGAAGAAGGCATGACCTTTGAAGGCAGCGCCCTGCCCGAAGGCTGCAACCCCACGGCCCCCAAGGACGCGCTCTACACCGTGACCGACATCTACCCCGAGCATGTGGTGCTGGACGGCAACCACCCGCTGGCCGGTATTGCGCTGCGTATCCACCTGAAGGTGGAAGCCGTGCGCGAAGCCACGGAAGAAGAAATCGGCCGCGGCAGCGCCGGCACCGGCTTTTTCCGCGTGCAGCCCCAGGCACCGGGCAACGACCTGCTGCACTGACACGGGCCTGCGCCCTCTCCCTGCAAAAAGGCAGCCTGCGGGCTGCCTTTTTTTGTGGGGTCGCGCGAGCGGTACAACAGGCGCTTGCTGCCGCACGCCTGCGCAGGGACTACCGCATCCCGAATGCCTCACGGTGTAGCCGCCAGCGTCCACCTTGGGCACGCACCGCCTGGGCACCTTGCTGCAAGGCATCGCCCAGACCTTGGGGGCCGCAGACCCACAGGTCCAGTTCCGGGCCATGGCGCTCCAGATCCTGGGAGCGCAGCCACTGGCCCTGGGCGGCGTCGTGCACGGTCAGGCCCACCGGCGGACAGGCCTCGGCGCACAGGGCCTGTACACGGGGCAGCAGCGCGTCGCTGGCGGCGTCGCGGGTGCAGTAATGCATATGGGCCGTGGACAGGCCGTCGTCCGGCGCCTCGGTATGGGGCATGGAGCCCGGCTGCCGCGCCTCCAGCCAGGCCAGAAACGGGGTGATGCCCACACCGGCCGCCACCCAGACTTGCACGGGGACCGCCTGCCCATCGGCCTGCGGTGCACGGCCATCGAACCGCCCATACGGTCCTTCGATCTGCATGGCCTGCCCAGCGTGCAGCCTGCGGTGCAGCTGGGCGGTGTAGTCTCCCAGCGGCTTGATCACCAGCCGCAACAACGTCCGTCCATCGGCCGTCTGCCCACACGCCCCCGGCGCACTGGCCACGGTGAAAGGGTGTGCCCCTTCCCAGGCATCCCAGCGCACAAAGACAAACTGCCCGGCGCGGTGCCCCGGCCAGTGGGCAGGCAGTGCACACAGCACCTCCAGCGGATCCTGTCCAGGCCGCGCCCCCAGCAGGTGCACGGCATGCACCTGCGCCGCATAGCGGCGGGCACGCCCGATCCGGCCGGCCAGTGCCATCAGCGCCGCCACACTGCCCAGCACCATCAACGCCCCCATCAACCACCCCACGGGCTGCTGCCAGTACGCCTGCGGCAGCAGCACCAGGCTGTGAAAGACCAGCACCACATACAACACCGGCATCACGCGGTGCAGCCAGCGCCAGGGCTTGTAGGGCAGCAGGCGGCGCCACAGCGTGAGCGCCACCAGCAGCAGCAAGGCGTACAAGGCCCATTGCCCCAGGTCCTTGGCCCAGCTGCGTCCATCGGCCAGCCAGGGCAGCATGGCGTCGCGCGCAGGGCGCCCGGCCGTGCCCCAGGCGGCCTTGATCCAGGTGCTCGACTCCTTGGTACCCCAGTGCAGCAGCGCGGCCACGGCGGCCGTGGTGCCCAGCCATTTGTGCAGGCGGTACACCTGGTCCATGCCGCCCAGGGGGCGCTCCATCCACGGCTGGCGCAATGCCAGCCACATGGCCAGCGAGAGCATGCCCAGGCTCCACACCCCGGTCAGCAGCAACAGATCCCGCCGCAGCAGCCAGGCCCACCGCACACTCTCGCCATTCGCCCCTGCCACCAGCCCCTGGCCTTGCTCGGCCCACAGGGCCAGCATCCAGGCGGCAGTCAACACCGCCGCCCAGATGGCCCATATGCCGCGTACACGCATACCACTTCCTTGTTATGACCTATACCCTCGGTTCGGCGGGCGGGAGCCACAGCCCCCGCCCACATTCCGTCGTTCAGTGCTTGATGCGGCTGCGCAGCACGGCGCCGGTCTGCCCATCCACTTCCAGCTTCACGCGCGCGCCTTGCGCGTTGCGGCCCTTGACGTCGTAGTGGTAGTCATCCCATTCGATTTCGCGCAGATCGCGGTAGCCCGCGGTTTCCAGGCGGTCATAGACCTGGCGGATGGTCAGCACCGGGCCATGGCCTGCGAATGTGGCACCGGCCGCCAGCCCGGGGGCCGCAGCCGTTGTGGCTGCTGGGGTGCCTTGCGCCATGGCCGTGCCACCCAGCACGGCAGCCAGCGCCAGGGCCGATACAGGTGCAGCCGCCTTGCGCAGCACGGACAGAGAAGAACGGGTGATAGCCATCATGTGCAAACTCCTGAATGAAGAAACTGCCAGCACCGTGCTGGCATGGCTGCAGTGTTCTCCAGCGCCCGTGAACCGAAGCTGAAGGCGCTGTTCATCTCCGGTTCATTGGCATTTCGGTATAAGGAAAGGCCTTGCCGCTCTGGAACCCCTGCCATGCCCCTGCCCCGTCCCCGCTTTCACCTGCCCCGCTTGCGCGCACTGCCCGTGCTGGGTGCGGCCGCCTGTGCGGCGGTGCTCTGGGGAGCCATCGCTTTGCAGGCACCTTCCGCGCAATCGGATGAAAGCGACCACGAGCTGGCCCGCCAGGCGCTGCAGCAAGGCAAGGTGCTGCCGCTGCGCACCGTGCTGGACCAGGTGGAACGCGAATACAAGGGCCAGGTCATCAAGGTGGAGTTCGAGCACGACGATGGCCGCTTCATTTACGAACTGCGCGTGCTCCAGGCCGACGGCCGGGTGCTCAAGGTCAAGATCAACGCGGTGAACGGCAAGGTGCTGAGCGTGCGCCAGAAAGGACGTGACTGATGCGCATCCTGGTGGTGGAAGACGAACCCACTTTGCAGATCCAGTTGCGCGACGCCATTGCCGCTGCCGGCCACACCGTGGAAACCGCGGCCGACGGCAGCACCGCCCAGTACCTGGGCCAGGAAGAGGCATTTGATGCGGTGGTCCTGGACCTGGGCCTGCCCGTGGTGGACGGCCTGACCGTGCTGCGCCACTGGCGCGCCGGCGGGCGCAACATGCCGGTGCTGATCCTGACCGCCCGCAGTGCCTGGCATGAAAAGGTGATGGGCATGGACGCCGGGGCCGACGATTACCTGGCCAAGCCCTTCCACATGGAAGAGCTGCTGGCCCGCCTGCGCGCCCTGCTGCGCCGGCTTTCGCCCCACAGCAGCGCCCAATGGCAGTGCGGCAGCATCCTGCTGGACACGCGCCAGGCCACCGTGGCCGTGGATGGGCTGCCGCTGGTGCTGACCAGCCACGAGTTCAAGATCCTGGCGTTGCTGATGCAGCGCGTGGGCGAAGTGCTCTCGCGCACCGAGCTGTCCGAACACCTGTATCCGCAGGACAGCGAGCGCGACTCCAACACCATCGAAGTCTTTGTGGGCCGGCTGCGCAAGAAACTGCCCGCAGGCAGCATTGAAACCGTGCGCGGCCTGGGCTACCGCCTGGTGCCCGCCCCGGCAGAAAGCCTGCCATGAATGCCGCCCACGCCGCGCTGCGCTGGCTGCAGCACGGATCGCTGCGTCTGCGGCTGCTGCTGGGCACGCTGGTATGGCTGGTGCTGGCCGTGGCCGTGGCTGGCTGGGGGCTGCGCGGCCTGTTCCAGGAGCATGTGCACCAGCAGTTGCAGGACCAGCTGGTGCGCCAGCTCAACCAGCTCAGCGCCGCCATCAACATGCAGGGGCGCGAGGTGCGCGTCACCGCCATGACGGGCGATGTGCGCCTGGACACGCCGCTGTCCGGGCTGTACTGGCAGGTCGACACCTGGGTGCCCGGCGAAGGCCAGTTCCACACGGTGGCACGCTCACGCTCGCTGTGGGACCAGGCCCTGCCGCTGCCGGCCGACCCTGGCTTTCCCGGCACCCGCCGCCTGGGCCATGCCGTGCTGGATCTGCAGGACGCACAAGGCCATGCGCTGCTGGCCGTCAGCCGCCCGCTGCAGCTGCCGGATGCCGACGCCCCGTTGCTGCGGCTGACCGTGGCCGCCGACCAGGCGCTGCTGGCCGAGCCGCTGCAGCGCTTCACCACCATGCTGCTGGCCGCGCTGGGTCTGCTGGCCCTGGGACTGCTGCTGGCCGTGGCCGTGCAGCTGCACCTGGCGCTGCGCCCGCTGCAACGCCTGCGCCAGCAACTGGCATCCGTGCGGGCCGGCCAGACGGCGCAGCTGCAAGGCCCGGTGCCGCATGAGCTGCAACCACTGGTCACCGAATTCAACCACGTGCTGGCCGCCAATGCCGACATCGTGCAGCGCGCCCGCACGCAGGCCGGCAATCTGGCCCATGCCGTGCACACCCCGCTGAACATCCTGGGCAACGCCGCCGCGCACGATGCCACCCCGCTGGGCCAGCTGGTGCGGGAACAGGTCGGCTCGGCCACCCGACAGGTCGACTACCACCTGGCCCGCGCACGCGCCGCCACGGCCATCCGCGCCACCGGCCTGCGCACCCCGGTGCGGGAGCCGGTGCAGGCACTGCTGCGCACCATGCAGCGCCTACATGCGGGCCGGAATGTGCACTTCCATCTGGCCGGCGATGCGTCACAGCTGGAGCCGCTGGCCTTTCGGGGGGAGGAGCAGGATTTTTTTGAAATGCTCGGCAACCTGCTGGACAACGCCGGCAAATGGGCCGGCAGTCGGGTCACGCTGTCGGTACAGACCCTGGCCGGGCCAGCCGAACAGGGCGGTCAGCTGTGCCTGCTGGTGGACGATGATGGTCCGGGTATCCCGGATCCGGTGCAGCGCAGCCGCATCTTCGGGCGCGGAGAACGGCTGGATGAACAACGCCCCGGCACCGGCCTGGGGCTGGACATCGTGCGTGAGCTGGCCCACACCTACGGTGGCAGCATCGAGGCCCACCCCTCGCCGCTGGGAGGGCTGCAGATGCGCCTGTGCCTGCCGGCTGCGCCGGCGGCCTGAGCCACCCGGCAGGCCATTCCGCGTTTCTCGGTTCCAGCCCATCGCCCTGCGCGATACACAGAGACGCGGGAGCCTGCGGCATGTTCTGCCTCCAGGCGCACGCCGCGCCCATAGAAAAAGGGCCCGCAGGCCCTTTGGATGCATGCCGCAGCGGCAGCGCAGTGGTTCAGCGGTAGATCTGGTTGCCGTCCACACGCACATGGTCGCCGGGACGGAAGTCCGGTGCATTCTGGTAGTCGAACGCCCGCACGCTGCCGTCGGGCAGTTGCACGCTGACACGGTAGATGTCGCGCACACTGCCGCCGCCCATATTGTTCTGCACGGCATGGCCTGCCAGTGCGCCACCCACCACGCCAGCGATGGTGGCCAGGTCCTTGCCCCGGCCGCCGCCCACCTGGTGGCCCAGAACGCCGCCCAGCACACCGCCGACGATGGCACCGCCGGCACCGATGCCGCTGCCGTCCTGCACGCGCACGGTTTCCACATTCAGCACCCGCCCCTGCTGGGCGTACTGGCCTTGTTGGTTGTACTGGCCTTGCTGGTTGTAGCCGCCGCCATACGTGTTGCCGTAGGTGCTGCCATAGTTGCCGCTTTGCACCGGGTAGCTGGTGACCGGCTGGTTGTAGCCGCCCTGGCTGGCATATCCGCCCTGGTTGTAACCGCCTTGGTTATAGCCGCCCTGGGGGTAGGCCGCGCAGGCGGTCAGTGCGGCGGCCACAGCGGCCGCCATGGCCAGACGGCCCCAACGTGAAATGGTGTGCATGCAATCTCTCCTCGTCTGCAAAGCGGCAGGGCCATGGCGATGTGCACGGCCTTGCACCGGTTGCGCGCCATGCGCGCCTGGCTGGTTTAACGCCCCAGTGCCGCAGGGAGACGACTGCTTTCACACTTACTCACAAACTTCCCACCCGCCCCGTACTGGCTGCGGCCTTGCAAACGGGTCCCTTGCGGCCCTAAGCTGTCGCCACACGGTGCGGAGCTGTTTGCCATCGCTGCCGCATTGCCGCTTGCATGACTTGCTGGGGGTTGGTAACTGACTCGTCCCAAGGCGTACGCTGGTCAAAGCGCTGCATTTTCATGGCACGCACGTTGCTGCCGTTGGCCTGGATAGCGCTGCCTGCGCATAGGTGTTTGGGTTGCACGCCTACGGGCGAAAGGCCAGAACGCTCTTACAAATTCGCTATGAGGTTTACCAACCAGATAGCCAGACATCCGCAGCGTGCACCCACAGGAGCAGCCATGCCCGCCACCGTCCGCATTGATATGGTCAGCGACACCACCTGCCCCTGGTGCGCCATTGCCCTGTTCAATCTGCTGCACGCGCTGCGCAGCCTGGAAGGCGAAATCCAGGCCAAGCTGCACCTGCAACCGCTGGAGCTGCACCCCAGCGTCAAAGCCGCCGGAGAAGTCCGCGCCCACTATTTGCAACAGCACCAGCGCCCTGCCCGCGCCGCCCTGCAGCCCTGCTGGGCCGACATCCGCCTGCACGGACTGGCGATCCAGCTGGACATGGGCCCACAGGAACCCCGCATGCTCTACAACACGCTGGATGCCCACCGGCTGCTGCAGTGGGCCGACAACCAGGGCCAGGACCACCAGCTGGTGCTGGCACAGCAGCTGGTACACGGCTACTTCGGGCAGGGGGCGAACATTGCCGACCACCAGGTGCTGGCCGATGCCGCCATGGCCGCAGGCCTGAGCCGCGAGGCCGCACTGGCCTACCTGGCAGCGGGTGACGACATCCAGGCCGTGCGCGAAGCCCAGTCCTTCTACCGGGGAATGGGCATACAGACCGTCCCCACCTTCATCTTCAACCACCGCCAGCTGCTGCGCGGCAACCAGGCACCCGAGGCCTTTGTCCGTGCGCTGCGCTATATCGCAGCCGCCGGCGCCCCGCCGTCCATGGTCTGATCTGCGCGGTCTGCAGCCCCCCAAAAAAAACAAAGCCCGGCAGTGCCGGGCTGTGTACAGAACGCCCTGGGCGCTTACTGCTTGCCAGTGGAGCCGTAGCCGCCTTCGCCGCGCTCGCTGGTATCGGCAAACTCTTCCACCAGATTGAACTGCGCCTGTGCCACCGGCACGATCACCAGCTGGGCCAGACGGTCCATGGGCTGCAGCGTGAACGCGGTGGAGGAACGGTTCCAGGCGCTGACCATCAGCTGGCCCTGGTAGTCGCTGTCGATCAGACCCACCAGATTGCCCAGCACGATGCCGTGCTTGTGACCCATGCCCGAACGCGGCAGGATCATGGCGGCGTAGCCGGGGTCTTTCAGGTAAATGGCCATGCCGGTGGGCACCAGCTGCCATTGGCCGGGCTCCAGCGTCAGCGGCGCATCCAGGCAGGCGCGCAGGTCCAGTCCGGCGCTGCCGGGCGTGGCGTAGGCGGGCATGTTCTCGCGCAGGCGCGCATCCAGGATCTTCAGGTCAACATTCATGGGGAAACTCACAGCGGGCGGCAGGCGCCGATGGCGCCATGGGAATGGGCCGGGCTCTGCCGCCGGTCAGACAACAAAGGCAGCATTGTGCCGTGCCGCCAGGCTCGGCATTTCGGGAATCGCTCAGTCCTTGGCGGCGGACCGGATGCCCTTGCGCACCGCGCTGACAATGCCGAACAGCAGCAGCAGCGCACCCAGGCCGGGAATCGCCATGCTGAGGATGGCCAGAAACACCAGAAACACGATGCGCCCGGGCGTGATGCGGAACCAGGATGCAGCGGCCGGCTTGTCCTGGGCCTGCTGCTGCGCGGCGCGGCGGGCGGCCTGCTCCGCTTCCAGCTGCTTGCGTGGATTGCGGGCCTTGCGCTGCTGCGCTTTTTGCGCCACAGGCCGGCCTGCACGCTGGGCTTCCTGTGCCTGCTGCACGGCTGCCTGCGCCTTTTCGCGCACCCGCGCCAGCGCCGATGCCGGCTGTGCGCCCGGGGTGGCCCCCGCATCGGTGAAGTCACTGCGGTTGCCGGCGTTCAGCCCATGGAAGGCACTGCGGTATAGCGGACTGGCACGCAGCAGGGAATCGACATAGCGCACATAGTCGCCGCCACGCGGGCCGTCATAGTTCGAGGTGTACATGGGCAAAAATCTTCAAACAGGTCAACAGGGGCGGTACGCGCTCAGCGCGCCGGAGCAGCGGCCAGGCGGCGCGCCAGCTCCTGCACCAGTTGCACCCCCAGCTCGGTCTTGGGCGCGCGCGGCAACTCGCGGTGGCCTTGGGCATCCACCAGCAGCAAGGCGTTGTCGTCCTGACCAAACGTGGCCGGGCCGATATTGCCCACCAGCAGGGGCACGTCCTTGCGCAGGCGCTTGGCCATGGCGTGCTGCAGCAGATCGTGGCTTTCGGCCGCAAAACCCACACAGTACAAGGCACCGCTCCGGGCACGGGCAGATTGGGCCACGGTGGCCAGGATGTCGGGGTTCTCCACAAAAGCCAGCGCCGGCACTTCGCCCGAGCCGTCTTTCTTGATCTTCTGGTCGGCCGTATTGGCGGGGCGCCAGTCCGCCACGGCGGCGGTGGCGATGAACACATCCGCAGGCCCGACCTGGGACTGCACGGCCGCCAGCATCTGCTGGGCCGACTGCACATTGATGCGCTGCACACCGCGCGGCGTGGGCAGATGCACCGGGCCGGCGACCAGGGTCACCTCCGCCCCTGCCGCCTGGGCCGCTGCAGCAATCGCAAAGCCCATCTTGCCGCTGGACAGGTTGGTGATGCCCCGCACCGGATCGATGGCTTCGAACGTGGGGCCCGCCGTGATCAACAGCTTTTTGCCGTGCAGCACCTTGGGCGCAAAAAAAGCCTGCAGGTCTTCCAGCAGCTCTTCGGGCTCCAGCATGCGGCCATCGCCGGTTTCGCCGCAGGCCTGGTCACCCACGCCCACACCCAGCACCAGGGCGCCGTCGGCCGCCACCTGGGCCAGATTGCGCTGCGTGGCCGGGTGGGCCCACATTTCACGGTTCATGGCCGGCGCCAGCAGCAGCGGAATGCGGTCAATGGGACGGGCCAGACACATCAGGCTCAGCAGCTCATCGGCACGACCCTGGGCCAGCTTGGCGATGAAATCCGCGCTACAGGGCGCGATGACGATGGCATCGGCCTCGCGGCTGAGGTTGATGTGCGGCATGTTGTTGGGCTCGCGGGCATCCCACTGCGAACCGTACACCGTGCGCCCGGACAAGGCCTGCATGGTCACCGGGGTGATGAAGTGCTCGGCCGCCTCCGTCATCACCACCTGCACGGTGGCGCCCGCCTTGGTCAGCAGACGGCACAGATGGGCCGATTTGTAACAAGCCACGCCTCCAGAGAGGCCCAGCACCACATGTTTGCCAGCAAGCGCGTTCATGGCGGCGAATGTAGCAGACGCTTGCCCCTGCATTTCCGTGTCGGCAAGCGGCGGGAACCCGCTCGCACCTATAATTCATCTTTACCACCACCAAAAAAATGAAGAGATGACCAAATTCGTCTTCGTCACAGGCGGTGTGGTGTCTTCCCTGGGCAAGGGAATCGCCTCAGCCTCCCTTGCTGCGATCCTGGAATCGCGCGGTCTCAAAGTCACCCTCATCAAGCTGGACCCGTACATCAACGTGGACCCCGGCACCATGTCGCCCTTCCAACACGGCGAAGTGTTTGTGACGGATGACGGCGCTGAAACCGACCTGGACCTCGGCCACTACGAGCGCTTCATCGAAACCCGCATGAAGCAGACCAACAACTTCACCACGGGCCGTATCTACCAGTCCGTGCTGGAGAAGGAACGCCGCGGCGACTACCTGGGCAAGACCGTGCAGGTCATCCCCCATGTCACCAATGAAATCCAGGAATACGTCAAGCGCGGCGCCGGCATCGGCACCGATGACGCCGTGGATGTGGCCATCTGCGAAATCGGTGGCACGGTGGGCGACATCGAGTCCCTGCCCTTCCTGGAAGCCGTGCGCCAGCTGGCGCTGAAGCTGGGCCCCAACAACTCGGCCTTCGTCCACCTGACCTACCTGCCCTACATCGCCACGGCCGGTGAGCTCAAGACCAAGCCCACCCAGCACACGGTGCAGAAGCTGCGCGAAATCGGTATCCAGCCCGACGCCCTGCTGTGTCGCGCCCAGTACCAGGTGCCGGAAGAGGAAAAGGCCAAGATATCGCTGTTCACCAACGTGCCCGAGTGGGGCGTGATCTCCATGTGGGACGTGGACACCATCTACAAGGTGCCCCGCATGCTGCACGAGCAAGGCCTGGACGGCCTGATCTGCGACAAGCTGCGCCTGAACACCCCGCCCACCACGCTCAAGCGCTGGGACGACCTGGTCTACGAAACCGAGCACCCGCAAGGCGAAGTGAATGTGGCCATGGTGGGCAAGTATGTGGAGCTGTCCGACGCCTACAAGTCGGTCAACGAAGCACTCAAGCACGCCGGCATGCAGAACCATGTGCGCGTGAAGATCACCCACGTGGACTCGGAAACCATCACCGACGCCAACGCCAAGCAGGAGCTGTCCAAGTACGACGCCATCCTGGTGCCCGGTGGCTTCGGTTCGCGTGGCGTGGAAGGCAAGATCTCCACCGCCCAGTTCGCCCGTGTGAACAAGGTGCCTTACCTGGGCATCTGCCTGGGCATGCAAGTGGCCACCATCGAGTACGCACGCCATGTGGCAGGCCTGGAAGGCGCCAACTCGACCGAGTTCGATCCCCAGACCCCCAACCCCGTGATCGCCCTGATCACCGAGTGGAAGGACGAGGACGGGACGATCAAGACGCGCGACGAGAACTCCGACCTGGGCGGCACCATGCGCCTGGGCGCCCAGTCCTCCGATGTGCAGAAAGACACGCTGGCCCACAGCATCTACGGCGACGTGGTCACCGAACGCCACCGCCATCGCTATGAAGCCAACACCCAGTATCTGGACCAGCTGCGTGCAGCGGGTCTGGTGATCTCGGCCCTGACCCAGCGTGAACAGCTGACGGAAATCGTCGAGCTGCCGGCTGCCGTGCACCCCTGGTACATCGGCGTGCAGTTCCACCCCGAGTTCAAGTCCACCCCCTGGGATGGCCACCCGCTGTTCAATGCCTTCATCAAGGCAGCCGTCGACGGCAAGCAAAAGGGCAAGAAGGCCTGAGCGCCGACTTGACCGGATACGACAAGGAAACCCGCCATGAAACTCTGCGGCTTCGACATTGGCCTGGACCAACGCTTTTTTCTGATCGCCGGACCCTGCGTGGTCGAGTCCGAGCAGTTGCAGATGGACGTGGCGGGCCAGCTCAAGGAAATCACCTCCTCCCTGGGCATCCATTTCCTGTTCAAGAGCAGCTTTGACAAGGCCAACCGCTCCTCGGGCACCAGCTTTCGCGGCCCGGGCATGGAAAAAGGCCTGGAAATCCTGGCCAAGGTGAAGAAGGAAATCGGCGTGCCGGTGCTCACTGATGTGCACACCGTGGAAGAAGTGCCACATGTGGCGTCCGTCGTGGACATGCTGCAGACGCCCGCCTTCCTGTGCCGCCAG
The DNA here is from genome assembly GCF_030056555.1 of Comamonas sp. 17RB. NCBI lineage: Bacteria > Pseudomonadati > Pseudomonadota > Betaproteobacteria > Burkholderiales > Comamonadaceae > Comamonas > Comamonas sp. 17RB. The sequence goes on along the minus strand of NZ_JASHHY010000006.1, from coordinate 226,709 downwards.
ACCGACTTCATCCGCGCCGTGGCCCAGTCGGGCAAGCCGGTCAATATCAAGAAGGGCCAGTTCCTGGCCCCGCACGATATGAAGAACGTCATCGACAAGGCCCGTGCCGCCGCCAAGGAAGCCGGCCTGCCTGAAGACAGCTTCACCGCCTGCGAACGCGGCGCCAGCTTCGGCTACAACAACCTGGTCAGCGACATGCGCTCTCTGGCCATCATGCGCGAGACCAATGCCCCCGTGGTGTTCGACGCCACGCACAGCGTGCAGCTGCCCGGCGGCAACGGCACCAGCAGCGGCGGCATGCGCGAGATGGTGCCTGTGCTGTCCCGTGCGGCCGTAGCCGTGGGCGTGGCCGGTCTCTTCATGGAAACCCACCCCGATCCCTGCAACGCCCTGTCGGACGGCCCCAACGCCGTGCCGCTCAAGCACATGAAGGCGCTGCTGGAAACCCTGGTGGCCTTGGACGATGTGACCAAGCGCAACGGTTTCCTGGAAAACGCCTTCGAAGCCTGAAGCAGCGCGTACCATGCACGCCATCCGGTAACGACACCCAAGCACGCCCCGCACGGCGTGCTTTTTCGTATCCAAAACAGCGCCGTCGGTGCGTATCCGGACGGCCCTGTTGGCGGAGAATTCCGCCAAGTCCTCTGGGACACGAATTTGTAAAAACCTTCAAAGGAAGACCATGAGTGCAATCGTTGACATCGTAGGACGCGAAGTCCTGGACAGCCGCGGCAACCCCACCGTCGAATGCGACGTGCTGCTGGAATCCGGCGTGATGGGCCGCGCTGCGGTGCCGAGCGGCGCCTCCACCGGCTCGCGCGAAGCCATCGAACTGCGTGACGGCGACAAGAGCCGTTACCTGGGCAAGGGCGTGCTCAAGGCCGTGGAGCACATCAACACCGAAATTTCCGAGGCCGTGCTGGGCCTGGATGCTTCCGAACAGGCCTTCCTGGACAAGACCCTGATCGATCTGGACGGCACCGACAACAAGAGCCGCCTGGGCGCCAACGCCATGCTGGCGGTGTCCATGGCCGTGGCCCGCGCTGCCGCGGAAGAAGCCGGTCTGCCCCTGTACCGCTATTTCGGCGGCATGGGCGGCACGCAGCTGCCCGTGCCCATGATGAACGTGATCAACGGTGGTGCCCACGCCAACAACAGCCTGGACCTGCAAGAGTTCATGATCATCCCCGTGGGTGCGCCGACTTTCCGCGAAGCCGTGCGCTGGGGCGCCGAGGTCTTCCATGCACTGAAGACCATCATCCACCACAAGGGCATGTCCACAGCCGTGGGCGACGAAGGCGGTTTCGCACCTTCCGTGGAAAACCACGAAGCGGCGATCCAGCTGATCATCGAAGCCATCGAAAATGCCGGCTACAAGCCCGGTGAGCAGATCGCCCTGGGCCTGGACTGCGCAGCCTCCGAGTTCTACAAGGACGGCATGTATGTGCTGGCCGGCGAAGGCAATATGACGCTGACCTCCACCCAGTGGACCGACATGCTGGCGGGCTGGTGCGACAAGTACCCCATCGTCTCCATTGAAGACGGCATGCACGAAGGCGACTGGGATGGCTGGAAGATCCTGACCGAGCGCCTGGGCAAGAAGGTGCAGCTGGTGGGTGACGACCTGTTCGTGACCAACACCAAGATCCTGAAGGAAGGCATTGAAAAACACATTGCCAACTCCATCCTGATCAAGATCAACCAGATCGGCACCCTGACCGAAACCTTCGCCGCCATCGAAATGGCCAAGCGCGCCGGTTACACCGCCGTGATCTCGCACCGCTCGGGCGAAACCGAAGACAGCACCATCGCCGACATCGCTGTCGGCCTGAATGCAGGTCAGATCAAGACCGGCTCCATGAGCCGTTCCGACCGTATCGCCAAGTACAACCAGCTGCTGCGCATCGAAGAAGACCTGGGTGATGTGGCCGAATACCCCGGCCGCGCTGCTTTCTACAATCTGCGCTGATCCGCAGCCCTTTCACTGAGTCGAGCGCCTCCCCCGCACCATGGTTCACCGCATTGTCACGCTGGTACTGCTGGCCATACTGGCCATCGTCCACGCCCAGCTCTGGCTGGGCAGCTACAGCATGGACCATGTGCAGGAGATGCGCACCCAGATCGCGCAGATCAAGTCCGCCAACGAAGTGGCCCGGCTGGAAAACAACCGGCTGACCTCGGAAGTGTCGGACCTGCGCGAGGGCAAGGACATGGTGGAAGAGAAAGCCCGCAGCGAACTGGGCATGGTCAAACCCAACGAGATCTACGTGCAGATCACCAAGCCCTGATCGCCGCAGGCGCGCCCCTGCGCGCACCTCCCTGTAACGGCCTCTTGAGAGGCCGTTATCGTTTCTGCACAGCGGCTGGCGGCCACCATGCCCCGCCCAGGCCCCATGCCGTGTGGTGCAGCACGCCCCACAGCCACCGCCTCTACACTGGCCCCACCAGCCACCGCTTTTCGGCCCCACCAGGTCCCGCTTGCCCCGGAAAACGGCTCCACACCTCCCGCTCGATGTCCCCGCTTCCTGCCCCTTTTCCCTTGGCCACTGTGGCCGGTACGGCCAGCAGCCAGCCGCAGGCGCTGTGGCAGCGTGTGGCGCAGGCAGGTGCCGCAGCCACCGACGGCGCGCCATGCCCGCCCGACGGGCGTCCCTCCCCCTCCCCCTTCGTGGATGCCGGCCTGCTGGCCCATTGGACGGCCGAGGCCCAGCAGCCCATGCCCACCGGCCAAGTGTTCTGGCTGCCGACACCGGCATCGGCGGATGCCGCCGAGCGCGCGCTGGAGCAGGCCTGCCGCCAGCAGCTGATGCAGGACGCGATGGATGGCACCACCTGCCTGCGGGTGCTCTATGGCGCCCCAGCGCAGCAACTGCGCGCGCTGCAGGAATGCCTGCAGGCCTTGGCTGCCCAGCTGCCCGATACGGCCGCCCTGGGCAGCGGACCCGACGTGGACAGCGCGCTACGGCACGGCCATGGGCCCAACCTGCGTTGCCGGGAATGCGTGGACCCCGCCAGCGAGCAGCGCCTGTTCTCACGCCTGCTGGGTGGCAGCAAGAGCCCAGGGAACGACGCAGGGCAGCCCTGAGCCCCACCGGTTTGCCGCACACGCACGGCAAACTCTATGAATAAAGCATCGCTGCCTGCCCCCATGGGCCATGGCCGCTGCAAGCCACCACGCTCAGCGCTGCAGCAGTTGCTGCTTCGGTACAAAGTGCCTGCATAGCCCGCTCCCCCATGGCACGCACAAGAAAAAAGCCTTGCAAGCAAGGCTTTTTAGCGATCGGGACCACCCGACAGGACCGAGCCTGCCCCCAGACAAGGCGCTTACTGCACCGCGTTGGATGCCGGCGGCTGCGCCGCCGCATCGGCAAACAGCTGGGCCGCGTCCACCGCGTCAAAGTGGTACTGCTGGCCGCAGTAGTCGCAGCCCACTTCCACATTGCCGCGTTCGGCGACGATGCTGTCCACCTCGTCCTGACCCAAGGAACGCAGCATGTTCTGCACGCGTTCACGGCTGCAGGTGCAGGCAAAACGGGGACCGGCTTCCTCGTCCTGCTGGGGCACAAAGCGCAGCAGCTTCTCCTCCCAGAACAGGCGGTGCAGGATGGTGTCCACGTCCAGCGTCAACAGCTCATCGCGCGTCAGGCTGGCGGCCAGATGGGCGATGCGGTTGTAGTCCTCGTTGAAACCGTTGCGGTCATCGCCCTGTTCGGCACTCTCGGTGGCACCGGCCAGGTTGGCCTCGCCCTTGACAGGCATGCGCTGGATCATCAGACCGGCGGCCACTTCCTCGTTGGCCGCCAGCACGATGGTGGTGTCCAGCTGCTCGGACTGCAGCATGTAGAACTGCAGCGCATCCGACAGGCGGGCGAACTTCTTGCCATCCACATCCTGCAGCGGCACCACGCCCTGGTAGGGTTGCTGACCCGGGCGGCGGTCCTTGGGGTCCAGCGTGATGGCGCAGCGGCCGCTGCCATGCACATTCACCAGCTCGGCCAAGGAGGCACCTGCCGGCACATCTCCTTGCACATTGGCAGTGGCGCGCAGCGTCAGGTCGGAATTCACATCCGCCACGACCAGCTTGACCGGGCCGTCCCCCATCACCTGCAGCACCAGCGCGCCATTGAACTTGATGTTCGATTGCATCAGCACGCCGGCCGCCGCCATTTCCCCCAGCAGCTCGCGCACCGGGGCGGCATAGGCCCCGGTTTCGGTGTTGCTGGCGCGGCGGCGCAGGATTTCCTGCCAGGCATCGGTGAGGCGCACGATCATGCCGCGCACCGGCTGGCCGTCAAAAAGGAATTTGTGCAGTTCAGACACGCTGTCTCATTTCTCAAAAAACGCCCGGCGTTTATCCGCCGAGCTTGCGCAGGCCTTTGTGAAAGCGCTGCGCGTTCAGTACATAGTGGCGTGCGCTTTGGCGCAGGCCTTCGATCTGTTCCGGGCTCAGCTGGCGCACCACCTTGGCGGGGCTGCCCAGAATCATGGAGCCATCGGGGAATTCCTTGCCTTCGGTGACCAGCGAGCCGGCCCCCACCAGGCAGTTCTTGCCGATTTTCGCCCCATTGAGCACCACGGCGCCGATGCCGATCAGCGATTCATCGCCAATCGTGCAGCCATGCAGCATCACCTGGTGGCCCACGGTGACATGCTGGCCGATGGTCAGCGGCGAGCCAAAATCGGCATGCAGCACGCTGGCATCCTGGATATTGCTTCCCGCCCCGATGGTGATGCGGTCCGTGTCACCACGGACGACCGTTCCAAACCATATGCTGGCGTCTTCGCCCAATTCAACCTGGCCCATCACCTGGGCACTGTCGGCCACCCAGGCCGAAGGGGAAATCACCGGCGCCACGCCGTCCAGTTCGTAAATTGCCATGGGGGACTGTCTCCGTTGGTTTTAGTGCGAAACCTAAAATTGTAAATATGGAGCTTCGCCACCGTGCATTGGAGGTCTTGCGCCTCACCGACCCTGAAGAAAAAGCGCTTGCTGTGCTTGACCTGCATGCGCAGCAAGCTCACTATTCCATAGCAGCCGATATCCAGCTGCCGTCCGTGGACCCGGCCAGCCTGCCGGGCCGCCCCGAACGCCCGCTGCTGCGCCACCACACCGAAGTGGCGCGCCGCTCCCCGGCCACGCCCGAAGGCCGGGCCATCTTGATTCACGCCATTGCCCATATCGAATTCAACGCCATCAACCTGGCGCTGGACGCCATGTGGCGTTTTGCCGGCATGCCGCCCGACTACTACCGCGACTGGCTGCGCGTGGCCTCCGAGGAAGGCAAACACTTTCTGCTGCTGCGCGACCACCTGCGCCAGCACCACGGCCAGGACTACGGCGACCACCCTGCCCACCAGGGCATGTGGACCATGTGCGAGAAGACCTCGGACGACGTCACCGCCCGCATGGCCCTGGTACCCCGCACCCTGGAAGCACGTGGGCTGGACGCCACCCCGCAGATCCAGAACAAGCTGCGAAACACCCACGCCCCCGACGCCCTGGCGGCAGTGGCCATTCTGGACATCATCCTGCACGAAGAAGTGGGTCATGTCGCCATCGGCAACCACTGGTACCGCTGGTTGTGCGACAAACAGGGGCTGGATCCCGAATCGCTGTACCACGAACTCACGGTACGCTACGAAGCCCCGCGCCTGCGGCCGCCGTTCAACACCAGCGCCCGCAAGCAGGCCGGCTTCACCGAAACCGAGCTGCTGTGGCTCCAGCAAATTGCTTGACCATGGACATCGACAAGCGCCGCCTGTGTGCGGCATGATCGCAGCCGCCTGCTGCACCGACTTCTGCCCCGCCACCCTTCACGCCCCATGTCACTGTCCACTTTGACTTCTGCCCCCCCTCCCACTGCGCAAGCGGCGCTTCCTGGCGCCATGATTGCGCGGCAGGCCATCGTGGACCAGCAGGGCGAAGTCGTGGGCTACGAGCTGTTCTGCCGCTCCCGTGCCCCCGCCAGTCTGGGCGTGGCCAACGATGTCAGCCTGATCTTTGCGGCCATGTCCCATGCCAGCGGTGACGATCCGGCCGTCACCAAACCCATTTTCGTGAAGTGCTCGCACGAAAGCATGGCCAGCGGCCAGCTGGAGCTGGTCAGCTCCGACAAGGTGGTGCTGGAGGTGGAGATGCTGGGCCATGTGGCCAGCAGCGAGGTGCTGGCCCGCCTGCCCATTCTGCAAGCGCTGCGCAACCGGGGCTTTCAGCTGGCGTTTGGCCACAAGGTGCTGGAATCGGCCTACGCCGCCTGGCTGCCGCTGGCCGACTACATCAAGCTGGACCTGGGCGTGCTGCGCCCGGAACAGCTCGCCGTGCTGGTGGGCTATGCCCAGCGCCACACCAAGGCCCAGATCATTGCCGAGAAAGTGGAAAGCGCCCAGCACTACCACCTGCTGCAGGACATGGGCATCCGCCTGTTCCAGGGCTACTGGTTTGCCCGCCCTGCGCTGGTGGAAGCCCGCCTGCTGGCCCCGGCCCAGGCCAGCATCATCCAGCTGATCAACCTGCTGCGCCAGCAGGCGCATCCGGAGGCCATCGAGGCCGTGCTGAAGAAAGATGCCGGCCTGGCCTTCAATCTGATGCGGCTGATCAACTCGGCCGGCCTGGGCATGGCACGGGAAATCACCTCCTTCCGCCAGGCCGTCCTGATCCTGGGACTGAAAAAGATGTTCCGCTGGGCCGCGCTGCTGCTGACGGCCTCCAAGTTCGGCAACCTGCCCTCGTCGGTGGGCCAAACCGCCGTGGTGCGCGGGCGCCTGATGGAGCTGCTGGCCCTGGAACTGTTGGGTGAGGACGAGGCCGACCAGGCCTTTGTGGTGGGCGTGTTCTCGCTGCTGGACGTGATGCTGAACATTCCCATGCAGGCCACGCTCAACCTGGTGAATGTGCCCGATGCCGTGGGTGCGGCCCTGCTGCGCAACGAAGGCGTTCTGGGCGAGCTGCTGGAGCTGACGCGTGCCTGCGAGGATTGCAGCCCGCTGCTGCACGACCGCTCTGCCACCTTGTCGCGGCTGAGCGATCCGCAGATCAATCTGGCGCACCTGCAGGCGCTGGCATGGACGGACAATCTGTCCACGACCTGAATCCTGCGCTCCCCATGGGCGGTGCAAGGCCCGCCCTGCATCCGCCCGCCATGAACGAAGGCCTGCAGCGACCGACCCCGTTCACCAGCGCTGCTCCCCGCCCCCCGTCGGAGCAGCCGCCCGGAAAGCCGTGCATGCACGCGGCGGATGCAACACCCGGCCATGAAAAAAGCACTGCCAGGCAGTGCTTTTTCGGGGAGAAACGACCAACCGCTTCGCTTACTGCAGCGTGATGCTGGCGGCCTTGATGATCTTGGCGTTCTCCACCGATTCCGCTGCGATCTGCTTGGCAAACGCTGCGGCCGTGCCACCGGTGGGCACGTTGTCGCTGGCCTTCAGGCGCTGCTGGATATCGGGCTCGGCCAGTGCCTTGTTGATTTCGGCGTTCAGGCGGTCGAGCACCGCCTTGGGGGTACCGGCCGGGGCGAAGATGCCGAACAGCGAGGTGCTGTTGGCCGCGGGGTAGCCCAATTCGGCCAGGGTGGGCACCTTGGGCAGCGAATCCAGGCGCTTGGGCGCACCCACGGCCAGCGGCGTCAGGCTGCCGCTCTTGATGTGGGGCATCACCGTGGGGCTGGCATTGGTGGACAGGATCTCGTACTGACCGCCCAGGCCGTCATTCATCTGTTGACCGCCGCCCTTGTAGGGCACGTGGGTGATGTCCACCTTGGCCTGGTGGCGCACCTGCTCCAGCACGATATGGCCCAGCGATGCCAGACCGGCCGTGGCCCAGCGCACCACACCCGGGTCCTTGCGCGACTGTTCCATCAGCGCGGCAAAGTTGGCCGCCTTGTTGGCCTTGGTGCCCAGAATCAGAATGGGCGAGTACATGACGCTGGCCACCGGGGCGATGTCCTTGAGCGGATCGAAGGCCATCTTGCCCAGGTGGGGGCTCAGCGCCAGCGGACTGATGGACGAAAAGCCCAGGGTGTAACCGTCGGCCGGAGACTTGGCCACCTGGTCCAGACCGATCGCACCGCCAGCACCGGCCTTGTTCTCGATCACCACGGTCTGGCCCAGCTGGGCCGACAGCTTGTCGCCCAGTGCGCGCGCCACGTTGTCGCTCACGCCGCCAGCAGGGTAGGACACCACCATGCGGATGGGCTTGGTCGGCCAGGCTTCAGCGGCCACAGACAGGGCAGGCACAGTGGCGGCGAGCACAGCCGCAGCCAGCAGACCACGGCGCAGGGAATCAGTCATGGAAACTCCGGATTGCATAAACCTTGCAATTTTCTTTCAAACTGTAAAACCGCTTATGCGGGTTTAGTAATTCTTCAAGCCACGGCAGGGGGCACCGCCCTGGCGCTCACCCCCGCGGGTGGTGCGTGGCATGCAGCTGGCGCAGGCGCTCGCGCGCCACATGGGTGTAGATGGTGGTGGTGGAAATGTCCGCATGGCCCAGCAGCATCTGCACCACGCGCAGGTCTGCGCCGTGGTTGAGCAAATGGGTGGCAAAGGCATGGCGCAGCGTGTGCGGCGACAGCGGCGCCGTGATGCCGGCGATGGCGGCATACTTTTTCACCAGCGTCCAGAACATCACCCGCGTCATGCCGCTGCCACGCCGGGTGACAAACACCGCATCGCTGTGCTGACCGGCCAGCAGGTCGGCGCGCCCCTGCGCCAGGTACTGCTCCAGCCAATGCTGGGCTTCCTGGCCGAACGGCACCAGCCGTTCCTTGCTGCCCTTGCCCATCACCCGCAGCACCCCGGCCCGCAGGTCGATCTGGAACAGCGGCAGGCCCACCAGCTCGCTCACCCGCAGGCCGCAGGCATACAGCAGCTCCAGCATGGCCCGGTCGCGCAAGCCCAGCGGGTTGCCCAGGTCCGGAGCCTGCAGCAAACGTTCCACCTGCTCGGCCGTCAGGGTGTGCGGCACACGCTGCGGCTGCTTGGCCGGCTGCAGACGCACCACCGGATCCTGGTGGATGCGCGCTTCGCGCAGCGCCCATTGAAAATAGCGGCGCAGCACGCTCAGGCAGCGGTTGGCCGACGTGGCCTTGCTGCGCAGATCCAGACGGTGTGCCAGATAGGCCTGCAGGTGTTCCTCGGCCGAAGCATCCAGGGACACCCCCGGAAAAGCCTGCTGCAGCCAGCGCAGGTACTGCGTCAAATCCCGGCGGTACGCCTGCAGGCTGTTGTCTGCCAGGCCATCTTCCAGCCACAGCGCTTCGACAAAGGCATCCACCGCGGCCTGGCTGGCGGCATCCAGGCCGTCGCCCCCCGCATCGCCGGTGTCTGCTTGCGCTGTTTTCGGTTCCGTCATGGACTGTTCACTCCTGGGGCGCCATTGTGCAGCCGCCCCGGCAGCACTCAGGCCACGGCACCGCAGGATTGCAGCTGCGCAATCTCGTCCGCCCCGTACCCCAGCCCCTGCAGCAGCACCGCCGTGTGCTCGCCCACGGCGGGCGGGCTGCAGCGCACCGGCAGGCGCTGGCCGTCCATGCGCAGCGGCAGCAGCGTGGTGCGCACCGTCTGTCCGGCGCGCTCGCCATCGGTCAGCACCACGTCCGCCAGGCAGCCCGTGGCATTCAGGTGCGGGTCATCGAACAGCTGTTCCGGCCGGGAGATGGGCGCGAATGGCAGCTGGTGCTGCTCGAAGATGGCCGCCAGCGCGGCCGCCGTATGCTGGGCCAGCCGCTCGCGCAGCACCGGCATCATCGTGGAGCGGGCACGCACACGGTCATTGTTGGTCTGCAGCTGCGGGTCGTTCTTCAGATCGGTATAACCCATGGCATCGCAGAAAGTGCGCCATTGGGCATCGCTGACGGCGGCCAGAAAAATCTGTTCCCCATCCTGGGCGGTGAACACGTCGTACATGGCCCAGGACGAAATGCGGTCCGGCATGGGGGCCGCCGCCTGTCCCGTCACGGCGTACTGCATCATGTGCTGGCCGACCAGGAAGACATTGTTCTCGAACAGGGCGGAGTCGATCTCCTGGCCCTTGCCCGTCTGGGCGCGCTGCATCAGCGCTGCCATGGCACCAATGGCGCCAAACATGCCGCCCATGATGTCGTTCACGCTGGTGCCGGCACGCAGCGGGTCGCCCGGGCGGCCTGTCATATAGGCCAGACCGCCCATCATCTGCACCACCTCGTCCAGCGCCGTACGGTGCTCGTAGGGCCCTGGCAGAAAGCCGGTGTGGTTCACATAGATCAGTCCCGGATTCAGCTGGCTCAGCGTGGCGTAGTCCAGCCCGTATTTCTTCATCACCCCGGGCTTGAAGTTCTGCAGCACCACATCGGCCGATGCCGCCAGCCGGATGGCGGCCTGCAGGCCTTCGGCGCTGCGCAGGTCAATGGCGATGCTCTTCTTGTTGCGGTTGAACATGGGGAAAAAGCCCGCGCCCGCACCCAGCAGATGGCGCGTGCGGTCGCCTTCCACCGGCTCCACCTTGATCACCTCCGCCCCCAGGTCGGCCAGCACCATGCCGCACGACGGCCCCATCACCATGTGGGAAAACTCCACCACGCGCAGGCCTTGCAAAGGCAGGGGCCGGTCGGCAGCCGCCGCAGCGGTGTCCAGGGGAATATCGGAAGAAGAAGCCATGAAGTACCAAGAAAAAGCCACAAGACGGGGCGCCGCCGACCGCAGGCAGGGCCTGCGCGCCTGCGGCCCACACCCCCATGCCCACGGACTCTGGGAGCACGCCCACAACCAGCGGCCCATTGTAGAAAGCGCCTGCAGCTGCCGGCCCCGGCATTTGGGAAGCCGCCGCATCCCCAAACGCGCGCGCCCTGCAAGTGCACTGGAGCGCACCCGCGTGTCCGACAAACACCCGACGTCTCCAACGGACGTGGTCCGGTTGCAACACTTGCGCCGTTTTTGAGCCATTTCTGACCCGTTTGCCTGATTGCTCTACGTATAGAGCTACCAAACTTGTAGCAGAATGCGATCCACGCTATATTCATTCCGACTTGGTACGGGGGATCCGCTGCCCCAGTCCTCCATCAACGACATGCGCAAGGAGAAGCGTCTATGAGCTCCAAGGAAAACGCCGCCATCAACCAGCTGTTCGAAAAGTTGGAATGCCGTTATGCACTCCGCGTGCTGTGGGCTTTGCGCGACGGACACCCACAGACCTTCCGCTTGCTGCAGGACAGCGTGGGGGGCATCACCCCCAACACGCTGAACACCCGTATCAAGGAACTGCGCGAATGTGGTCTGCTGGAGCATGGCAGCGACGGTTACACCGTCACCACCCAGGGCCATGACCTGCTCAAGCGCCTCAGCGATGTGCAGGCTTTTGCCACACGCTGGGCAGCCGCGCGCGCCAAGAAGTAAGCTGTCGCACCTTTCGCATCTGGCGCACCGAAGGTGCGTACAGGTATGCATCAGGCCCGGGGCATGCCCTGCAGGCCTGATTTCTTTATTGACGATCTCCAAGGACACCCCATGGCCCTGACCACCACCGCCTCTGGCCTGCAGTATGAAGACACCGTTGTGGGCGAAGGCGCCGAAGCCATCAGCGGCGCTGACGTCAAGGTGCACTACACCGGCTGGCTCTACAACAATGGCGAACAAGGCGCCAAGTTCGACTCCAGCAAGGACCGCCGCGAGCCGTTCGAGTTCTCCCTGGACGAAGGCATGGTCATCCGCGGCTGGGATGAAGGCGTGCAAGGCATGAAGGTGGGCGGCAAGCGCACCCTGATCATCCCCGCAGAACTCGGCTACGGCGAGCGCGGCGCCGGCGGCGTGATCCCTCCCAATGCCACCCTGAAGTTCGAAGTGGAGCTGCTGTCCACCAAGGCTGCACCGGTGCTCCAGATCGAAGACACCGTTGTGGGTGACGGTGCCGAAGCCACACGCGGCAAGCGCGTGACGGTGCACTACACCGGCTGGCTCTACAACAATGGCGAACAAGGCGCCAAGTTCGACTCCAGCCTGGACCGCAACGACCCCTTCGTCTTCCAGCTGGGTGCCGGCATGGTCATCAAGGGTTGGGACAAGGGCGTGCAAGGCATGAAGGTGGGCGGCAAGCGCACCCTGATCATCCCCTCGGAAATGGGCTATGGCGCCCGTGGCGCGGGCGGCGTGATCCCTCCCCATGCCACACTGCGCTTCGAAGTGGAACTGCTGGCGGTCTGATCTGCCCGGCCCGTATCGCACCAGGCGGTCCAGACAAAAAAAGGCGCCTTTGGGCGCCTTTTTTGCATCCTGCAACCCAAGCTACCACGACGCACGCGAAGGCGGTACAGCCTTCTCCTGCACATCGCCAAACAGCACCAGCTCCAGCACTGCGGCCCGCGCGGACCCCACGGCATCACGGATCCGCGGCACCAGCGACGCCAGCTGCTGGTAGTCGGTGGCGGACTCAATGGCCAGCAGCAGACGCAAGCCCCGCAGTCCCAGCCCCGTGGTCAGCTGCCGCGCCCAGCGGTAGCCTTCCACATACCGCGCATGCTCCAGCGCCAGGCTGGCCGTGCGCGCATCCATGGCGGAGGCCGCCGTTTCCTGCTGCGTCCCGGCCCGCAGCCACCCCAGCTCCAGCAAGGTGCGCACATCCTCGGACGTTGCCCCCAGACCGGCCGTGGCACCCAATACCTGGCCCATGCTGCGCTGCCCGTCGCACAGCATGAAGACGGTGTGCATGCTGGGCGTGAACAGGGCGTCCTGTACGGCCAGGGCCTGCCGGCCGCTTGAAGTGGGAACCAAGATCATGCTGCCCTCCTGGGATGGTGCTCATGAAACCAAGCCCTTGCGGCATCCGCTACGGGATGCGCAGTGACTGGCATGCAGCTTCCCACGCCCGCCCCCTTTCGCAAAGGGACAATGCAGCAGGTGTTGCGGCACATCAAATCCCGCGTGCCGGCAGTTCCGACCACCAGCGCACCCGCGCCGTCTCACAAGGGGCCGTAGGGGCGCGGTACGGGCGCGCGGGTACGCGTCAGCCAACTCACACCCCATGCCAGCAGCAGCCCGGCCGGCACGCCGAACACCCCGGCCGAGACGGGCTGGATGCCGAACCACAGCCCATCAGCCAGCAACACATGGGGCAGCCACGCCTTCACCAGCGACGCGTGCGAGAGCATGTAGTACAGCGCCACCACCAGCCCGCCCAGCATGCCTGCCAAGGCGCCCTGGCGGGTGGTGCCGCGCCAGAAAATGCCCAGCACCATCACCGGCACAAAGGCCGAGGCCGCCAGCGAGAACGAGGCCGTCACCATGGGCAGGATGTCCGACGAACGCCGACCGGCCACAAACGCCGCCGCCAGCGCCACCGCCAGCAGCGCGAACTTGGACAGGATCACCCGCTGCTCCGGCACCATGCGCCGCGGCCGGGCATGGAAATACAGGTCCCGCACCAGCGCATTGCTGATGGCCAGCAGCAAACCGTCGGCCGTGGACAGGGCCGCCGCCAGCCCCCCTGCGGCCACCAGCCCCGACACAACAAACGGCAGTCCCGCAATCTCCGGCGTGGCCAGCATGATCAGATCCGCACCCAGTCGGATTTCGCCAAACTGCACGCGGCCGTCGCCATTCATGTCTTCCACCGACAGCAGCGATGCATCCACCCGTGCCCATTGCCCCATCCAGGCCGGCAGCTCATCGAACCGCACACCCACCAGGTTGTTCATGACCTCGTACTTCACCAGCGCCGCCAGCGCCGGCGCCGTCAGGTACAGCAGACCGATGAAGAACAGGGTCCATGCCACCGAGGTGCGCGCCCCCGACACCGACGGCGCCGTGTAGTAGCGGGTCAGCAGATGCGGCAGGCCCGCCGTGCCCACCATCAGGCAGAACATCAGGGCCAGAAAGTTGATGCGTGCATCCTGGTATTCCGCCTGCTGCGCCGGCGTGCCGTCCGGGTCGCCGGTGAACGGCTGGCTGTGCCGTGGCAGGCCGCCCAGCGGCTTGGCGCGCTCCAGGTTCTCCGCCACCTCCCGCGTCCAGCGCTCCCGGGCCTGGTCCGCATCGCGCGGCAAGGCGGCGTACTCGCGGCTGGCCATCACGATGTCGCTCAACTCCCCGCGCTCGGCCCGCAGAATGCGCAGCCGTTCCGCCAGCTGCGCGCGCTCCAGGTCCAGCGACTGGGGCAGCGCCGCCAGCTTGCGCTGCAGCAACTCGGCACGGCGCAGGTAGGCATCCTGCACCTCCTGTTCGGCCGACGATTCCAGCAACTGCTCTTCCAGCACCGCAATCTTGCCCAGCTGCGCACCGTAGGCCACGGCCGCCACCGGGTTGCCCAGCTGCTTGTAGGCCAGCCAGGACACCGGAATCAGGAAGGCCAGCAAGATCACCACATACTGCGCCACCTGGGTCCAGGTGATGGCCCGCATGCCGCCCAGAAAGGAGCACAGCAGCACCCCGCCCAGGCCCAGCATGATGCCGATCTCGAACTGCACCCCCGTCAGCCGCGACGCAATCAGGCCCACCCCATAGATCTGCGCCACCACATAGGTGAAGGAGCAGACCACCGTGGCCAGCGCCGCCAGAATGCGCGGCCAGCGCCCGCCAAAACGCACCTGGAAGAAGTCCGGCACCGTGTACAGCCGCATGGCGCGCAGATGGGGGGCAATCAGCATGGCCACCAAGCAAAAGCCGCCCGTCCAGCCCAGCAGATAGGCCAGGCCGCCGGGTTGCCCGGGGGTCCCGCCAAAGCCCTGCAGGTACAGCGCACCCGACAGGCTGATGAAGGAGGCGGCACTCATCCAGTCGGCCGCAGCCGCCATGCCGTTGTACATGGGCGGAATGCGCCGCCCGGCCACGTAATAGTCTTCCGGGTTGCTGGTGCGGGCGTAGACGCCGATGCCCGCGTACACCATCACCGTGGTGAACAGGAAGATGGGGCCGATCCAGTGCCGTGCCAGGCCCTGCTCCTCGGCCCAGACCATGGTGCCCAGAAATGCCAGCACCCCCAGCACATACAGCGCCAGCATGCGGTGCAGGCGCCAAAGGTAGCTGGAAGGGATGGTGGTGGAGGCGAAATCGGAATTACTGGGGCCGGCCATGGCGTGCTGCCTGGGCGCGGCGGCGCGCAGCGTCATTGCGTTCAAACTGATCCATGGCGACACAGTAAACGAGCACCAGGACAATGAACATCAGGACTGCCCCTTGGGCGGCCATCCAATACCCCAGCGGCCAGCCTTCGGCCCAGGCCTGCAGCTCGCGCGCATAGAAGCAGGCCCCAAACGACACCACCACCCAGACCGCCAGCAACAATGCCTTGAGCCACAGGTGGTGGATATCGTGCAGGTCGGGGGCAAACGTGCCCCCGCCGGCGACCGGTGCTTCATGCGGAAGATCGTCCCGATTCACAAAGCACCTGTGCTGTGCAAGCCTCAGCTTGCCAGACGTTGCCAGGTTGCCACCACGCTGTCAGGGTTCAGCGAGATGGAGGCAATGCCCTGGTCCGCCAGCCACTTGGCGAAGTCGGGGTGGTCCGAAGGGCCCTGGCCGCAGATGCCCACGTACTTGTTCTGTGCCAGGCAGGCCTGGATGGCGCGCTCCAGCATCTTCTTGACGGCGGGGTCACGCTCGTCGAAGTCGGCAGCCAGCAGTTCCAGACCGGAGTCGCGGTCCAGACCCAGGGTCAGCTGGGTCAGGTCGTTGGAGCCGATCGAGAAGCCGTCGAAGTATTCCAGGAACTCGTCGGCCAGGATGGCGTTCGAGGGCACTTCACACATCATGATCAGCTGCAGGCCGTTCTCGCCGCGCTTCAGGCCGTTTTCCGCCAGCAGCTCGGTCACGCGCTTGGCCTGGGCCAGGGTGCGCACGAAGGGGATCATGATCTTGACATTGGTCAGACCCATGTCTTCACGCACACGGCGCAGGGCTTCGCATTCCATGCGGAAGGCTTCGCCGAAATCGGCCGAGATGTAGCGCGCTGCACCGCGGAAGCCCAGCATGGGGTTCTCTTCCTCGGGTTCGTAGCGGCTGCCGCCGATCAGCTTGCGGTACTCGTTGGACTTGAAGTCCGACATGCGCACGATCACGGGCTTGGGGTAGAAAGCCGCAGCGATCGTGGCCACGCCTTCGGCCACCTTGTCCACATAGAAGGCACGGGGCGATGCATGGCCACGGGCCACGGATTCCACGGCCTTCTTCAGGTCGGAGTCCACCGCGGGGTAGTCCAGGATGGCCTTGGGGTGCACACCGATGTTGTTGTTGATGATGAATTCCAGACGGGCCAGACCCACGCCTTCGTTGGGCAGCTGGGCAAAGTCGAAGGCCAGTTGGGGGTTGCCCACGTTCATCATGATCTTGGTCTTGATCTCGGGCATGGCGCCACGGGTGACTTCGGTCACTTCCGTCTCGATCAGGCCGTCATAGATCTTGCCGGTATCGCCTTCGGCGCAGGACACGGTCACCAGGGTGCCGTTCTTCAGCAGCTCGGTGGCGTCACCGCAGCCCACCACGGCCGGGATACCCAGTTCACGCGCAATGATGGCGGCGTGGCAGGTACGGCCACCGCGGTTGGTGACGATGGCAGCGGCCTTCTTCATCACCGGCTCCCAGTTGGGGTCGGTCATGTCGGTCACCAGCACGTCGCCGGCCTGCACCTGGTCCATCTGCGAGATGTCGGACACCAGACGCACCGGGCCGGTACCGATCTTCTGACCGATGGCGCGGCCTTCGGCCAGCACCGTTCCGGTACCCTTGAGCTTGTAGCGCAGTTCGGCCTGGCCCTTGGCCTGGCTCTTCACGGTCTCGGGACGGGCCTGCAGGATGTACAGCTTGCCGTCGGTGCCGTCCTTGCCCCACTCGATGTCCATGGGACGGCCGTAGTGCTGTTCGATCACCAGCGCGTACTTGGCCAGCTCCTGCACGTCGGCGTCGGTCAGCGAGTAGCGGTTGCGCAGCTCGGTGGCCACATCGGTGGTCTTGACCAGCTTGCCGGAAGCGGCCTTCTCTTCGGCGGAAGAGAACACCATCTGGATCAGCTTGGAGCCCAGATTGCGGCGGATCAGCGCGTTCTTGCCGGCCTGGAGCATGGGCTTGTGCACGTAGAACTCGTCGGGGTTCACTGCGCCTTGCACCACAGTTTCGCCCAGGCCATAGCTGGAAGTGATGAACACCACTTCTTCAAAGCCGGATTCGGTGTCGATGGTGAACATCACACCGGCAGCGCCCAGGTCGGAGCGCACCATGCGTTGCACGCCGGCGGACAGGGCCACCACGTCGTGGGCAAAGCCCTTGTGCACGCGGTAGGAGATGGCGCGGTCGTTGTACAGCGACGCGAACACTTCCTTCATCTTGTGCAGCACGTCTTCGATGCCCATCACGTTCAGGAAGGTTTCCTGCTGACCGGCGAACGATGCGTCGGGCAGGTCTTCTGCCGTGGCAGACGAACGCACGGCGAACGAAGCGGCTTCGTTGCCGCCTTGCAGCGTGATGAAAGCGGCGCGGATGGCGGCTTCCAGATCGGCCGGGAAGGGCTGGTTCTCGACCAGGGCGCGGATTTCGGCGCCCACGGCGGCCAGGGCGCGGACATCGTCCACGTCCAGGGCGGCCAGCTTGGCGGAAATCTTGTCGGCCAGGCCTTCATAGGCCAGGAAGTTGCGGAAGGCGTGGGCCGTGGTGGCGAAGCCGGTGGGCACGCGCACGCCCTGGGGCAGCTGGGAAATCATCTCGCCCAGCGAGGCGTTCTTGCCGCCGACGACTTCAACGTCGCTCATGCGCAGGTTTTCGAACGGAACGACCAGCGCGGTCGCCTCAAAACGTTCAGACATGGGAAGCTCCAAAGTTAAAAAACCGGCTCAGCCCAGGCCCTGCTTTTCAGGCCTGCAGCCATCCCCCCACATCTGGCAGAACACACTTGGGTGTTCTGGATGTTGGCGTTCTGCTTGTGTGGGGATGAAATTGGGAATAATGGGCGCCATTGTAGGCCTGCCGCGCAAAGTCCATGGCAATGGCGGGCTGTTCATTTTTTGACCACTGTTAGCTGCCCATGCATACGCGCACCATTTTTGTCGTCTCGGACGGCACCGGCATCACGGCCGAAACCTTTGGCTCGGCCTTGATGACGCAGTTCAACGTCAAGCCGCGCCTGGTGCGCATTCCATTTGTGGATACGGCAGACAAGGCCCACCAGGCCGTCCGTCAGATCAACCACACCGCCGAGATCGAGGGCAAGAAGCCCATCGTCTTCACCACCGTGGTCCACCCCGAGGTGCAGCAGGTCATCCAGAGCAGCTGCAAAGGGATGTTGCTGGACATGTTCGGCACCTTTGTCCAGCCGCTGGAAGACGAACTGGGCGAGAAGTCCATGCACCGCGTGGGGCGCTTCTCGGACGTGAGCCACAGCAAGGAATACTTTGACCGCATGGAGGCCATCAACTACACGCTGGCCCACGATGACGGCCAGAGCAACCGTGATCTGGCCGGCGCCGATGTGATCCTGGTGGGCGTGAGCCGCTCCGGCAAGACCCCGACCAGCCTCTATCTGGCCATGCAGTTCGGCCTGAAAGTGGGCAACTACCCGCTGATCCCCGAAGACTTCGACCGCCGCCAGCTGCCCCCGGCACTGGAACCCCAACGCAAGAAGCTGTTCGGTCTGACCATTGATCCGGGCCGTCTGTCGTCTATCCGCAACGAACGCCGTCCGGACTCCAAGTACGCCAGCCTCGAAAACTGCCGCCATGAAGTGGCCGAAGCCGAAGCCATGATGCGCCGCAGCGGCATCAAGTGGCTGTCCACCACCACCAAGTCGATCGAGGAGATCGCCACCACCATCCTGCAGGAAGTGCTGCCCGAGCGCCTGGGCCACTACTGATCTATTGATCTACTGATCCGGCGCCGGCGGCAACTGCAGCTGGGGAAGCCCCGGCAGGGCTTCGAGCAGATAGTCCACCAGCGCCCGGACCTTGGCCGGCACATACTGCCGGTCGCGAAAGCAGGCGAAAAAGTCCAGCGGCTCCTCCTCGAACTGCAGGCCGGGGTCCCCGGCCCGGGCTTCGGGCATGGGAATATGCACCAGCCGGCCCTGGCGCACCTGCTCATGCACCAGAAAGAAGCCGGCCCAGGTGATGCCGGCGCCGGCCTCCGCCATCGCCACCAGCACATCGATGTCATTGGCGATGGCCGCAATGTGCAGCGGCGGATCGGCGCGCTGGCCGCCACTGCTGAAAGGCCAGCGCATCAGCCGCCCATCCACCTCCCGCCGGTACAGCAGGCAGCGGTGCTGCAGCAAATCCTCCGCCGTGCGCGGCACGCCGTGGGCCTGCAGATAGGCCGGCGCGGCATACAGCCTGCGTGGCACCGCCACCAGATGCCGCACCGCCATGCCCGGCTCCAGCACATCGCGGTAGCGCAAGCTGACGTCCACATCCTCTTTGAGCACATCCACCTGCCGGTCCACATTCAGCAACTCCAGCGCCAGCTTGGGATGGCGCGCGGCAAAGGCCGGCAGCAGCGGTGCCAGGACATGGCGGCCAAAGGCGGCCATGCAGGCAATGCGCAGCCGGCCCTGCAACTCACCGTGCAGCAGCGACAGATCGGACTGGGCTTTTTCCAGCTCGCCCAGCACCGGCGCCACACGCGCCAGGTAGCGCTCTCCGGCTTCGGTCAACGCAATCTGCCGGGTGGTGCGGGTCAGCAGCCGCACGCCCAGCTCGCGCTCCAGCCGCGCAATGTTCTGGCTGGCTGCGGCTGGCGTCATACCCAGCTGGCGGGCAGCCGAGGCGATGGAGCCCCCTTCCAGCGCTTTGACGAAGGTTTCGATGGCGCGCAGATTCGGCATGTTTGGTAAGCGATGGTTTTTTGGATTCGTAAATTTAACTTATGAGTCTAGCAAGCTGGCCGCATCTACCGCTGCCTGCCGGCGCTGCGTACAGTCCCCCTTCGCCCATGACCCCATGGTTGTGGGACCCTCCCCTCACCGATTGCATTTCCGACTTTGATGACCCCTCCCACCTCGACCCCCACCGCACGCGCCCGCCGCAAGCTCCCCCGCCCCTACGCCCCGGTGGTGTTTGCCTTTTACATGTCGGCCATCATGGCCATGCTGATGTGCGCGGCCATCGTCGGCATCAACAGCGGCCTGAGCGACGGCTATGTGCAGCGCGTGCTCGGCGCCTATGTGTTTGCCATGCCCATCGCCTTTGGCTGTGTGCTGCTGGTGCGCCCGCTGGTGGTCCGCCTGGTGGCGGCCACCGTCGAGCTGTAAGCCGCCGCGGGCATCGGCTCTGCCTTTGTTCTGCCGTTGGTATCCACCCAAGCCCCTGGGCTGGTCCTGGGAGGCCGTTTGGCCTCAACGCCCCGATTTTCGGCAGGCCAGCACCCTGGTCATCAGGCCTGGCCAGGAAGACGCCCGGGACCGCACGCTCTGGCACCCCTGCCGGCGTTCCCGCCTGTTTCCAGCGCCAGCCACGCGCGGTCGCAGGGCCTGAGCGACCTTTGCGGCCTTTTCGCGGTCCATTCCCTCACACTGCGCCTGATGCCACCGGCGCATCCATCCCCGGCAACTGCGCGCAGTGCGCACCGGCGATGAACTGGGGCGTGCCGTCGCGCGCAGCCTGCATCTCGCCGTGGATGCGCCATACGCGGGCGATGGTCGGCAAGGTCAGCACGGCATGCACCGGCCCCAGCAGCGCCGCCTCGCCCTGACCGGGCAGCAGCAGCACCTCGTCGGCATAGCGCAGCGCCAGGTTCAGGTCGTGCAGCACCACGATCACGCCCAGGCCATCGCGGCTGGAGCGCTCGCGCACCAGGGCCATGGCGTGGTGCTGGTGCTGCAGGTCCAGTGCAGCCGTGGGCTCGTCCAGCAGCAACCAGCGGCTGCCGGACTGTGCCTGTCCCTCCGGCTGGATCTGCGCCAGCGCCCGCGCCAGCTGCACCCGGGCACGCTCCCCGCCCGACAGCGAGGCCAGCGCGCGCTGCGCCAGGCCCGCCACGCCGGTGGTCTGCATGCAGTGCTGCACGATGGCCGCCTCGTCCGGCGCGGGGTGCTGGCGGTGGGGGTAACGCCCCATTTCCACCACCTCCTGCACGGTGAAGGCAAACGCCAGTTGCGTGTCCTGGTGCATCACTGCCATGCGCCGCGCGCGCTGGGCAGCGGGCAGCTGGGCCAGCGGCGCACCATCCCACAGCACCTGGCCCTGGCGCGGTGGCTGCGTACCGCACAGCGCCGCCAGCAAGGTGGACTTGCCCGCGCCGTTCGGCCCCAGGATGGCCGTCACCCGGCCGGGCTGCAGCTGCGCGTCCACCCGGGCCAGCAGCGGGCCCTGGCGGTATGCGGTCAGCCGAATGTCCTGGCAGTGCAGGCTGCCGTCCACCTGATGGGGAACGTCCATGCCCTGCACCGGGCCGTGTTCCCCGGTCGTCACCACTGTCACAGCCCGCTCCTGAATTGCCGCAGCATCCACAAAAACAGCGGCACGCCGATGAATGCCGTCAGCACGCCCAGCGGCATTTCCGCCGGCTGCACCACGGTACGTGCCAGCGCATCCGCCCCCACCACCAGCGCAGCGCCCAGCAAGGCCGAGCACGGCAGCACCACCCGGTGGTCCGGCCCGGCGATCAGGCGCACGCCGTGCGGCGCCACCAGACCGATGAAGCCGATGATGCCGGTGGCCGACGTCACGGCCCCCACGGCCAGCGCAGTGACCACCACGATCCAGCGCTTGCAGCGCTCCACCGGCACACCCAGCAACTGGGCCTGCGCCTCGCCCAGGGCCAGCGCATTCAGCGGCCGCGCCAGCCGCAACGCGGCAGCGTTGCACACCAGCACCACGCTGCCCACCAGCACCACCGTCGACCAGCGCGACTGGCCCAGGCTGCCCATCAGCCACAGCTGCAGATTGCGCAGCTGTTCGTCGCTGGACACATAGCTCAGATACCCCAGCCCGGCCCCCGCCAGCGCATTGACGGCAATGCCGGCCAGCAGCATCAGCCCCACGCGCGTACCGCCCTGGGTCTGGGCCAACAGGTAGATCAGCACCGTCACGCCCATGCCGCCGCCAAACGCGGCCAGCGCCAGCGCCCAGCTGCCCAGGCCGACCTGCAGGCCGGGCAACCAGGCCTGACCCAGCACAATGGTGAACGCCGCCGCCAGGGCGGCACCGCTGCTCACGCCGATCAGTCCCGGGTCCGCCAGCGGATTGCGGAACAAGCCCTGCATCAGGGCGCCCGCCAGACCCAGACCGGCCCCGGCCACCACGCCCAGCAGCAAACGCGGCAGGCGGATGTGCAGAAACACCAGCTCCTGCGCCCCGGCCCCTTGCTGCCCCCCTTGCCCGGTCACCCACTGGCCGAGCACCTGCAGCAGCTGCGCCGGCGCAATGGCGTAGGCCCCTTGGGCGCTGGCCCACAGCAGCACCAGCAGGGCCAGCAGGGCCATGGCGCCCAAGGCAGTCGCCGGCGCCAACCGCCCGTTGGACAACCGCCAGGGCCGTCGCCAGGCACTGGCACGGCGCGCCGCCGGCACGGCACTCATCTGCACCGCCATTTACACCACCCGCTGCATCTGTTCATGCAACTGGCGCACTGCCGACGGCAGACGCGGGCCAAAGCCCAGCAGGTGGTTGGCCTCCATGGCCACCAGCGCGCGCCGGCCATAGGCCGGCGTCAGAGCCAGCTCTGGGCGCTTCCAGAAAGCGTCGATCCCGCCCATGGCTTCCAGGCCCTGCGTCGTGGTCACGATCAGCTGGGGCGCGACGGCCGCCATGGCCTCGGCCGTCAGCGCACGGTAGCCTTTGAACGCCTGTACCGCATTCGACGCGCCCGCCATGGTCA
This sequence comes from Comamonas sp. 17RB, assembly GCF_030056555.1. Lineage (NCBI taxonomy): Bacteria > Pseudomonadati > Pseudomonadota > Betaproteobacteria > Burkholderiales > Comamonadaceae > Comamonas > Comamonas sp. 17RB. Next base: position 203,948 of record NZ_JASHHY010000006.1, on the reverse strand, counting down.
GCAGCGCATGGGCTGCCGTACCACTGCCCGCCACCTGGGGCGTGCCGCTGTGCGCCAGGATGAACAGCGCACGCGGCTTGCTGCGGGCGCGGGCCACGTCGGCCTGCACCGTCTGCCACTGCTGCTGCAGCTGCTGGGCCAGGGCCTCGGCCTCGGCCTGCTTGCCGGTGGCGCGGCCCGCCATGCGCAGCTTGGCCATGACTTCGGCCCAGTCGTGCGTGGCCTGCACCGTCTCCACCTGCACGCCGGCGGCGCGCAGCTGGTCCAGCACGATGGCCGGACCGGCTTCGCCCGCACCGATCACGGCATCGGGTCGCAGCGACAGCACACCTTCGGCCGACAACTGGCGCAGATAGCCCACCTTGGGCGTGCGCGTGGCGGCATCCGGGTAGAGGCTGGTGGTGTCGGTGGCCACCAGCATGTTTTCGGCACCCAGGGCGTACACCGCCTCGGTGACGGCGCCCCCCAGACTGATGATGCGCCGCGACGCACCGGCAGCCGAAGCCCCTTTGGGCGCAGCAGGCTGGGCCCAGCTGGCGGCCCCGGTCCAGCCCATGGCGGCGACCGCCGCCAGCCGCTGCAGCGCGGCTCTGCGTGCACACCCCTTCATCACAGGCGCTCCAGGGTTTCGGCCAGGTCGCGCCAGGCGGTCAGCTCAGGCTGGCCCGGCTTGCGCACGCCGAAGAACATGGCCACCACCTCACCGGTGTCGTCGAACACTTCCACCGACGTCACCACGCCATCGCTCGTGGGCTTGCGCACCAGCCAGGCACTGACCACGCGGTCGGTGCGCACATGCAGATTGAAGCCGGCATCCAGCACATTGATCCACTGCGCCGCACCGGGTGTGGCCAGGGGCTTGATGTTGTTCACCGGACCGGAATGGATCTGGATGCAGCCTTTGCTGCCCGCAAACACCATGATGGGCGTGGACGCGGCAGCCGCGCGCTGCAGCAGCTCGGTCACCACGCCGGTGGCCAGGGGTTCGCAGAACTCACCTTGCGTCAGGCGAAAGCTCTGCTGGCGTTCGCTACCGAATTTCTTGAGCATGCCGAAGAACTCGTGCGTGTCCTGCATGGCGGCCCAGGCCGTGCGCAGGCCGACCACGTCGATGCTGCTGTCGGGCGCCACCACCGGCTGGGCGGCGCGCGGCTGGAAGGTGTGCTGCGCACCGGCATCGGCATCGGCATCGGCAAAGCGTGCCACCAGCGCATTCCAGGCATCCAGGTCGCTGGCGGGCCGTGCATAGACCTTGTGCACCGCCACGCCCATGCTGTCGAAGAACTGCAGGCTGTGGGCCAGCACACCGCCGCGCCCGGGTTCGGTGACCGCATAGCCGGCGTGCCAGTGCATGAAGAACAGGCGCAGATCGATGTCGGGGTTGACGCACAGGCCGATGGGGCCTTCCTGCGTCAGATTGCGGTAGATGCCGTCCTTTTCATGCACCACGGTTTCGTTGCGCGTCAGCGCCATCACCGGTCCGCAGGCTTCCAGCGCCTGCAGGATGGCCAGCCATTGGCCGCCGACCAGCGGCGTGGATTGCAGCGACCGGTCATGGGCACCAGTGTGGGCCTGTACCACCGCACCTTCGCTCAGGCCCAGGGCCTCGGCAGCATCCTTGGCACGCAGGCCGGCAGCGCGCTGGGTCGCAAAGCCTTCACGCACCGTGGCGGGGTTGGTCAGGGAAAAAGTATTCAGGTGTTCCATCGTGGCGTTATTCATTGCAAAGTCTCCAAAGGGGCGTGCCACAGCACGTCCGGGGTCTGGGTGGGGCTGGCGGCAGCGGGCATGTGCATGGCGGCAGCCGCCGCCGCATCGGCCTGGCTGCGCAGGTCGCTGCGCATTTCGTTGAGGTGGGCTTCGGCGTAATGGGCGGCCGCCGCCGTCCATCGGGTGCGCAAGCGCAGCAGCAGCGCCTGCATGTCGCAGGACAGCTGCGGCCCCTGCATGCTGTGCACCAGGGCACTGAGCTGGTCGGCCACCTTGGCGGCAATGGGCCCCTTGTGCGCCGGGCAGCAGCCATGGGCGAAGCCGGTCATCAGGGCCAGCGTGGCAGCCAGCACCGCTTCCTGTTCGGAAAGCAGGTATTCCTCATCCTGGTTGGCGCTGGCGGTCTCGGGGTGCGAATGCGAGTGGGCGTTGTGCGACATGCTGGCTCCAGTGGTGCTTCGTCAAAAAAGCCTGGGCCAGTGCAGCAAGCGCTGGCCCAGGCGGTTGTGGTTTTAGAAGTCGGCGACCAGCGAGACACGCACATTGCGGCCCGGCTGGCTGTAGGCGTCGATGGCGGCGCGCTCGGTGGCCGTGGTCACACCGCGCACATCCGACCAGTTCCAGTACTTGCGGTCCGTCAGGTTGAACAGGCCCAGGTTCAGGCGCAGGCCTTTGCGCAGTTCTACCTGCGTGGTCAGATCCAGCACGGTGAAGGACGGCGTCATGAACAGCGCGCTGCTGCTGGTGGACACATCGCTTTGCTTCTTGGCCGCATGGTGCGTGGCCGCCAGCTCCCAGTTCCAGTGCGCGGCCTTCTGGCCTACGCCCAGCTTGACCTGCCAGGGCGAGATGCTTTCCAGACCCTGGCCATCGGCGCCCGTGCCCTTGGTGTAGCCGTAGCCACCGCGCAGATTCCAGACACCGCCCCAGGACTGACCCAGCTCCGCCCTGGCCTTGAGCTCGATCCCCTTGATCGTTGCCCGGGCCTGGTTGCGCGACTGCTGCAAGGTGACCACCGGCGAAGTGCCGACGGAGCCGGCATTGGCATAGCGTTCGATGAAATTGCGGTACTTGCCGTAGAAGGCCGCAGCCTCCCACTGGAAGGCGCCTTCGGCGTCGCGTATGCCCAGGTCGAAGTTGTTGCTGGTTTCGGCCTTCAGATTCGGGTTGGGCAGGATGTAGTAACCGTAGAACGGTGTGATGTTGCCGAAGAAGTTGTTCAGCTCGCCCGCCGTGGGGGCGCGAAAGCCCCGCGCATAGTTGGCAAACAGCTGCACGCCACCGCCCATGCGCATCTGACCGCCCAGCTGCGGCAGCCAGGCATCAAAGCGTTTGGACACGGCCGTGGCGCCCGAGGCGCCCATGCTGATGCTGCCCGCATCGGCATCCACGTCCACCGATTCGTAGCGCAGGCCCGGCTTGAGGGTGAAGCGGCCCAGCTCGATGCTGTCCTGCACAAAAGCCCCCCAGCGCGTGGTGGTGGTGTCCGGCCCCTTGGGCACGGCCGTGGTCACGCCCCGGTCGGTGGACAGGCTCTGGGTTTCGTTGTCCAGGCGGTTCACATCCAGGCCGTAGTGCAGCGCATGGCGGCCCAGTTGCTTGCGCGCCTGCAGACCGGCCTGCAGCATGCGTTCGTCATAGCTGTGGTCGCGCACGCGCAGGCCCTGGGTGGTGGTATCCACATCCAGCTTCTGGGTGGAGCTGCTGTCCTGCCAGGCCAGATAGCCCGTCAACAGATCGGCTGCGGCCGCATTCAGGCGGAAGTCGGACTTGAGCGAGACGCGGTTGCGCGTGCTCTCGTTGTCGTCGGTGTGGCTCTTGGTCGTGCCGTTGGCAAAATCATGCAGGTTGTTGACATACGTGCTCTGGCTGCGGCGCTCGACCGTGAGCATATGGGTCTGGTCGGCGTTGGGCTGGTAAACCAGCTTGGCCAGTACCGAGTTGCGGCGGACGTCTTCGGGATTGGCCCGGGTGCGCTTGAGGCCTGTGCCCCCCACGCGGCCCATGGTTTCGGTCTCGTCGCTCCAGTCGCCGTTGAGTGCAAACAGCCACTGCAGCTGGTCCGAGGCCTTGCCCGCCAGCACGGCGCCAGCGGTCAGCCCCTGGCTTTCGCTGCGCCAGCCCAGCAGCGCGCGGCCGGCCAGCGTCTTGCCGTCCAGCAGCAGGTCCGAGGGCGACAGCGTGCGCAGATTGACTGCACCGGCAATGCCGCCGGCCGGCATGGACACGGGCGATACGCCCTTGTGCACTTCGATGGACGACAGGGTCAGCGGATCCACATAGTCGCGGCCAAAGCTGTGGCTGTTCATGAAGCTGTCGGCTTCAGGCTGGGGAATACCGTCCACCAGCATCTGCACGCGGTTCCCACCCAGACCACGAATCTCGAAGCCGGTGTTGCCTTCGCGCCCTGTGGTGCCCGAAATGCCGGTGCCGCGCGCAGGCTGGCGCGGCACTTCCACGTTCACCATGTCACGGGTGGCATCGCGAATGTCCAGCACCTGCTGGCGTTCCATCTCTGCGCGGTTCAGCAGCTCGGTGGCATACGGCGTCTGCGCCGGGTCCAGCGCATCGGCCTGCTGGGCGGGGGCGGCCACGGTGGTTTCGGGCAATGCCGCCGTGGTCGCATCGGCGGCCATGGCAGATCCGCCCCACACACAGGCCAACACGGCCGCTTGGGCCACCGGACGCATTCCTGCCCACAGCTGGGTCATAGCTTGTTCTCTCTTCCTGAAGTTCTGGTACTGCACCAAAGGGTTTGGGGCTGGCGAACCTGGGCCGGGAGTTCAGCGAAGCGAACGGCTTGGGGTGGCTGGCAAGCTTTCGATTATATGAGAACAATTCTCATTAACATGCTATGTACCAGCAGTGTGTGTGTTTTCTGCACCAGCGGCGCCGGGGGGCTGGCGCACGGTGTGCCGCAAGGCCATGCCTGCGACCAGACCCCTGCTCGCGCACGGACTCATGCCTGTGCCACGGCGCTGCCAGGATGCCTGGGCGGTTGCATCGCCCGAAGACAGGCTCTCAGGGTTGTGGCTGGCGCATCCATTGCGTGATGCGCTGCACGGCCATGTGCTCCATGCCGATGAAGCCATGCCAGTGCAAGGCATGGCACACACCGCCTGTGGGGTGGGCACCGCCATCGACCAATTGCAGCTGTTTGACCGGCGCCTGGGTGAAGCGCGCCAGCACCCCCGGCATGGCGCTGGGCGTGCACAGGGGGCAGGCATCCCTGGCATGCTGGACCAGCAGCACCGGCACACGGATGGCCGCCAGATCCAGGCTGGGCAGCGCGCCCGGCTCCGCCGGGGCCACGATGCTGGACGTCAGCACCACACCGGCCAACCCTGCATCCGGCATGCGGCTGGCAGCGGCGGCCACCGATGTCGTGCCCCGGCTGGTGCCCACCAGCCACACCGGCTGGCTGCTGTGGGCACGTACGGCCTGCAGCACCTGGCGGATGTCCTGCAGATGCTCGGCCCCCATGCGGTCCTGGGGCGCCAGCTCCTGCCCGTTCGCACGGCCGAAGATGGCCACGTTCAGGCCCTGCTCCCGGAATTCGTCTGCCGAGCGCACCAGAAAATTGTTGCTGCTGGGCCGGTTCTGCTCCAGCTTGCCAAAACCGCCCACGCCCCCCGGAAACAGCAGCACCGTGGCCCAGGCATTCGGTGCCGCTTCCCAGTACACGGTGGTGCGCACACCGTCACGGGTGGGCAGCGACCAGACGGTCCCGGATGCGGGTGCAGTCAGCGCTGCAGCCGGTGCCGCAGTGACGGCCGTTGCGGCAGGCGGCCGCTCCGCCTCTGCGGCGTGTGCCTGGGTCAAGACCGCCCCCAAGGCCATCCCGGCCCACACCACCGCACGCGCCCACAGGCCCGCTGCACTTTCACGTTGCGACTTGCACATGGTCGACTCCTGCATGGCACAAGGGCCGCCCCCTGCTGCACGGCCAGCATAGCGCGCAGGGTCACCGCAAGGCAATCTGTGCGGCAGCGCCCAGGCAGCTACGGGCGCCAGAAGGACCAAAGGACTGCCGAAGCAGTCCTTTGGTGGGCAGTCGCAGCACGCAGCTGCGCTGGCAGTACCTACTCTACTGTGGGTGCAGGCCCGGGTTTCACCCCCAGGCCCCTGCCCTCAGTGGCGGATCAGGTGATCGAAAGCCGACAGCGCAGCCGTGGCACCGGCACCTGCGGCAATGATGATCTGCTTGTACGGCACGTTGGTGCAGTCACCGGCCGCCAGCACGCCAGGCACATTGGTCTCGCCCTTGGCATTGATCTCGATCTCGCCAAAGCGCGTCAGGTTCACCGTGCCCTTGAGCCAGTCGGTATTGGGCAGCAGACCGATCTGCACAAAGATGCCTTCCAGCGCCACCGACTTGATTTCATCGGTGGTGCGGTCCTTGTAGGTGATGCCGGTGACCTTCTTGCCGTCGCCGTTCACCTCGGTGGTCTGGGCGTTCAGGATCACCGTCACATTGGGCAGCGAAGCCAGCTTCTTTTGCAGCACGGCGTCGGCCTTCAGCTCGGCAGCAAATTCCAGCACCGTGACGCTCTTGACGATACCGGCCAAGTCGATGGCGGCTTCCACGCCGGAGTTGCCACCGCCGATCACGGCCACATCCTTGCCCTTGAACAGCGGGCCGTCGCAGTGCGGGCAGAAGGTCACACCCTTGGTGCGGTACTGCTCTTCACCGGGCACGTTCATATTGCGCCAGCGGGCACCGGTGGACAGGATCACGGTCTTGGCCTTCAGGCTGGCACCGGATTCGGTCTGCACCTCGATCAGGCCACCTTCGGTGGCTGCCGGAATCAGCTTGGCCGCACGCTGCTGGCTCATGATGTCCACTTCGTAGTCACGGATGTGGGCTTCCAGCGCCGCCGCCAGCTTGGGACCGTCGGTCTTGCTCACCGAGATGAAGTTCTCGATGTCCACCGTGTCCAGCACCTGGCCGCCCACGCGCTCGGCAGCGATGCCGGTGCGAATGCCCTTGCGGGCAGCGTAGATGGCTGCTGCTGCGCCGGCAGGGCCTGCGCCCACCACCAGCACGTCGAACGCGTCCTTGGCGGAAATCTGGGCCGCCGCACGGGCCACCGCACCGGTGTCCACCTTGGCAACGATCTCTGCCAGTTCCATGCGGCCCTGGCCAAAGCGTTCACCGTTGACGAACACGGTGGGCACGCCCATCACTTCGCGTTCCTTGACCTCATCCTGGAACAGGCCGCCGTCGATGGCGGTGTGCGTGATCTGGGGGTTCAGCGCCGACATCAGGTTCAGCGCCTGCACCACGTCCGGGCAGTTGTGGCAGGACAGCGAATAGTAGGTCTCGAAGTGCAGCGGCACATTGATGGCCTTGATCTGCTCCAGCAGATCCGCCGATTCCTTGGAGGGATGGCCGCCCACGTGCAGCAGGGCCAGCACGAAGGACGTGAATTCATGGCCCAGGGGCACGCCGGCAAAGCGCACACCGGTTTCCACGCCGGGGTTGTTGATCGCAAACGAAGGCTTGCGCACCGCCAGATCGTTGTTTTCGACCACGGTGATCTTGTCGCTCAGCGCCACCAGATCGGCCAACAGAGACTTGACTTCACCGGCGGCCTTGCTGTCATCCAGGGTTGCGACGATCTCGAGCGGCTTTTGCAAGCGTTCCAGATAAGCCTTGAGTTGGGTTTTGAGGTTGGCGTCCAGCATATTAGTCAAATCCTATTAATTATTTATTTCGATAGTCTGCGTTTGCTTGGTGGAAAAAAAGCCCGGTCAGGCCCGGGCTTTTTTCTGCGGGCAAAGGCTTAGATCTTGCCGACCAGGTCCAGGGAAGGAGCCAGGGTAGCTTCGCCTTCCTTCCACTTGGCGGGGCAGACTTCACCGGGGTGGGCGGCCACGTACTGGGCAGCCTTGACCTTGCGCAGCAGGTCTTCGGCGTCACGGCCGATGCCTTCGGCAGTGATTTCCATGGCCTGGATCACGCCTTGGGGGTCAATGATGAAGGTGGCACGGTCTGCCAGGCCTTCGCCTTCGCGCAGGCAGTCGAAGTTCTGGCTGATTTGCCAGGTGGGGTCGCCCAGCATGGTGTACTGGATCTTGGCGATGGTGTCCGACGTGTCGTGCCATGCCTTGTGCACGAAGTGGGTGTCGGTGGAGACGGAATAGACTTCCACGCCCAGCTTCTGCAGTTCAGCGTAGTGGTCGGCCACGTCACCCAGTTCGGTGGGGCACACGAAGGTGAAGTCGGCGGGATAGAAGAAGAACACGGCCCACTTGCCCAGGACGTCCTTTTCGGTCACTTCGATGAACTTGCCGCCCTTGTAGGCTTGTGCGGTGAAGGGCTTGATCTTGCTGTTGAGCACGGACATTGTGTTGTTTCCTTTCAGTGAATCGGAGGTACTGCTTGAACTAAGCACTGGGTCAAGTGTAGGACAAGCAACCGATAAACTCAATCGATTGACTCGATCATATTGATTGAGTGTAGCTATCAAAAACTACCGTATCGATAGCCATCGGCAGACCGCTGTGCAGACACCGAATGCAAACGCGATTCAGCATCAAACGCAGCCCATCCCCATTATTGGGGGCAAAGATGTCAAGCGCGTTGTCATGCAGGACAATCGCCCCACAACAGCGACCGGAAGGAGCCCCCACATGCAAGGCGACACACAAGTCATTGCCTGCCTCCAGGCACAACTCAAAAACGAACTCACCGCCATCAACCAGTACTTCGTGCACTACCGCATGTTCAAGCACTGGGGTTTCGACAAGCTGGCCAAGGTGGAATACAAGGAATCCATCAGCGAGATGAAGCACGCCGACGTGCTGATGGACCGCATCTTCATGCTGGACGGTCTGCCCAACCTGCAGGACCTGGGCAAGCTGCAGATCGGTGAAGACGTGCCTGAATCCCTGACCTGCGACCTGCGCCTGGAACAGGCCGCCCAGCAGACCATCAAGGAAGGCATTGCCGCCTGCGAAAGCGTGCAGGACTATGTCTCGCGCGATCTGCTGCAAGAGATCCTGGAAGACACCGAGGAGCACATCGACTTCCTCGAAACCCAGCTGGACCTGATCGAAAAGGTGGGCGTTCAGAACTATCTGCAGTCGCAGATGAGCGAAGCGGACTGAAGCTCCTGCTTTCCATGCAAAACGGGCCCACAGGGCCCGTTTTTTCATGCACCGCCGAATGGCTCAGCCATGCGCCTTCTGGTTTTGCAGCGCGTTTTCCCGGATGGTGGACAAGGTGGCGCGGGTGGTGATGACTTCCGGGCTGAGCGGAATCTCGATCAGCGTGCCCGTGGGTGCCGCCAGCGCGCGCTGCAGTGCGGCTTCGAAGTCGGCAGTACGCTCCACCCGCTCGGCCGCATAGCCATAGGCCTGGGCCAGCGCGCAGAAGTCCGGATTGCCCAGCGTGGAGCCGCTGACATGGCCGGGGTACTCGCGCTCCTGGTGCATGCGGATGGTGCCGTAGATGCCATTGTTCAGCAGCACGATGATGCTTTTGCCGCCATGCTGCACTGCCGTCGCCAGCTCCTGGCCATTCATCAGGAAGTCGCCGTCCCCGGCGATGGTGAACGCCGTGCGCCCGGTGATCAGATTGGCCGCAATCCCGGCCGGCACGCCATAGCCCATGGCGCCGCTGGTGGGCGCCAGCTGGGTCTTGTGGCCCTTGCTCCAGCCGTGAAAGCGGAAATAGCGGTGCACCCAGCTGGCAAAGTTGCCCGCGCCATTGGTGATGGCTGTGTCCTGCGGCAGCAGGCGCTGCAGCGTGGCAATGATGGCCGGCATGTCGATGGCGCCGTCCTTGGCCACATCCAGCCCCGCCAGCGGCTGGGGCTGCAGATTGGCTTCATAGTCGGCATGGGCTGCCGCCGTCCAGGCGGCCCAGGGCACACTGGCCGGGGCTTCCAGTGCCGCCAGCGCCCGGGCTGCCGCAGGCATGGTGGCGCACAGCGGCAGATCGGCGCGGAAGACACGGCCCAGTTCCTCGGCACTGGGGTGGATGTGCACCAGCTGCTGCACCGGGCGCGGCGACTGCAGCAGGGTGTAGCCGCTGGTCGTCATCTCGCCCAGGCGTGCACCGATGGTGATCAGCAGATCCGCCTGCTTGATGCGCTGGGCCAGCGCCGGGTTGATGGCAATGCCCACATCGCCGGCGTACAGCGGGTGGTGGTTGTCGAAAGTGTCCTGGAAACGGAAGGCATTGCCCACCGGCAACTGCCAGCGCTCCGCAAAGGTCTGCAGGTCTTGCGCGGCCTGCGGCGTCCAGCCCGGTCCGCCAGCGATCACAAACGGTTGTTTGGCCTTCAGCAGCAGCGCACGCAATTCCTCGGCGCCCTGTGCGCCGATGTCCTGGTGCACCGTGGGGGCGGCAGGCAGGGCCTCGCCAGAGACCACCTGGGTCAGCATGTCTTCGGGCAGCACCAGCACCACGGGACCGGGGCGGCCTTGCAGGGCCGTGGTGAACGCACGGGCAATGTATTCGGGAATGCGGCGGGCATCGTCGATGCGTTCCACCCGCTTGGCCATGCCCCGCGTGCCAGGGCCGAAAAAGGTGCCGAAATCCACTTCTTGGAAGGCTTCGCGGTCACGCATATCACTGCCCACGTCACCAATCAGCACCACCATGGGGGTGGAATCCTGGAACGCCGTGTGGATGCCGATGGAGGCGTTCGTCGCCCCCGGACCGCGCGTGACCATCAGCACCCCGGGCTTGCCGGTGAGCTTGCCGTAGGCGTCCGCCATGAAGGAGGCTCCGCCCTCCTGGCGGCAGGTGATGAAACGGATGCGGTCGCGGTGGGCGTGCAGGCCATCGAGCACATCCAGATAGCTTTCGCCGGGCACGCCAAAGGCCATGTCCACGCCCTGGGCGATCAGGCATTCGACGATCAGGTGGCCTGCGCTGCGTGGTGGGGTGGTGGAAGGCATGGCTTGTCTCTTTCTGTGTCAGGGGGAGAAAACGGGAGGGCAGCCGGCGGGGAGTCGTACCCCGCACGGGGCTGCGCCAGCGGCCCCGTGATTATGCGAAGGATGGGAGAGCAGACAGTTGGTGGAACCCGCAGCACCCCCTGCCTGCCTGTCGCACAGCCGACAAGGCCCCTGCGCCGCCGCGGGCCGGCAAGTGCGGCCTTGCGCCCACCCTGCACTCGCCTTGTCCCCCATTTGCCCCCGCCATTCACGCCGCCAGCACGTCGGTACATACTGCGCCGCCCCGGTTTCGTCGCAAGGCGCTGTGCCTGGCTGGCGCCCGGCACGACAGTGCAGGCATGCGGCAACGTCGCCGTGTTTTTTGCAGGAGCCCTGCCATGTCGCAGTACACCCCATCCCTTTCGAATACGCCACTCTGGCATCTGCGCACCGCCTTGCTGTGCGCCACCATGGCCGGCGGCATTGCCACCGGCAGCCTGGCACAGGAGCGCAGCGAAGCACCGGTGGTGGCCGCCGCCGCCAGCCAGACCATGCCCGCCGCGCCTGCGGCGCAGCCGGGTCGCACCCGTGCCGAGGTGATTGCAGAGCTAGAGTGCGCCCGCGCCTCGGGCGAGCTGGAAGCCATGGTCTTGCGCTCCTACGGCCAGCCCACACCACCGCTGCGCCCCGAAGCCTGTGCACCGGGCGCCATGGCCAGCATGGCCCCTGGCCCGCATGCGGCGCACCCGACACCACGGTCTGGTTACTGAACGCGCAGGGCCGCCAAGCGCGGACCCCGCGCCACCGTTCACACCAGCTCCGGCGCCAGGAAGTCGCGGCTGATCTGCCCGCCCAGCAGGTTGACCCGGTCCAGGAACTGGGTCAGGTAGGCGTGCAAGCCGGTGTCCAGAATTTCCGTGATGCGCCCATATTGCAGCTGGGCCAGCAGCAGGCCGGCACTGCGCAGGCTCTCGCTCATTTCCTGGTGCCCCACCTGGCGCAGGTTGTCCATCAGCTCGTGCATGCTGGCGTGCAAGGAACGCGGCATATCGCGACGCAGAATCAGCAGCTCGGCCACGCGCTCGGGCGTGATCACATCGCGGTAGACCTTGCGGTACACCTCGAAGGCCGAGACGCTGCGCAGCACCGCGCTCCAGTGGTAGAAATCGAACTGCTGCTGCCCCACCTGGCGCAGATCGGTACCGTGGTAGTCGCTCTCGATGGCGTGGAACTTCACATCCAGCAGGCGCGCCGTGTTGTCCGCCCGTTCCAGGAACGTGCCCAGCCGCACAAAGTGGAAGGACTCGTCCTGCAGCATGGTGCCCAGCGACACGCCCCGCGACAGATGGGAGCGGTATTTGACCCATTCAAAGAACTGCATCGGGTCACGCTCGAACCAGCCATCCTGCAGCTGGCGGTTCAGCTCCAGCCAGGTCTGGTTCTGGGTTTCCCACACTTCCGACGTCAAGGCGCCGCGCACCGCCCGTGCGTTCTCGCGTGCGGCCCGCAGGCAGGAGTAGATCGATGAGGGGTTGTTCTCATCGCGCACCATGAAGTGCAGCACGCCATCGCGCGTGACCTGGGTGTGGCGCCGGTCGTAGGCGGGAATCAGTTCACTGATGGACAGCACCCCCATCCAGTCCTTGCGTGCCATCTCGGCAGGCTGGGGCAGCATGGACGTGTCGTAGCTGACGTTCAGCATGCGGGCGGTGTTTTCTGCCCGCTCGGTGTAGCGGGACATCCAGAACAGGTGGTCTGCGGTACGGCTCAACATGGGAAACCTTTCAAGATCGTCATGGCAGGAATGCAAGCGGTGTTCATCACCAGCCCCCTCCCATGCTCTGCACCATGCCGCCCAGCTCCTGCACCAGCTCCGGTGAAGGCTGGCCCTGGGCCTGTTCGTTCAGCACCCAGGTGTCCTTGGTCCCACCGCCCTGCGAAGAATTGACCACCAGCGATCCGTCCTTCAGTGCCACGCGCGTCAGGCCGCCGGCCGCCATGCGCACGGTCTCGCCGCTCAGCACAAAGGGCCGCAAATCGATGTGGCGCGGCGCAATGCCGGCGTCCACCATCGTCGGGCAGCTCGACAGACTGAGCGTGGGCTGGGCGATATAGCCCGCCGGGTTGGCCAGCAGCGCACGGCGGAAGTCCTCGATCTCGGTCCGGGTGGCGGCAGGGCCGATCAGCATGCCGTAACCGCCGGCACCATGCACCTCCTTGACGACCAGCTCGTGCAGATGCGCCAGCACGTATTTCAGATCGTCCTGCTTGCGGCACAGCCAGGTGGGCACGTTGGAGAGAATCGGTTCCTCGCCCAGGTAGAAGCGGATCATTTCCGGCACATAGGGGTAGACCGATTTGTCGTCGGCGATCCCGGTGCCCACCGCATTGCAAATGGTCACATTGCCGGCGCGGTAGGCGTCCATCAAGCCAGCGCAGCCCAGGGTGGAATTGGGCCGGAACACCAGCGGGTCCAGGAAGTCGTCGTCCACGCGGCGGTAGATCACATCCACGCGCTGCAGGCCCCGCGTGGTGCGCATATAGACCACCTTGTCCTTGACGACCAGGTCCGGTCCCTCGACCAGCTCCACCCCCATTTGCTGCGCCAGGAAGGCGTGCTCGAAGTAGGCGCTGTTGTACATGCCCGGCGTCAGCACCACCACCGTGGCCGAATCGGATGCGGCCCGTGCCGGCGCACTGGCGCGCAGCGTATCCAGCAGCATGTCGGGGTAATGCGCCACCGGCTGCACGGCGTGCCGGGTGAACAGGTCGGGGAACAACCGCATCATCATCTTGCGGTTTTCCAGCATGTAGGACACGCCGGAGGGCACACGCAGATTGTCCTCCAGCACAAAGTACTCGCCTTCGCCCCGGGCATTGGGGGCGCGCACGATGTCGATGCCGGCGATGTGCGCATAGATGTCGCGCGGCACATCCACGCCCTCCATCTCGGGCCGGTACTGGGCGTTGTTGGCGATCAGGTCCCTGGGCACGATACCGGCCCGCAGAATGTCCTGGTCGTGGTAGATGTCGGCAATGAAGCGGTTCAGTGCCGTGACCCGCTGCACCAGGCCCGCCTGCATGCGCGTCCACTCCGCGCCGGGAATGATGCGGGGGATCAGGTCGAACGGAATCAGGCGTTCCGTACCCGCACCGTTGGCGTCTTTCTCCCCGTAGACCGCAAAGGTGATCCCCACGCGGCGGAAGATCATCTCTGCCTCTGCCGCGCGCGCTGCCATGGTCTGCGCCGGTTGCTGTGCCAGCCACTGCGCATAGGCTTTGTAGTGGTCTCGCACGTCACTGCCGTCAAACGGCAGCATGGTGTACATCTCGTCGTACTTCTGCATCGTGGGCCTCCTGGGGATTGCATAGCAAGTTGCGGGCCATAGCGATGCACTATGGGTATGACAGCCAGTTTAAGGGCTGCCACGCTCCGCCCCCTCCGGGCAAGCACTCACCGATCTGGTGCATGACTCCAGTAACGTGGGCGCAGACTGCGCTCACAGGCCACTGTCTGCGCCTGCACACCATTCCAGTGCGCCGCGCCGCATTGGGGCGTGCTCTGCACCACCAGGTCCTGGGCGGCATAGCGCCGCAAAACAGGCGCTGCAGGGTGGCCAAAACGGTTGCGGTAACCGGCCTGCACCACCACCGTGTGCGGCGCCACCGCCGCCAGAAACGCCGCGCTCGACGAGGTGCGGCTGCCATGGTGGGGTGCCAGCAGCACATCGGCCTGCAGGTTCTGGCCGGAGCGCAGCAATGCGGCTTCCTGCGCCGCCTCGATATCGCCCGTCAGCAGCACGGCTGCACCGTTGGCCGCCTGCACGCGCAGCACGCAGCTGGCGGCATTGCCGTCACCCTGCACGCCGGCCGTGGGGTGCAGCACCTGCCACAGCACCCCGTCCCATTCCCACTGCTGACCGGCCACGCAGGGCTGCCAGGACCGGGACAGGCGCTGGGCCAGCACCGCCGCGCCCGCCCCCACCAACTGCGCCTGGGGCTGCTGGGCCAGCACCGCCTCGGCTCCGCCCACATGGTCGGCATCGCCATGGCTGAGTACCAGCATGTCCAGCCGCTCCCCCAGGGCCTGCAACAAGGGCTGCACCACCCGGGCCCCGGCATCGCCTCCCGGCCAGGCCGGCCCGGCATCAAACAGCAGACTGTGGTGGGCCGTGCGCAGCAGCACCGCAGCCCCCTGGCCCACGTCCAGCGCCAGCATGTCCACCTCGCCAGGGGCGGGCCGGGGCGCCTGCCACCACAGCGCGGGCCACAGCAGCGGCAAGGCCAGCACCTTCCACTGCCAGGGCAGCGGCAGCACCAGGCCCACACCGGCGGCGATGGCCGCTGCGGCCGCCCACCACGGCGCCTGCGCCCGGGCGAGACTGGCCCAGGGCCAGGCGGACAGTGCCTCCAGCACCACCGCCATGGCCTGCACACACCAGGCCGCGGCCTCCCACAAGGGGTGCCAGAGCACCCCCAGCAGCGACAGGGGGGTGACCACCAGCGTCACCCAGGGAATGGCCAGCAGATTGGCCAGGCCACCGACCAGCGAAACCTGCCCGAAGAACAGCAGCGACAAGGGACTGAGCGCCAGCACCACCACCATCTGCTCCCGCAGCAACTGGTGCAATCGCTGTGCCCAGCCTGGCGGCTGCCACCCCGCAGTGCCCGACGCCAGCAGCACCCCCACGGCCACAAAGCTGAGCCAAAAGCCCGCCTGGCACAGCGCCCAGGGATCCCACAGCGCAATCACTGCCAGCACCACACTCCAGACCGCCCACCAGGGCCAGCGCCGGCCGGTGCTGTGCAGCAACGCCACCACCACCAGCATGCCCACCGTGCGCTGCGCAGGCAGTCCGCCACCGCTGAACAGTGCATAGGCTGCCGCCAGCCCCACGCCACCCCACAGTGCCGCCAGCGGCGCGGGCCAGCGCAGGCACAGCCACGGGCTGCAGCGCCACAAGGCCCCCAGCAGGCGCATCGCCAACCAGGCGAACATGGTGATGTGCAGGCCCGAAATGCTGACCAGGTGGGCCACGCCGGTGCGGCGAAACACCTCCCAGTCGGCGGTGTCGATGGAGCGCTGGTCGCCCGTGACCAGCGCCGCCACCACGCCAAAGGCACGGCGGCGATCGTTCGCGGCGTCCGGCTCGGCATCTGCCGCGCCCGGGACGGCCCCCTGGGCCACGATGGCATCGCGCACCTGCTGGCGCAGCGCTTCCACCGGGCGGCGGCCTTCGCCAGGGTCCAGCCGCAGGGGGGCGGTATTTTTGGGGCCGTCGCGTACATAGCCGGTGGCGCCGATGCCCTGGGCCCACAGCCACAGCTCCCAATCCCAGCCATGGGGATTGCGCGCGCCATGCGGGGCTTTGAGGCGCAGCGTCCAACGCCAGCGTTCGCCGGCCGAGACCGCAGGCCACGGCGCGGTCCCCATTCCGCGTGGCGCATACCATGTGACTTCCAGCCGCTGCGGCAGCTCCACAGCCTGTCCATTGGCCCGCTGTGCCTGCTCCACCACCAGTTGCATCCGCAGACCTTGGGAGCTGCGTGCCGGCAGGGCGTCCACCACGGCGATCACGTCCACATCCACGCCCTCCAAGGCTGGCGCAATGCGCTGGGCTTGCCGCCCCAGGGCCTGCCATCCCGTCAGCGCAAAGGACGCCGCCGCAGCGCAGACCACCATCAGAACCAGCAACCCCTGCTGCGTTCGCCGCGCGCCGGCGTGCGGCCACGCCCACATGGCCGCGCCCCCCAGCGGCACGGCCGCCACGCCCAGCACCGCATACTCCCACCCCGGCCACAGGGCAGGCTGCAGCAGCTGCAGCGCCACCCCTGCCGCGGCGGCCAGGGCCCAGATCGTGGGAGAAAGCCGCACTGCCGTGTACGCGGAAGCGAAAGACGGCTCCACTCTTGGCATACTGGCTGGCATGCGCGCGGTTGTCACCGACGGCCACGCACGCGCCGGAACCGCAGCACGCCCACGGGCGCCGCTGCGCGCCCTTCCCGCCCCGTTCTACCCACCATGCAAGGAACTCCCATGAGTGTCTACGACAAACTCCAAGCCCTGAACATCACCCTGCCCCCGCTGGCCGTCCCGGCCGCCGCCTATGTGCCATTTGTGCAGACGGGCAACCTGGTGTTTCTGAGCGGCCATATTGCCCGCAAGGACGGCAAGGTGTGGACCGGCCAGCTGGGCGGCGCCATCAGCACCGACGAAGGCAAGCTGGCCGCACGCGCCGTGGCGGTGGACCTGCTGGGCACGCTGCAGGTGGCCTGCGGCGGCGATCTGAACCGCGTCACCCGCATCGTCAAGGTGATGAGCCTGGTGAATTCCACCGCCAGCTTCACCGAGCAGCACCTGGTGACCAACGGCTGCTCCGAGCTGTTGGCCGAAGTGTTTGGCGACAAGGGCTCGCACGCACGCAGCGCCTTCGGCGTGGCACAGGTCCCCATGGGCGCCTGCGTGGAGATCGATCTGGTCGCCGAGATCGCCTGACCCGTTCCGTCGGGCACGCGGCGCCGTGGCCTGGGTGCAGGCCGCTTTTGCCTCTTGCCGCACACCGGAAACAAAAAAGCAGCCTCTGGGGCTGCTTTTTTTTGTTGGGCGCGAACCAACGGCCCGTGAAGAGGCCTTTGGCTGCTTTGCCTTTTTGCCTTTTTGCCTTTTTGCCTTTTTGCCTTGTGCCTGGCGTGGCAGTCAGTCACGCCCGGTTGCAGCCGCTGGAGGTCAGCCCTCCAGCTCCAGCATCGCTTGCGGTCGGCTGCCGATGCTGCGGGGCGCCGGCACCGGGCGCTGCAAGCCCAGAACCTGCTGCGCGCCAGGGACCTTGAAACGGCCCACCACGCTTTTCATGTTCTGCGATTGTTCGCTCAGGCTGTGCGAGGCGGCCGCACTTTCTTCCACCAGTGCCGCATTCTGCTGTGTCATCTGGTCGAGCGAACTCACGGCCTCGCTGACCTGGGCAATGCCATCGCGCTGCTCGGCGGCCACGGCATTGATTTCGGCCATGGTCAGTGTCACGCGCTCGATGGACTGGACGATTTCCTGCATGGTGCCACCGGCTTCATGCACCAGGCGCGCACCATCGGCCACCCGCTCGACCGAGGCCTGGATCAGCTGCTTGATTTCCTTGGCGGCATCCGCGCTGCGGCCGGCCAGGGAACGCACTTCGCTGGCCACCACCGCAAAGCCGCGCCCCTGTTCGCCCGCGCGGGCGGCTTCCACCGCCGCGTTCAGCGCCAGGATGTTGGTCTGGAAGGCAATGCCATCGATCACGCCGATGATGTCGGCAATCTTCTGGCTGCTGGCGTGGATGTCGTTCATGGTGCTGACCACCTGGCCCACCACGGCCCCGCCGCGCTGGGCCACGCCCGAGGCCTGTTCGGCCAGCTGGGTGGCCTGCTGGGCGTTGCCCGCCGTCTGCTGCAAGGTGCTGGTGAGCTGGGCCATGGCGGAGGCGGCCTGCTGCAGGCGGCCCGAGGTTTCCTCGGTGCGCTGCGACAGGTCCTGGTTGCCCATGGCGATTTCGGCGCTGGCCTGGGCGATGTTGTCGGTGCCGTAGCGCACCTCCTGGATCATGCCCCCCAGCGCCTGGTTCATATTGCGCAGCGAGAGCAGCAACTGCCCGAATTCATCGCTGCGGTCCACCCCCACCTGGGTGCTCAGATCCCCCGCGGCAATGCGCTCGGCAATCTCGTTGGCCTGCACCAGCGGCCGGCGGATGCTGTTGATCAGCCAATGCGCGCCCAGCACGATGGCCACCACCAGCGCCAGCATGCCCACGCCGGCCCACAGGCCCATGCGTACACGGGTGTCTGCCATCTCGACGCGCATGCGGCTGATGTGGGCGGTTTGCAGGTCGACAAAGGCCTGCAGGCCTTCGAGGTACTTGTCCACCACCGGCTTGTAGGTGGCCTGCACGATTTTCACGCTTTCGTCCGCACTCCCGGCTTCCTTGAGCTTCATCACCTGCTGGCGCACCGCGATCATGTCGCTGCGCAACTGGGCAATGCGGGCCATCTGGGCCTTGTCGGCCTCGCTCAGATTGGCTTCTTCCAGGCTTTTCTGTACCTTGGAAATCTGCGCGCTGGTGGCCGCAATGGTGGGCGAGAACTCCTCGCCCACACTGGGATCGGTGCTGAGCACCACGGCCAGCGTGCGCACGGCGTTGGTCTTGGTCAGTGCCGCCCAGTGCATGGCATCCGCCATGCGCTGGGACAGGACGACTTCCTGGGCCTCCTGCTGCTTCTGGAAGCGGTAAGCGCCGGTGCCCACAAAGCCCGCCAGCCCCACCATGCCTGCCACGATACACAGCACACTGATCCACAGCTTGCGTGTGACGCTGATATTTTTCATGCACTCTCCATGCCTCGGTTGCAATGCCTGGATGCAGCCCTGCCACCGTTCGTCCGCCGAAATATCGGCGGTCGCCTGCATGCTTGACAAGACTTACACCCAGACACAGTGGACGCTGAACCAGCCCGGCGACGAAATCTGGTTTTCCCTGATGGACTCCATTTCGCATCACTGATGATTACTATGGATTGACATTTCTCAATAGCCATTCACAACCACTTGTTGGCCGGAAACATCCCCAAGCACCGCGTCCCAGGCTTCGCCGGCACGCACCATGCGATCAGCCGTCGGCCATCAGCTGTTAACGATCAGCGATCGCTGCGCCAGTGCACATCGGATGGTTGCGCTTCGCAGGAGCGTGGCACACCCGCACCCCACCGCGCATGCCGCACAACCGCCGCACTGCGACCGCAGGTACCTGCCTGTGGAACCCGCAGGGCGGCACTGCGCAGGATCGCTGCGCCGCCGCAAAAAAATGGGGGAGCCTATAGCTCCCCCCAACGCTCGCCATGCTCAATGGACGGTTGCGCCCTCTTCCCTCAATCGACTTCCGCGTGCACCAGGGCCTGGGTGCACGCTGTGTGCAGCGCCGCTGCGGCTAGGCCAGCTCCAGTGCCCGCGTGGATTCGGTCTGCGGCCCTGCCGGTGCCAGTGCGGGCGCCAGTGCAGGAGAGCGCAGTGCACGCTCTGCGCCCAGGCCGCCAGCCAGGGCCGGTGCGGGTGCACCGGCATGTACCGTGGCGGCCACAGCGGCAGCCCCCGTGCGCTGCGGCGCGCTGTCCGGCACCTGAAAGCGCTGCACCAGCTCGCGCAGGTGTTCCGACTGCTCACGCAGGCTGAAGGCAGCCGCCGCGCTTTCTTCCACCAGCGCGGCGTTCTGCTGCGTCATCTGGTCCAGCGCGCCCACAGCCTCGCTGACCTGGGCCACGCCGTCACGCTGCTCGGCGGCACTGGCATTGATCTGACCCATCACCTGGGTCACACGCTGCACGGACTGCACGATTTCCTGCATGGTCCCTCCCGCCTCGTTCACCAGGCGCGCACCGTCGGCCACCCGCTCGACCGAGGCCTGGATCAGTTGCTTGATTTCCTTGGCGGCATCCGCGCTGCGGCCGGCCAGGGAACGCACTTCGCTGGCCACCACCGCAAAGCCGCGCCCCTGCTCGCCCGCGCGGGCGGCTTCCACTGCGGCGTTCAGCGCCAGGATGTTGGTCTGGAAGGCAATGCCATCGATCACGCCGATGATGTCGGCAATCTTCTGGCTGCTGGCATGGATGTCGTTCATGGTGCTGACCACCTGGCCGACCACGGCCCCCCCGCGCTGGGCCACGCCCGACGCCTGGTCCGCCAGGCCTGCGGCCTGCTGGGCACTGGCCGCCGTCTGCTGCAAGGTGCTGGTCAGCTGCAGCATGGCACTGGCGGCCTGCTGCAGATGGCTGGAAGTGATTTCGGTGCGCTGCGACAGATCCTGGTTGCCGTTGGCGATTTCGGCGCTGGCCAGGGCAATGGCATCGCCGCTGGTGCTCACATCCTGGATCATGGCGCCCAGCGACCGGCTCATGGCCTGCAGTGACAGCAGCAACTGGCCAAACTCGTCGTGGCGCTGCACCGCCCACTGACTGCGCAGGTCGCCGGCCGCAATCTGCCCGGCCACTCCGTTGGCCTGCGCCAGCGCGCGGCGGATGCCGTTGATTAGCAGGTAGGCACCAATCGACACACCGAGCAACAGCACCACCATGTTCAGTGCCGAACTGCGCACCACCCCTTGGCGCGCGGCTCCCATTTCGGCACGCATGGCCTCCAGCCCCTGGGACTGGTGCTGCACAAAGCGCAGCAGGCCGGCGAGATAGGCATCCACCGACTGGCGGTAGCCGGTGCGCGCCAGGGCACGGCTTTCCTCCTCCTGGCCGGCGGTCTTCTTCTGCAGCATCTGATCCCGCTGGGTCTGCATGGCCTGGCGCAAGGCCACCACGTTCTGCATCTGGCTGCGGTCGTCCGCATCGCGGGCCGATGCATCCAACGCCTGTTGCAAGGTGGAGATCTGCTGGCTGGTCGCTGCCATCTGCGCAGAGAACTGCTCGGCATCCTGCGCATCGCGGCTGAACACCTGGGCCAGGGTCCGCACCGCATTCACCTGGGTCAGCGCATGCCACTGCGTGGCCTGCTCCAGGCGCAGAGAGAGCAGGCGGTCCTGTTCGCCATGCTTTTTCTGGTGCTGGGCCGAGTTGTAGCCCGCCACGCCCACGATGATCACCGCCCCCACCACGATGCTGCCCACCCCCAGCCACAGCTTGTGTGTCACCCCGATGTGCTTCATAGCCCCCTCCTCCCTCTTTTTATGATGCAGCGCACTAAAAAGCACGACCGTGCGGATACGAAGTGGACAACAAAGCGTCCCAGGTTCGTATCGGTGTAAGCCCCAGGGAAGGTGGCATGTGGCGCGCACCACACGCCTGCTGCTGCATGGATCCCCTGCCATTCATAGGGCTTTATCGCATTTCTTTCGGCATTTGCTGCGATGGCATGGTGTCTGCGGCTGCATGGCGCTTTTCTTACGCTGCATCGCCGCATTTTTCTGCATTGTGAAATTTTGATTTCGCATTCTGAAAAAAAACCTGATTTTTGTACTTTTATAGGCCAGAAAACCGTTTTGCATTACGAAAAATTAACGTAATTAATTGATTTAAAAGCGAAATAATTTTTTTAAAGCGCCAAAAAAGAAATTGCTGCGACGCAAACAATAAGACCCATGCCAACCCTCTGAGGTTGCGGCGGATTCACCCTCCAGCGCAGCCCCTCAGGACCACAGCAACTACCTGCTGTGCCGCACCGCCAGCCAGTCAATTAGCACCACCGTGCTAATTAGCAAGTTGAGCAAGGGATGGTGTTTGACACCCATGTCTTAACCCGGCGCTCCGGCCTTTGACAGCCTGCGCCACCGTTACAGAAGGAGCATCCCATGCCCAACCGCCACGTGACCCTCGCCGCCGACACCACTTCCACCAACGAAGGCAGCTACCTCGGCCGCATCCTTTGCCCGCACTGCATGTGCACCCACACCATCGAAGCCGAAGGCGGCTGCAGCACCGAAGCCTGCGACGACTGCGGCAGCCCCAGCGAAAGCGAATAAGCTTTCCGTCCCGCTCTCCACCGGAGCGGCAGCTGCAGCGTCTTTTTTCTGTGTGCGGCGCTGCCGCTGGCGCTCCGGATCCTGGAGCGATCTCCCCTTCCGCCCCGAATGCCTGCCCTGGCCTTCGGGGCGATTGCTTTGGACAGCCTGCAATGGCTCGCATGGTCAGCCTGTGCCCGCTGCACCGGTGAAACAGTCTTCACCGCCACGCGCCTAATCCTCCGCCTCAGCGGACCTAGCATGCATGCGCACCCCGGACACCATCATCAGGAGACCACCATGACCACCGCGGCCCCCCAGCACCCGATCCCCCACCCCGAAGAAGCCGCCGTGCGCCTGCCGCTGGAGCTGTACATGCGTGGACACGCCGAAGACTGCGCCGCACACATGCGCGCAGCCTTTCTGCCCAGCGCCCGCCTGGAAAGCGTGCGGGAAGGTCCGCTGACATCGTGGACGCTGGACGTCTACTGCCAGCGCTTCAACAACACCCCGGCGGCGGACGAGGCCCTGCGCCGCCGCCGCATCGACTGGCTGGACATCACCGGCACCTCGGCCATGGCCAAGGTCACGCTGGAGCATGGCGCCGTCACCTTCACTGACTACTTCGTGCTGCTCAAGACCGAGGCCGGCTGGAAGATTGCCAACAAAGCCTTCCACGCCCAGCCGCAGTAAATCCCACCGCCGGGCCACGCCGCCCGCCACGCCTTCCATCCCCTGCCTGCGGTAGTGCCATTGCCCAGCCCTTACGCTGTGCCGACTGCAACGCACTGATTCCACTGGCTGTGCACCCCATGGACGCAGCACAGCCTCCGCACGGCGAAAGGCATGGCAACGCATGTACTACGGCGAACGCTTCAACGCATGGACCCACCTGCTGGGCGCCTTGCTGGCGCTGGGCGGTGCGGTGTGGCTGATCGCGCGTGCCAGCCTGCACAGCGACGGCATGGGCATCACCAGCGTGGCCATCTACGGCGCTAGCCTGGTGCTGCTGTACGCCATCTCCAGCAGCTACCACAGCGTGCGCGGCCGCGCCAAGCGGGTACTGCGCAAACTGGACCACCTGAGCATCTACCTGCTGATTGCCGGCAGCTACACCCCGTTCTGCCTGATCAGCCTGCGCGGCGCCTGGGGCTGGTCGCTGTTTGGTGTGGTCTGGGGCATGGCGGTGGTGGGCATGCTCCAGGAGATCAAGCCGCGCAGTGAAGCCCGGGTGCTGTCGCTGGTGCTGTATGCCCTGATGGGCTGGGTGGTGCTGGTCGCCGTCGGCCCGCTGCTGGATGCACTGGGCACGGCCGGCTTTGTCTGCCTGCTGGCGGGCGGGCTGCTGTACACCGGCGGCATCGTGTTCTTCGCTCTGGACCAGCGGCTGCGCCACGCCCATGGCATCTGGCACCTGTTCGTGCTGGCAGGCAGCGGGCTGCACTATGCGGCGGTGTGGCTGTATGTGCTGCCGGCGCCCGTAGCGCGCTGATCCACGCTGACACACCGCTGGATCGAAGAAAAAGCGACCAGAGCGCCCTCTGCCGCACTCCGCCCCGTACTGGCCGCAGCTCGGTTGTCCGCAGCGACAGCGGCCAGCGCCGCTGTCATCGCCCCCGCTTACGGTCTGGCGACATGCCAGCTGTTGTTCAGAAAACCATCGCCCGTCTTGTCACCGGGCTTGGTGTCCTTGGCCCAGAAGTACAGAGGCCGCCCCTTGTAGGCCCACTGTTTGCTGCCGTCATCGCGCGTCACCACACTCCAGTCGCCAGTGGGTGCCGCATTGGCCTTGGCCATCAGCGGCGGCCAGTTGGTGGCGCAGGGCCCGTTGCAGACGCTTTTACCGCTGCCGGCAGTGTCCCTGTCGAACACATACAACGTCATCTGGTTCGGCCCCACCAGCATGCCATCGCGAATGGTGCTGGGCGAGTTGTCCTTGGCATGGGGAGCCATGGAACAGGCCGCCAGCAGCGCCGGTGCCAGAACAGTGAGGGAAATCATGCGGATCATGGTGTGGTCTCCTTGCTGTGAAATGGCGGCCTGCGGCCGGATGGACGGTAGCCAACGCAGCGCCCTGCCCGGCATGGGCAACGCGGTCTGCCACCGCAGCCGCACTGGCTGCGACAGCGCCCGGGGGCACATGGCCTGCTCCCGCCGTGTCCATCACTCCGGCAGGGCAAGACCATGCAGTCTCCCTCCATCCCAGCTACACGGTGTAACCGTTGGTGCGTTGTACACGCTTTCTGTGGTGCCCTGCGGTGCGCCTCCCGCCACCCGCATGCGGTGCAGCCACAGTCCAGCATCTTTTTTTGCACGGCACGCAGAACTTCCGGCCGACCACGCCATCCCAGGACTGCTCCGTGGCAGCCGCATGGATTCAAAAACCATCCCACCAGACTTGATGCGCTCTACCCGGACAATGCATGCAACATTTTTGATAGCAGAACCTACCCATGAGCACCCACAGCTTTCAACTGCCCTTCTTCACCATCGGCGATCTGGATGGACTGAGCGGCGATGACACCACGCGCACCGCCCACATCGACATTTCCGCCGACTGCCTGCCCGTGGCCGCCACCCTGCGTTCCGCCCGCCAATGGCTGGTGGAGCAACATCCTGCCGTCGACATGGAGTGCGCCGCCGACCTGCCGCTGCGCGGCTTTTTCTCCTTCCAGGGCCCGCAAGGCCATGAAGGTCTGAACGTGGACAGCGCCCAGTTGGTCGCAATCGACGAGGGCTTTGTGGTGCGTGCCAGCCTGGACAATGGCGTGTGCGTGGAAACCGATGTACTGAGCCTGGACGGCCTGGCCTGACCCGCCTGCCGCAGCGGTGGCGCGTACCACACCACAGCCCGCTTCCTGCGGGCTTTTTGGTACCTGGGCCGCACGGCACACGGTCACCCGTCAGTCGCAGGGCAGCGCCGCCCCGTCTCGGCAGGCCACTCTCTGCCGCATGCCACGCCCTCGCAGCTTGTAATTTTTTCTATCAAAGCAAGCACTCCCATGCTCACGCATGCATAGCAGCTTGTGCATACCTGGTGCGCTTGAACAACGTTTCTGCATTTCAATTCCGGTACATTCGACGCAGCAACTGTTACTGACGGAGAAAACCTTGCGCGCACGCACTGCCTGGCTGCTGGCCCTGACCTCTTCTGCCCTTGCCCTGAGCGGGTGCAGCGCCCCTGCCCCCACGCCCACCACGCAGGCCCCCACCAACACCACGCGCAATACCGCAGTGGGGGCGGCCGTGGGCGCCGTGGCCGGCGCGGGCGTGGCCCATGCCACGGGCGGCAAGGCCGCTGTGGGCGCGGTGGCGGGTGCGGCCGTGGGCGGCACCGTGGCCTATCTGTGGTCCAGGAACATGGAACGCCAGCGCCTGGAACTGGAGCGCGCCACCAAGGGCACCGGAGTGAAGGTCAGCCGCACCGACGACAACCGGCTCAAGATGGTCTTTCCCGCCGACATCACCTTCAACAGCCACAGCGCCGAACTGCAGCCCCAGGCCCGCACCCTGCTCAGCCGCTTTGCCGACAGCCTCAAGCGCCACCCCACCACGCATGTGCTGATCGTGGGCCACGCCGATAGCAGCGGCGGCCCGCACATCAACGACCCGCTGTCCAAGGACCGCGCCAATGCGGCACGCAACTACATCTTCCAGCAGAAGGTGATGGGCCCGCGCATCCAGACCGAAGGCCGGGGCGCCCGTGAACCCGTGGCCAGCAACGACACACCGGCCGGCCGGGCCAAAAACCGCCGGGTGGAGGTGTTTGTGATGGAACAGCGCCGATAAACAGCTGCCGGGGGCAACCCTGCCCCAGGAGGATGCCCGCCGCCCTCCATGCCGCAACAGCCTCGTCCGCACGCGGACCGGGCTGGTGCAGTGTCAGCGTGCAGCGGCTTCCAGCTCCGCCCGGCCCAGCACAAAGGCCGGGTTCTCGGTCAGCGTCTCCAGCGCCATGTCGATGAACGCCCGCACACGGGCAGGCTGGGCGCTGCGGCTGCCCCAGTACAGATACAGGCTGTGCTCCTCCACCAGGTACGGCAGCAGCACCGGCACCAGACGGCCTGATCGGATGAACGGCGCCGCCGTCACCCCCGTCAGCTGGCCCAGCACCTGGCCGTCCAGCACGGCCTGCAGCTCCAGTTCTTCGTCATTGGTGCTGAAGGCCGGCGTGATCGCCTGGTAGACCACCGCGTCCCCTTGCCGCAGCTGCCAGGGCATGGGGCGGCCGGTATCGGTGCGCAAGAACACGCTGCAGCGGTGCCGCGCCAGCTCGGCCGGCGTGCGTGGTGCGCCCTGCCGCTCCAGATAGGCCGGCGCCGCGCAGACGATCAGCTGCAGCGCAAACAGCCGCCGCGCCACCACGCCTTCGGCCGTGGCAGGCCCGCCGCGAAAGCCCACATCCACCCGGTCCTCCACCCAGTTGCCTACATGGTCGTCCAGTTGCACCTCCAGCTGCACGGCGGGGTGGCGGGCACTGAATGCGGACAACAGTGGTGCCACCACCGGGCGAAAGGTGGAACGCGGCCCCACCACCCGCAGCGGCCCGGCGATATCCTCCTTGGCATGCTGCACACCGGCCAGCGCCTGCTCCAGGCTGCGCACGGCCGGCTGCACCGTGGCCAGCAGCTGCCGCCCCTCGGCCGTCAGCGCCATGCTGCGCGTGGTGCGGTGGAACAGGCGCACGCCCAGGTGCTTTTCCAGCTGGGCCAGCGCCTGGCTGGCCGCCTGGGCGCTGACGCCCTGCTGCTGCGCCGCCCGGCGCAGGCTGCCCAGCTCAGCCGTGTGAAGAAAGGTGTGCAGCGCGCGCAGTTCATTGATGGGCATGGGCCATGGTAGGGGCAAACACCCGAAAAATTCGTCTACTGACAAATTTCACTTGTAAATCCTTCAAGGCATTGATGGCTAGTGGCTTGTGAATGTGCTTTCTAGAATCTGCTCACAACGGCTGCCACTGCCCTCCTCCTTTCCACCCGGCAGCGGCCAGCACTTTCTTGCGACTTTTCCCACAGGACACCACCATGGTCATGCCCGTGCGCGGCTATGCCGCCCATTCCGCCACCTCTGCACTGGGGCTGTTCAGCTTTGTGCGCCGCGATTCACGCCCCAACGATGTGGCCATCGAGATCGAATTTGCCGGGGTCTGCCACTCCGACCTGCACACCGTGCGCGGCGACTGGGGCGTTCCACGCTACCCCGTGGTCCCCGGCCACGAAATCATCGGCCGCGTGACGGCCGTTGGCGCCGATGTGACGCGCTTTACCGTGGGCCAGCGCGTGGGCGTGGGTTGCATGGTCGACTCCTGCCAGCACTGCCCGGCCTGCGCCCAGGGGCTGGAGCAGTACTGCGAGAACGGCATGACCGGCACCTACAACGATGTGGACCGCCAGGATGGCACGGCCACCCAGGGGGGCTATTCGGAACGCATCGTGGTCTCCGAACAGTTTGTGGTGAACGTGCCCGAAAACCTGGACCCTGCCGGCGCCGCCCCGCTGCTGTGCGCAGGCATCACCACCTGGTCGCCGCTGCGCCACTGGAAGGTGGGCCCCGGCAGCAAGGTGGCCGTGGTCGGCCTGGGCGGCCTGGGCCATATGGCGCTGAAGCTGGCCAAGGCCATGGGTGCCGAAGTGACGCTGTTCAGCCGCAGCCCGGGCAAGGAGGCCGATGCCCAGCGCCTGGGTGCCAGCCACGTGGTGATCTCCACCGATCCCGCGCAAATGAAGGCCGTGCGCGGCCAGTTCGATCTGATCATCGACACCGTGCCCTATGTGCACGAACTCAACCCCTATGTCAGCACCCTGGCGGTGTCCGGCACGCTGGTGCTGGTGGGCTACCTCGGCCCGCTGGAAGAAATGCTCAACACCGCCCCCATGGTGATGGGCCGCAAATCGGTGGCCGGATCGGTGATCGGCGGCATTGCCGAGACCCAGGAGATGCTGGATTTCTGCGGCCAGCACGGCATCACGGCCGATATCGAGCGCATCGATATCGGCAGCATCAACGACGCCTACGAACGTATGCTGAAAAGCGATGTGAAATACCGTTTTGTGATCGATATCGCCTCGTTCCAAAGCGCTGCGTGAGGGCAATACCCCGCACTACCCAGTGACTGCAGGAGCAGGACGGCCATAGCCTCAGGTGCTCACGGCATCGGTCAGCCGAACCATGCCCAGCTCCCTGCCCGTCAGCGGAAAGCAAAAAAGCCAGCGGTTCGCTGGCTTTTTTGTATGGGCAACGCAAAGTGCGCCGGCTTATTCCACCCGGAAGATGCCGCTGGGCTTGAAGGTCCAACCCGCGGCCTTGCCCTTGCTGCCGCGCTTGCCGGCCGCGTTGTTCAGGCTGCGGATTTCCAGGGTTTCTTCCCGGTCCTTGCCGCCGCGCCCGTTGCCCGTGATGCGCACGCTGCGGGTGTAGGCTGCCGCCCCCACCAGGCTGGCCTTGTCCTCCAGCTTCATCAGCTGCAGGCCGCGGCCGCCGCTCATCAGCTTCAACTCGGACAGGGCATAGGTCAGCACATGGCCATCACTGGACAGGCAGGCCACATGGGTGGCGGCCGGTGTTTCGGCGCCGTCGGCCGCGGCGGCGGGGATGGCGGCCAGGTTGCTGGGCAGGCACAGCGTCTCGCCGTCCTGCACCGTCACAAAGGACTTGCCCGCCTTGTTGCGTGCCACCATGGATTCCAGCTTGGCCACAAAACCGTAGCCGCCGGAGCTGGCCAGCAGCAGCTGGCTGTCGGCACTGCCCGCAAAGTAGGCGGTGATCTGGCTGCCGGACTCCAGGTCGATCATGGTGGTGACCGGCTGGCCATCGCCGCGCCCGCCGGGCAGGCTGGAGACGGCCACGCTGTAGACGCGGCCGTTGTCGCCAAACACGATCAGCTGGTCCACGGTGCGGCATTCGAACGTGCCCCACAGCTGGTCGCCGGACTTGAAGGTGAACACCGCGGCCTCGTGGCCATGGCCCTGGCGCGTGCGGACCCAGCCTTTTTCGGAAATGACCACGGTCACCGGTTCATCCACCACCTTGACCTCGGCCACCACCTTCTTTTCCGCCTGGATCAGGGTGCGGCGTGCATCGCCAAACTCTTTGGCGTCGGCCTTGATTTCCTTGACCATCAGGCTGCGCAGCGCCTTGGAGTCCTGCAGGATTTCTTCCAGCCCCTTCTGCTCGTCGCGCAATGCGGCCAGTTCCTGCTCGATCTTGATGGCTTCCAGCCGCGCCAACTGGCGCAGGCGGATTTCCAGAATGTCTTCGGCCTGGCGTTCGGACAGGTTGAAGCGCTCCATCAGCGCCGGCTTGGGCTCGTCGCTGGCCCGGATGAGGGCAATCACCTCATCGATATTCAGCAGCACGGCCTGACGGCCTTCCAGGATGTGGATGCGGTCCAGCACCTTGGCCAGGCGGTATTCGCTGCGGCGGGTGATGGTGGCCTGGCGGAAATCGATCCACTCCTCCAGCATCTGGCGCAGCGGCTTCTGTACCGGTTTGCCATCCAGCCCGATGCAGGTCATGTTGATGGAGCTGGACGTTTCCAGGCTGGTGTGGGCCAGCAAAGCAACCACCAGCTCGGACTGCGGCACCTTGCCGGTCTTGGGCTCGAAGACGATGCGCACCGGCGCATCCTTGCTGGACTCGTCGCGCACGCCATCCAGCACCGCCAGCATGCTGGCCTTGAGCTGGTTCTGCTCCTGGGTCAGCGCCTTCTTGCCGGTCTTGACCTTGGGGTTGGTGATGTCCTCGATCTCTTCCAGCACCTTCTGCGTGCTCACCCCCGGAGGCAGCTCGTTGACCACCAGCTGCCACTGGCCGCGCGCCAGCTCCTCGATCGTCCAGCGCGCGCGCACCTTCAGGCTGCCGCGGCCGCTGCGGTAGGCCTCGGCAATGTCATGGCTGCTGCTGATGATCTGGCCGCCGCCGGGGTAGTCCGGACCGGGAATCAGTGCAAACAGCTCCTCATCGGCCAGCGCGGGTTTTCTGATCAGCGCCACGCAGGCCTCGGCCACTTCCAGCAGGTTGTGGCTGGGAATTTCGGTGGCCAGACCCACGGCAATGCCGCTGGCGCCGTTGAGCAGCGAGAACGGCAGGCGTGCGGGCAGCTGCTGTGGCTCTTCGGTGCTGCCGTCGTAGTTGGGCACGAAGTCCACAGTGCCCTGGTCGATCTCGTCGAGCAGCAGGCGCGTGATCTTGGACAAGCGGGCTTCGGTGTACCGCATGGCTGCGGCGCCATCGCCGTCGCGGCTGCCGAAGTTGCCCTGGCCGTCCACCAGCGGGTAGCGCTGGTTGAAATCCTGCGCCATGCGCACCAGCGCGTCGTAAGCCGACTGGTCGCCATGGGGGTGGAAACGGCCCAGCACATCGCCCACCACGCGGGCGCTCTTGACCGGCTTGGCCGCGGTGTTGCCGGTGCTGCCGCCATAGGACAGGCCCATGCGGTCCATGGCGTACAGAATGCGGCGCTGCACGGGTTTGAGGCCGTCGGCCACATCGGGCAGGGCCCGGCCCTTCACCACGGACAGGGCATATTCCAGGTAGGCGCGCTGGGCGTAGGCGCCCAGGTCCAGCGAGTCACCGCCCTCGGCGGGGCGTGCAAGGTCTAGCGTCAAATGGTCACTCATGGAAGAAAGTTCGGGGTAGTACTCAGGTCCGCAGCCGGCTGGTCGCCGCGCAGCTCCATGCGCACCCGGCCAGCGCCGGGGACGGCCGCCTGGCGGCCTCCGCGTGCGGCCACCGGGGCCGAGGCGCCGGGCTGCAGCTGTTCATACAGCGCCAGCACGGTGCGGACATAGTTTTGGGTTTCTTTGTACGGGGGAATCGCCTGGCCGAAGCGTTTGACGGCGTTTTCCCCTGCGTTGTAGGCGGCCAGCGCCAGGTCCAGCCGACCCGGGAACATGGCGATCAAATACTTCAGGTAGCGGGCACCGGCCTGCAGATTGGTGGCGGGGTCGGTCAGCTTGGCGGCCACCGAGCGGCGCGCATCGGCGCGCACACCAAAGCGCTCGGCCGTGGCCGGCAGCAGTTGCATCAGCCCCACAGCGCCCTTGGGCGAGACCACATCCACATCGAAGCCGGATTCGGTGGCGATCAGGGCCTTGAGCAGCTCGTAGTCCAGCCCGGTATTCTGCGCGGTGTGCTCCACATGGCGGCGCACCCGCTGGTACTGGGCCGAGGACGAGAAATACGCTGCCAGCTTGCCGGCCGATGCCACGGACGCCGCATCCACCTTCAGGCCCGAGCCAGTGCCCCTGTGCCGGGGCGTGCCGTCGCGCTGGGAATCGAAATCATCGCCCTGGAAGAACAGGCGGTAGCGCTCATCCAGCGGCTCGGCCGCAAAGTGGGTCACGCCCTGACCATCCACATAGGCCCAGATATCGGCCCGTGCAGTACCGGGCAGCGCCAGGGCCGCGGCAGCCGCCAGCCAAAGGGTCAGCAGCAGCCGTCGGTACCGGGCGTACCGCCCTCTTTCACCGCACAGGCGCAGTCCCGCCGGGCGTGCCGCGCGCTGCGGCCATGCCCGTAAAGTCTGCAGCCATGCAATGAAAGACAGCGGCATGGCAGGCCTCAGATGTCCAGATCCACTGCGTCGCCGTGCAGCTCCATCAGCTCACGGCGCGAGGCAGCCTCGCCCTTGCCCATCAAACGGGTCATCAGGTGCTCGGTCTCCTGCAGCGGCATGGTGTCGACCTGCACCGGCAGCAGGCGGCGCGTGTCGGGGTTGAGCGTGGTTTCCCACAGCTGCTCGGCGTTCATCTCGCCCAGGCCCTTGAAGCGGCTGATCTGGCATTTCTCGCGCGCCACACCTTCCTTGGCCGCTTTTTCCAAAATGGCGTTCAGCTCGCTTTCATCCAGCGCATAGACCTTGGCGGCCGGCTTCTTGCCGCGCGCCGGCACGTCCACGCGGAACAGCGGCGGACGGGCAATGCACACATGGCCGGCCTCCATCAGCTTGGGGAAATGCTTGAAGAACAGTGTCAGCAGCAGCACCTGGATGTGGGAACCGTCCACGTCCGCATCGGACAGGATGCAGATCTTGCCGTAGCGCAGGCCGGACAGATCCACCGCGTCATCCGGACCGTGCGGATCGACACCGATGGCCACCGAGATGTCGTGAATTTCGGTGTTGGCAAACAGACGGTCGCGGTCCACTTCCCAGGTGTTGAGCACCTTGCCACGCAACGGCAGCACGGCCTGGGTCTCCTTGTCCCGTCCCATCTTGGCGGAACCGCCGGCCGAATCACCTTCGACCAGGAACACCTCGTTGTGGGCCAGGTCGCGGCTTTCGCAGTCGGTGAGCTTGCCGGGCAGCACGGCCACGCCGGAGCCCTTGCGCTTTTCCACCTTCTGGCCGGCGCGCTGGCGCGTCTGCGCGGCCTTGATGGCCAGCTCGGCCAGCTTCTTGCCGTGCTCCACATGCTCGTTCAGCCACAGCTCCAGCGCCGGACGCACAAAGCCCGAGACCAGGCGCACGGCATCACGGGAGTTCAGCCGCTCCTTGATCTGGCCCTGGAACTGGGGGTCCAGCACCTTGGCCGAGAGCACATAGCTGGCGCGGGCGAACACATCGTCCGGCATCAGCTTGACGCCCTTGGGCAGCAGCGAATGCATGTCGATGAACGCCTTGACCGCCTGGAACAGGCCGTCGCGCAGGCCGCTGTCGTGCGTACCGCCGGCGGTGGTGGGAATCAGGTTGACATAGCTCTCGCGCAGCGGTGCGCCTTCTTCGGTGAAGGCCACACACCAGGCCGCACCTTCGCCTTCGGCAAAGTTGTCGTTGTGCCGGTCGGCAAAGCCCTCGCCCTCGAACAGGGGAATGACGGGGTCGCCCGCCAGGCTTTGCGCCAGGTAGTCGCGCAGGCCGCCCTTGTACTGCCAGCTTTGTGTGTCGCGGTTCTTGTCGTTGACCAGGGACACGCTCACGCCGGGCATCAGCACCGCCTTGCTGCGCAGCAGGTGCACCATCTCGCCCATGGGCAGGTTGGACGATTCAAAGTACTTGGCGTCCGGCCAGGCGCGCACCGTGGTGCCCTGCTTGCGCTCGCCGCTTTGCAGCGGGCGCACGGTCAGGGGCTCGATCACATCGCCACCGGCAAACACCAGATGGGCCACCTTGCCGTCGCGGTGCACGGTGACTTCCATGCGCGTGGACAGCGCATTCGTCACCGACACGCCCACGCCATGCAGACCGCCGGAGAAGCTGTAGGCGCCGCCCTGGCCCTTGTCGAACTTGCCACCGGCATGCAGGCGGGTGAAGACCAGCTCCACCACGGGGGCGCCTTCTTCGGGGTGCAGGCCGAAGGGAATGCCGCGGCCATCGTCTTCCACGCTGACCGAGCCGTCGGTATGCAGCGAGACCTTGATGCGCTTGCCGTAGCCCGCCAGGGCTTCGTCGGCCGCGTTGTCGATCACCTCCTGCAGGATGTGCAGGGGGTTGTCGGTGCGGGTGTACATGCCGGGGCGTTGCTTGACCGGCTCCAGGCCCTTGAGGACGCGGATCGAACCTTCCGAATATTCGGGAATGGAAGTAGAGGGTTTGGCTGCCATGGGGGCGGATTGTAGTGCGCGCGCCAGCGCACAGCTGGATAAATAAACAGTTACCCCTGACGCCATTGCTTGCACATGCACGAGCGCCGGGGCATTTCCGGGCGCAACGCTAACACAGCAGGCTGTCGCGCCGGAGTCCATTCGCAAGGTGGGGCTGCCCCACAGTCAGGGGGTGAACTGGATACATTCCACAGCTATGCAAAACCAAAACAACACCTCCAACCGCCTGCCCATGCTGCAGGTGCTGCTGTGCGGGGGCGCAGTGGTCACCTTGTCCATGGGCATACGCCACGGCTTCGGCCTGTGGCTGCAGCCCATCACCCAGGAAATGGGCTGGACCCGCGAATCCTTTGCCCTGGCGATTGCCATCCAGAACCTGTCCTGGGGCGTGCTGGGCATCTTCGTGGGCATGATGGCCGACAAGCTGGGCGCCTTCAAGGTGCTGATCGGCGGCGCCATTCTGTATGCGCTGGGACTGGTGGGCATGGCGCTGTCGCCCTCCACCTTGCTGTTTGCACTCACGGCCGGGGTGCTGATCGGTGCGGCCCAGGCCGGCACCACCTATGCGGTGATCTATGGCGTGCTGGGGCGGCAGATTCCACCCGACCGCCGCAGCTGGGCCATGGGCGTAACGGCCGCAGCCGGTTCGTTCGGCCAGTTCTTCATGGTGCCGGTGGAAGGCGGGCTGATTGCACAGTTCGGCTGGTCCAACGCGCTGCTGATCCTGGCCGTGATCGCCCTGGTGATTGCCGCCCTGGCCTTTGGCCTGCGCGAGCCCGGCTTTGGCGGCACGGCAGGCGCTGCACCCCAGCGCGACCAGACCATTGGCCAGGCCCTGGCCGAAGCCTGGACCAACCCCAGCTTTGTGCTGCTGCTGTCGGGCTACTTTGTCTGCGGCTTCCAGGTGATGTTCATCGGCGTGCACATGCCCAGCTACCTGAAAGACTTTGGCATTGCGCCCCAGGTGGCCAGCTATTCCCTGGCGTTGGTGGGCCTGTTCAACATCTTCGGCACCTACATCGCCGGGAATCTGGGCCAGAAAATGCCCAAGCGCTACCTGCTGTCGGGCATCTACGGGCTGCGCTCGGTGGTCATCATTGCCTTCCTTCTGGCCCCGCTGTCGCCCTGGTCCGTCTACCTCTTCTCGGCCGCCATGGGCTTTCTGTGGCTGTCAACCGTACCACTGACCAATGCCACCATCGCCCAGATCTTCGGTGTGCAGCATCTGTCCATGCTGGGCGGTTTTGTGTTCTGCAGCCACCAGGTGGGCAGCTTCCTGGGTGTGTGGCTGGGCGGCTACCTGTATGACCGTAATGGCAATTACGACATGGTCTGGTATCTGGCGATTGCGCTGGGCATCTTTGCCGCCGTCGTCAACCTGCCGGTGCGCGAGCAGGCCCTGGTCCGCAAGTCGGCCGCCGCCTGACCGGTCTCCCACCACCGTTCAGCGCTACCATCGCAGCCATGCACACCCCCGGCACCGCACCGCACTCTGTCCCGCCCCGGCTGCACGGCTGGCGGCGGGCGCTGGTCTGGGCGGCCATTGCCGCGGTGCTGGCAGCAGTGTTTGCCCTGTATCTGCAGCCGGACTTCATGGTCACACTCGCCAACCAGGTCTGGGCCTGCTTCTGAGCCTGGGGGCAGCCCGCCCCGGCGGCATGGCCGGGAGGTCTCATGCCCCGCATCCTCATCACCGGTGCCTCTGACGGCATCGGCGCCGAAATGGCACTCCAGCTGGCACGGCACCACCAGCAGTCGCTGCAGCTGACCCTGGCCGCGCGCAACCTCGACAAACTGCAGTCCGTGGCGGACCAGTGCCAGGCCCATGGCGCCCAGTTGCTGGCCGTGCCCACCGATGTGTCCGACGAGGCGGCCTGCCGCGCCCTGGTGGCACAGAGCGCGCAGCAGTTTGGCGGCCTGGACGTGCTGGTCAACAACGCCGGCGTATCGGCCCACGCCCTGTTCGAAGAAGTGAGTGCCGAGCACCTGGCCTGGTACGAGCAGCTGATGCGCACCAACTTCTGGGGCAGCGTGTGGTGCACCCATGCCGCCTTGCCGCACCTGAAAGCCTCGCACGGCAGCATCGTGGCCGTGTCCTCGCTGGCCGGACTGGTGGGCGTGCCCGGGCGTACGGCCTACAGCGCCAGCAAGTTCGCCCAGGCCGGCTTTTTCGAAGCGCTGCGCGCCGAATTGAAACCGGCCGGCGTCAGCGTGACCACGGCCTACCCCGGCGTGGTGGACACCCGCATCCGTTACCACGGCTACAACGCCCAGGGCCAGGCCGCCGGCGTCAGCAGCCTGAAGGAGGAACATGCCATGCCCGTGGCCGAATGTGCGCGGCTGATCCTGCAAGGCATGGAACGCCGCCAACGCGAGGTGGTCATGACACGCCAAGGAAAACTGGGCCGCTGGGTCAAGCTCATTGCCCCCGGCGTGGTGGAACGCATGGCACTGGCGGCCCTGCAGCGCCCGCTCGGCAGCCATTGACCCTGGTCATCCCAGGCCGTCTGCACCACCTGCCCTCCAGGTACAGGCTGCTATAGTTTTCTACATGATCCACGCCACGCCACCAGCCTCCACACTCCCGCAAGCCCAGCCAGCGCCTTCCCCCTGGATCGAGCGCTGGCGCCATCTGCTGCCGGCCAGCTGCAGCGTGCTGGATGTGGCCTGCGGCAGTGGCCGCCACCTGCGCTGGCTGGCCGCCAATGGACACACCATGACCGGGGTGGACCGCGATGCAGCCGCGCTGGCCGCCCTGCCCGGTCTGGGCGAACTGGTCTGTGCCGATATCGAAAACGGCCCCTGGCCGCTGCCGGGGCGCCGGTTCGGCGCGGTGGTGGTCACCAACTACCTGTGGCGCCCCCTGTGGCCGCAGATCCTGGACAGCGTGGCGCCCGGCGGCGTGCTGCTGTATGAGACCTTCGGCCAGGGCAACGAGGCTTTTGGCAAGCCCTCACGCCCGGACTTTCTGCTGGCCCCCGGCGAGCTGCTGCAGGTCTGCACCGGCTGGCAGGTGGTGGCCTATGAATGCGGCCAGCTGCGCCAGCCCGACCGCGTGGTACAGCGCATCGCCGCCATCCGCCCAGCGGGCAGCGCGCTCCCTGCCCGGCTGACGCCTTAACCCGGTCGCCCGGCCTTCCACCGGTTCGGCGCCTTCAGCACGGGCGGCCTGCGGTCGCCTTGGAACCAGAACCCCACCCCCGCTCGGTCTGCCAAGGTCTGTGGCGCAGGCACACCGCACGCCATAGCAAGGCGTCCCGGCAACACCAGCCCGTCCCCGGGGTTGCTCCTGCGGCCTTTCAAACCCGTCTATCCCGACACTCTCTCTGAACTTCTGCACTCCATGCCCACCTACGCCCTGCTGCTGGCCCACGACGACTACCCCAGTTCCACCACCGCATGGCCGGCCCGCCCGGATGCATCGGGCAGCCCCTGCGACGGCTGGGCCGAATGGTTCGACCACACGCCGCTGCTGTTCAGCCTGCTGATGGGCGATGCCCGGCACCTGCCCACGCTGGTGCCTTGCAGCGCCTACGGGGACAACGAAGGCCTGTCCTCCCTGGCCGCCCCCATGGACGGCGTGAAAGCCCGCTGGCAATGGCTGAAGGCCCAGATGGAGCCACTGCCCGCGCATTGGCCTGAGGCCCAGCGCCGGCAATGGCAGGACATCGACCAGGCCATCACCACCAGCACGCGCCGCTGGCTGCTGCTGGACTGCGCCACGCTGTGCCCACATGACTTTGACGAGCCCGTGTACACCGCCTTTTTGCAGGCCCAGCGCGATCAATGCCTGTTGTGGGACTGCAGCACCGCGGGCCTGCCGGAGGCACTGCACAGCCTGCTGCAATCGCCCGCTGCCCAGCTGGGCTGGTGGAGCCCCTCGGTGGTGGCACGCACCGAACCCGTGGAGCGCGACATCTCCGACGACTGGCCCGCCTGGCTCTCCGAGCACTACGAAGAGCGCTACCACGGGGCCTGGGAGGAAGAACTCGAGGCCTACGTGGTGATGCCTAAATTGCACCCGCACACCGGCCAGGCCTGCCAGTCAGAGCAGGAGCGTGAACACTGGCCCGTGGGCCTGGTCACGCCCTACGGCCGCTGGCTGCTGCATCCGGATGCCGGCGCCAACGGCGCGTTTGCCAGCGGCAACTGCATCAACCTGGTCTACCCGCCGGAGCAACCGGGACAGGCCGAGCGCCATGGCATCCAGGACGCCAATGGACTGTGGCTGCTCACCCCAGACCAGGGCTATGCCGAAGCCTGGGCGCTGACACCGCACCTGATCAAGTCGCAAGCGGCCGACGGCAGCGATGCGCTGCTGCGCCTGTCCGATCTGGCGGTGCTGTACAGCGGCCTGAAAGAGATCGAACTCTCCCACGATGACGGGCTCGTTCGTGCACGCCGCAGCGACGACATCATGCTGCTGCTGGACGCCACCGGCCAGCCGCTGTTCGACAGCACCTTCAGCCACGTGCAGAACTTCAACCCCAAGAATGGCCTGGCGGTGGCCTTCCAGCGCCAGCGCCCAGGCGACCGCAGCAGCCCGTTGCTAGCAGGCGTGGTCCACCGCAGCGGCGTGCTGCGCGTGCCCTGCGCCTTTGCCCAGATCGAGCGCGGCTTCAACGATTCGCCCCCCAAGGTCTTCCCCGGCGGCAAACTGCTGGCCTACAGCCCCGAAGACCAGCCCCATGTCTTCAGCACCAAAGGCCAACTGCTGAGCGCACCCGCGCTGTGGTGCCCGCCGCTGGCCCGCGTCGTCCAGAAGAACGCGCTGCTGGCCTGCATGGGCAGCGGCCCTGAAGCGGAGATGGGCTGGTTTTCCTTGAAAGACTTCAGTTTCACGCCCACCGGCGAAACCTGGGGCGAAGTCACCGAGGCCCTGCGCCGCAACCTGGAAGGTGCCACCAACCCCGAAGTGCGCGTCCTGCGCCGCAGCGATCTGGTGGATGCCGAAGACACGGACTGGATGCAGGACGTGGTCCGCATGCTGTGCCTGGGCGATACCGGCGCGGGCGATGCCCTGGCCGAGCGCTGGCGCGACGCGGTCGCCCACCCGGACCCGGACGACTTTGGCTGGGACACCGAGGACCCGGATTTCGACCCCGACACCCTGGAGCTCTACGGCGACGACAACGACCTGACGCTGTACTGGCAGCATCTGCTGGCCATCGCGCCACAGTTTGCCCAACTGGACTGGAAGGATGCCGACGGCCTGGCCGGCAGCCAGTGGCTGCCCGGCACCCGGGATTGGCAGTGGGACCGCGCCACCCAGGGCGATGGCATGCAGGATGGACTGGACAGCCTGGCCCGGCACCTGGGCACGCAGCAGCTGGCCTTGCTGCAGCTGCGCACCGACAGCGACTGCCTGCGCTTTACCGTGGTACGCCAGGACGATGCAGCCCCTTTGCTGGAGCGGCTGTCCCAGGCCGCTGTCGGCGCCTGGGTCCACGAGGAGTGAAGGTGGAGCGGCCCTGCCGGGGGATGCCTGCAGCGGCCGCACCGCCCGCTCCCCCTGTTCCGCGGGCCGCCCAAGCCCGTGCCGCCTCACGCGCCCACCCCGTGGCACCGGCACGGACGCAACACATTCGACGAAACAAAAAATAATTTATCGTCACATCGGCGAATAATTGCATCAAAATGGCAAAAACAGCGTCATGAGCGTTGCCACCCTGTCTGCCCAGTGCCCTTCACCAGATCCGCTGGGTAGAATGAATTTTTCCCGTTTCACTTTGCGGACATGACCACTTCTTCCGTCGCCCTGCGGGGCAGCATTGTTGCCCTTGTCACTCCCATGCATGAGGACGGTAGCGTCGACTACCCCAGCCTGCGCAAACTCATCGACTGGCATGTGGCCGAAGGCACCAACTGCATCGGCGTGGTCGGCACCACAGGCGAATCGCCCACGGTGAGCGTGGAAGAACACTGCGAAATCATCCGCGTGTCCGTGGAACAGGCCGCAGGCCGTGTGCCCGTGATGGCCGGCTGCGGCGCCAACAGCACGCACGAAGCCATCGAGCTGGCCCGTTACGCCAAGAAGGTCGGCGCCGACAGCCAGCTGCAGGTCGTGCCCTACTACAACAAGCCCACGCAAGAAGGCCAGTACCAGCACTTCAAGGCGATTGCCGAAGCCGTGGGCGATCTGCCCATGATGCTCTACAACGTGCCCGGCCGCTCCGTGGCCGATATGCAGCACGACACCGTGCTGCGCCTGGCGCAGATCGACAGCATCTTCGGCATCAAGGAGGCCACCGGCAACATCGAGCGCGCACAGTGGCTGATCCGCGATGTGCCCGAGGATTTTGGCGTGTACTCCGGCGATGACCCCACTGCCGTCGCGTTGATGCTGCTGGGCGGCCACGGCAATGTGTCCGTCACCGCCAACGTGGCCCCGCGCCTGATGAGCGATCTGTGCAAGGCCGCGCTGGCCGGTGATGTCAAGCGCGCCATGGACATCCAGTTCAAGCTGATGCCCCTGCACAAAAACCTGTTTGTGGAAGCCAACCCCATCCCTGTGAAATGGGCTGTTGCACGCATGGGTCTGTGTGGCGCTACCATGCGCCTTCCCATGACACCGCTGTCCGCAAACAACCACGCCGTAGTGGAAACTTCTTTGCGCGACGCGGGTCTGCTCTAATAGCGGTTTGCGCCGGGTGTTGCCCGGCGCTTTCCCATGTCTTGACCCTCAAGGATTTCCTGCGTGAAAAACATCACACGACTGAGCCTGTTGGGCATTGCCGTCGCTCTGTCGGCTTGCTCTGTGCTGGAGAACGACAAGATCGACTATAAGAGTGCCAAAAAGGGCGTGACCCTGGACGTGCCTCCCGATCTGAACCAGCTCTCTCGCGACACACGCTACAACGTGCCCGGCTCCAGCGTCTCGGCCCGCGAGCTGCAGGCCGGCCAGGCCTCGGTGACACCGCCGCTGGAAAAGGCTGCCGCCCTGACCGTGGGTGACGTCACCATCGAGCGTGACGGCAACCAGCGTTGGCTGGTGGTCAACCGCCCTGCCGACAAGATCTGGGATCCGGTGCGCGATTTCTGGCTGGAAAGTGGCTTCAATATGGCCATTGAAAAGCCCGAACTGGGCATTCTGGAAACCGACTGGGCCGAAAACCGCGCCAAGCTGCCCCAGGACGTGATCCGCTCCACCCTGGGCAAGGTGTTCGACTCGCTGTACTCCACCAGCGAACGTGACCGCTTCCGCACCCGCCTGGAACGCCGCGCCGACGGCAAGACCGAAATCTACGTGACGCACCGCGGCATGCAGGAGGTCTACGCCAACCAGCAGAAGGACAGCACCATCTGGCAGCCACGCGCCGCCGATCCCGAGCTGGAAACCGAATTCCTGCGCCGCATCATGGTGCGCCTGGGCAGCACCGAAGAGCAGTCCAAGGCCGTGATCGCCGCGGGCGGCACCAAGCCCACCGTGGCCCAGTCGGCCCGCGTGACCACGCTCAACGGCCAACCCGCTGTGGAAATCGACGAAGCCTTCGACCGCGCCTGGCGCCGTGTCGGTGTGGCCCTGGACCGCACCGGCTTCACCGTGGAAGACCGTGACCGCAGCAAGGGCCTGTACTTCGTGCGCTACGTGCCGGCCAATCCCGACACGGAAGAAAAGAAGAAGGGCTTCTTCGGCAGCCTGTTCGGCTCCAAGGCCGAAGCCAAGCCCGCCAAGTACCAGATCGCCGTGCGCAGCGAAGGCGCCAAGTCGAGCGTGGTGGTGCTGGGCGAAAACGGCCAGCCCGAGAGCGACGTCAATGCCCAGCGCATCGTGCGCGTCATTGCCGACGACCTGCGCTAATCCCCTCGGGATTCCCCGCCCAAAGGCTGCTTCGGCAGCCTTTTTTCATGGCCTTTTCAGCCCGCAGCGCGGACGGGCCCTCTACTGGCACACCGTGCTCCCCTGCGCCCGTAGCGGCGTGGCCCGGGGCAGAAGCATCCACGCGGCCCTGCTGCCGAACCTGTTCAGCCCTGAACCCCTGATCCTGGCGCTTGCGAGATGGCGCTCCCCCTCTGCGCACGACCGCCATGCAGTGCTGCGCCCGGCGCGCACCGCACTCCGTCCAGCCCCCTGCGGTACGGAGCAGCGCGATGCCATCTTCACCTCGGCCCGGTCCTAGTGTGCAACCTCTTATGGCCTAGAGTACCCACACGGAGTCGGCAGCACTAACGCCGTGAACCGCAGGCGCAGAACCCCTGCCCACCTCAGTCGAGGCTTGCTGACCAGCCACACAGGCTTGCAAGCCACGCGGCGGCCATGACGACGAAGCCCTACCCACAAACAAAAAGCCCGCCAGAGGCGGGCTTTTGGGTGCATTCACCACCACGGTTGTCAGGCCTGGGCCCGCAAGGTGGAGGAGGAGTGCAAATTACTTGGCTGCGGGTTCAGCAGCTTGCTTGGCAGCGTCGGCAGCAGCGTCAGCGGCTTGCTTGGCGGCATCAGCAGCAGCGTCAGCGGCGGGAGCAGCAGCGTCAGCAGCAGGAGCGGCGGGAGCAGCAGCGTCAGCGGCAGGAGCGGCAGGAGCTTCAGCAGCAGGAGCGGGAGCTTCCACAGCAGGAGCGGCGGGAGCAGCAGGAGCTTCTTCCTTCTTGCCGCAAGCAGCCAGAGCAGCAGCAGCGATCACGGTAGCCAGAACGAGAGACTTCTTCATGACAATTTCCTCTTGAGGATGAGTTATTCGGTATGCCGCACCGGCTGACCCCCTCCGGGCCCTGTTGGCTGGTGCTACGCACATGCCCGCCAGGGGCACGCATGCACAGGCATGTACCGTCTCAACGCGTGCCACTCGCAGTCGGTTTACAGGGTTTGCATATTTTTTGAAAAAAACTTTGCCTCCCCTGTAAAACCGCTGCCACCCAGTGGCGCACGCTTTGTCAGCCGGCCAGCAACTGCCGCAGCACATAGGGCAGGATGCCGCCGTGGCGGTAGTAATCCACCTCGATGGGGGTGTCGATGCGAAGCTTCACCACCACGGTCTGCTGGCTGCCATCCGCGCGTGTGATCACCAACTTCGCATCACTTTGCGGTGCCAGATTCGCGGCAGGGATGACGTCGATCCACTCGTCCCCCTTCAGCCCCAGCGTCTGCCAGCTGTCATTGCCCTTGAACTGCAGCGGCAGCACGCCCATGCCCACCAGGTTGGAGCGGTGGATGCGCTCGAAGCTGCGCGCGACCACCGCCTTGATGCCCAGCAGCTGCGTGCCCTTGGCCGCCCAGTCGCGGCTGGAGCCGGTACCGTACTCCTCGCCTGCCAGCACCACCGTGGCCCGACCAGCCGACTGCCACTTCATCGCGGCATCGTAGATGGACATTTTTTCGACCTTGCCGTTGTCGTCGCGGTAGAGCGTCACCCCGCCCTCCTCGCGCGAGCCATCGATCGCCGCCGGAATCATCAGGTTCTTGATGCGCACATTCGCAAACGTGCCGCGCATCATCACCTCGTGGTTGCCACGGCGCGAACCATAGCTGTTGAAGTCGGCCTTTTGCACGCCATGGGCCAGCAGCCATTGGCCGGCAGGAGAGCTTTCCTTGATGGAGCCTGCCGGCGAGATGTGGTCGGTGGTGATGGAGTCGCCAAACAAGGCCATGATGCGCGCACCGCGCACGTCGTAGTCGGGAGCCGACGCGCCCCCCGCGGCAACCCCTAGCTCCAGCGTGAAGTCCTGGAAGAAAGGAGGCTCGGCAATGTAGGTGCTTTGCGGCCAGGTGTAGGTGGAGCCGGTCACGCCCTTGATCTTTTCCCACAGCTTGCCGGGCTCGGTCTTCACTTTTTCATAGTTGGCGCGGAAAGCCTTGCCGTTCATGGCGTACTTCAGCAGCGCATGGATCTCCTCGCTGCTGGGCCAGATATCGCCCAGGTAGATGTCCTTGCCGCCCTTGCCCTTGCCCACCGGTTCGGTCATCAGGTCCTTGCGCACCGTGCCGGCAATCGCATAGGCCACCACCAAGGGCGGGCTGGCCAGGAAGTTGGCCTTGATATTGGGGTGGATGCGCGCCTCGAAGTTGCGGTTGCCCGACAGCACGGCCGCGCACACCAGATTGTTGCGGGTGATGGCGTCGTTCAGCTCCGGCGTCAGATCGCCCGCGTTGCCGATGCAGGTCGTGCAGCCATAGCCCGCCAGCGCAAAACCCAGCTTTTCCAGGTAGGGCAGCAGACCGGTTTCGGTCAGGTACTCCGTCACCACACGGGAGCCGGGCGCCAGCGAGGTCTTGATGTGCGGCTTGACCTTGAGCCCGGCCTGCACCGCCTTCTTGGCCAGCAGGCCGGCCGCCAGCAGCACGCTGGGGTTGGAGGTGTTGGTGCAGCTGGTAATGGCGGCAATCAGCACATCGCCGTTGCCGATGCGAAGCACCTTGTCGTCGCTGCCGGGCAGTGCACACACCGCCGTGGTCACGGCATTGTCATGCGTGGTTTCCAGCGTGGGGCGGTTGCCAACCATCTCCACCACGGCACGCGGCGCACCCGGCTTGGGCGGCGGCGCATCGGTGGCCAGCTCTCCTTCACCACAGCCTACGCGGTAGCGCAGCCCCAGCTGATCGGCCGGCTGGTTGAAGCCGTTGGCCGCCACCGAGGCCGTGAACAAGGCATCGAACTTGCCGGCCACATCGCCGATTTCGATACGGTCCTGCGGGCGCTTGGGACCGGCCAGGCTGGGTGCCACCGTGCTCAGGTCCAGGGAGACCACGCGCGAATAGTCGATGTCCCCCGCCCGGGGCACGCCGAACAGCCCCTGGGCGCGGAAATAGGCTTCGAACGCCTCGATCTCGCTTTTCTTACGGCCCGTACCCTGGAAGTAGTCCAGCGTCTTTTCATCCACCGGGAAGAAGCCCATGGTGGCGCCGTATTCCGGCGCCATATTGCCGATGGTGGCGCGGTCCGGCAGCGTCAGGCTGGCCGTGCCTTCGCCAAAGAACTCCACAAACTGGCCCACCACCTTTTCCTTGCGCAACATTTCGGTGACGGTGAGCACCAGATC
Source organism: Comamonas sp. 17RB (assembly GCF_030056555.1). Taxonomy (NCBI): domain Bacteria; kingdom Pseudomonadati; phylum Pseudomonadota; class Betaproteobacteria; order Burkholderiales; family Comamonadaceae; genus Comamonas; species Comamonas sp. 17RB. The sequence continues at coordinate 159,366 of NZ_JASHHY010000006.1, read as the reverse complement.
GGTGGCGGTCACGCCTTCACGCAGCCGCCCCGTGAGCTCGAAGCCCACCACATCGGGCGTCAGAAAGTACACCGGCTGGCCCAGCATGGCGGCCTCGGCTTCGATACCGCCCACGCCCCAACCCACCACGCCAATGCCGTTGATCATGGTGGTGTGGCTGTCCGTGCCCACCAGGGTGTCGGGGTAGTAGACCCCATCGCCCGTGCGGTGCACACCGCGCGCCAGGTATTCCAGATTCACCTGGTGGACGATGCCGAAGCCCGGTGGCACCACGCCAAAGGTGTCAAAGGCCTGCATGCCCCATTTCATGAACTGGTAGCGCTCCTGGTTGCGCTGGAATTCCAGTTTCATGTTCAGGTCCAGCGCCTTGGGGGTGCCGAAATAGTCGACCATGATGGAGTGGTCGACCACCAGATCCACCGGCACCAGAGGCTCGATGGACTTGGGCTTCTTGCCCAGCTGGGCGGCGGTGGAGCGCATGGCCGCCAGATCGGCCAGCAATGGCACGCCGGTGAAATCCTGCAGCACCACCCGCGAGACCACAAAGGGAATCTCATCGGTGCGGACGGCCTGGGGCTTCCACTGCGCCAGCTGGGCCACATGTTCGGACGTGACCTTGTTGCCGTCGCAGTTGCGCAGCACCGATTCCAGCACGATGCGGATGGACACCGGCAGGCGTTGCACGCTGGGGTATTTCTGCGCCAGCGCTGGCAGTGAGAAGAATTTCCCTTCCTTGCCCGAGGCGGTGCGGAAGTTGTGGAGGGTGGAAGCGAATGCGTGTTTCATCGGGGGTTCTCCGTCCATACAAAAGCCATTTCCCCTGCATTCTGCGTCGCACCCTCTGACGCGTCTATCGGACAAAGACCACGCGGCAGGCCATCGGGCACAAAAAAACCCGCCGAAGCGGGTTTTGGGGCAAGGGCCGGCGCATGTCCGGCCTGTGCGCGGTGCATTACACCTTTTCAGCGACTGCCGCGTACTCGGCGATTTCGTTGAAGTTCATGTAGCGGTAGACGGAGGCCTTGTCGGCATCGATCACGCCCATTTCCTTCAGGTACTCTTCCTTCGAAGGCAGCTTGCCCAGGCGCGATGCGATCGCAGCCAGCTCGGCCGAGCCCAGGAACACATTGGTGTTCTTGCCCAGACGGTTGGGGAAGTTGCGGGTCGACGTGGAGATCACGGTAGCGCCTTCGCGCACCTGGGCCTGGTTGCCCATGCACAGCGAGCAGCCCGGCATTTCGGTGCGTGCACCGGCCGTGCCGAATGCGGCGTAGTGGCCTTCCTTGATCAGCTCGCTCTGGTCCATCTTGGTGGGAGGAGCCACCCACAGCTTGACGGGAATGTCGCGCTGGCCGCCCAGCAGCTTGGCTGCGGCGCGGAAGTGACCGATGTTGGTCATGCAGGAACCGATGAAGGCTTCATCGATCTTGGTGCCGGCCACGTCGGACAGGGTCTTGGCGTCATCGGGATCGTTCGGGCAGCAAACAATGGGTTCCTTGATGTCGGCCAGATCGATTTCAATGATGTGGGCGTACTCGGCGTCCTTGTCGGCTTCCAGCAGATCGGGCTTGGCCAGCCAGGCTTCGACCTTCTCGATACGGCGTTGCAGCGTGTTGGCGTCGGCGTAACCGTCGGCGATCATGTTCTTCATCAGAACGATGTTCGAGGTCAGGTATTCCTTGATCGGCTCGGGGTTCAGCTTGATCGTGCAACCTGCGGCAGAACGCTCTGCGGAGGCGTCGGACAGCTCGAACGCTTGCTCGACCTTCAGGTTGGGCAGGCCTTCGATCTCCAGGATACGACCCGAGAATTCGTTGATCTTGCCAGCCTTGGCCACGGTCAGCAGACCTTGCTTGATGGCGTACAGGGGGATCGCATGCACCAGATCACGCAGGGTCACGCCGGGCTGCATTTCGCCCTTGAAGCGCACCAGCACCGACTCAGGCATGTCCAGGGGCATCACGCCGGTTGCCGCACCGAAGGCCACCAGGCCGGAACCTGCCGGGAAGGAGATGCCGATGGGGAAGCGGGTGTGCGAGTCGCCACCGGTGCCGACGGTGTCAGGCAGCAGCAGGCGGTTGAGCCAGCTGTGGATCACGCCGTCACCAGGACGCAGGGCCACGCCACCGCGGTTGCTGATGAACTGGGGCAGTTCGCGGTGGGTCTTCACGTCCACGGGCTTGGGGTACGCGGCGGTGTGGCAGAAGGACTGCATCACCATGTCGGCCGAGAAGCCCAGGCAGGCCAGGTCCTTCAGCTCGTCACGGGTCATGGGGCCGGTGGTGTCTTGCGAGCCCACGGTGGTCATGCGGGGTTCGCAGTAGGTACCGGGACGCACGCCCTGGCCTTCCGGCAGACCCACGGCGCGACCCACCATCTTCTGGGCCAGCGTGAAGCCGGCGTTCGAAGCAGCAGGAGCCTGGGGCAGGCGGAACACCGTGGAGGCGGTCAGGCCCAGGAACTCACGGGCCTTGGCCGTCAGCGAACGGCCGATGATCAGGTTGATACGGCCGCCGGCGCGCACTTCGTCGAACAGCACGTCGCTCTTGAGCTGGAACTCGGCCACCGTGTCGCCGTTCTTGGTGATCTTGCCGTCGTAGGGCAGCACGTCGATCACGTCACCCATTTCCAGCTTGGAAACGTCCACTTCGATCGGCAGCGAGCCCGAGTCTTCCTGCGTATTGAAGAAGATGGGGGCGATCTTGCCGCCCAGCGTCACGCCACCGAAGCGCTTGTTGGGGACAAAGGGAATGTCCTGGCCGGTGGCCCAGACGATGGAATTGGTTGCCGACTTGCGCGAAGAACCGGTACCCACCACGTCGCCGACGTAGGCCACCAGGTTGCCCTTGGCCTTCAGCTCGTCGATGAACTTCATCGGGCCGCGCTTGCCGTCTTCTTCCGGCTTGAACTTCGCGTCAGGACGCGTGTTCTTCAGCATGGCCAGGTAGTGCAGCGGAATGTCGGGGCGGCTCCAGGCGTCCGGAGCGGGCGACAGGTCGTCGGTGTTGGTCTCACCGGGCACCTTGAAGACGGTGACGGTGATCTTCTTTTCCACTTCGGGACGCGAAGTGAACCACTCGGCATCCGCCCAGCTTTGCATCACTTCCTTGGCCTTGGCATTGCCCGCCTTGGCCTTGGTGGCCACGTCGTTGAAGAAGTCGAACATCAGCAGCGTCTTCTTCAGGGCGTCGGCAGCCACACCGGCGACTTCGGCGTCGTCCAGCAGCTCGATCAGGGGGTGGACGTTGTAGCCGCCCACCATGGTGCCCAGCAGCTCGGTGGCCTTGGACTTGGAGATGAGGCCCACCTTCAGGTCACCGTGTGCCACGGCGGCCAGGAAGGAAGCCTTGACCTTGGCCGCATCGTCCACTCCGGGCGGCACGCGGTGGGTCAGCAGATCCAGCAGGAAGGCATCCTCGCCAGCAGGCGGGTTCTTGATCAGCTCGATCAGCTCAGCGACCTGCTTGGCATCCAGAGGCAGCGGGGGGATGCCCAGTGCGGCACGTTCTGCCACATGGTCACGGTAGGCTTTCAACATGGGTTCTCTCTCCAATGGTTTTGTAAGTGGGGTCAGCCTCTTGGCAGCCCACCGCCGGCTTTATTTGCCGGCTGCGGGGTTTTCCAGAAGGCTAGGAGGGGGGTTTCGCTTGATGGCTTCAGCCACCTGGGTTTGCTCGCTGCTCATGCACTCGTCCGCCAGGCGCTGGCCTTGCTTCTGGTTCATGAGCATGGATTTATTGGCGATCTGCAGCCACACGGCGCCAGCCTGCTTGTCTTCCAGGCGCACCACGCCGGTGGATGTGGCCACAGGGGACATGTGGTACTTGAAGCCATTGCCGTCCACGTGGAAGTAACCCGGGTTGTTGCCGTCCTTGGTCACGTTCACGTGCTGGCCCAATTCGCAGCCAATGCGGCCGGTGTGCACACGGTCCGCCAGGCTCAGGGCTTCGGGCGACAGGGCCGAGGCGGCCACAGCCGTGGCGGCACCCGCGCCGGCCGCAGCGGCTACAGCGCCCTTGGTGGCAGCAGGCTTCTTGGCGGTGGTGGTTTTCTTCGCGGTGGAGGCCTTGGCGGCCGGTGCAGCCTTCTTGGCGGCAGCGGGCTTGGCCTGGACGGTGGCAGCAGCGGGCTGTACCAGCATCAGTGCGGGTACGAGGGCGATGACGGAGGCAATGAGGGTTTTCATTTCAGCTCCTGGATTTCCATGTGTTGTTTGCTACGGTTTTAAGATCCGGTAGGGCCAAACCAGTGGCTTGCGGCCACAGGGATGTGCTGCCCTGTCCGGTGTGCACGCTCCAGCAGCTGCCAGTAATACCGGTAGCTGGCGCGGTCGTGCAGCACGCCGTGGTGGCTGATGGGAGCCCAGTCAGCGTTGGCGGCGGCGGCAAGAATATCCGCAGCGAGCGCCACTTCGTCGCTCGCGGGCATGAAAGCCGCCAGAATCGGACGAATTTGCGCCGGGTGGATACTCCAGACCCGGGTATAGCCGAAATCATTGAAAGCTTTTGTTGCAGCCGCCTGCATCACTGCGGGGTTTTTGAACTCGGTGACCACACAGTGCGAAGGCACTTTGCCGTGGGCGTGGCAGGCCGCCGCAATCTCCAGCTTGGCGCGCACCACCAGCGGATGCTGAAACTGCCCTTCCACGCCCATGGCGCTGGAGGGAATGGCGCCCCCATGGGCCGAGACAAAGTCCATCAGCCCGAAGGAAATGCTTTGCACCGCCGGATGGGCGGCAATCTCGAAGGCCCGGTGCACGGCAGCCGGCGATTCGATCAGCACATGCAGCGGTACCTGTTGGTCGGTGGCGCGCTGCAGGGCTTTTTCAGCCAGGAGCACATCCTCCACCGACTCCACCTTGGGCACCATGATGTGGCACAGCCGGTCACCCGCCTCACCGGCAATGATGTCCATGTCCTGCTGAAAGGCCGCATGGTCCACGGCATGCACGCGGGCCGCCACCCGGGCACCGGGCGCCGCATTGCGGGCCAGCCCGGCCACCAGCCTGGCGTGCTGCAGCTCCTGGCCGACCGGGGCGCCATCTTCGCAGTCCAGCGTGACATCGAACACGCAGGCGCCGAACTCCGCCATCATCTCGGCCTGCAGCTGCAGGCTTTTGCGCATGCGCTCTTCCACGCCACTGTAGTGGTCGCACACAGGCAGGCGCTGCGTACCGCCCGCCTGGGCGTCCAGCAAGACCTGCGCGGGGTGGACAGTCGGATTCGTCATGCTTGGCGTTGGGCAACAAGAAACAGGCGCGGGAAGGCCAGCAGGCGCTTGCCGTCCGCGCGCACGGGATAGGCCGCATCCACGCGGCGCTCGTATTCCGTCAGAAATGCGGCTTGCAGCGCCTGGGGCAGGCCTTCCACAAAAGGCTTCAAACCGGTGCCACGCACCCATTGCACGATGGCGGCAGCGGACTCCATGGGGTGCTGGTACACGGTGTGCCACACATCCACGGAGGCGGTCTGCGCGCCGTGCGCAGCCAGTAAATCGTAATAAGCCCCAATGGGCAGAATGTCGGTACGCAACTTGTCTGCATCGCCGATGTACGGGGCAAACTCGGGCAGACGCGCCACTTCGCGCATCAGCCGGTGCGTGGGTTCCTGACGGTTGTCCGGCATCTGGATCGCCAACACGCCACCGGGCGCCAGCAGCGAGAGCAGACGGGGAATCAGGGTTTCATGCAAGCCCACCCACTGCAGGGAGGCATTGGCATAGATCAGGTCCGGTGCAGGAGCGCCTGCCTCCGGTGCCCAGGTGGCGATATCACCCAGGGCAAATTGCGCCTGCGGCAGCTGCGTGCGTGCAGTGGCCAGCATGGCGTCGGAATTGTCGATGCCCAGCGCCTGGGCATCGACAAAGCGCTGCACCAGCAGCTCGGTGGAATTGCCCGGCCCGCAACCCAGGTCCACCACATGGCGAACATGGGCAGGGTCGCTTGGCACCCGCGCCAGCAGCTCGGCCGCAGGACGCGTGCGTTCATTGGCGAAGCGCAGATACAGCGCGGGGTTCCAGTCTTGCATGCCGGTGACTCGCTGGTGGCTTACAGCAGGTGCTTGACGCCGTCTTGCTCGCCTTGCAGCTCAGCCAGGGTCTTGTCGATGCACTCTTGCGAGAAAGCATCGATTTCCAGACCTTCGACGATCTTGTATTCGCCGTTTTCGGTGGTCACGGGGAAACCGAACACCACACCGGCGGGAATACCGTACTGGCCTTGCGAAGGCACGCCCATGGTGACCCATTCGCCGTTGGAGCCCAGGGCCCAGTCACGCATGTGGTCGATGGCGGCGTTGGCAGCCGAAGCAGCCGACGACAGGCCACGGGCAGCGATGATGGCAGCGCCACGCTTGCCCACGGTGGGCAGGAACACGTCCTTGTTCCACACCTGGTCGTTGACCATGTCCTTGACCGACTTGCCGTCCACGGTGGCGAAGCGGTAGTCAGCGTACATGGTGGGCGAGTGGTTGCCCCAGACGGTCAGCTTGCGGATGTCGCCCACCTTGAAACCGGCCTTGGCAGCCAGTTGCGAAGCAGCGCGGTTGTGGTCCAGACGCAGCATGGCGGTGAAGTTCTTGGCCGGCAGATCCGGAGCCGACTTCATGGCGATGTAGGCGTTGGTGTTGGCGGGGTTGCCGACCACCAGCACCTTCACATTGCGCGAAGCCACAGCGTTCAGGGCCTTGCCCTGGGCGGTGAAGATCTGGGCGTTGGCAGCCAGCAGGTCGGCACGTTCCATGCCGGGGCCGCGAGGACGGGCACCGACCAGCAGAGCGTAGTCGGTATCCTTGAAGGCTTCCTTCGGGTCGCTGTGGGCTTCGATGCCGGCCAGCAGAGGGAAGGCGCAGTCTTCCAGCTCCATGATCACGCCCTTCAGAGCGTTTTGAGCCTTTTCGTCGGGGATTTCCAGCAGTTGCAGAATAACGGGTTGATCTTTACCCAGCATTTCGCCAGAGGCGATGCGGAACAACAGGGCGTAACCGATTTGGCCAGCTGCGCCGGTGACGGCGACACGGACGGGCTTCTTGCTCATGTAAGAACTCCAAGTATGGATAAAACAGTTGTCGGCGCAGGAAGCACCAGCATCCATGACCAGCCGCCCATGCTCCGCAAACAGGGCGAAAGTGTACCGCCGATTTGAATCCTTGGTCAATTTGTCTTATGTCTTATATAAGATATGATCGGGGCTTTGTTGCGGACCCGTTCCGCCTGTTTTTCCCGCCCGGAGATTGCTGACCGCTCCCATACCCTGCACCATGGCATCCACCCCGACCACCGCCCCCGAGTTCCCCCACCACAGCGTCTCCAGCTCGGGCGCATCCACTCCCTCCTTCAGCCCGCTGTACCAGCAGATCAAGGGGCTGATCCTGCAAAGCCTGCAGGCTGGCGAGTGGCGTCCCGGCGAGCTGATCCCCAGCGAAATGGAGCTGGCAGCACGCTTCAAGGTGAGCCAGGGCACAGTGCGCAAGGCCATTGACGAGCTGGCCGCCGAAAATCTGGTCATGCGCCGCCAGGGCAAGGGCACGTTTGTGGCCACCCACGCCGCGCAGCAGGTCCAGTATCGCTTTCTGAAGCTGCACCCGGACACCGGCGATCTGCAAAAGGAAGGCCGCGCCCAGCGCAGCATCCTTGAATGCAAGCGCGTGCGCGCCAGCGCCGAAGTGGCCCGCCTGCTGCAACTCAAGAGCGGCGACGCCGTCATCCAGGCCCGCCGCGTGCTCACGCTAAGTGGCACGCCCACCATCGTGGAAGACATCTGGTTGCCCGGTCACGCCTTCAAGGGCCTCAGCGCCGAGCAGATGGGCAGCTACCAGGGCCCGACCTATGCCATGTTCGAGCTGGAGTTCGGCGTGCGCATGGTCCGTGCCGACGAAAAGATCCGCGCCGTGCTGCCCGATGAAGAGCAGGCACAGCTGCTGCAAGTAAGCACTTCCACACCCTTGTTGAGCGTGGAGCGCGTAGCCTATACCTACAACGACACCCCCATGGAGTTACGACGCGGTATCTACCGCACTGACACGCACCACTACCGCAACGAATTGAGCTGATCTGCAGCTTCCGCCTCGGAGATACCGCACAATCCCGGATTCCCAGGCACCCGAAACTGCGGCATTGCAATAGAATTTTGGATCGTTTGCATCCGAGCGATTACAACGCAGTTACATCTCGAAAGCACCCCGCCATGACTGAGTTAGCAAAAAAGCGGCCAGAGTTCCGCAACATCCACGCCCTCCAGGACCTCCCAACCTATCGCTTGCCTCCGGCTGGCTGGGTTTCCATCTTGCACCGCATCAGCGGCCTGCTGATGTTCCTGCTGCTGCCGTTCATCCTCTGGATGTTCGACAAGTCGCTGTCCTCCGAGTTCTCCTTTGAAATCTTCAAGGCGGCCTTCAACGTCGGCATCGGCTTCGTGCCGGGCTGGTTCATCAAGCTGGTCACGCTGGCCATCATCTGGGCTTCGCTGCACCACCTGATCGCCGGTCTGCGCCACCTGTGGATGGACGTGTCGCACTCGGCCGTTTCCAAGGAATTCGGCAAGTCTTCCGCCGTGACCGTGCTGGTCATCAGCATCGCCCTGACCGTGGTCCTGGGTGCCAAGCTGTTCGGCCTGTACTGATCCCACGTTAGAAGGAAAACAACATGTCCGTGAATTACGGCTCCAAGCGCACCGTGGTCGGTGCCCATTACGGTATCCGCGACTGGCTGGTGCAACGCGTCACTGCGGTCCTGATCGTGCTGTTCACCGTGGTCGTGCTGGCCCAGCTGGTGTTCAGCCAAGGCCCCATCGGCTACGACCTGTGGGCCGGCATCTTTGCCGCCCAGTGGATGAAGTTCGTCACCTTCGGCGTGATCATTGCGCTGGCCTGGCACGTCTGGATCGGTGTGCGCGATATCTGGATGGACTACGTCAAGCCCGTGGGCCTGCGCCTGGCGCTGCAGGTTTTCACCATTGTCTGGCTGGTCGGCTGTGCTGGCTGGGGCTTCCAAGTCCTGTGGCGTCTGTGACTTGCGCCCTCCCCTCACGATTGAAGGTTAAGAATGAGCTACTCCAAAGCGAATATCACCAAGCGCAAGTTTGACGTTGTCATCGTCGGTGCCGGCGGCTCCGGTCTGCGCGCTGCCCTGGAACTGTCCCGCGCCGGCCTGTCCGTCGCCTCGCTGTCCAAGGTGTTCCCCACCCGTTCGCACACCGTGGCTGCACAAGGCGGCGTGTCGGCTTCCCTGGGCAATATGTCCGAGGACAACTGGCACTATCACTTCTACGACACCATCAAGGGTTCCGACTGGCTGGGCGACCAGGACGCCATCGAGTTCATGTGCCGCGAAGCACCGAACGTCGTGATCGAGCTGGAACACTTCGGCATGCCGTTCGACCGCAACCCCGACGGCACCATCTACCAGCGTCCCTTCGGCGGCCACACCGCCAACTACGGCGAAAAGCCCGTGCAACGCGCCTGCGCTGCCGCTGACCGTACCGGTCACGCCATGCTGCACACGCTGTACCAGCAGAACGTCAAGTCCAAGACCAACTTCTTCGTGGAGTGGATGGCCCTGGACCTGATCCGCAACCCCCAGGGCGATGTGGTCGGCGTGACCGCCCTCGAACTGGAAACCGGCGACCTGTACGAGCTGCACGCCAAGGCCGTGCTGCTGGCCACCGGCGGTGCCGGCCGTATCTTCCAGGCATCCACCAATGCCTTCATCAACACCGGTGACGGCCTGGGCATGGCCGCGCGCGCTGGCATCCCGCTGCAGGACATGGAATTCTGGCAATTCCACCCCACCGGCGTGGCCGGTGCCGGCGTGCTGCTGACCGAAGGCTGCCGCGGCGAAGGCGCCATCCTGCTGAACAGCGAAGGCGAGCGCTTCATGGAGCGTTACGCTCCCACGCTGAAGGATCTGGCTCCCCGTGACTTCGTGTCGCGTTCGATGGACCAGGAAATCAAGGAAGGTCGCGGCTGCGGTCCCAACAAGGACTACATCCTGATGAAGCTGGACCACCTGGGTGCCGACACCATCCGCAAGCGCCTGCCTTCCGTGGAAGAAATCGGCCACAACTTCGCCAACGTGGACATCACCAAGGAACCCATTCCCGTGGTGCCCACCATCCACTACCAGATGGGTGGCATCCCCACCAACATCAACGGCCAGGTCGTCACCTGGGACGGTCAGCAAAACCAGGTCGTCAACGGTCTGTACGCTGTGGGCGAATGCTCCTGCGTGTCGGTGCACGGCGCCAACCGCCTGGGCACCAACTCGCTGCTGGACCTGCTGGTCTTCGGCAAGTCTGCTGGCAAGCACATCGTCAACTTCGTCAACAACTTCGGCCCCCACCACAGCGTGCCCGCAGACGGTGCTGACCGCACGCTGGAGCGCCTCAACCAGCTGGACAACTCCAAGGACGGCGTCTACGCCCAGGACATCGCTGGCGACATCCGCACCGCGATGCAGACGCATGCCGGCGTGTTCCGCACGCAAAAGAGCATGGACGAAGGCGTGACCAAGATCAACGCCATCCGTGACCAGGTCGGCTCCGTGACCCTGAAGGACAAGTCCAAGGTCTGGAACACCGCCCGCATGGAAGCGCTGGAAGTGGACAACCTGATCGAAGTGGCCCAGGCCACCATGACATCGGCTGCTGCCCGCAAGGAATGCCGTGGTGCACACACCGTGTACGACTACGAGCACCCTGCCGACCACGCCGAGTTCCCGCTGGGCCGCAACGACAAGGAATGGCTCAAGCACACCCTGTGGGACAGCGCCACCAACGGCCTGTCGTACAAGCCCGTGAACCTGAAGCCCCTGACCGTGGACAGCGTGCCTCCCAAGGTCCGCACGTTCTAATCCAGCAGCCCACGAGAGAATCCAAAAATGAAGCGTACTTTCAAAATCTACCGCTACGATCCGGACAAAGACGCCAAGCCCTACATGCAAACCGTGCAAGTGGAGCTGGACGGTCACGAACGCATGCTGCTGGACGCCCTGGTCAAGCTGAAGGCGATGGACCCCTCCATCTCCTTCCGTCGCTCCTGCCGTGAAGGCGTGTGCGGCTCGGACGCCATGAACATCAACGGCAAGAACGGTCTGGCCTGCCTGACGAACATGAACACCCTCAAGGGCGACATCGTTCTGAAGCCCCTGCCCGGCCTGCCGGTCATCCGCGACCTGATCGTGGACATGACCCAGTTCTTCAAGCAGTACCACTCGATCAAGCCGTACCTGCAAAGCGACATCTACACGACGACCAGCAAGGAACGCCTGCAGTCGCCCGAAGAGCGCGAAGAGCTGAACGGTCTGTACGAGTGCATTCTGTGCGCCAGCTGCTCGACCAGCTGCCCCTCGTTCTGGTGGAACCCCGACAAGTTCGTGGGCCCGGCCGGTCTGCTGCAGGCTTACCGCTTCATCGCGGACAGCCGCGACACCGCCACCGGCGAGCGCCTGGACAACCTGGAAGATCCATACCGCCTCTTCCGCTGCCACACCATCATGAACTGCGTGGACGTGTGCCCCAAGCACCTGAACCCCACGAAGGCCATTGGCAAGATCAAGGAACTGATGGTCCGCCGGGCTATCTGATCCATGAACGAGATGGACGCAATCCTCGAAGAACGGGAGCGCGACTTGCTGCGGTGGCGAAGCCGCCGCGGCCTGGTCGAGAACGATCTTTACATCGAGAAGTTTTTTGCCACTTACGGCAGCCAGTTGACGCGGAGACACGCAACTGGTCTGTCTGCCTTGATGGACTTGGCAGACAACGATCTGATGGATCTCTTCCTGCGCCGCAAGGAGCCGGAAGGGGCCTTAGACACCCCTGAAGTTAGAGAAGTGCTACAGATGGTGCGCAAGCCCCTCTGATCTGCACAACTTGCAAAAAAGGCCGGCCCAGATCCGGCCACTCCGAGAAGGAAGTTGGAAATGAAACTCGCTGACAACAAAGCAACGCTGTCTTTCAGCAATGGCGCACCCAGCGTCGAATTGCCGGTCTACCAGGGCAACATCGGCCCGGACGTGATCGACATTCGCAAGCTGTACGGCCAATCGGGCATGTTCACCTATGACCCCGGCTTCCTCTCGACCGCGGCGTGCCAGTCGGCCATCACCTACATCGACGGTGACAAGGGTGAACTGCTGTACCGTGGCTACCCCATCGAACAGCTGGCCAAGAACTGCAACTTCCTGGAAACCTGCTACCTGCTGCTGTACGGAGAGCTGCCCAACGAAACCCAGAAGGCTGACTTCGAGAACCGCGTGACCCAGCACACGATGGTCAACGAACAGATGCAGTTCTTCCTGCGCGGTTTCCGTCGTGACGCACACCCCATGGCTGTGCTGACCGGTCTGGTGGGCGGCATGTCGGCCTTCTACCACGACAGCACCGACATCACCAACCCCGAGCACCGCGAAATCGCTGCGATCCGCCTGATCGCCAAGCTGCCTACGCTGGTCTCCATGGCCTACAAGTACGGCGTGGGCCAGCCCTACATGTACCCGAAGAACGACCTGTCCTACGCAGGCAACTTCATGCGCATGATGTTCGGCAACCCTTGCGAAGAGTACAAGGTCAACCCCGTGGTGGAACGTGCGCTGGACCGCATCTTCATCCTGCACGCTGACCACGAGCAAAACGCTTCGACCTCCACCGTGCGCCTGTGCGGTTCGTCCGGCACCAACCCCTTCGCCGCCATCTCCGCTGGCGTGGCCTGCCTGTGGGGCCCTGCCCACGGCGGCGCCAACGAAGCCTGCCTGAACATGCTGGAACACATCCAGGCCAACGGCGGCATCTCCAAGGTCGGCGAGTTCATGGAACAGGTCAAGGACAAGAACAGCGGCGTGAAGCTGATGGGCTTTGGCCACCGCGTGTACAAGAACTACGACCCCCGCGCCAAGCTGATGCAGGAAACCTGCAACGAAATCCTGCAAGAGCTGGGCCTGGAAAAGGATCCGCTGTTCGCACTGGCCAAGCAGCTGGAAAAGATCGCCCTGGAAGACGACTACTTCGTGCAGCGCAAGCTCTACCCGAACGTGGACTTCTACTCCGGCATCGTGCAACGTGCCATCGGCATCCCCGTCAAGCTGTTCACCGGCATCTTCGCTCTGGCCCGCACCGTGGGCTGGATCGCTCAGCTGAACGAACAGATGGCTGACCCCGAGTACAAGATCGGCCGTCCCCGCCAGCTGTACACCGGTGCTGTCGCCCGCGACGTCAAGCCCATCACCCAGCGTTGATGCATGCGCCGCAAGGCGCATTCCACCGACATGGCAAAAGCCCGCACGCCTTGCGCTTGCGGGCTTTTTTCATGGTGCCCAGCACCAGCTGATGCATCCATCCGGGCTGGGCCCCTAGAACCGGGAGTGCCAGCAGGCGCACGCATACTTCCACAGCCTCCGGTTCGGCAGCGGCAGTTCAGCCGTAGCGCAGGCCTTCAATCCAGCCGGATCGAAGGGCGCAGGCGGGAATTCATCATGTCCACCAGCCACAGGAAACCGCCGCGCCAGAAGCCGTACAACCGCGCCTGGTGCGAACGGTACAGCCACAGGTGGCTGAGCATGGCCAGCCGCCCGCGGATGGTGCCGCCGTTGAACAGTCCGAATTTGCCCAGCGACCCATAGGCGTCGTAATTGGCCAGCGACACCAGCGCGCCCATGTCGCGGTAGGCAAAGCGCTCGCTGCTGCCGGCCTGCGGGTCGCGCAGCACCTGGGGCAAGGTGTCGATCAGGTAGCGCGCCTGCTGGTGCGCCACCTGGGCCGTCGGCGGCAGGGGCTGGCTCTGCCCCGGCAGCGTGAAGCTGGCGCAATCCCCCACCGCATAGATATCGGGGTCGTCGGTGCGCAAGTGGTCGTTGACCACCAGCTGGTGGCCGCGCGTGGTCTGCAGGCCCAGGGTCGACAGGAATTCCGGTGCCTTCACGCCCGCCGCCCACACCCGCAGACCGGCGTTCACCGTTCGGCCATCGCCCAGCACCAGGCCGTCGGCCATGGCTTTCTGCACCCGCTCGTTGACCAGCACGGTCACGCCCAGGGCTTCCAGACGGCGCTTGGTCGCAGCCGAGATGTCTTCGGTAAAGCTGGGCAGCAAACGCGGCCCGGCTTCGACCAGCACAATGCCAAAGCGTGCCGCTTCCCCGATGGCGCCATAGGCGCGGGCGCTTTCTGCCAGCTGCACCAGCTCGGCCGCCAGTTCCACCCCGGTGGCACCACCGCCCACGATTGCCACCTGCAGGCCCTCGCCCTGGGTCATGCTGCGCACCATGCGCAAACGGATTTCCTGGTTGAAGGCATCGGCCTTGCGGCGCGTGTCGATCATGAAACAGTGCTCCAGCACCCCGTCCGTGCCAAAGTCATTCGCACCGCTGCCAATGGCCAGTACCAGCTTGTCATAGGCAATGCGCCGACCCGGCACCACTTCGCGGCCATCGGGCGCGGTGATCGGCGCCAGCAGCACCTCCTTGCTCACACGGTCCAGGGCACACATCTCGCCGGGCTGGTAGGCAAAGCCCGCATCGGCCGCCTGGGCCAGGTAGGTGGTCTGCTGCTGGGCCAGATCGCGCGTGCCCGCCGCAATGGTGTGCAGCATGGGCTTCCAGACGTGGGCGGAATCGCTGTCGATCAGCGTCACGCTGGCGATCAGGCCGTCATCGCGGCGCTTGCCCAGCGCCGAGGCGATTTCCAGGCCCGCCACGCCGCCGCCTACGACGACGATCCGGGCCGGCTGCGATGCGGTGCTGCGTTCTTCGCCCATGGCGACTTCCTTTGTGGTGTTGGCAGAAAAAAAGAGAGAGGGCACAAGGCTGCCACCATTCCACTGGTATCTCTCCCCGCAGTCCACCAGCAGCCCTGTGCGCAAGCGGCGCATTGTGCACCAATATTCATAGCATTAAATTCAATACCAATAACGGTTTCAACTATGTTTTATATCTAATAGAAGACTGAAAATTTAGTAACCACCTGGTAACTGCCACCGCTTTTTCAGGGCTTTCATGGCCTGACGGCCGGTGCAGAAGGCACCACCGGTCCGACCTTCTGAGGCAGTGCACCGCGCGCATCCGGCACATATCCAGCGCACATCCAGCGCACCGCTGCCTGCGCAAAGCCACCGCATGGTCCACACCATTGCGCCCCTGCGGTCTGCGCCCCACCGCACAGATGCCGATAATGGGAAGCATCTGCAGCCTGCCCGCTGCCCCCTGCAGCACCTTCGGTGCTGCCCACACCATGCGCAAAAAACTTCCTCCCATCCACGACGCCGCCGGCATTGCCAAGTCCCGCGAAGCCGGCATGCTGGCCGCCCGCGTGCTGGAAATGCTCACCCCCCATGTACAGCCCGGCGTGAGCACCGACTACCTGGACGGGCTGTGCCACGACTTCATCGTGGACGAGCTGCGGTGCATCCCCGCCAACATCGGCTACTACGGCTACCCCAAGACGGTGTGCACCTCGGTCAACCACGTGGTCTGCCACGGCATTCCGTCCCCAAAGGAAATCCTCAAGGACGGTGACATCGTCAACGTCGACGTGGCGCTGATCCAGGACGGCTGGTTTGGCGACACCAGCCGCATGTACACCGTGGGCCAGGTCTCGGCCCTGGGCCGCCGCCTGATCGACACCACCTACGAAGCCATGGTGGCCGGCATCCGCGCCGTCAAGCCCGGTGCCACGCTGGGCGACATCGGCCACGCCATCCAGACCGTGGCCCACCGCGAGCAGTTCACCATCGTGCGCGACTACTGCGGCCACGGCATCGGCCAGACCTACCACGACGAACCCCAGGTGCTGCACTACGGCCAGCGCGGCCAGGGCATGACGCTGCAGGAAGGCATGATCTTCACCATCGAGCCCATGGTCAACGCCGGCAAGCCGGCCACCAAGGAGCTGGACGACGGCTGGACCGTGGTCACCCGCGACCGCTCCCTGTCCGCCCAGTGGGAGCACATGGTGGCCGTGACCGCCACCGGCTACGAGGTGCTGACCCCCTGGCCCGAAGGCACCGGCGCCTACCCGGCACCCTGAGCAGGGTGCTGCAAGGCCACCCCGGCCGGTGCGCACCGACCGGAAGCAGACGTCCAACAAGAGCCTGACCCGCCCCAGGCCATTGCCCGCCTCCCGACACGCCGGTGGTTCGGTTGGCGCTACAGTCGCCGGCATGAGCAATTACTGGTTTCTGGGCATCGCCATCGTCTGCGAAGTGGCTGCCACCTCGCTTCTCAAAAGCACCGAAGGCTTCAGCCGCCTGGGGCCCAGCCTGATCGTGGGTCTGGGCTATGTGCTGTCGTTCTACTTTCTGTCGCTCACGCTGCGCACCGTGCCCACGGGCGTGGCCTACGCCATTTGGTCGGGTGCGGGCATCGTGCTGGTCTCGGGCATTGCCTGGGTGTTTCTGAACCAGAAGCTCGATGCCGCGGCCCTGATCGGCATGGGCCTGATCCTCAGCGGTGTGCTGGTGATCAATCTGTTTTCCAAGACCGCCGGCCACTGAGCCGCCACGTACCTGGTATTCGCCTTCGCACCGGGGCGAGGTCCACGGATTCAGCCCTGGGATGCAATCTGCTCGGCCAGCCAGTCCCGGAACACCTGCACCTTGTGCGAGTGGCGCTGCAGCTGCGGGCGCACCAGGTAGTAGGAAGCGCCGGTGCGCACCGGCAGACCAAACGGCGCCACCAGCTTGCCACTGCGCAGATCGTCCACCAGCAAGGCGGTTTGGCCGATGGCAATCCCCAGGCCATCGGCCGCGGCCTGCCAGGTCAGCACCGAGCTGCTGAAGCGCATGCTCTCCACGCTGTCGATCTCCGCCTCGTACCGGCATTGCCGGGCCCAGGTCTGCCAGTCTTTCTGCCGGTAGTGCGAGACCAGCAGCCGCGTGCGCAGCAGGGCCTGCGGATAGGCGGACTCGGGCGCATTGGTGCGAAAGAACGCCGGGCTGCACACCGGCTCGATCACGTCTTCAAACAGAAAGTCCGTGTCCGTCCCCGGCCACGCTCCGTTGCCCATCTGGATGGCCATGTCCACCGGGTCGCGGTCAAAGTCCACGTCCTTGACCGAATTGGTGATGACCACCGCAATGTCGCTGTAGCGGGTATGGAAATCGTGCAGGCGCGGAATCAACCACTTGGCCGCAAACGTGGTGTAGGTCTGGATGCGCAGGGTCCGGTCCGAGCCGCTGCGCATGATGTCGCCCGTGGCCTTGCCTATGCTTTCGAAGGCCGGCGCAATGGCATCGCCGTAGCGCTGGCCGGCCTGCGTCAGGCTGATGCCGTGGCGCTCGCGCCGGAACAGCTCCACCCCCAGGTATTCCTGCAACACGTGCAGCTGCTTGCTGACCGCCGACTGGCTGATGTGCAGCTCTTTCGCGGCCAGGGTCAGATTGCAGGTGCGCGCCACCACCTCAAACACTTTCAGCGGATTGAGCGGAGGAATCTTCAGGGCCATGCGCGCCATTCTAGAAGCCTGTGTGGCGCCGCGCTGTCGCGCAGGCCCGGCCTGGCGTCACGTCTGCAACCAGCGAACCACCAGGGTGTTCACCGCCTCCGCGCTTTCGTATTGCACCCAATGGCCGGCGCCGGGCACGATGGTCCAGTCCCGTTCGGGGCGGTCCTGTTTCAGGGCTTCGGCCGCCACCATGGGCACGGCCGTCACATCGGCCTCGCCCCACACCAGCAGAATCGGCCTGGCATAGTCCTGCAGCACCGCCTGCAGGCGGCTGCTGCGCGACATAGCCTTGCTGCGAAACCGCGTGGCTTCGCAGCAATGGCGATGGATGTGCAGGGCCAGCGCATCGGCCGCAGCCGCCTTGGAAAGCATGAACACCGCCAGGTTCTGGTGCAGTGCCGCCATGCGCTCGGCCGGGTCGCTGACCCGCCAATCCAGCAGCGCCTCGGTTTCCCGGCGCGGGCCGCCATGGCCGGCCGTTCCCAGCAGCACCAGCCGCTGTACCTGCGGCAGGCGTGCGGCCAGCATGCCGGCCACCGCCCCCCCAAAGGAGAACCCGGCCAGGTGCAGCGGCTGCGCCCCCGCCAGCTGCACCACGCTGTCGCTCAGCGCATCCAGCAATGCCGCCGGCCGCTGCCCGTCATGGGCGGGCAGGGCAAAGTCCTCGGAGGCACCAAAGCCCGGCAGATCCGGCACCAGCACCCGGTAGTGGCGGGCAAAGCACTCGATGTTGCGGACCCAGTGCATCCAGGACCCATGGCCGCCATGCAGCAGCACCAGGGGCTGGCCCTGGCCCCATTCGCGCCAATGCAGCGTGATGCCGCCGGCCTGCACCCGGTGGTGGCGGGCACCGGCTTCCAGCGCCGCCAGCCGCTGCGCGGCGCTGTCCTCGCCGTCCATGCTGCGCCGGCCTTATCGGGCCTGGAGCACCAGGGCATCCACCGCCAGTACCCCCTGCCCCTCGGGCATCACCATCAGCGGATTCACTTCCGCATCCAGCACCCCATGTTCGGGCTGCAGCGCCAGTTGCGACAGATCGGAAATGGCCTGGGCCAGCGCTTCCAGATCGCCCCTGGCCTTGCCGCGCAAACCCGATACGGTCTGCAGCAGCTTGACCTCGGCAATCATCTCGCGCGCGGTGTCCACACTGACCGGCGCCAGCCGGATGCTGCGGTCACGCATCACCTCGGCCCAGATGCCACCGGCGGCCAGCATGACGATGGGGCCGGCATCGGGGTCGATGCGGTAGCCCAGCAGCACCTCGGTCAGGCCCTTGCGCATGGGCTGCACCAGCACCTCGTTGCAGGCCACCCCGGGCGCCCTGGCCGCCAGGTTGGCGCGCAGCGTGGCAAATGCCTGTACCAGCTGCTCCGGATTCTGGATCCCCAGCACCACACCGCCGACTTCGGTCTTGTGCGGGATCTCGGGCGAGCACACCTTGGCCACGACCGGAAAGTCGAACGACAGCGGCCCGGGCTGGCCATCCAGCGCAAAGGTGGCCGCGGGCGCATGCGGTACCTGCAGGCGGTCCAGCAACTGGTAGGCCTGTGCCTCGCTCAGTGCAGCACCCGTGCCCGGTGCTGCCGCCACGGCCTGGCCCGGGGTGTGCGGCACACGGCGGGCCAGCACGGCCGCAATCGCATCGGCACAGCTTTCCGGTGTGCGAAAGCAGGGCATGCCAGCCTGGGTCAGGGCCGCCAGGGCCTGGGGCGCATCCGGCACCAACATGGTCACCAGCGGCTTGGCGTGGCCGGCGCTGTCCATGATGGGCTTGACCGCCAGATCGGGCTGAAAGCGCGCCGAGGAACCCACCACCGCCACCACCATGTCGAACTCCGGTGCCTCCAGCATGATGTCCAGCACGCTCTTCATCACCTCGTAGCGGGTGCCCGCCAAGGTCAGGTCCAGCACCCGGCCGGCACTGCCCGGCACCTGGGCCGCCTTGAGCTTGGCCAGGGTCGCATCCGACACGGGCTGCACCGTGATGCCGCGCAGCCCCAGCTGGTCCACCACCATGGCGGCGCCACCGCCGGTGGTGGTCACCACGCCGATGCGTTTGCCGGCCATGGAATGGGACTGCAGCGGTACTTTCTGTGCCAGGGGAAAGACTTCGAACAGCGTCTCCAGCATGTCTACCCGCACGATGCCCAGGTCTTTCAGGAAGGCATCGGCAATATCGTCCTCGCCCGCCAGTGCGCCGGTGTGGGTGGTCGCCATTTCCGCTGCAGCGCTGGAACGGCCCAGCTTGTACGCGATCACCGGCTTGCCGCGGCGCGCGGCTTCGCGGGCAAATGCCTGCAGCTGGTCGCCATGGCGCAGGCTCTCCAGAAAGAGCGCATAGCCTTCGATGGCCGGATCGTCCAAGGTCGCCGCGCAGATCTCGCCCACGCTCAGATCCACTTCGCTGCCCACCGACACCAGCCCTGCAAACCCCACGCCACGCGCCTTGCCGCGCGACACCAGGGCCCCGATCATGCTGCCGCTGTGCGAGGCAACAAATACCTTGCCTTTGGGCATATCGGGCTCGGCAAATGCGGCATTCGCGGTCAGCACCAGACCGTTGTGCGGATTGACCACACCCAGGCTGCTGGGCCCCAGAATGCGCAGCGTGGAATTGCGGGCAATGGCACGCAGTTCCGCTTCCCGCTGGACGCCTTCGGCGCCCGACTCCGAAAAGCCGCTGGCCAGAATGGTCACCAGCGGCACGCCCAGGCGCGCGCACTCCCGGACCGTGTCGATCACGGTCTCGGTGGGCGACAGCACGAACACATGGTCCGGCACCTGCGGCAAGGCCGCCAGGCTGGGCCAGGCCTGCTCGCCTTGCACGTGCGCCCGGTTGGGATTGATCGGATAGATCGTCCCTGCGAAGCCTGAGCGGCGCAGAAACTGCAGCGGACGGCCGCCCGTTTTCTTGACGTCATCCGATGCGCCCACCAAAGCAATGCTTCGGGGATACAGCAGGGTCTGGCAGACGGAGGGCATAGCGGCGAGGGATGCGGTCATGGCGTGGATTACTTCTCGATCTTGAATTTCTTGAACTGCTCGGACCAGTGGCCCACCTCGGTCTGCAACTGGGCCTTGAACTCGCTGGGCGAATTACCGATCAGCACGGCGCCCTGCGGAATCAGCACCTCCTTGAACTCCTTGGACTTGACCGCTTTCATGACCGCGGCAGACAGCTTGTCGACAATGGCCTTGGGCGTTCCCGCAGGCGCCAGCAGACCGTTCCACGAGTCGGACACCATGTCGGGCAAGCCAACCTCACTGAAGGTCGGAACCTGGGGCAGACCCGGCAGGCGGTTGGGGCCGGCCACCGCCAGAGGCCGTACTTTGCCCGCTTCCAAGTTGGGCATGGCACCGGTGGATGTCATAAAAGCGACATCGACTACGCCCGCAATCAGGTCGTTCAGCACACCCGATCCGCCGGAATACGGCACGTGCAGCATCTTGACCCCCGTCAGTTGCTCCAGTCGCAGCGTCGCCATGTGCTGCGAGCCGCCCGCACCCGTGGTGCCATAGCTCAGCTCTCCCGGTTTTTTCCGGGCCAGCTCCTCGAACTCCTTGTAGGTTTTCACATTCAGCTTGGGGCTGGCGGCCAGCACCCCTGGCGCCGACGAGACTTTGGAGACGGGCTCGAAGCTCTTGAGCGGATCGAACTTCTGCTTGGGGAACACGTATTTGTTCATCGTCAACGGTGCGGCCGCCAGCAGCAAGGTGTAGCCATCGGCCGGTGCAGCAGCCACCATTTCCGAGGCGATGTTGCTGGTCGCACCCACCTTGTTTTCCACGATGAAAGCCCCCTTCAGCTCGTCCTGCAAAGCCTTGGCCACCAGACGCGCCACCACATCGGTAGGGCCTCCGGCCTGAAAGCCGACGATGATCTTGACGGGTTTGGCCGGATAGGCGTCCGACGCCAGTGCGGTGCTGGACAGGGCGAGGCCTGCCATGGCCGCAGCTGCGGCCACCCATGTACGACGTTGCATGGTTTGTCTCCTTGTTATGCGATGCCGGCGCTTATTGCTTGGGAGCACGTTGCGAGAACGTGCGACCAAATACGCCTTCGGCAATGCGGTTCTTCAGCACTTCGATCGAACCGCCGGCGATCATCCAGCCACGGGTGCGGCGCACGCAGTACTCGACCAGTGCTTCCTGGCTGAAACCCATGCCCCCCATGACCTGCATGGCCTCGTTCGACGCTTCCCAGCCGGCCAGATTGCAGGCCAGCTTGGCCATGGCCGTGCTTTGCGCGCTGGGCAGGCCATGCTCGCCTTCCAGTGCGGCCTTGTAGAGCAACAGCTGCGCCTGCTCCAGCTTCATCCACATCTCGGCAAATTTCCACTGCAGGCCCTGGAACTCGCACAGCTCGCGGCCGAACTGCTTGCGCACCATGGCGTGCTCACGTGCCAGGTTGAAGGCGTGACGGCCCAGGGCCAGCGCACGCGAGGCATTGCCCAGACGCTCCACGTTGAAGCCGGAGATCTGCTTCTTGAAGCCCCCGGCGCCCAGCAGCAGATTGGCCTTGGGAATGCGGCAGTTCTCGAAGTACAGCTGCGACCACTGCTCGCCGTTCATGAAGTTCGACGGCTGGCCCACGTCGAAGCCGGGGGTGCCACGCTCCACCAGCACCGAACCGATACCGTCCACACCGGGGCCGAAGCGCACATAGATCAGGAACAGCTCCGCCTCGGGACTGTGGGTCGAAAACACCTTGCTGCCGTTGATGACGTAGTGCTCACCGTCCAGCACGGCCGAGGTCTTGAGTTCGGTCACTGCCGAGCCGGCATCCGGCTCGGTCATACCCAAAGAAATGAGCTTTTTTCCAGCCAGCAGATCCGGCAGAAAGCGCGCTTTCTGCTCGGGCGTGGCGTACTCCACAAAGGTACGGATCGGGCCGAAGTTGCCGGCCTGCACAATGTCCGCGCTCTTGGGGCAGACCAGCGCCACCTGCTGGATGGCCAGCACGGCGTGCATCAGCGAGCCGCCCTGGCCGCCGTCTTCTTCCGGAAAGGCGATCCCCAGCAAGCCTTGCTCCGCCAGCATCTGCGCGGTCTCCCAGGGATAGTGGGAGGCATGTGCGCGCTCCAGCGCGCCGGCGGCCAGCTTGTCTTGGGCGAAGCGGGCCACGCTGTCGGCGAATGCCTGGTGTTCTTCGGAAAGGGTGAAATCCATGGTGCGATCGGGCAGGGTTGAACAATGGCCCGAATGATCTGCCCGCCCGCTCCTGGCAAGGTCTTCCAATTGCGCCGCAAGATATGAGTTAAGGAAATGACTGATACCTGGCTGCCGGCCTATCCTGCAGATTCCGGGGGCCATTGCCCTCTACCCTCTCTCCCACACTCCCCCTCTCCATCGTGTCTGCCACCATGTACGTCAGTGAAACCCTGGGCCAGTTCGGTGCCCGCTTTCCGACCCAGCCCGTCAGCCCCTCCGTGCTGCACCACGCCAAGCGTGCCGTCGTGGATTGGTATGCGGCCCTGATTGCCGGCTACCCCATGCACCCCACGCCCTTGCTCGAAGCCGCCATGGCGGACGACCTGGACCGGGGACCGGCGCGGCTGGCTCTGGGCCGCCCGGCCACGGTCAAGGCGGCCGCCTTGATCCAGGGCACGGCCTCCCACACGGCAGAAGTCGACGACATCTTCAAGCACGCCATCTACCATCCGGGCGCCCCGACGATTTCGGCCGCCCTGGCAGTAGGCCAGCAGGTGGATGCCACCGGCCGTGAATTCCTGCAGGCGGTCATCGTCGGCTACGAAATCTCGACCCGCATCGGCCAGATCCTGGGACGTGCGCATTACCAGTACTGGCACAACACCGGCACCGTGGGCACATTCGGCGCGGCTGCGGCAGCTGCCTGTCTGCTCCGGCTGGATGCCACGCAGTTCACCCATGCGCTGTGCACCTCGGCCACATTCGCCGCAGGGCTGCAGCAGGCCTTTCAGATGGACTCCATGTCCAAGCCCTTGCATTCCGGCCGCGCGGCCGAAGCCGGTGTGGCGGCTGCATTGATGGCCCGGCAGGGCGTCACCGGCTCGCTGGACGTGCTGGAAGGCAAGATGGGGATGGGCGTGGCCATGGGCAACGCACCCGACTGGGCGCCGGTGCTGGCCGATCTGGGCGAGGTCTTCAACATCACGGAAATGACCTTCAAGAACCACGCCTGCTGCGGCCACACCTTCGCGCCCATTGACGGCGCACTGGAGTTGCAGCGCACCCAGGGTTTTACTTCCGCAGAGATTGCCCACATCGAGGTGGCCACCTATGGCCCGGCGCTGGCGGTCGCCGGCAACCCCGCACCGCGTACCGCTGCCGAAGCCCGCTTCAGCATTCCCTACGTGGTCAGCACCGCCCTGCGGTGCGGCAGCGTGCGCCTGGCCGCTTTCGATGCGGCGCAGCTGCACCACCCCGACACCCGCGCCCTGATGGAGAAGGTGAGCTTGACGGTGCACCCCGATCTGGACCGCCAGTTCCCGGGGCAACGTGCGGCCCAGGTCACCATCCGCCTGCACAGCGGCCAGACACTGCGCTTTCTGCAGCCCACCCGCAAAGGCGATCCGGACATGCCGCTCACCGATGCCGATCTGCAGAGCAAGCTGGAAGAGCTGGCCACCGCCACCCTGGGGGCAGAGCGGCTGCAGGCTATATCGTCCCGGCTGTGGCAGCTGGAAACGGCACCGGATCTGCACTTTCTCTGATCCACGGGCCCGGCGCCAGCATCCCAAGGCTGGCCCGCACATGCCGCGCTTACCGCAGGCAGAAAAAAAGGGGCTGTCAGCCCCTTTGTGCACAGCCACCGGCGCAGCGGCCGCTGGGGTCAGAACCCCTGCAACTGCCCCCACTCGGCAAACTCGGCCCGGGTGGCACGCATGGTGTTGATCGGCGCCGTCGTGTCTTCGTAGCCCAGGGCAATGCCAAAGGCCACCAGATAGCCTTCCGGCACCGCGAGATGCTGCTTGACCACGGCGTCGTAACGGCGCCAGAAACCCTGGGCGCAGGTGGCCAGGCCTTCTTCGGTGGCACGCAGCATGAACGCCTGCAGATAGATGCCCAGGTCGATCCACTGCACCGGGCCCATGCGCTCTTCGGTGAACATGATCACGCCCACGGGCGCGCCAAAGAACTGGGCATTCTTGGCCAGCTGCTTCAGGCGACCGGCCTTGTCCTCGCGCGGCACACCGATGCTGGCGTACAGGTCTTCACCGTTGGCAAAGCGGCGGGTGCGGTAGGGTTCCCACAGATTGGGCGGGTACGACACATGCTGGGGGTTTTCTTCGCCAGGGGTCTTGGCCACATCGGCGAGCATGGCTTGCAGCGGCTGGCCGGAGATGGCGGCCACGCGCCAGGGCTGCATATTGCCACCGGAAGCGGCTGCGGCGGCATCTTGCATGATGCGCTGCACCAGATCGGCTGCGGGCACTTGCTCGGTGAAGGCGCGCACCGAACGGCGTTCGCGCAGGGCTTGGGTCACATCCATGGATAGCGGTCCTGTTGCAGGTCAAAGGTGGAACAAAACGCCAAGCGTACAAGAGCTTGGCACCTGCCAGCGCCACCTAGGTGACGCCGATCCAGTAACATTTCGGCCCCCAGTGGTCCGGCAAGGCCGGCCACCACGGCATGCGCCCAGCGAAAAGTGCCGCAGACGCCCGAAAAAAAAGGGCCTGCAAGGGCCCTTTCTTCAACGTGCGCTTTGCAAAGCGCTTATGGCATCCATGGCGGGCTTACTTGCCCAGGATCTGCTTGATCTTCTCGGTCTCGAAATGCTGGCCGCGCTCGGCTTCGGACGGCACGCAGTCGCGCGCCGACATCTGCACCGACAGTTTCTCTACCACTTCCCACAGCTTGGCCAGTTGCTCTTCGTGGCAGGCCGCACCATCGACCAGGCCACGCATGGCCTGGGACAGCGGGTCGTCTTCCTGCGTCACGCCATAGGCGGTGAAGACCCCCTCCTGGCTGGCGCAGTCCGCCGCAGCAGGCGACGGTGCCGCACTGGCAGGCTGGACCACGGGCGGCAGGTCCACGGCATCGGTCACATCGGCGCTGGCGCCTTCCTTGGACGGAATGATCCGCGCCGGAATGCCCACGGCCGTGGCACCGGCGGGCACCGGCTTGATGACCACGGCGTTGCTGCCGATCTTGGCGTTGTCGCCCACCTCAAAGCCGCCCAGCACCTTGGCGCCGGCGGCCACCACCACGTTCTTGCCCAGCGTGGGATGGCGCTTGCTCCCCTTGTACAGCGAGGTGCCGCCCAGCGTGACGCCGTGGTAGATGGTGCAGCCGTCGCCCACCACCGCGGTTTCGCCGATCACCACGCCCATGCCGTGATCGATGAACACGCGCTCGCCGATCACCGCACCGGGGTGGATTTCAATGCCCGTGAGCCAGCGGCCCAGGTGCGAGATGAAACGCCCCAGCCACTTGAGCCCATGCGTCCAGCACCAGTGCGCCAGGCGCTGCAGCCAGATGGCGTGCAGGCCGGGGTAACAGGTGACGACTTCCCAGGTGCTGCGGGCCGCGGGGTCGCGGTCAAGGATGCACTGGATGTCGGAGCGCAGGCGGGAAAGCATCAGGTGTTACAACGTGGAAGAAAAGGTCGCCAGTCTAGCGGCTTGCCGCCTCGCTCATCAGCATGCGTTTGGCGACACCGCGCAGGATGTGGATTTCCTCCTGCGTCAGCTGGGCGCGGTTGAACATCTGGTTGAGGCGCGGCATCAGCTTCTTGGGCGCAGCCGGGTCCAGAAAACCTATGTGCGTCAATGCCTCTTCCCAATGCTGCAGCATGCCGCCCACCTGCGCCACATCGGCACGCTGCGGCTGGGGGGTGTGCTCCACCACCGGGAAACCGCCCAGTGCCTGGCGCCATTCATAGGCCACCACCTGGATGGCCGCGCCCAGATTCAGCGAGCCGAACTGCGGATTGGACGGAATCGAGAGCGCCACATCGCTGCGGTAGACATCCTCGTTGCTCATGCCAAAGCGCTCGCAGCCGAACAGCAGGCCCACGCCGGTCTGGTTGCACGTGGCGGGAGGCGCGGATTCAGCTGCAACGGCTGCATCGGAAGCCAGATCCTGATCCGCCTGTGCCACATCTGCCGGGCGCACATCCAGCTCGCCCCTCATCAGCATCTCGAAATGCTGGCGCGGCGTGCGCGTGGGTGGCCCGAAGTCGCGCGGCGTCATGGCCGTGGCACACAGGTGGCTGATGCCGTCCAGGGCTTCGTCCAGTGTGTCCACGATGCGGGCATTGCCCAGCACATCCAGGGCGCCGCTGGCGCGCTGGATGGTTTCTTCCTTGCGCAGCACATTGGCCCAGCGCGGCCGCACCAGCACCAGATCGTCAAAGCCCATGGTCTTCATGGCCCGGGCGGCAGCGCCCACATTGCCGGCATGGCTGGTTTCTATCAGTACAAAACGGGTTTTCATGAAAATGTCATGCCCGGCGCGAAACCGCGGGCAGCAAAAATTGGCGAAGCCAGTTAGAATCTCGCCCCTATTGTCGCTGTCCGCATCGCCGGATGTGCGCAGAGCGCGGTAACCCGGTCATTGCACCGGGTCCAGCCGCCTGAAAAAGTTCTTCATCCGCCGCGGGCGGTGTGTCATGCTGGTGGTTGTCTGAGAGAAGTTGCGTTAAGTACAGCATGCGCGCGCCTGTGGTTTAGCACCCAACGCTTACACAATCTATGTCGACCAACCTGCATCCCATGCTCAACGTGGCCATCAAGGCCGCCCGCGCCGCTGGCGCTGTCATCAACCGTGCCGCCCTTGATGTGGAGAACGTGCGCGTGGCGCAAAAGCAGGTCAACGACTTTGTGACCGAAGTGGACCAGGCGTCCGAGCGCATCATTATCGAGACCCTGCTGGGCGCCTACCCCCAGCACGGCATCCTGGCCGAAGAATCCGGCAGCGAATACGGCAACAAGAACTCCGACCACATCTGGATCATCGATCCCCTGGACGGCACCACCAACTTCATCCACGGCTTCCCCGTGTACTGCGTCAGCATCGCGCTGTCGTACAAGGGCAAGATCGAGCACGCCGTGGTGTATGACCCCAGCCGCAACGACCTGTTCACCGCCACCCGTGGCCGTGGTGCCTTCCTGAACGAACGCCGCATCCGCGTGTCCAAGCGCACCCAGCTGAAGGACTGCCTGGTCTCCACCGGCTTCCCCTTCCGTCCCGGTGACAACCTGCGCCATTACCTGCGCATGTTCGCCGACGTGACCGAGCGCGTGGCCGGCGTGCGCCGCCCTGGCTCTGCCGCGCTGGACCTGGCCTATGTGGCCGCCGGCTTTACCGACGGTTTCTTTGAAACCGGCCTGTCCAGCTGGGACATCGCCGCCGGCAGCCTGCTGGTGACCGAAGCCGGTGGTCTGGTGGGCAACTTCACCGGTGAAGCCGACTTCCTGGAGCAGCGTGAACTGCTGGCTGGCAACCCCCGCGCCTATGGCCAGCTGGTCGGCATCCTGGGCAAGTACAGCAAGTTTGCCGGTGTGGACGACAAGATGGGCGTGCAAGCCGCGCTGAAACAGGACACCGCTGGCGAAGGCACGCCCGAAGCCTGATACCGGACTCCTGCGCCCCTGGCTGCCCCGTGCAGCCACACCCAAGCCGCCGCTGCCTTCCCGGGCCCGGCGGCTTTTGCATGCCCGCATGCTGCAGTGCACATATGGAAAAAACCCTCGACCTTGTCAGCCGGCATGCCGCATGATGGCCGGGCACGCAGCGCCGCTTTCGACCGCGCTGCCCCTAGGGAGGCCTGCAGTGGATTACAAGGACTACTACAAGACTTTGGGCGTGGCCAAAGACGCCGGCGCCGACGAAATCAAGAAAGCGTTCCGCAAGCTGGCGCGCAAATACCACCCGGATGTCAGCAAGGAAGCCGATGCCCAGCAGCGCATGGCCGAGGTCAACGAGGCCTACAACGTGCTGTCCGACCCGGAAAAGCGCAAAGCCTATGACGAACTGGGCGACCCCAGCCAGTACCAGGGCGCGCAAGGCCAGGGCTTTACCCCGCCCCCGGGCTGGAGCCACCAGGAATTCCACTTCCGCGACAGCGATGGCGCCGGCGGCATGGGCGGCATGCACGGCGAGGACTACAGCAGCTTTTTCGAAGAGCTGTTTGGCCAGGCCCAGCGCCAGCAACACCAGCAGCGCCGCCAGCGCCAGCAGGCCGGCCCGCCACCCGACGTCCGCGGCCGGGACCAGCACTCCGTCATCGAGCTGGATGTGCCCGACAGCTACGCCGGTGGCATGCACCGCCTGCAGCTGCGCGGCGTGCAGCTGGACGCCCAGGGCCACGCCCATGAAACCGTGCGCGAGCTGCAGGTCACCATCCCCAAGGGGGTGCGCGAAGGCCAGATGATCCGCCTGGCAGGCCAGGGCAGCCCTGGCCTGGGCCAGGGCGAACCCGGCGACCTGCTGCTGGAAGTGCGTTTTCGCGCCGACAAGCGCTGGCACACCGAAGGCAAGGACGTGTACCAGCAGCTGCCGCTGATGCCCTGGGAGGCAGCGCTGGGCGGTCCGGTGGAGTTCACCACCCTGGCCGGCCCGCTGGAGATCAATGTCCCCGCCGGCAGCCAGCCCGGACGCAAGCTGCGCATCAAGGGCAAGGGCCTGCCCAGCAGCACGCCGGGGGACCTGTACCTGGTGCTGCAGTTGCAGGTGCCCAAAGCCCACACCGATGCCCAGCGTGCCGCCTACGAAGCGCTGGCCGCCGCCTATGCGGATCTGCGCACCCGCACCGGAGATGCCCCATGACCATCCCCTTCTATACCCCGCCCGAACTGCTGGACGCCCAGGCCCTGAGCCTGGTGCAGCTGGCCCAGGCCTGCCGCACCGACACCGCCTGGGTGGTCCAGCGCGTGACTACCGGTGTGCTGGAATGCGACCCGGCCGCCGATGACCAGACACCGCAGCAATGGCGCTTCAGCACCCAGACGGTGATCCGCGCGCGGCGCATTGCCGATCTGGAACGCATGTTCGACGCCGACCCCGAGCTGGCCGCCATGACGGCCGACCTAATGGAAGAAGTGCGCCAGCTGCGCCAGCGCCTGGAAAGCCTGGGCCACTGAGCAGCCCGTCCGCCGCCCCAAGCCTTGCCGGGGCAGCCTCGCAAGGCCCTGGTGCGTCGGCATGAACTGCGCCCCGCCGCAAAGAGCCGCCGGCCCATCCGGGATAATTGCCAGCTGATCCCTGCCGGCGCGGGGTGCTGCGGCCCCAACGCCGCCGCCTTGCGCCGCGCAGCACACAAGGAATTGACTTTGCAGAGCCCGGCTACCTCCACCACCATCGCATCCCCCGAAGCCACCCCGGCGAACGAACCGGGCGCCCCCAGCGCCAGCGGATCGCCGCTGGACGCCCCGCTAGCGGCCCATACGCCCATGATGCAGCAGTACGTCCAGATCAAGGCCCACTATCCGGACACGCTGGTGCTCTACCGCATGGGCGACTTCTATGAGGTCTTCTGGGGCGATGCCGAAAAAGCCGCACGCCTGCTGGACATCACGCTGACCACCCGCGGTCAGTCCGCCGGTTTTCCGGTCGCCATGGCGGGCGTGCCTTTTCATGCGCTGGAAAGCTATCTGGGCCGCCTGATCAAGATGGGCGAATCGGTGGCGATTTGCGAACAGGTGGGTGAAGTCGGTGCCAGCAAAGGCCCGGTGGAACGCAAGGTGGTGCGCGTGGTCACCCCCGGCACCATCACCGACAGCGAGCTGCTGAACGACAAGCAGGAAGCCATGCTGCTGGCCCTGCACACCGCCGGGCGCCAGCGCTGCGGCCTGGCCTGGCTGAGCGTGACGCAGGGCCGCATCCACATGGCCGAATGCGGCGCCGACGAACTGGGTGCATGGCTGGCGCGCATCAGCCCCAGCGAGGTGCTGTACAGCGCCGGCGTGACCGAGCGTTTCGAGAAGAACTTGTACGCCCTGCGCCAGTCCAGCACCTTCACCGCACCGCTGACCCCCCGGCCGGATTGGCAGTTCGACAGCGGCCTGGGCAAGCGCAAGCTGCTGGAGCAGCTGGGCAGCGCCAACCTGAACGCCTGGAACGCCGAAGACCTGCCACTGGCCCATGCCGCCTGCGCCGCGCTGCTCAGCTATGCCGAACACACCCAGGGCCGCGCCCTGCCGCATCTGCACAGCATCCAGGTGCAGCGCGACGATGAGCTGATTGCGCTGCCGCCGGCCACCTGCCGCAACCTGGAGCTGGTCAAGACACTGCGCGGCGAAGACGCGCCCACGCTGTTTTCGCTGCTGGACACCTGCATGACCGGCATGGGCAGCCGCCTGCTGAAGAACTGGCTGCTGGAGCCCCGCCGCGACCGCAGCCATGCCACCGCCCGCCTGCAGGCCACGCAGGTGCTGCGCGGCCAGGGCAGCGGCACGGCGCCCTGGCAGACGCTGCGCGACGCCCTCAAGGGCGTGAGCGATGTGGAGCGCATCACCGCCCGCACCGCGCTGCGCCAGGTGCGCCCGCGCGAGCTGGTGGCCCTGGGCAAGACGCTGCAGAAAGCGCAGCTGCTGGCCCGCTCCGGGACGGCGCCCTCGGCCTATCTGAATCAGATCTTTGCAGACCTGCAGCCCCCGGAAGGCTGCGCCGAACTGCTGGAGCGCGCCATCCAGGAAGAGCCTGCCGCCCTGGTGCGTGACGGCGGCGTGATCGCCACCGGCTTTGACGCCGAACTGGACGAGCTGCGCAGCATCCAGGACAACTGCGACGGCTTTCTGTTGGAGCTCGAAGCCAAGGAAAAGCTGCTGACCAGCATTCCCAATCTGCGCGTGCAGTTCAACAAGGTCCACGGCTTCTACATCGAGATCACCAACAGCTACCGCGACCAGGTACCGGAACGCTACCGCCGCCGCCAGACGCTGAAGAACGCCGAGCGTTACATCACGCCCGAGCTCAAGGCCTTTGAAGACAAGGCCCTGTCCGCCCAGGAGCGCGCGCTGCAGCGCGAGAAGTTCCTGTACGAACAGCTGCTGGACCAGCTGCAGCCCCATGTGCCTGGCCTTACCCGCGTGGCCCAGGCCATTGCGGCACTGGATGTGCTGTGCACGCTGGCCGAGCGCAGCCTGACCCTGAACTGGTGCGCCCCCGAGTTCAGCAGCCTGCCCTGCATCGAGATCGAAGCCGGCCGCCACCCGGTGGTGGAAGCGCGCATGGCCGAAACCTCGAGCGGCAGCTTCATCCCCAACCACACGCAGCTGAACACCAACACGCGCATGCAGATCATCACCGGCCCGAACATGGGCGGTAAGTCGACCTATATGCGCCAGGTGGCCCTGATCACGCTGCTGGCCAGCATGGGCAGCCATGTGCCCGCCACGCGCTGCCTGCTGGGGCCCATCGATGCCATCCACACCCGCATCGGTGCGGCGGACGATCTGGCCAACGCCCAGTCCACCTTCATGATGGAGATGACCGAGGCCGCGCAGATTCTGCATGCCGCTACCCCCCACAGCCTGGTGCTGATGGACGAAATCGGCCGGGGCACCAGCACCTTCGACGGCCTGGCCCTGGCCAGCGGCATTGCCTCGCAGTTGCACGACAAGACCAAGGCCTTCACGCTGTTTGCCACCCATTATTTCGAGCTAACCGACCTGCCCGCCAAGGCCAGGGCGGCCATCAATGTGCACGTGGGTGCCGCCGAGGCCGGCACGGACATTGTGTTTCTGCATGAAATCCAGCCCGGACCGGCCAGCCGCAGCTACGGTATCCATGTCGCCAAGCTGGCCGGCATGCCTGCCGGGGTGCTGAACCACGCCCGCCACGCGCTGGCCACGCTGGAGGAACGCGCCAGCGAGGACCGCCTGCAAGTGGACCTGTTCGAAGCGCCTGCGGCGGCCGAGTCCGGCCCCAGCGCCGGACCGGTGGATGCGGCCCTGGCCCAGATCAATCCGGACGCCCTCAGCCCCCGCGAAGCGCTGGAGGCGCTGTACCAGCTGAAAAAGCTCTCGCAGCAGGTATGACCCGCTGACTCCCATCCGCCAGCGCCCGCTGCCTGCGGGCGCTGTGCCGGGGTATATCCGCCATTGGCGCTGACCGGCTGCATTTCGCGGCGCTGCAGCCGCAACTGGTCGCATCCCGCTGGCAGGGCACCGGTGCGGGCGGTAATCTGCAGCCATTCCCCACCGCAGGCCCCGTGCCTTGAAGGATGCCCTGACCATGCCGACGCCCGCCACACCGCACTCCCCCGCCACCCTGGATCGCCTGGCCCGCCGCCGGGTCCGCGCCAAGCTGGGCTGGTGGAGCCACGCCACCGTCTACCTGCTCGTCAACCTGGGGCTGCTGGCTCTGAGCTGGCACCAGGGCCGGCACTGGGCCGTGTTCCCGGCCCTGGGCTGGGGCCTGGGTCTGGCACTGCATGGCCTGGCCGTATTCTGGATGCAGCCCGGCAGCGCCGGGATGGAACGCCTGGTCGCCCGCGAACGGGCACGGCTGCAAGCCCAACACCCGCAAGGCTGAGCCCGCATGCAGCCCTGTGCCACCCCGCCCACCCCATCCACCGCGGCCTCCCCCCTGTTTGCGCCCTTGCTGCGCCATGCGCCGCTGGTGCTGGCCTTGTGCCTGGGCATCACCATGCTGCGCAGCGCCCTGGTGCCTGCCGACTGGTTGCCCAACCTGTGGTGCTCGCTGGCCATCGGCATCCCCAGCTGGCTGGTGATCGACGCCGGGCGGCTGTGGCTCAGCCGCGGCCAGCCCTACCCCTGGCCAGCGGGCTGGCGCGGCCCTGCACTGGTCATGCTGGGCATGGCGGTGGGGCTGCTGGTGGGGGACATCACGACACGCCTGGTCCTCGGCCACCCGCTGCTGCAGGGCGACATGCTGGTGTCCACCCTGGTGACCACCGCGGCGGCCAATGGCATTGCCTCGCTGCTGTTCTACCTGGGCGGCAAGGCCCATGCGCTGGAAAACCAGGTGACCGCCGTCCAGCGCGACGCGGCCGAAGCCCGGCTCAAGCTGCTGGAAAGCCAGCTGGAGCCGCACATGCTGTTCAACACCCTGGCCAATCTGCGGGTGCTGATCGCGGCCGATCCGGCGCGCGCACAGACCATGCTGGACCAGCTGATCGCCTATCTGCGCGCTACCCTGGGCGCTGCCCGCCAGCCCTGGCACACGCTGGAAGCCGAATTCGCCCGGCTGGACGACTATCTGGCACTGATGGCCGTGCGCATGGGCCCGCGCCTGCACTACCAGCTGCAACTGCCGCCTGCGCTGGCTGGTGTCCCCGTGGCACCGCTGCTGCTGCAGCCTCTGGTGGAGAACGCCATCCGCCATGGGTTGGAACCCCAGCCGGGCCCGGGCCAGATCACGGTACAGGCCTTGCAACTGGGCCAGGGAGCCGCCGCCCGGCTGCAGCTGCAGGTGACGGACAACGGCGCCGGCCTGCCGAAGGACTTTCCCCCGCAGGCAGGCCATGCGCCCACCCCGCCCGATCGCCACTTTGGCCTGCAGCAGGTGCGGGAGCGGCTGGCCAGCCTGTACGGCAGTGCGGCCACCCTGGAATTGCGCACTCTTCCCGCAGGCGGCACCCGCGCTACCATCGTCTTTCCCTTGCCCAGCACCGCTGCTTGACCATGCCCCTGCGCGCCCTGATTGCCGAAGACGAGCCCCTGCTGGCCCTGGGGCTGCAGCACGCCCTGGCCGAGGCATGGCCCGAACTGGACACTTCGGCCCTGGCGCTGGATGGCATCACCGCCGTGCAGCAGGCCCTGGCGCTGCAGCCCGACGTGCTGTTCTTCGACATCCGCATGCCGGGCCAGAGCGGGCTGGAAGCGGCCGCCGAACTGGCCGACGCCTGGCCGCCCGATCGCCCTTTTCCCGCACTGGTCTTTATCACCGCCTACGACCAGTACGCCGTGCAGGCCTTCGAGGCCCAGGCGGCAGACTATCTGCTCAAGCCCGTGCAACCCGAAAGGCTGCGGCGCACGGTACAGCGACTGCAGCAGCGGCTGACCGTACCCGCAGCCCCCTCCCAGATGGATGCCACGCTGGCCCAGCTGCGGGCGCTGCTGGACCTGCCCGCCCCAGCCCCTGCGCGGCTGCAGATGCTGCAAGCCGGCCAGGGCACGCAGATCCACATGGTGGCCGTGGCCGAGGTGCTGTACCTGGAAGCGGCCGACAAATACGTGCGCGTGTGCACCGCCAGCCAGGAATACCTGGTGCGCACCCCGCTCAAGGAACTGCTGCCCTGTCTGGACCCGGAACAGTTCTGGCAGGTGCACCGCGGCACGGTGGTGCGCGCCGACGCCATTGCCAGCGCCAGCCGGGATGCCAGCGGCCGCCTGAGCCTGCAGCTGCGCCAGCGCCCGGAGCGCCTGGCGGTCAGCCGCCTCTACGCCCACCGCTTCAGGGCCATGTAAGCAGCCGCCAGCCCGGACACCCGCCGTGCGGGCCCGTCGCAGGCTTTCCCCACGCAGCCCCCCAACTTTGCGGGCGCACTACACTTGGGCCTTTCGCCGTTTCACTTTTCCACCATGACCTATTGCGTCGCCGTCAAACTCAACGCCGGGCTCGTTTTTCTGTCCGACTCCCGCACCAATGCCGGACTGGACCAGATCAGCTCGTTCCGCAAGATGATGGTCTACGAGAAGACGGGCGACCGCTTCATGGTCCTGCTGTCGGCGGGCAATCTGTCGATCTCGCAATCGGTGCGTGAAATCCTGCAGACCCAGCACATCCGCGACGAGCAGACCGGTGAGATCCTGACCATCTGGAACGTCACCAGCATGTTCGATGCCGCCCGCGTGCTGGGCGCCGCCGTGCGCCATGTGTACGACCGCGATGGTGTGGCCCTCAAGCGCGCCGGCGTGGACTTCAACGTCTCCATGGTGTTTGGCGGCCAGATCAAGGGCGAAGGCCTGCGCCTGTTCCAGGTGTATGCGGCCGGCAACTTCATCGAAGCCACGTACGAGACTCCCTACTTCCAGATCGGCGAATCCAAGTACGGCAAGCCGGTACTGGACCGCGTGATCACCCCCGACACCCCGCTGGACGAAGCCGCCAAATGCGTGCTGGTGTCCATGGACAGCACGCTCAAGTCCAATCTGTCGGTGGGCCTGCCGCTGGACCTGGTGCTGTACGAGACCGGCAGCTTCCGCTCGGACAAGGTGGTGTGCATCGACGAGTACAACCCCTACTACCGCATGCTGCACGAAAGCTGGGGCGAACGCCTGCGCCATGTCTTCGACAGCATCGAAGACCCGGCCTGGGAAGGCGAGAAAACCACCACCCCGCTGCGCGTGCACAGCACCCGTGCCCCGCAGCTGAAGAAGATCACCGCACCGTCCGAAAAGCTGGTGTAAGCCACCTGGCCTACAGTGCCTGCCATGCTGCCCGTCATCTTCTCGCACGCCAACAGCTTTCCGGCCGGTACCTATTCACTGCTGTTCCAGTTGCTGGAGCAGCGAGGCATGGCGGTGCAGGCACTGGACCGTCTGGGCCACGACCCCCGCTTTCCCGTCAGCGACAACTGGCCGCACCTGGTGGAGCAGCTGGCGGAATTCGTGCGCAGCCAGACGCCCAGCGGCAGTGAGCCCCCCTACCTGGTGGGACATTCGCTGGGCGGTTTCGTCAGCGTGATGACTGCCGCCAAATACCCGGAACTGGCCCGCGGCGTGCTGATGCTGGATTCGCCGCTGATCAGCGGCTGGCGTGCCACCACGCTGGGCGTGGCCAAGCGCACCCAGCTGGTGGGCAGCGTCTCGCCCGGCAAGGTCAGTGCCCGGCGCCGGGCGCAGTGGCCAACGATGGACGAGGCGCAAAGCTATTTCCACAGCAAGCGCCTGTTCACGCGCTGGCACCCCCAGGTGCTGCAGGACTACCTGACCCACGGGCTGGCGCACGGCGACGACGGGCAGCTGCGCCTGCACTTCACCCGGGAAGTGGAAACCACCATCTACAACACCTTGCCGCACAACCTGGGCAGTTGGCTGTCGCGCAACCCGCTGCGCTGCCCGGTCGCCTTCATCGGCGGACGCTCCTCGCGCGAGATGAAGCAGGTCGGCATGGACCTGACCCAGCGCATCACCCAGGGGCGCATCAGCATCCAGGACGGCACGCACCTGTTTCCCATGGAGCAGCCGGAATCCACGGCGGCCTCCATTGAGGCGGCCTTGCTCAACCTCGAATTCGTGCGCGCCCGCGCCAGCCACTGAGCCGCTTTGGCGGCACCGCGTTCCGCCCCCTTATTGCGGCAGGTCTTCCAGGTCCAGCACGCTGTCCCAAGGCAGCCCCTGCAGATCATCAAAGTGAGCCACCAGCACCCATTGCGTGCCCTGGGCACGTTGTGCCAGCGCCTGGCGGAGATAGGCAATGGAAGGCCGGTCCAGCCCGGCGACCGGCTCATCGATCAGCACCAGATCCGCGCCGCTGGACAGCGCTGCCGCCATCCACAGCTTGCGGGCCGTGCCGGTGGACAGCGCATGCCAGGGCTTGGCCACATCCGCCTGCAGCTGCCACTGTGCGGTGTGCGCCTGCCATTGCGCCACGTTCCAGCGCGGATAGGCCCGGGCCTGCTGGGCCGCCCACTGCAGGGGAGTGCCGGTGGTGGCGCCCTGCTGCTCCGGAAAACGGGGATCGACCCAGAACACATCGCCCGGCACCGGCGCCCGGTCGGACCACGCCACCTTCCCTGCACGTGGCGGCTGTGCCCCGGCCAGCGCGCGCAGCAGGCTGCTTTTGCCGGCACCGTCGCCACCGCGCAGCAAATGCAGACCCGGCGTCCAGACATGGCTCCAGTCCCGGCACAGCTGCCATGCGCCATGGCCCAATTGCAGGCCCTGCACATGCAGGTGGCGGGAGGACGGGAAATCAAGTGGAGAAGGCATGGACACACAACAAAGGCAACAGAAGCAGGAGCCGCCACCACCGGGCCGGCATGAACGTGCGAAGGCGCGAACACAGCGCCAGGGCAACGGCACATTCTAGAAAACAGACGGCCGCCTGCTCCACAATAACAGCCGTCTCCCCCACCACCGAACACCATGCCCACCGCCCTGGACTACCTGATTTTTGACTACAGCGAAGACGAAGAAGCGTGCGCCACCTGGGATGCCATGGCCACCGTCACCGCCGACCGCTGGCCGGCCCTGCAGGCGGAAGTGCTGCAGGTGCTGCACTGGGCCGAGCAACAGTTTCCCCGCCAACGTGGCGCACTCGACGAAGGCGCCACCTGGGACTTCGACATCAGCCTGGGCGACAGCACCGGCCGCGATCTGCGTTCAATGGTACAGGGCCAGCCGCTGGCGCTGCAGCATGCCGCCCTGCCTGCCACTGGCACCTTGACCTTGACCCTGACACTCACCGGCCGCGCCACCTTTGCGGACGCACTGCTGCAGGCCTTCAACATAGAGTAAGTGCACACATTTACATTATTAAATTGACCCACAAGCCGCAGCCGTGCTTGACAAGCCAATCTGAAAACATGCGGACAGCTTCAATAGCGCATTAACACTGCTATCAAAACAGAAGCATGGCACTCTGACCGTCGGTACAACTGAGGCCGATTTAACGCAACCCCCTCACGCATACAGTCTCAGCAAGAGGATCCAAATGCTCTGATGTATGCCAAAGTGGCCTGCTTGTGAGAACAATAGGGTGGCAAAAAAAGCCGTCTGTCGTTAATATCGAGTGTTTCAAGACGAAACGCGGGTAAACGACAATGGTTGCATATCAACAACAAAACATAGAAGTCACTGGCGGCGACAAGGCACAAAAAACCACGCATGCCAAGAAAAGCACAAGCAAGTTTTTGTTGATCGGTATCACCGTGGCAACTGTCCTGCTGATCGCGTCCTTCACTTCTGCTGAAAGAGAAGTACCAGCCAATGCCAGCATCGACCACGGACCAGCGGCAACATCCGCGCCCAAGACCATGCCCAGCGTCGAAGCTCTAGACGCCTGCAGAATGCTGATTCGACGCGCCGCCTACGACTCCAATCTGGCAAACGTACCCTACATTGAGGGTGCCGAAACCAGCACAGAATTCACTTTCACCTGGGACTCCACCACCGTACTGGCCAGTGCTCCCAGTGGTGCCAATGACCCAGGTGTTACGGCCTCCTGCAGCGTCAACAAGGTCACGCGGGCATTCACAAAGCTCAGCATCAACGGACAAAACATCGCGCTGAAATAGTCCGCGCTCGTCACCAATGTTCTTCAGAACCCACCATCCCGGTGGGTTTTTTGTTTTTAGCGCCAACCTGCTGGCACTGGTCAGAGCCAGACAATGCTCTCACCGGCGTTCACACCCCCCCCTTTTTGGTGAGCACATCAATGTGATATGGGGTGCATGCAGACATCAAAGTGTCGCAGCGGCAAACACTGGAGAAAGCGGTCAACATCTACGCCGCCCGCACAGGGCCCTGGGCCTTTGCACATGTGCGGCTCATGGCTCATCCACAGCCATCAATGTGGCGTAAATAGGATAACAATCAGGGATCGATATCTCGGAATCCGCATGAACACTGGCATTTCCATTCTGATGGTCTGCATGGGCAACATCTGCCGCAGCCCCACGGCCCATGGTGTGATGCGCGCCCGCATTGCAGCGCGGGGCTGGCAGGATCTGGTGCGGGTGGATTCCTGCGGCACCCATGCCTACCATGTGGGCGAGCCGGCCGACCAGCGCGCCCGGCAGCATGCGCAGCGCCGGGGCTACGACCTGTCGGACCTGCGTGCACGCCAGGTGCAGCCCGAAGACTTTCGCCGCCACGACCTGATTCTGGCCATGGACCACGAGAACATGGCCCGTCTGGAACAGCAATGCCCGCCCGCCTTGCAGCACAAGCTGCAGCTGCTGACCCATTACTGCAGCCGCCACCGCAGTGCCACCGTGCCCGACCCCTACTACGGCGGCAGCACCGGCTTTGAAAAAGTGCTGGACCTGGTGGAAGACGCCTGTGAAGGCGTGCTGGACCACCTGGCCCGCCTGCACCCGCAGCTGCCGCGGCCCGAATCGGCCCCTGGCGACAGTGCCAAATGACCTGCATCAAGCCCTCGTATTAACCCTTATTGCTACTTATTTGATAGCTACAAACATACGCTTCACCTAGGGAATTCACCGTCACACTGCCGTCAGAAACGGCGGAAAGTGCTCCGTAGAATCGCGCCTTCGTAAGTGTCAGCCAACCTTGTTTGCCCGACGGGAGGGGACATGGTCAGGCGCTCTACGCTTCGCCAATATACGGAGACAACATGCAGGCTTTACTCAAGCTTTCAAGAGGAATAGACCGGCTCAACGCGCTGGTCGGCAGATACGTCATCTGGCTCATCCTGGGCGCCACCATCATCAGTGCCCTCAACGCCATCGTGCGCAAGGTGCTGCACACCAGCTCCAATGCCTTCCTGGAAGTGCAGTGGTACCTGTTTGCGGCCTCCTTCCTGCTCGCCGCCGGCTACACGCTGCTGGAGAAGGAACACGTCAAGGTGGACGTGATCAACTCCAAGCTTTCGCTGCGCACCCGCGTGTGGATCGACGTGATCGGTTTCGCGCTGTTCCTGACCCCCATGTGCCTGATCGTGCTGTACTACGGCACGCCCTTCTTCCTGCAGGCGCTGCGCACCGGTGAAATGTCCAGCAACGCCGGCGGCCTGATCCGCTGGCCGGTCTATCTGATGATGCCGCTGGGCTTTGGCCTGCTGCTGCTGCAAGGCATCTCCGAATTCATCAAGCGCATTGCCTTCCTGGCCGGGCTGATTGACGATCCCACGGTCAAGATCGTGGAGAAAAGCGCGGAAGAAGAACTGGCAGAAGCCATCCGCAAAGCCGAAGAAGAAGCTGAGCGCACCGGCGCCAAGCGTGCCTGAGCGAGGGAGACACAGCGATGGAATTCATTGCCAACAATATGGCCCCGATCATGTTCGCGGGGCTGATCTGTTTCTTGCTGATCGGCTTCCCCGTGGCCTTCAGCCTGGGCGCCTGCGGCCTGTTCTTTGCCGTGGTCGGCATCGAGCTGGGCGTGCTGCCCGAAGCCCTGATGCAGGCACTGCCGCTGCGCATCTACGGCATCATGCAAAACGAAACGCTGCTTGCGATTCCCTTCTTCACCCTGATGGGGTTGATTCTGGAGCGCAGCGGCATGGCCGAGGATTTGCTCGACACCGTGGGCCAGCTGTTTGGCCCCATCCGCGGTGGCGTAGCGATTGCCGTGATTCTGGTGGGCGCCATGCTGGCCGCCACCACCGGTGTGGTGGCCGCATCGGTGATCTCCATGGGCCTGATCTCGCTGCCCATCATGCTGCGCTACGGTTATGACCGCCGCATCGCATCGGGGGTGATTGCTGCTTCCGGCACGCTGGCGCAGATCATCCCGCCTTCCCTGGTGCTGATCGTGCTGGCCGACCAGCTGGGTCGCAGCGTGGGTGACCTGTACAAGGGTGCCTTCGTCCCCGGCTTCATGCTGGTGGGCATGTACATGCTGCTGATCTTTGCACTGGCCATCTTCAAGCCTGCCATGGTGCCGGCCCTGCCGCCCGAAGCGCGCAGCCTGAAGGAAAAGGACGGCTCCAGCGGCCTGCCTTCGCTGCTGGCCCTGACCGTGCTGTGCGTGGGCGTGTCCCTGTTCGCCGCCCACCACATGGAAACCATCCACACCTGGTTCACCGGCGAAGTGGTGGAGAAGGTCGCCACCGACGAGACCATCGTCTTCGCCATGTGCTTTGGCGTGGCCCTGGCCTTTGTGGCCGCGTCCATCAACCGCATCACCCGCATGGGCCTGCTGTCGCATGTGGCCGAGAAGGTCACCTTCGTGCTGATCCCTCCGCTGCTGCTGATCTTCCTGGTGCTGGGCACCATCTTCCTGGGCATTGCCACGCCCACCGAAGGCGGCGCCATGGGCGCAATGGGCGCCATCATCCTGGCCCTGCTGCGCAAGCGCCTGGACTACAAGCTGCTGCGCCAGGCCCTGGTCGGCACCACCAAGCTGTCGTGCTTTGTGCTGTTCATCCTGATCGGCGCCACCGTGTTCGGCCTGACCTTCCAGGGCGTGGACGGCCCGCTGTGGGTGGAACACCTGCTGGCCGGCCTGCCTGGCGGCCAGCTGGGCTTCCTGATCGTCGTGAACATCATGGTGTTCGTGCTGGCCTTCTTCCTGGACTTCTTCGAGCTGTCCTTCATCGTGGTGCCGCTGCTGGCCCCGGTGGCCGACAAGCTGGGCATCGACCTGGTGTGGTTCGGCGTGCTGCTGGCAGTGAACATGCAGACCTCGTTCATGCACCCGCCTTTCGGCTTCGCGCTGTTCTTCCTGCGCTCGGTGGCCCCTGAAAAGGAATACACCGACAAGGTCACCAAGAAGCGCACTGCCCCAGTGACCACCACGCAGATCTACATGGGTGCCATCCCCTTCCTGTGCATCCAGCTGCTGATGGTGGGCCTGATCATTGCCTTCCCCGGCATTGTCTCCAGCGGTCTGGACGAAAAGCAGAATTACGACCTGGACAAGGTGCGCGAACAGATGGAAGCCGATATGCCGGCACCCATCGACTTCGAGAACCCCACGCTGGAAGGCAGCGCCCCCGATGCCGCTGCAGCCCCCGCCGCTCCGGCCGAGGACGACCCCATGAAAGCCATGGAAGACGCGATGAAGAACGAGCAGCCCAAATAAGCTGCAGCGTTTCGCACACCACCAGCCCCTGCGCTTCGGCCCAGGGGCTTTTTTGTGGGCGACGCCGCAGTGCTCGCATTCCGCACGAACACCCTCCCACGACATGGCACATCATGCTTGCGAGCAAAGCCACCCCGTACACCTTGCCCAATCTATTGAATTTGCTACTGTTTTAGACGCACCAGTACCACCTGAAGCCCCCACAGGCCGCGTGCTGGCTGTCAAGCATTTCCGGCCTGCAACCCGGTCATCTGCGTCCAATTCTTGCCTGCCGCATACAATGGTTAAGGGTGCCCGCCACATGCGGTGGTGACGGCAGGTGAATCTTCATGCGCAGGTCGGGCCGCCGGCGCACGCCCTGCCGAAAGTCCGTCCACCGTGCACTCCCGTGACCCCATGGGCCAGGCGCGCCTGTCCGCGCCCCCTGCCCAGATCCACCCTGATTTCCCCACGCCCTCGGCCCGCATCCCCCGGATGCAGCAGGCCACCGACAGCGCGCTCCGCCACCTCGGCCGCGTCCTGCACATCGAGGCCATGAGCGGCATCGTGCTGCTGCTGGCCGCCACCGTGGCACTGCTGTGGGCCAACTCGCCCTGGGCGCAAAGCTATGTCGACACCTGGCATGCGCCTTTGGCCTTGACCATCGGACCCTGGTCCGTCACCACCGATCTGCATTTCTTCGTGAACGATGTGCTGATGACCATCTTCTTTCTGGTCGTGGGCATGGAAATCCGCCGCGAAATCCACAACGGCGCACTCTCCAGCCTGGGCCAGGCCAGCCTGCCGGTGATGGCAGCCATCGGCGGCGTGGCCGTGCCTGCGCTGATCTATGTGGCGTTGGCCGCCGGTGACAAACAGCTGCTCAACGGCTGGGCCATCCCCACGGCCACCGACATTGCCTTTGCCGTGGGCGTGCTGGCACTGCTGGGCAAGTCTGTTCCAGGACCGCTGCGCATCTTTCTGCTGGCCCTGGCCATCATCGACGACATCATGGCCGTGCTGATCATTGCCTTCTTCTACTCGGGCGGGCTGGACTACAGCGGCTTTGGCATCGCCTTCCTCGGCCTGTTGCTGGTGCTGCTGTTCAACCGCATGGGCGTGGCCAGCGCCTGGCTGTACCTGCTGCCCGGCGCCGTGCTGTGGTGGGGCCTGCTGAAAACCGGTGCCCACCCCACCCTGGCCGGCGTGGTGCTGGGGCTGATGACCCCCGTGGCCCTGCGCCCGGCCTCCAGCCACCAGCTGGAAGTGGCACAGCAAGCGCTGTCGCGCGTGCAGGTTCAGGCCCAGGCTGGGAGTGTGGATGTGCAGCTGCTGCACCACGAACTGCGCGTGGCCACCACGGCACAGCGCGATCTGCTGGCCCCCGTGTTCCGCCTGCCCCCGCTGCTGCACCCCTGGGTGGCGTTTGGCGTGATGCCGATCTTTGCCCTGGCCAATGCCGGCGTGCAGTTCGGCGGCGTGGACCTGACCGCCTCCGGCCCCGCCACCGTGGCGCTGGGGGTGGCCGCGGCCCTGGTCCTGGGCAAGCCCATCGGGGTATTCCTGGCCACCTGGCTGGCCGTCAGAACCGGTCTGTGTCGTATGCCCCAGGGCGTGACCTGGCCAGGCGTGGTGCTGGTGGGCATGCTGGCCGGTATCGGCTTCACCATGGCCATCTTTGTCGGAGGGCTGGCCTTTGCCGATCCGCAGCTGCTGGCCGCCGCCAAGATGGGCATTCTGGGCGCATCGGCCACGGCCGCGGTACTGGGCCTGCTGTATGGCTGGGCCGTGCGCCAGCGCCTGCAGCACTGACCGCAGCGGGAGTTACCGCACTCCCGCCTTGCCACAAAAAAAACCGGGCCATGGCCCGGTTTTTTTTGTGTGCAGCGCACAGCGTGCTCACATCTTCTGCGCCGACATGAAGTTGTCGAAACGCGACTCGGCAAAGCGGAACCACAGGATCTGGTCGCGCTGGAAGTTGCGGTAGTCGGCGTAGATCTTCTTCCAGTCCGGATTGCTGTTGTCCAGGCTGGCGTACAGCTCCATGGTGGCCTTGAACGACGCATCCATCACGGTCTGCGGGAACGGTAGCACCTTGGCCTTGGCGGCCACCAGCTGCTTCAGCGCGCCGGGGTTGCGGGCGTCGTAGCGGGCCTGGGTGGTCACGTGGGCTTCGTAGGCAGCCGACTTGACCAGGGCTTTCTGCTCGTTGGTCAGGCTGTTGAAGGCCTTGTCGTTGATGTAGAAGGACAGGTTCAGCGAACCTTCCCACCAGCCCGGGTAGTAATAGAACGGCGCCACCTTGTTCAGACCCAGCTTCAGGTCGTCGTACGGGCCGATCC
The DNA here is from genome assembly GCF_030056555.1 of Comamonas sp. 17RB. NCBI lineage: Bacteria > Pseudomonadati > Pseudomonadota > Betaproteobacteria > Burkholderiales > Comamonadaceae > Comamonas > Comamonas sp. 17RB. The sequence goes on along the minus strand of NZ_JASHHY010000006.1, from coordinate 115,018 downwards.
ACTCGGCCGCATCGATGGTGCCCTTTTCCAGCGACTGGTAGATTTCACCGGCCGGGATGTTCTGCGGCACGGCACCCAGCTTTTCCAGCACCTTGCCGGCAAAGCCGCCCACGCGGAACTTCAGACCCTTGATGTCTTCGGTGCTCTTCACTTCCTTGCGGAACCAGCCACCCATCTGCGCGCCGGTGTTGCCACCCGGCAGCGGCACGATGTTGTACTTGGCGTAGAACTCGGTCATCAGCTTGGAGCCATTGCCATCCACCATCCAGGAGGTCAGCTGGCGCGAGTTCATGCCAAAGGGAATGGCACCGCCGATGGCAAACACCTCGTTCTTGCCGAAGAAGTAGTAAGGCGCGGTGTGGGCCATTTCCACGGTGCCGTTCTGCACACCGTCCACCACGTTGAAAGCGGGCATCAGCTCGCCGGCCTGGTGCACGGAGACTTCGAACTTGCCACCCGACATGGCCTTGATGGACTGGGCAAACACTTCGGCCGAGCCGTAGATGGTGTCCAGCGACTTGGGGAAGCTCGACGCAATGCGCCAGCGCACCACGGGTTGTGCATGCACGGCCGGGGCTGCGGCGGCAGCCAGCACGCCGGCAATGCCGGCATTCTTCAATACGGAACGACGATCCATCTACCTCTCCTTGTGTTGTCGCAAGTTACGGGAAATTGATCCGCTTCTGCGGCGGATTCAGGGAACAAAAAAGCCGGCCATCATCCGATGTGCATCGGATGGCAATGCCGGCTCGCAGTGCATGCTGCAACCTTCTCCTGGCGGAACGGGTTGCAGCATGGAACGCCGATCAAAGCTTGATCGACGCCATGTAGCTGTTGTAGCGGAACTCCGAGAAGCGTTCCCACAGCAGTTGGTCGCGCTGGAAGGCGCGCATGTCCTGGTGGATCTTCTTGAACTCGGGCGACTTGGCTTCGTGCTCGGCAAAAACTTCCATCGAGGCCTTGTAGCCGGCGTCCATCACGTCCTTGGGGAAGGCCTTGAGGACGGTCTTGTCGGCCACCAGCTTCTTGAGGGCAACGGGGTTGAAGGCGTCGTACTTGGACGTCATGTCACGGGCCGCCACACGGGTGGCCGCATCCACAATCGCCTTGTTCTCGGCCGACAGCGCTGCGTAGGCCTTGGCGTTGACGAAGAACTCCAGCTCCGCGCCACCTTCCCACCAGCCGGGGTAGTAGTAGTAGGGAGCAACCTTGTTGAAGCCCAGCTTCTGGTCGTCGTAGGGGCCCACGAACTCGGTGGCGTCCAGCGTGCCCTTTTCCAGGGCCTGGTACACATCGCCGGCAGGCATGTTCTGCGAGACCACGCCCAGTTTGGCCATGGCTTCACCGAACAGGCCGCCGCCCAGGCGCATCTTCAGCCCCTTCAGGTCGGCGACGGACTTGATTTCCTTGCGGTACCAGCCGCCCATCTGGGTGCCGGTGTTGCCTGCACTGTAGCTCTTGATGTTGTAGTTGGCGCAGAAGGCATCGAACAGCTTGCGGCCGTTGCCGTGCTCCATCCAGGCATCCATCTGGCGTGCGGTCAGCCCGAAAGGCACAGCGCAGCCAAAGGCGAAGATGGAGTTCTTGCCGGTGAAGTAATAAGGCGCGGTCTGTGCCATTTCGATGGTGCTGTTTTCCAGCGCATCCACCACGCCGAAGGCGGGCATCAGTTCACCAGCGGCATGCACCGAGACTTCGAACTTGCCGCCCGACAGGGCCTTGACCGTTTGAGAGAATTTTTCCGCGCTACCAAAGATGGTGTCCAGCGACTTGGGGAAGCTCGAAGCCAGGCGCCAACGCACAGCCGCTTGGGCATGCACGGCGGGGGCTGCACCGGCAGCCAATACGCCAGCCAAGCCAGCCTGTTTGATAAGGGAACGACGGTCCATTTTCTCTCCTAATATTGCACTTTCGGCTACACACACTGCAGCACACCGGCTACAGCAGCGGAGCGTGCGGCATTGTAGGAATGGAAAAACGCCAGACCCGCGCGGGTTAACCCCGAAACCAGGGGATAGCCCGCACCCGTCTTCAGTGTTGTGTCAGCGTCATGCATGCGGCGCGCCAGCGCCGGTCTGCGAAACAATGGCGCAAAAAAAGCCGCCCCGAAGGCGGCTTGGTGCGTGATGCCGGCAGGCAGCGCAGCTGGGCGTCATGGCGCCATGAAGCGCGCCCGGATGGAAGCCTCCAAACCCGCAGCGTCCAGGCCTTGCAAGGCCAGCAGCTTGGCGGGGTCGCCATGCTCGATGAACTGGTCGGGCAGTCCCAGGTGCAGCAGCGGCTTGGTGATGCCGGCGGCAGCCAGCGCCTCACCCACGGCGGAGCCGGCTCCGCCCATGACGCAGCCCTCTTCCACGGTGACGATCGCATCGTGCTCGGCCGCCACCTGGCGCAGCAGGTCCTCGTCCAGCGGCTTGGCCCAGCGCATATTGACCACGGTGGCATCCAGCGCCTCGCCCGCGGCCAGGGCGGGATACAGCAGGCTGCCAAAAGCCAGGATGGCGATCTTCTTGGTGGCCGAGCTGCGGCGGATTTCCCCCTTGCCGAACGGCAGGCCGTCCAGGCTTTCCAGCGGCGTGACACCCACGCCGGCACCGCGTGGATAGCGCACGCAGACGGGGTGGTTCTGCGCATAGGCCGTGCTCAGCAGCTGGCGGGTTTCGCGCTCGTCGGCCGGACAGGCCATGCTCATATTCGGGATGCAGCGCACAAAGGCGATGTCATAGGCACCGGCATGGGTGGCACCGTCGGCCCCCACCAGGCCCGCGCGGTCCAGCGCAAACACCACTGGCAGGTTCTGCAGCGCCACATCGTGGATCAGCTGGTCATAGGCGCGCTGCAAAAAGGTGGAGTAGATCGCCACCACCGGCTTGAGGCCTTCGCAGGCCATGCCGCCAGCAAAGGTCACGGCATGCTGCTCGGCAATGCCCACATCGTGGTAGCGGCCGGGGAAGCGCTGGTGGAACTCCACCATGCCCGAGCCCTCGCGCATGGCCGGCGTGATGCCCACCAGACGCTGGTCCTTGGCGGCCATGTCGCATAGCCACTGGCCGAACACCTGCGTGAACGTCTGCTTGGGTTGCGTGGCCGGCTTTACCAGGCCCACGGCCGGGTCGAACTTGCCCGGACCATGGTAGGCCACGGGGTCGGCTTCGGCCAGCTTGTAGCCCTGGCCTTTCTTGGTGACCACATGCAGGAACTGCGGGCCCTTCAGGCCCTTGATGTTTTCCAGCGTGGGAATCAGCGAATCCAGGTCGTGCCCATCGATGGGGCCGATGTAGTTGAAGCCGAACTGCTCGAACATGGTGGCGGGCACCACCATGCCCTTGGCCTGCTGCTCCAGGCGCTTGGCCAGCTCCAGCAGCGGCGGCACCTGCTTGAGCACGCTCTTGCCCATATCCCGGGCCTTGGCGTAGAACTGGCCGCTCATCAGCTGGGCCAGGTAGCGGTTCAACGCGCCCACGGGCGGGCTGATGCTCATGTCGTTGTCGTTCAGGATAACGAGCAGATTGGCGTCTGCCACCCCACCGTTGTTCAGCGCTTCAAAGGCCATGCCGGCCGTCATGGCCCCATCGCCGATCACGGCAATGGCGCGGCGGTTTTCACCCTTTTGCTTGGCGGCCAGGGCCATGCCCAGTGCGGCTGAGATGCTGGTGGACGAGTGCCCGGCACCGAACGCGTCGTACTCGCTTTCGGTGCGCAGGGGAAAGCCCGAAATCCCGTCCAGCTGCCGCAGCGTGGACATGCGCTCGCGCCGGCCGGTCAGGATCTTGTGCGGGTAGGTCTGGTGGCCCACATCCCAGACGATGCGGTCATACGGCGTGTCGAACACCGCATGCAGCGCCACGGTCAGCTCCACCGTGCCCAGGTTCGAGCTCAGGTGGCCGCCGGTCTGGGAGACGCTGTCGATCACATAGTTGCGCAACTCGGACGCCAGTGCCTTCAGGTTGCCACGCGGCATGGCGCGCAGGTCGGCAGGCGCATTCACTTTCTGCAGCAGAGGGTAGGCGTTGGTGGTCATCAGCTCTTTTTTTACGGGCTGCCTCGGCGCTTGCGGGGCGCCTCGGCAGCTGTTTTTCATCAATAGGGCGGGCTTTGCAGCCCGGAGGGCAGCGTGCCGCTGGCAGTCAGTGCGAGCGGTCCACCACCATGTGGGCCAGGGCCCGCAACGCCTGCGTATCACGCAGGCCGCTGCGGTCCAGGGCCGCCAGTGATTCTTGCAGCAATGCCGCCGCATGGCGGCGGGCGCCATCCAAACCCATCAGCGACACATAGGTAGGCTTGTCGTTGGCGGCGTCCTTGCCGGCGGTCTTGCCCAGGGTGGCGGAATCGGCCACCACGTCCAGCACATCGTCCACCACCTGGAATGCCAGGCCCAGCGCCGCGCCGTAGTCCTTCAGCGCCTGCAGCGTCGCAGCACCGACCTGTCCGCAGGCCGCGCCCATCAGCACGCTGCCTTCCAGCAGGGCACCGGTTTTCAGACGGTGCATCTGGCGCAACTGGTCTTCGCTCAAAGGCAGACCCACGCTGGCCAGGTCGATGGCCTGGCCGCCCGCCATGCCTTGCGCTCCCGCCGCGGCACCCAGCAGGCGGCACAGCCGGGCCTGCATGGCGTCGGGCACGGCCTCGCCCTCGGGCGTCAGCAACTCGAAGGCCAGCGCCTGCAGCGCATCGCCGGCCAGCAGCGCACGGGCTTCGCCGAACGCCACATGCACCGTGGGCTTGCCACGGCGCAACACATCGTTGTCCATGCAGGGCATGTCGTCATGCACCAGCGAATAAGCATGGATCAGCTCCACGGCGCAGGCCGCGCGCAGCGCGGCCTCGGCATTGCCCTGCACCGCTTCGGAAGCGGCCAGCACCAGCAACGGGCGCAGGCGCTTGCCGCCATCCAGTACGGCATAGCGCATGGCTTCACCCAGACCGGCAGGCGCACTCACCCCCACCCATGCCGACAGTGCGGCCTCCGTGCGCTGCAATTGCACCTGGCTCCAGGCGTTCAGATCGAATGCCTGTGCCGTCACGTCCTCACTCATTGCTTCCATCACTCCTGGGCCCATTTCTTCAGGGTCTCGCCGTCCAATACCTTGATCTGCGCTTCCACCCCGTCGAGCTGTTCGCGGCAATACGCCAGCAGCACCGAGGCACGGCGGTAGCCCGTCAGCATGTCGTTCAGTGGCAGCTGTCCCGACTCCATGCGCACCGCCAGCTGCTCCAGCTCGGCAACGGCGGCTTCATAGCTGTCGGGCGTCTCAATCGGATCGGGTGCAGGAGAAGCCTTTTTGGGCATGGCAACGCTCGGGTGAAAGAAAACCATCGATTTTAGGCGCAGCACCTCCCTCCCGCCGTCGCCCACGTCCACAGATTCCCCGCGCTGGTGCAGCCTGCCCCTGCCAGGGCCGATCCGGACGACCCTGCCGGGCTACAAAGCCCTTACAAAGCGCTTGGCATTAACCAGAAATGCCAATACACATACGGAGGGAACGGAAATAACCCCACCACCTATAATCCCATTCCCGTCGAACCGGCCCCACAGCCTGTGCAGCCAGGCGGACTCCAGCCTCCGGAAGCTTTTCCGGCCAAGGCGCTGTCCGCTTCCTGCCAGCCGCATGGCCGGTTTTTCTTTTCATCGCGTGCGCACGCGCACCCTCCCTGTGGGGAGTCTTTAGGTCAGGTCACCCATGTCTGATTTAAGTCTTCAACTGCAGCAGGCCGCCAGCCAACTACCAGTTTCCAGCTATTTCGATGAAGCGCTGTTTCAGCGCGAAATGGCAACCATCTTCCAGCGAGGACCACGCTATGTGGGCCACGCCATCTCTGTCCCCCATGTGGGCGACTACTACGCCCTGCCGCAGGAAAACGAAGGCCGCGCCCTGGTGCGCAATGCCAACGGCAAGGTCGAGCTGGTCTCCAACATCTGCCGTCACCGCCAGGCCATCATGCTCAAAGGGCGTGGCAACCTGCTGGAAGAAGGCAAGGGACACGCTGGCGGCAACATCGTCTGCCCGCTGCACCGCTGGACCTACAGCCCCGGCGGCGAACTGCTGGGCGCGCCCCATTTCAGCCACGATCCCTGCCTGAACCTGAACAACTACCCGCTCCAGGAATGGAACGGTCTGCTGTTCGAGGCCAATGGGCGCGACGTGCACGCCGACCTGGCGGGCATGCAGCTCAAGGAGCAGCTGAGCTTCGAGGGCTTTGTGCTCAGCCATGTGGAAATGCACACGTGCAACTACAACTGGAAGACCTTCATCGAGGTCTATCTGGAGGACTACCACGTCGGCCCCTTCCACCCCGGCCTGGGCAATTTCGTCACCTGCGACGATCTGACGTGGGAGTTCGCCAAGGAATACTCGGTACAGACCGTGGGCGTGGCACCCAGCTTCGGCAACCCCGGTTCGGACGTGTACAAGAAGTGGCATGAGGTGCTGCTGCAGTACCGCAACGGCCAGCTGCCCGACCGTGGTGCCATCTGGCTGACCTACTACCCCCACATCATGGTGGAGTGGTATCCGCACGTGCTCACCGTCTCGACGTTGCACCCCGTCAGCCCAACCCAGACCATGAACGTGGTCGAGTTCTACTACCCTGAGGAAATCGCGGCCTTCGAGCCGGAATTCGTCGAGGCGCAAAAAGCCGCCTACATGGAAACCGCCATCGAGGACGACGAGATTGGCGAACGCATGGATGCGGGCCGCCGCGCCCTGCTGGCGCGTGGCGACAACGAAGTGGGTCCCTACCAGAGCCCCATGGAAGACGGCATGCAGCATTTCCACGAGTGGTATCGATCCACGATGGGTGAGCACGTCCCGCGATCTTGAGTTTTTTGCTAGCATCCCCAAGCTGCCTGCGCTGAATTTGTCAGCGCAGGCAGCTTTTTTTCGTTCTGACTGGCGGACCCAATGCAAGTGCTGTGGATGGTGATGAGTACATTCCTCTTCTCGACGATGGGGGTGTGCATCAAATATGCGTCGGACAGCTTCAACACCGCCGAAATCGTCTTCTATCGGGGCCTGATGGGCATGCTCATCCTGTGGGCGCTGTCGTCCTCGCAGGGTGTCAGCCTCAAGACCAGGCACCCGCTGATGCATGTCTGGCGCAGCGCCGTGGGCGTCACCTCCATGGGCTGCTGGTTCTACGCCCTCACCCAGATCCCGCTGGCCAGCGCCATGACACTGAACTACATGAGCAGCCTGTGGATTGCCGTGATCATGCTGGCTGGCGCCGCCTGGACGCTGCGCCCCAGCTACCAGGGTCAGCGCCAGGCACTGAACATTCCGCTGGTCATCACCATCGCCATCGGCTTTGCCGGCGTGGTGCTGATGCTGCAACCCAGTTTCGCCAAGGACCAGACCGCTCCTGCGCTGATCGGCCTGTCTTCCGGCCTGCTCTCGGCCCTGGCCTATATGCAGCTGGGCGCGCTGGCCCGCATCGGCGAGCCGGAAAGCCGCACCGTCTTCTACTTCGGCCTGGGCTCCGCGCTGATGGGCCTGGGCGGCATGGTCTTCATGGGGGTGTCGGACTGGCCGGGCTGGCAGCAGGCCTTGTGGCTGCTGCCCATAGGCGTGCTGGCCGCCGGCGGCCAGATCACGCTGACCAAGGCCTACTCCAGCGCCAAGACCCGCAAGGGCACGCTGGTAGCCGCCAATCTGCAGTACTCGGGCATTGTGTTCGCCAGTCTCTACAGCATCTTTTTGTTCGGCGACCACCTGGGCACTGCCGGCTGGACCGGCATGGTGCTGATCACCTTCTGCGGCATTGCCGCCTCCATCTTCCGCGCCCGCGGGGCGACGCAGCCGGCCCCCGCTCCGGCTGCGTCGCCGGGCGCCGACATGCCCTCCAGCAACCACTGAGACCCCAACCCGCCTTCCCCGCTGCACATCAGCGGATACAGCGCCGGGCATGCGGGCTGTCGCACAATGCAGCATTGTCGTTTGCACTGTGCCACCGCCCATGACCTACACCACCCTCATCACTACCGCCCAGCTCCAGGCCCTGCAGGCCCAAGGCCAGCCGCTGATGGTGTTTGACTGCAGCTTTGACCTGGCCCAGCCCGCCGCCGGCCGCCAGCAGTATCTGCAAGCCCATATCCCCGGTGCCGTTTTTGCGGACCTGGACCTGGCCCTCAGCGCCAAGCACGGGCTGCCGGACCGCAACGGCAATGTGGCCGTGGAGCAAAGCGGCAAGCCCGCCTCAGGTGGCCGCCACCCCCTGCCCAGCCGCGAACGCTTTGCCACCTGGCTGTCCAGTGTGGGCTTTGCCAACGGCATGCAGGCCGTGGTGTACGACCGCAACGGCGCCAACTACTGCGGCCGCCTGTGGTGGATGCTGAAGTGGGCGGGCCACGATGCCGTGGCCGTGCTGGACGGCGGCCTGCAGCACTGGCAAGCCGCAGGCCTGCCCGTGGCCGAAGGGGAAGAGCCCAACCGCTTCCAGAGCAATTTCGAGCTGCACCCGCCGCTGCGCACGCTAAGCACAGCCGCCGACGTGCTGCGTGACCTGGGCCAGCCCGCCGTTCAAACCGTGGTCGACGCCCGTGCCCCGGCCCGCTACCGCGGCGAAGTGGAACCGCTGGACCCGGTGGCCGGCCACATCCCAGGCGCCCTGAACCGCCCGTTCACCAGCAATATCGCAGCCGACGGCCGCTTCAAGCCCAAGGACCTGCTGCGTGCCGAGTTCGACGAACTGCTGCAGGGCCGAGACCCCGCCAGCGTGGTCCACCAGTGCGGCAGCGGCGTCAGCGCCCTGCCCAATCTGATTGCCATGGAAGTGGCCGGCTATGCCCCCACCCGGCTGTTCGCCGGCAGCTGGAGCGAATGGTGTTCCGACCCCAGCCGCCCGGTGGAACGCGGCTGACACAACGCCCTGAAAGCCGCCACGGCGCGAGCCCGCCAGCGAGGCCTGCATCGACCCGTGACGCAAGCGCACGGCGGATGCGGTAGAGCGCGGCGGGAGTGGCTTCTGCCCTCCTTGCCATCACCCGCGTCAGCCCATCTGGAGCGGCTCGCCCCGAGGAACCGGGGCGAAGGGACAGGGTTTCGTGCGAGGAATCCAGGCGACAGGAGCGAGCGCCTGCCGGACGCAAAGCCCATTACGATGGCTGGCTGATTGCACATCGAGCCCGGCTTCGGGCTTGCCAAAAACCAAGGAGACCACCATGTTCAGCCACATCATGCTCGGCACCAATGACCTGGATGCCGCCAAGAAGTTCTACGACGCCCTGCTGGGCACACTGGGCGCCAAGCCCGGGGTACTGGACCGCCACCGCCTGTTCTGGCGCCATGCGGGCGGCACGTTCAGCATGTCCCAACCCATCAATGGCGAGCCCGCGACCATCGGCAACGGCAGCACCTTTGGCTTTGCCGCCGAATCCATTGAACAGGCCAACGCCGCCCACGCTGCCGGCATTGCAGCGGGTGGCGTGACCTGCGAAGACCCGCCCGGCTGGCGCGGCGAAGGCAAGGGCGCCATGTACCTGGCCTATCTGCGCGATCCGGACGGCAACAAGGTCTGCCTGCTGCACCGTCCGCCCAAGGCCTGACACCGCCGCCTGGCTAAGCCGGCCAGGCCCTGCACACCACGGCCACCTGGGCCGTCAGATGCGTCCCTGTGCAGGGTGGTTGATGGCCAGATAGTGTTTGACCACCGGCGGTTCGCTGCCGCTGTGGTACTGCAGCACATCGGCCTGGACATCGGCATCGTGGTGCGTCACACGCTGGTGCTGGCGCAGGTGCTCGGCCCAGGACTCGACCTGGAACCACTCGACCAGGGTGTTGTGCGCCGCGGCGTCCTGCACCACGCCCCAGGCATAGGCGCCATCGCGGCGGCGCTCGGCAGACAGCCGGGCCAGTGCCTTCAAGAAGGCGGCCTGCTGGGCATGCTCCACTTGGTAGGTGATCTGTATCATCACCGGTCCCCGGTCGTTGTCCACTTCGGCCTCCGTCAGCGGCTCGGGCCAGTGGTTGGATGGCACGAGGTCCGCCTCCCCTTGAGGCAGCTTGATGCGGTGCGCAACCAGGCCCATCACGACCAGGCCGGCCGCACCGGCCAGCAAGGTGTAGGGCACGCCGATGGCCTTGGCCGTGAAGCCCCAAGCCAGACTGCCCAAAGTCATGGCACCGTTGAAGACCGTCAGATACACGGCCAGTGCGCGGCCACGCACCCAGTTGGGCAGGATGGCCTGTGCCACGCCGTTGAGCGTGGTCAGCGCCGTGATCCAGGCGGTGCCCAGCAGCAGCAAGGCGACCGCTGCCGCCCATTGCGCAGGTCCGATGGACAAAAATGCCATGACCGCCGCAGTGACGCAGGCCGACAGCAGCAGCAGGCCGTCGGAAGAGAACTGCGCGCGCAGCTTGGGCAGCAGGAACGCACCGCCGATGGCCCCCACACCAACCGCCCCCAGCAAGATGCCGTAAAAGCCTGCGCCACCGCCCAGCAGCTGGCGTGCCACCAGCGGCAGCAGCGCCCAGACCGAGCTGGCCAGCGCAAAGAACAGGAATGCGCGCAGCAGCACGACATGCAGTTCACGGCTGGCGCGGGCATAGCGCAAGCCGGCACGGAAGGCCCCCGCAAAACGCTCGGTCAGATCGTCTTGCCCGGACTTGGGGCGCGGCCACCACAACAGCGCAGCCACCACGAACACATAGCTGATGACATCCACGCCATAGGCGACAGACGCACCCAGGCCCGCCAGCACCATGCCCCCCAGCGCAGGGCCCACGGCGCGCGAGATATTGATGCCCAGCGAGTTCAGTGCGACCGCCGATTTCAGGTCTTTCTTCCCCACCAGCTCCGGCACGATGGCCTGCCAGGTCGGCCCCATCAGCGCGGCGCCAATCCCACCCAGAAACGTGAACGCCACCAGCGAGAACACGGTCTGCATGCCCAGCGCAGACAAGGTCATCAGCGCGATGCTGACGCTGGCCAGCAGCAGCTGGATGCAGATCAGAAACTTGCGGCGGTCCAGAATGTCCGACAGCACACCGGCCGGAATCGCCAGCAGGAACGCCGGGGCCGACGCGGCCGCCTGCACCAGCGCCACGGCCGTGGGTGAAGGCGACAGGTCGGTCATGATCCATGAGCTGGCCACATCGCGCACGAAGCTGCCGGTGTTGCCAATGACGGTGGCCACCCACAGCACGGCAAACAGCTTTTGCCGCAACGGCGCAAAGCTGCTGTCACTGGCCGCTGGCGGTGTGGGGCTGGGAGGAATGGAAGCGTTCATGGTTGCGTGTGCAAATGCAGCCCGGTGGACGGCACCATGCCGCCCGCCAGACCCGAATGTGGATAAAAGGAATGGGGTGCCCCAAGGCGCCTCACTCCCGCCGCGGCTGCGCCATCGGGCCGCAGCACCCGGCCTGCCGCGCACGTGGGCGCGAAGATGGCCTGAACCGCCGATATCGGTAACGATGGCGGCCCCAAGTGCCGCCCGCCCTCCGCAGGCCCTACCCTATGGGCGAGGGGGTCGGCACAGAAAATTTCCGAACTATTCATCGCCCCTCCCGGCCCGGCGGGCCATGCAGAAAAACGAAGCCGGCACCGGCCGGCGCCGGCACGGCACATTTGGTCAGAGCCAGCAGGAACACCCCAGCGCCCCGAAGAAGCTCTTGGGGTCGGAGGTGGGTACGCCCGATGCCCAGGAATTCGCGTGCTGGTGCCCGTGCATGCCACAGCTGGTGCCGCAGCCGCAGGCGGCGGCCATCTGGCGGTAGCGCGTGGGGTTCAGTGAGTTCTGGCCTGCACCCTCCGGGTCGCCCCAGGCCGCAAACCCGCCATAGCGGCGCACCGGCGACCAATCGGGCATGGCCGGGGGGATCGGGTTGTCATCGTGCTGCTGGAAGTTGCCCGCGCCATACACCACACGCCCGCCCACCACCGTCATATCGGACACCAGGAAGGAAATCTCGTCCTCCGCCACCTGGAAGTAATCCTTGTCCGGCACGATCAGGTCCGCGAAATGGCCCACCTGGATGCGGCCGCGCTGGTCCACCTCGTTGCTGAACCAGGCCACGTTCTCGGTCCACATGCGCAGAGCGGTTTCGCGGTCGAGCAGATTGCGCTGGGGGTACATCGGGGTGCCGCCCACCGTCTTTCCGGTGACCATCCACGACAGCGACACCCAGGGGTTGTACGAGGCCACCCGTGTCGCATCGGTGCCGGCGGACACCTTGACGCCTTTTTCCAGAATCTTCTTGATCGGCGGCGTGGCTTCGGCGGCCCGGGCGCCGTAGCGCTCGATGAAGTATTCGCCCTGGTAGGCCATGCGGTGCTGCACGGCAACACCACCACCCAGCGCCGCAATACGGTCTATGGACCGGTCCGAAATGGTTTCGGCATGGTCGAAGAACCAGTTCAGGCCGTTGATCGGCGACTCCTGGTGCACCTTCTCGAACACATCGAGCGCACGGCTGATGGTCTCGTCATAGGTGGCATGCAGGCGCCACGGCCAGCGGTTCTGCACCAGGATGCGCACCACCTCTTCCAGCTCGCCTTCCATATTCGGTGGCATGTCGGGCCGGGGCTGGCGGAAGTCTTCAAAGTCCGCGGCCGAATACACCAGCATTTCGCCCGCGCCGTTGTGGCGGAAGTAGTCGTTGCCCTGCTTGTAGCGAACGCTCTGCGTCCACTGCAAAAAGTCCTCTTTCTCTTTCTTGGGCTTCTGCGTGAACAGGTTGTAGGCCAGGCGCACGGTGATCTGCCCATCCTTGTCGAGCTGCTCGATGACGCGGTAATCGTCGGGGTAATTCTGCGAGCCCCCTCCGGCATCGATCACGCCCGTCACACCCAGGCGGTTCAGCTCGCGCATGAAGTGGCGCGTGGAGTTGAGCTGGTAGTCGAACGGCAGCTTGGGCCCCAGCGCCAGCGTGCTGTAGAGGATGGTGGCATTGGGCTTGGCCAGCAGCAGGCCCAGGGGGTTGCCGTTGGCGTCGCGCACGATTTCGCCGCCGGGCGGCTCGGGTGTGTCCCGGGTGTAACCCACGGCACGCAATGCGGCAGCGTTCAGCAGCGCGCGGTCATACAGGTGCAGCAGAAACACCGGCGTATCGGGGGCCACCGCATTGATTTCCGCCAGCGTGGGCAACCGCTTTTCTGCAAACTGGTGTTCGGTGAAACCGCCGACCACCCGCACCCATTGCGGCGCGGGTGTATTGGCAACCTGGGCCTTGAGCATGGCCATGGCATCGGCCAGCGAACGCACGCCATCCCAGCGCAGTTCCAAGTTGTAGTTCAGGCCGCCACGGATCACATGCGTGTGGTTGTCGCACAGCCCGGGCAGCACGCTGCGTTGCTGCAGGTCGATCTTGCGTGTGCCGCTGCCCGCCAGGGCCAGCACTTCGGCGTCCGTGCCCACCGCGGTGAACTTGCCATCCTTGACGGCCACAGCCTGGGCAACGGGCTGACCCTTGTTCAGCGTGGTGATCCGCCCGCTGTGAAAGATGACGTCGGGGGGGCTGTGGGGCATGGCGGGTCCTTGCGAAGAATGGGGGAGCGAACGGCAACCCAGCATACCGCCTGCCGCCAGGCCTGCTGCGGAGGTGATGACTTTGCGGCGCGTGGTCATGAAAGGAAATGGATCAGGAATCTGGGTGGGTGTCGTGCGGTGTGGCCGTGGCCGCCGGTCGGCTTTTGCCGGGCAGCTGCCCCAGGACATGGTCATCGGCCTGGCATGCGGTGCATGCCGTACCGAACGCCGTGCCCGCCAGCAGTTGCTTGCCTATGGGCACGATCTGCTCGCCCAGCAAAATCCCCAGCAGACCGACCAGAGCCACCAAAGGTGGTGCAGGCGAGCGGACCTGGAGCAGGCTGTAGACGACACCGACCAGCAGACCTGCTGCCAGCGAGAGCACATAGAGTTTCATGGAAGGGCCTCCCTGCACCCAGCCCGGGCTGGTGCGGATGGGAATTGCTGTCCTGCACCCTGCAGGGAACAGGGTGCAACGTGCGGGGGGGAGATGGTGGTGGCGCAGCCACCGCCGGTGGTTTTATGGCTGGGCAGGGTTGGGGCCGATGGTGCCGCCATGCTGCACACGCTCCGGCGCCTTGTGCACCATGGTGTAGCAGTAATCCACGCCCATGCCGTACGCCCCGGAGTGTTCGCGCACGATGTCCATCACGGCGTTGTAGGTGTCACGCTTGGCCCAGTCACGCTGCCACTCCAGCAGCACCTGCTGCCAGGTCACCGGCACCACACCCGCTTGCACCATGCGCTGCATGGCGTAGTTGTGTGCATCCAGCGACGTGCCGCCCGATGCGTCGGCCACCATGTAGATCTCGTAGCCCGCATCGTGCATGGCCGACAGCGCAAAGGTGTTGTTGCAGACCTCGGTCCACAGACCCGAGACGATGATTTTCTTGTGCCCCTTGGCCACATTGGCGGCCAGCGCATCGCGGACATTCTGATCGTCCCAGGAGTTCATGGAGCTGCGCTCCAGCAGCGGGTGGTCGGGGAACACGCTCAGCAGCTCCGGATAGGTGTGGCCGGAGAAGCTTTCCGTCTCCACCGTGGTGAGGGTCACGGGAATATGGAACACCTTGGCCGCCTTGGCCAAGCCCACCACATTGTTCCTCAGCGTCTGGCGGTCGATAGACTGCACACCGAATGCCATTTGCGGCTGCTGATCGATGAAGATGAGCTGGCTGTTTTGCGGGGTCAGAACTTCCAGGTAATTGCGATGGGACATGGCAAGGCCTTCCAGGTTGAGGAAATCAGGGTTGAAGGAAAAAAGAGCAGTGAAAGCGCAGGCGCCAGGGCTGTGGCTAAGGCAACGGGGCGGCGTCGACCAGCACGACTTCGCTGTCTTCGCTGGCGGTAATCCGGATGCGGGTTTCGCCGTGGATGGCCGCACCATCCTGCTGGCGCAAGTCCACGCCGTTGACCGTGGCCGCCCCCGTGGCCAGTACCAGATAGCCATAGCGGTCGGCATGGGCAAAGTGGTATTCCACGCTGTCTCCGGCTGGGATGGTGGCGCCCAGCACGCGCGCGTCGGTGCGCAGTGGCAGCACATCGTGGTCGCCCGCCATGCCGCTGGCCAGC
This sequence comes from Comamonas sp. 17RB, assembly GCF_030056555.1. Taxonomy (NCBI): domain Bacteria; kingdom Pseudomonadati; phylum Pseudomonadota; class Betaproteobacteria; order Burkholderiales; family Comamonadaceae; genus Comamonas; species Comamonas sp. 17RB. Next base: position 99,984 of record NZ_JASHHY010000006.1, on the reverse strand, counting down.
GTGACAAACTCCCCTGCACGGTCGCCCTTGGGGAAGGCCTGGCTACCCCAGCTCGGCTTCTCGCCCTGGCGGTCGGGAATGATCCAGATCTGGAAGATGCGGGTGACACCCGGCTCCAGGTTGTACTCGGCGTGAGTGATGCCGCTGCCGGCACTCATGACCTGCACATCCCCCGCTGGCGTGCGGCCTTTGTTGCCCAGGTTGTCTTCGTGCGTGATGGCACCTTGGCGCACATAGGTGATGATTTCCATGTCCCCGTGCGAATGCGGGGGAAAGCCGCTGCCAGGCTGGATGGCATCGTCATTCCAGACCCGCAGACTGCCCCAGTGCATGCGCCGGGGGTCGTGGTACTCGGCAAACGAGAAATGGTGCTTGGCATCCAACCAGCCATGGTTGGCCCCGCCCAGGCTGTCCAACGATCGACGCTCAATCATGTGTCATCCTTTGCTGACGCGATGGTGGAGCAAAGTCTAGTGGCCCCGCATGTGCAGCGAGATGACAGCTATCGAATATCTGGCTTTCACTTTTCGATACCCTATCCAGAGGCCTGCAGTCTTACAGTGCGTCGGCCTACAGCGACTTACCACCCCATGAAAAAACTGCCGGATCTGGAAGCCTGGGCCATCTTTGCCAAAGTGGCTGAAACAGGTTCATTCGCGCGCACGGCACAAGAGCTGTCGCTGTCGCAGGCCACGGTGTCCAAAGCCATCTCCCGGCTGGAGAGCCGCCTCAAGACCATGCTGCTGCACCGCACCTCGCGGCGTGTGGCGCTGACCGATGCCGGCCAGGCCGCACTGGAGCGCGCCACCCGCATCCTGCAGGAAGGTGAATCGGTGGAAACCGAAGTCATGGACCATGCCACCAGCCTGCGCGGGCAGGTGCGCGTGGCGGCGCCCATGACCTTCGGCATCTCGCGGCTGGCGCCCCTGCTGCCGGGCTTCATGCTGCAGCATCCGGAAGTGGATCTGCAGGTCCACTTCAGCGATGCCCAGGTGGACCTGATTGCCGAGCGCTTTGACCTGGCGCTGCGCATTGCCAACCTGGAAGATTCCAGCCTGCTGGCCCGCCAGCTGTGCCGGGTGCGGCTGCCGCTGGTCGGTGCACCGGCGTACTTTCGGCGCCATGGCCATCCCCGGCATCCCAGCGACCTGCGGCAGCACCGCGCCCTGCACTACGGCCACACGCCCCATGGTGCCCCCTGGCACTTCCGGCATGCGCAGCAGGGCGAATTCACCCAGGTCGTGCATGCCCAGTTGCACGCCAACAATGCCGAGGCGCTGACCCCCGCCCTGCTGGCAGGCATGGGACTGGCATTGCAGCCGGCATTTCTGGTCTGGCCGCTGCTGCAGTCAGGCCAGCTGCAGGTGGCGATGGAAGACTGGCAGGCCGACCCGATCGCGCTGCACATCCTCACGCCACCGGGACGCATCCGCCCGGCGCGGGTGCAGGCGTTCATCGACTATGTCGCAACCTGCCTGCCGAACGAGCCCTGGGCGGAGCGGCAATAGGCCGCAGCCCTTGCGGTGGCGGGAAGGCACGGCCTGACCGCGTCCGCAAGGGGCGGCGACCTGGCCGGGCTTTCAGGCTTTTTCGATCTTCAACGCGGCTTCGTCCAGGATCGCGGCGATGGCCGCCACCTGGGCGTCAGTCAACGGCGCGGCCGGCACGCCGGGCTGGCCGTGGGTCTTCAGGCGCAGCGCCGTCTTGAAGTTTTCCATGGCACGCACCAGGCCGGCCGGGCGCTGGCGGGCTTCGCGGTCCTTGCCGTGGGCCAGGCGGGCCAGCAGCTGCTGCAACGCGCCATCCTGCTCCTGCAGCGCGGCCTGGCCTTCGGGTGTGATGGCGTAGCGCTTGCGGCCGCCTTCCACTTCGGTGGCGGTCGCATGGCCCATGTCGACCAGATAGCTCAGGGTGGGGTAGATGGTGCCGGGGCTGGGTTGGTAGTCGCCGCCGACCAGTTCGCCAATGGCGCGGATCACGTCATAGCCGTGGCTGGGTTGCTGGGCGATCAGGTGCAGGGCAATGAGCTTGAGACCGCCGGCCTCGAACATGCGCTCGCGGCGGTGGCGTTCCGCGCCCGGGCCATGCTGAGGGCCGCCATGGCCGTGGCCATGTTCGCGGCCGTGGCCTCGGCTGCCTTCGCCGCCGTCATGGTGCATGCCGCGCGGGCTGTGGAAAGCGTGGTGGGGATGGTGATGGGGATGCATGGTGAATTCCTTGGTTTAGATGTATCTAAGATATATCTTAAAAAGATAGATTTCAAGGCCCTCCATACCGTTCACAGCGCAATTCACACAACTTTACGTCACACCCCTCGGCCCTCTGCCGCAGCCGGCACCAAGCAGAACTTCCGCGGTTTGGGCCAGTTCTAGTTGGCGGGATCAATGCAGGCTGCTATCGAAATCAAGGCATCAGACGTGAAAAAGCCCGCAGCGGCGAACCGGTGCGGGCTTTCAGTATTGGACGATGACTCTTACGCGATCACCGTTTTACGGCAGAACGTCTCTGCAGCTGTCACTTGTATTTTTCTCGTCGGGTGCCCGACGTGCTGGCGTGAGATCAGCATTGTTTGCGCAAACAACGGAGCGAATTATAACCATGTTGCATATTTCATGCAAGTCATACCTGCTTTTCTGTCTATGCAGCCGCTCCGCTGTTGCGCGCCAGGGCCTCAGGCCTCGGCCTTGAAGCCCGTGCTGCGCACCACGGGGCCCCATTTATCGAGGTCCCCTTTGAGCAACTGGGCAAATTCGGCCTGGGTGCCGGTGGTCACGCCAAACGCCATTTCGGCCAGCGCCTTTTGCACGGCCGGCTGGGCAAAGGCGCGGTTGGCGGCATCGTGCAGGCGGGCCGCCACCTCGGGCTTGGTGCCCTTGGGGGCCAGCAGACCGATCCATTCCTGGCTGGTCAGCTCCTTCATGCCCAGTTCGGCAAATGTCGGCACCTTGGGCAACTGGGCAATGCGCTGCGGGCTGGAGACCGCCAGCACGCGCAGCTTGGGGCTGGCGGCATGGGGCACGGCCTCGCTGACCACATTGAAGCTGGACGTCAGCTGGCCGCCCATGACGTCCTGCAGCGCCAGCGAACCGCCCTTATAAGGCACATGCAGATAGTCCACTCCCGCGCTGGCGGCAAACATGGCGCCCAGAAAGTGCGGCGTGGTACCGGCGCCGGGCGATCCGTAGCTGGCCTGCTGCGGATGGGCCTTGAGCCACTGGCCAAATTCCTTGAGCGTGGTGACCGAGGCTGGCACCCCGGGACCGATGTTCACGCTGTAGGGCACAGCGCAGAGGTTGGCCACCGGCACCAGGTCGCGCAGCGGCTGGTAGCTGAGCTTATCGTAGACATGGGGGTAGATGGTGAGGATGGAGCCAGGCGTGACCAGCAGGGTCAGGCCATCGGGCTTGGCATTCTTGGCCACATCCACCGCAATGCGCCCGCCGGCACCAGGGCGGTTGTCCACCACCACGGTGGCGCCCAGTTCGGCCTGGAGATTCTGCGCCAGCTGGCGGGCCACAAAATCGGCCGCACCACCGGCGGCAAAGCCCACCACCAAGCGCACCACATTGGACTGGGACCAGACCGTGGGTGCCAGCGGCAAGGCGGCTGGCAATGCCGCAGCGGCCAGGAATTGGCGACGAGAAACCATGTTGAATATCCCTTGGAGTTTTGAATGGCGAGGCCTTCCAGGGAATATTCAAATTATTCAGATTTCAATAAATCAAATAGCACCCAGCGCAGGCAGGTGGCTGATTTTGCTGAACAAATTACCTGCTTCATTCTCCACCATGGAAAATGCGCATAGGTATTTATCAGATTGAATTAATAATGGTTTTATGGTAGCCTATATAATCGTGCAGACTGTTTTTCAAATATGCACAAAACCTGCGCGCAAGCGGCTCTTTGTGACAGAACCCTGCGGTCTGCGCAGGCCGGCCTGACCCGTTCCCTGCCCCATTTCCGGGCAAACCCGTGCATCCCGCTCGGCCGCCCGTCCGTCTGCCCCATCCCGGGGCCGTGCATGCCTTCCGCCCTCGTCCCGGCAGCCTGCACCGGCAGTGCCGTGCGCAATACCGCAGCGCCCCACGCGTGGAGACGGCCTGGGCCATACTCGGCCGCCACAGCGCATGGGCGCTTCAGCAAAGGAAACTGCGTGCAATCAGCAAGCGGCGAGTGGTTTGACGAGGCGTACTACCAGCGCTTTTACTTCGACAAGAAAACCAGCGTGATCGATCCCGAGCACGCGCGGCGGCTGGGGGCGTTTGTCTGCTCGTACTTGGCGTATCTGCGCGTACCCGTGCACCGCGTGCTGGATGTGGGCTGCGGCATCGGCCTGTGGCGGGATGCGGTGCAGCAGCATTTCCCCGGCGCCAGCTACCAGGGCGTGGAGTTCAGCAGCTATCTGTGCGAACGCTATGGCTGGGCCCAGGGCTCGGTGGTGGACTGGCAACCGGCCGACGGCCAGCCGTTTGATCTGGTGATCTGTCAGGGCGTGCTGCCCTATCTGAGCCCGGCCGACCTCAAGAAGGCCCTGGCCAATCTGGGCCGTCTCACGCGCGGGGGCCTGTACATCGAGGCCGTGGCGCGCGAAGACTATGAGCGCGACATCATCGACGAAGAGCTGACCGACCCCCGCCTGTACCGCCACCGCGCCGAACTGTACCGCCGTGGCCTGCAGCCTTTTTGCAAGGAACTGGGCGGCGGCGTGTGGCTGAGCCGCCAGGCCGAACTGCCGCTGTTCGAGCTGGAATGCCTGGGCGGCTGAACGCTCCATTCCTTGCTCTCCCAGGCATGCACGGCCCCCCCCCCCCGCGGTGGTGGCCTCTGCACTGCCCCATGCCCATGCGCGCCGGTGCGGCCCGCTTTGCGCGGACAATCGCGAGCGTGCCGTTTTCCTCTGATCCGTCCTCTTGCATGGCGTCCCCGCACGCCAGCCCCTCCGCCACCACCCCGCCGCAGGTGGCGCCCCATGCGGTCGCCCGCCTGCGCGACGCCCGACTGGCGCGCAGCACCCGGCCATTTCTGGCCCGGGGCGGCCCCAAGGGCGAACGCTGCGAAGGCTGCCGCCTGCGGCCCAGCCACTGCATCTGTGCGCTGCGCCCCGACCTGCCCACCCACGCCGGCTTTTGTCTGCTGATGCACGACGCCGAACCGCTCAAGCCCAGTAACACCGGTTGGCTGATCGCCGATGTGGTGCAGTCCACCTGGGCCTTCGGCTGGGCGCGCACCGCCATCGATCCGGCCCTGGAGGCGCTGCTGGCCGATCCGCAGTGGCAGCCCTATGTGGTCTTCCCCAGCGAATATGTGCAGCCGCCCGAACGCGCCGTGCAGACACTGCCCCCCGCGCCATCGGCTCCGGTTTCCGGCCACGACGGCGAAGCCGCCAGTGCGGCTGCAGCAAAAAGGCCGCTGTTCATCCTGCTGGACGCCACTTGGCCCGAAGCGCGCAAGATGTTCCGCAAAAGTCCCTATCTGGATCGCTTTCCGGTACTGGGGCTGCAGCCCGAGCAGATCAGCCGCTACCGCCTGCGCCGCTCCCAACGCGACGACCATTTCTGCACCAGCGAAGTGGCCGCCCTGTGCCTGGAGCTGAGCGGCCACCCGCTCGACCAGCGCGCCGGCCAGGCTCTGGAAGCGTATCTGGAGGTCTACACCCACCACTACCTGCAGGCCAAACACCAGTTGCCGGCCGATCTGCACAGCCCGGCGCACCAGCAGCTGCAGCAGGCCGCGGCACGGCAGCCCGGCTGACGAACCACGGCTGCGGGGCATCCGCGGGCCGCACACGCTGCTGCGGCGCCCGCCATCCATAGATGTGTAATTTCCCGGCAGCGTCGGCACCCACACCCGCAGCGACGGCGCGGCCGGGGGCATAAGCATTCCACTGCAAGGTATGAAGCATCTGGAAGAATAGACGCCCTCCCCCCAACTTCCTTTGAGAGGCGCTGCCGCGGTAGCGCCTCCTTTTTTTGCCATGCGTTCTGTGTTTGCCGGGTCTGTCGCCCTGCTGGCCCTGTCGGCCAGTGCCTTGTCTGTCCATGCCGCGCCGTCGGCCACCTTGCAGAAATGGCGCGACGGCGGCACCGTGGTGGTGGGCGTGCGCGAAAGCGCCTCTCCCATGGTCTACACCCTGGACGCCAACGAAACCTTCACCGGCTACCACCTGGAGCTGTGCCAGAAGGTGATCCACGCCATTGCGCCCAAGGCCCGGCTGAAGTACATGGTGCTGACAGCCCAGAACACCATGCCGTTGATCGACAACGGCACGGCCGACTTCAACTGCGCCAGCATGACCAACACCCTGCGCCGCCAGGAGCAGGTGGCCTTCGGTCTGACCACCTATGTGAGCGAGGTGCGCATGGCGGTACCTGCCCATTCGCCCATCACCAGCTTTCAGCAACTGAATGGCAAGAAAGTGGTTGCCACCACCGGCACCACGGCCGTGCAGATTCTGCGCAAGTACGCCGATGCACACAGCATCCAGTTCGACACCCGCATGGGCAAGGACCATTTTGAAAGCATGCTGCAGCTCGAAGCCGGCCGCGTCGATGCCTTTGTACTGGACGACAACCTGCTGGCAGGCGTGATCGCCCAGTCCAAGAACCCGCAGGGCTGGAAGATTGTGGGCGAGGTGATTGGCGCCGAGCCGATTGCCATCCAGTTCACCCGGCGTGACCCGGAAGTGAAGAAAGCCGTGGATGCGGCCTTGCGCCAGATGATGAAGAGCGGCGAGATCCACCAGCTCTATGCCAAATGGTTCACCCAGCCGATTCCACCCAAGAACGTGAACCTGAACCTGCCCATGGGCGAGACCCTCAAGCGCATGCTGGCCCAGCCCGACGACACGCCGCTGGAACAGCTGCAGCTGCCGCTGGCACACTGACAGCGCCCTTGTTCCCGGGCTCGATGGCACGAACCTTTGGAACGGCAGGCCATCCTCCGGGTACCGACGCAGTGCCCGGATCTGGGACCCATGCGGGGACCAGGCGGCCGAGCGATCTCTTTCGCCATAGCCACTTGCAAGCACATCTTGCGGGAATGTCTCGTTTGTCACATTGCGTACAGTCCAGCGACATTGCCCGGGTGCTGCCGCTAGAATGCGCCCACCCCTGCGGGCTGTGCCGGATACCGGACAGCGGAACTTCAGGGCTGCGCATGCACTCAGTCTGCATGCCGTGAAAGCCTCCTGGCGCGCTCCGCCCAGGCCCCGCTTTTGCTGTGGGACGTCCATCCGCTGCCACTGCGCAGGGAGACGGACAGGTCCAGATTGTCTGCCCCTGGGTACGGAACATGCTGCACCAGGACTCCCACACCTTGTTTGAGGCGCCGCGTCCCTGGCGCCACGCTGCAGTCCATGGCGCGCATTGCGCAGGATTGCACTTTGTCTGTTTGCACACCGGGCACGCTGCCCGATCCGAGGAGGTGCCGCGTTTTGCCCCAGAACCCCTTGAAGCTGGCCTACAACCCCGCACTGGATGGACTGCGTGCGGTCGCCATCCTGCTGGTCATCCTCTCCCACGCCCATGCGCCCATGTTCGACGGCGCATTCTTTGGCGTGGACCTATTCTTCGTGCTCAGCGGCTATCTGATCACCTCGCTGCTGCTCAAGGAAATACAGGCCACAGGCCGCGTCGACTTCTGGGAGTTCTACCGTCGGCGCTTTTACCGGCTGATGCCGCCGCTGGCCGTGTTTCTGGCCGCCTACGCGCTGCTGGCGCCCCTGGTCTGGCCCGATCTGGAGGATGTGTACAGCGATGCCCTGGTGTCGCTGCTGTACCTGGCCGATTACGGCATTGCCTTCTTCGACAGCCCGGACACGCTGCTGCACATGTGGTCGCTGTCGGTGGAAGAACATTTCTACCTGGTCTGGCCCATTGCCCTGCTGTGGCTGGCCCGCCGCAGCAGCCCGGGCACGCTGTGGCGTGCGATTGCGGCCCTGTTCGTGCTGGGCTGGGCCTGGCGCGTGCTGTGGGTGATGCTGGGTCAGGAGTTCTATGCGGTGTTCTTCCGCTTTGACACCCGCACCACGGGCCTGCTGCTGGGCAGCTTGCTGGCGGCCCTGGTGCTGGACCGCCACCCGCTGCTGGAGCGCCTGCAGCAGCACTTGCCGCGCCTGATGTGGATTCCGCTGGCCGTGCCGCTGCTGATGGCTATGGAATGGGGCGACATGGGCCCCATGGTGTGGGGACTGACGGTGGTGGAAATGGCCGCTCTGGTGGTGCTGTTGGCCGTGCTGCCCGGCCAGGGACTGGTCTATGAGATGCTGTCTGCCCCCTGGCTGGTCTACATCGGCAAGCTGTCCTACGGCATCTACCTGTGGCACTACCCCGTGGTGCGCTGGCTGCGTGCGGAATTCGCCTGGCCGGTCACCGTGCTGCTGGGTTTTGTCATCTCCACCGCCCTGGCCGCCCTGTCGTTCTACACCATCGAACGCTGGGCACTGCGCCGCCGCGATGCCATCCCCCAGAGCCGCCCACAGACGGCTGCCGACACGGGCAAGGTGGAGGCAGCCAACATGGAAACCGCTCCACGCGGCCGCTGACCGCGCTGCTTCACCGGCCAGGAACCGGGAAGCACGGGAAGCCGATAACACAAAGGCAGTCTTTCTTGCGAAAGCTGCCTTTTTTCATGGGGCGTTGACCCGCTTGCGCCGGCCCTGGGGCGGATGCTGCCCCCACATGGGAGACGGGCCTTCAGCCCTGGCTACCGGGCAAAGACGGCGCCGCAGCAAGGTCATGTCCCCTGCCCGCCTGTGCACCGTGGTGCACGCGCGGACACCGGGCACGCAGCGCCAGCGCTGCAGGCGCTGCACCATCTCACGCAGGCGCAGTACCGCTGGTACAGCCCTTGAGCATGGTGTAGAGCCTTTCCTTGATCAGCAGCTTTTCCTTTTTGAGCTTTTCAATCTGGGTGTGCAGACTGGGCGTACGCCGGTCTTCCAGATTCTTGATCTCATGGTCCAGCGCATTGTGCTGTTCGAAGAGGCGGCTGAAATGGCGGTCGTTGGCGCGCATGTCCGCAATCTGTTCGCGAAACTCAGGAAACATCATCACTCCTTTGCTTGGGTCGGCGAGAGGGGGGTGGTGTGCAGGCCCGGGTGCATTCCAAGGACAGACTGACCTGGGCTGCCGTTTCATCTTACCCAGCAATGGCCGCCATGGCAGCCCATTCCCGAGGTGCGGACGGGGTGGTTGATACAACACAAAACACTTTCAAATCATCCACTTGCACCGACTGCAGATGACCCAACCGCTATCCGTGTGCACGTCCGTCCCCGGAGCACACCCTGGGCGGAATTCCCCGCAGTACACCACCAGCCAGATGCCGCAGGCGTGGCACCGCGCGCCAGGCAGCGCAGCGCGGGCATGCACCCGACTGCGGCACCATGGCCTTGCGAGGACTTGTGAGAGCGGGCGATGCCGGGCCGTGCTCAGAAGCCCGCGCCGGGCTGGGCCAGGTAGACCTTTTCCTCGGCCGTGCTCGCCCGTCCCAGAATGGGATTGCGGTGGGGGAAACGGCCAAAGCGCTCGATGACGTCGCGGTGGCGGTGGGCGTAATCGGCGGTGACGGCAAAGAAATCGCGCGTGTCGGGCCCCGCCTCCTGCGCCAGCTGCTCAAAGGCCACCACGCTGTGCTGCTGCATGGCCAGGTCTTCGGCATGCTCCAGCGGCAGGTAGAAAAAGATGCGTGCCACCGGCGGAATGCGGTCGTCGGTGTCATGGCCCTGGGCAATGCCCTCCAGCGCCAGCTGCAATGCCAATGGGTCGCCGGCAAAGCTCTTGGGCGTGCCACGGTGGGCGTTGCGCATGAACTGGTCCAGCACAATGATCACCGCCAGCCGCCCCAGCGGGGTGGCGGCATCGCCGTTCAGGCGGCCGCTCAGGGCTTCCTGCATCACGGCGCCAAAGCGGTGGCGGATTTCCTCGTCCACGGCTTCATCCTTGCTGAACCACAGCTGCTTGCGCGCCAGTGCCGTGGCGTCGGTGGGCTGCTCGGCGCCCAACCAGTACTCCAGCACCTGTGCCAGCCGGGGGTCCAGCGGCGGATTGCCCGCATGCAGGGTGAAAGCCATGTCTATATCCTTTCTTCGGTATCGGTGAGCATGCCGCCGGTCTGTGCGGCCGCACACCATGGTAGTACGTCCGCAATAGCGCCACGGCATGCCGCACTACGGCACTGCACCAACGGCCTGGCCCGGATCGGTCTCCCGCCCATTGCACAATGGGCACCATGCAAGCCGCTCTCCCCATCCCGTCCAGCTGGCTCCACGACGCCATCGCCCGCATCGAGGCCGACTACCAGCGCAGTGCCGACACCCACCTGATCCCGCTGAACCTGCCCGGCTTTGCCCGCTGCGGCATCGACCTGTATCTGAAGGACGAATCCACCCACCCCACCGGCAGCCTCAAACACCGGCTGGCGCGCTCGCTGTTTCTGTATGCGCTGTGCAATGGCTGGATACGCGAGGGCGCGACGATTGTGGAAGCCTCCAGCGGCTCCACCGCCGTCAGCGAGGCCTACTTTGCCCGGCTGCTGGATCTGCCGTTTGTGGCGGTCATGCCGCGCAGCACCTCGGCCGAGAAGGTGGCGCAGATCGAATTCCACGGCGGGCGCTGCCATTTCGTGGACAGCGCGGCCGAGGTCTATGACGCAGCCCGCAGCATCGCGCACGACACCGGCGGCCACTACATGGACCAGTTCACCTATGCCGAGCGGGCCACCGACTGGCGCGGCAACAACAATATCGCGCAAAGCATGTTCAGCCAGATGCAGCGCGAACGCCACCCGGTGCCGCGCTGGATTGTGGTGGGCGCCGGCACCGGCGGCACCAGTGCCACCATCGGCCGCTGGGTGCGCTACCAGAGCCTCTCCACCCAGGTCTGTGTGGCCGACCCCGAAGGCAGCGTGTTTTCCGCCTACCACCGTACCGGGGATGCCACGCTCACCGCCTGCGGATCGCGCATCGAAGGCATCGGCCGCCCGCGTGTGGAGCCCAGCTTCATTCCCTCGCTGGTGGACCGCATGGAAGAAGTGGACAACCTGGCATCCATCGCCGCCATGCAGTTGCTGGGCCAGCTGCTGGGGCGGCGCGTGGGCCCGTCCACCGGCACCAATCTGGTGGCCATGCTGCGCCTGGCCTGTGAAATGCGCGACCGCGGTGAACAGGGCTCCATCCTGTCGCTGCTGTGCGATGCCGGTGAACGCTATCTGTGCACCTACCACGATGCGCAGTGGGTGCAACAGCAACTGGGCGATGTGGCCCCGGCACTGGCCCGGCTGCAGCAATTGCTGGACCGCCAGGGCCAGGTGCAGCGCTGGGTATGAGCGTACGGCCCCCTCTTGCGCCGAACGCGCCGTCCCTGCCCCGCCGCCATGCACTGCGCACCTTGGGTGCACTGGGGTTGCTGGGAGGCGCCGGCGCACTGCTGCCCCTGGCCAGCGCCTGGGCCCTGCCGGCCAGGACACTGGCTTTTCCGCGCGACTTTGGCAGCCACCCCGATCTGGGCACCGAGTGGTGGTACATCACCGGCCATGTGCAGGCCGGCGGGCGGCCCTGGGGTTTTCAGCTGACGTTCTTCCGCAGCCGGGTGGACGCGGCACAGGGCCTGCGTTCCGCCTTTGCCGCCCAGCAGTTGCTGTTCGCCCATGTGGCGCTGTGTGATGTGCAGGGCCAGGTGCTGCTGCACGACCAGCGCATGGCGCGCGCCGGCTTTGGCCTGGCCGAGGCGGCGCTGGAGGACACGGCCGTGCACATCCAGGACTGGCGCCTGGCCCGCCAGCCTGTCCCCGGCCAGAGCGCTGCCCAGGCCAGCCGCTACAGCGCGAAGCTGCAGGCCGCCGACTTTGCGCTGGAGCTGGAGCTGGCCACCACCCAGCCGGTGCTGCTGCAGGGCCGGGGCGGCCTGTCCCGCAAAGGCCCTCTGCCGGAGCAGGCCAGCTACTACTACAGCCAGCCCCAGCTGGCCGTGACCGGCCACATCACCGTGCGCGGCCAGAAGCTGGCCATCGACCCCGTGGCCGCCAACGCCACCGCGGCACTGCACAACCGTGCCTGGCTGGACCACGAATGCAGCACGGCGCTGATGCACCCCGAGGCCGAAGGCTGGGACTGGATCGGCATGAACCTGACCGATGGCAGCGCCCTCACCGCCTTTCACCTGCGCCGGCGCGATGGCTCGGCCCTGTGGGGCGGCGGCTCGCTGCGCACATCTGGTGCCAGTCCGCAGGTGTTTGCCGACCAGGAGGTGCAGTTCACCCCGCTGGCCTGGTGGACCAGCCCGGCCAGCCAGGCCCGCTACCCCGTGCGCTGGCGCGTGGACACGCCCGGCCGGCGCTATGTGGTGCGCGCCCAGGTGGCCGCCCAGGAACTGGACAGCCGCGCCACCACCGGCGCCGTGTACTGGGAGGGGCTGAGCGATCTGCTGCAGCTGCCCCCCGGGGGCGATGCGCTGGACGACCAGCTGCCGCTGGTGGGGCGGGGCTACCTGGAAATGACGGGCTATGCCAGCCGGCTGAAGATGTAGGGGTCTGGGCCGGTTGTACGCTGAACGGAGGCGGTAGCCGCCCTCTCCGCGCGGGCATGCACGGCCCCCCCTGCTCCTTCGCCTCCTGCCCCTGGGAGCCGAAACACTTTCCCCCCCCAAAAAACAAACGCCACGCACCCAGGTGCGTGGCGTGGTCCGTGCAAGGCCCGCAGGCCTTTCAGCAGGGTCTCCTCAGCCCCTCACGCTGTCCCGTTCTTGCGGCGGGTCAGCCAGGCAATGATTTCGCCCATGATGCCGCGGCGGAAAGCCAGCACGCAGATCACAAAAATCAGGCCGGTGACGATGGTCACCGATTCACCCAAGGTGGAGAACCACTCCACGCCGGTGAGCTTGGCCAGGAAGCTGCCGAAGTCGCCGATCTTGTTTTCCAGCGCCACCACCACGGCCGAGCCGACGATAGGGCCGGACAGCGTGCCCAAACCGCCCATCAGCGTCATCAGGATCACGTGGCCGGAGGTCGTCCAGTGCGCGTCCGACAAGGTGGCAAAACCCAGCACCACGGTCTTGAGCGCACCGGCCAGGCCGGTCAGCGCGGCCGACAGCACAAACGCCAGCAGCTTGAAGCGGTGGACGTCATAGCCCAGCGAGATGGCGCGCGGTTCGTTCTCCTTGATGGCCTTGAGCACCTGGCCGAACGGCGAATGCACGGTGCGCACGATCAGCAGGAAAGCCAGTGCCACGATCACCAGGGCCACGTAGTACATGGTCAGGTCGCTGGACAGGTCGATCACGCCGAACATCTTGCCGCGCGGCACGCCTTGCAGGCCGTCTTCCCCACCCGTGAACTTGGCTTGCAGGAAGACGAAGAACAGCATCTGCGCCAGCGCCAGCGTGATCATGGAGAAATAGATGCCCTGGCGGCGAATGGCCAGCCAGCCGGCCACCAGACCGATGAAGGCCCCGGCCAACGTGCCCAGGATCAGGCCCAGCTCGGGCGTAAACGCCCAGGCCTTGATGGAATAGCCGGCCACGTAGGCCGCACCGCCCAGAAAGGCCGCGTGGCCGAAGGACAGCAGGCCGGTGTAGCCCAGCAGCAGGTTGAAGGCCGAGGCGAACAGTGCGAAGCACATCAGCTTCATCACGAACACCGGGTAGGCCCCGAAGAAGGGGGCCACGATCAGGCCCAGCAGCAGCAGGCCGTAGCCGGTAAAAGCGAGTTTCTTGGAGTTCATGTGGCTGGCCCCTGCTTACTTTTCTTTGCCGAACAGGCCGGCGGGGCGGATCAGGAGAACGATGACCATGATGAAGAACACCACGGTGGAGGAAGCTTCGGGCCAGAAGACCTTGGTCAGGCCTTCGATCACGCCCAAACCCAGACCGGTGAGAATGGAGCCCATGATGGAGCCCATGCCGCCAATCACCACCACAGCGAACACCACGATGATGAGGTTCTGCCCCATCAGCGGCGTGACCTGGTAGACCGGTGCAGCCAGCACGCCGGCAAAGGCGGCCAGGCCCACGCCGAAGGCGTAGGTCAGCGTGATCATCACCGGCACGTTGACGCCGAAGGCTTCCACCAGGCGCGGGTTTTCGGTACCGGCACGCAGGTAGGCGCCGATGCGGGTCTTTTCAATCACATACCAGGTGGCGACGCACACCACCAGCGAGGCCACCACCACCCAGGCGCGGTAGTTGGGCAGCATCATGAAGCCCAGGTCGGTGGCACCGGTCAGGGCCTCAGGGGTGTCGTAGCCCAGGCCCGAGACGCCGTAGACGGAGCGGAACACGCCTTCGATCAGCAACGACAGCCCCAGCGTCAGCAGCAGGCCATAGAGGTGATCAAGCTTGTAGATCCAGCGCAGCAGGAACCGCTCAATGAACACACCGAACAGCCCGACGATGAACGGGGCCGCAATCAGCATGACCCAGTAGTTGATCTCGAAATAGTTCATGGCCATCCAGGTGACCATCGCCCCGAGCATGAACAACGCGCCGTGCGCAAAGTTGATCACGTTGAGCAGACCGAAGATCACGGCCAGGCCCAAGCTCAGGATCGCGTAAAACGAGCCGTTGACGAGCCCCAGCAACAGCTGGCTCATCAGGCCCGGCAATGACACACCGAAGATTTCCATGGGAAACGACACAAAAGGGAAAAGAGGGGGGATGCCCTGGTGGCGCCGGCCCCGCGCCCGCAGGGCACAGGACCGGACCGCAGCCTGGGTGCCTAGGCACTCAGGCGCGGCGGCTGCGGCTTATTTCCAGAGCGCACATTTGGTTTCGGCCTTGGTGGTCCACACCTGGTCGGCCGGCAGGGTCTGCAGCACCTTCAGGTAGTCCCAGGGCTTGGTGGAGTCCTTGGGCGCCTTCACTTCCACCAGGTACATGTTGTGGGCATAGGTACCGTCAGGACGGATGCGGCCCTTGGCGTAGAAGTCGTTCAGCTCCGTGCTCTTCAGGTAGGCCATGACCTTTTCCGGGTCGGTGGTCTTCACGGCCTGCACGGCCTTGAGGTAGTTCATCACCGCCGAGTAGTCGGCCGCCTGCACATCGGTGGGCATGCGCTTGGTCTTGGCCATGAACTTGCTGGCGAAAGCACGCGAGGCATCGTTCATATCCCAGTACCAGCTGGTGGTGTGCAGCAGGCCTTCGGTGTTCTTCAGGCCCAGCGAGTGGATATCGGTCAGGAACACCAGCAGACCGGCGGTCTTCATGGTCTTGTTGATGCCGAACTCGCGCGCCGCCTTGATGGCGTTGATGGTGTCCCCGCCGGCATTGGCCAGGCCCAGGATCTGGGCCTTGGAGTTCTGCGCCTGCAGCAGGAAGCTGGAGAAGTCCGAGGCGTTCAGCGGGTGCTTGACCGAGCCCAGCACCTTACCGCCCTTGGCCTGCACCACCTTGGTGGTGTCGGCTTCCAGCGCCTGCCCGAAGGCATAGTCCGCCGTCAGGAAGAACCAGTCCTTGCCGCCCCGCTCCACCACCGCCGCACCGGTGCCCTTGGCCAGGGCCACGGTGTCGTAGGCGTAGTGGATGGTGTAGGGATTGCACTGCTCGTTGGTCAGGGCCGAGGAGCCCGCGCCGTTGTTGATGTGCACGCGCTTCTTCTCGTTGGCCACCTGCGCCACCGCCAGGGCCGTGCCCGAGTTGGTGCCGCTCATGATCAGCGTGATGCCTTGCGTGTCCACCCACTCGCGCACCTTGGAGGCGGCGATGTCGGCCTTGTTCTGGTGGTCGGCGCTCATCAGCTCGATGGGCTGACCCAGCACCTTGCCGCCAAAGTCGTCGATGGCCATCTGCATGGCCAGCGCGCCGTTCTTGCCTTCCACGTCCGCGTACAGGCTGGACATGTCGGTCACGAAACCGATCTTGACCTTCTCCTGCGCGGCCGCGCCCACTGCCACACCTGCGGCGCACAGCGCCAATGCCAACTTACCGAGCTTGTGCTTCATCGCCTGTCTCCTCATAGGGGTCTACCGATCGAACACTGCGCCCGCTGCCGGACCGTCCTTCAGACGGCCCGGCGCGTGGGCCTTACTTCCAGAGAGCGCACTTGCTGTCTGCCTTGGTGGTCCACACCTGGTCGGCCGACAGCTTGGTGACCACCTTGTAGTAGTCCCAGGCTTCCTTGGATTCCTTGGGCGACTTGACCTGCATCAGGTACATGTCGTGGGCATAGCGGCCATCGGGACGGATCACGCCCTGGCCGTAGAAGTCCTTCAGCGGCGTGCTCTTGAGCGTGGCCATGACCTTGTCGGCATCGGTGGTGCCGGACTTTTCCAGGGCCTTAAGGTAGTTGGTGACGGCCGAGTAGTTGGCAGCCTGCACATCGGTGGGCATGCGCTTAGTCTTGGCCATGAACTTCTTGCCGAAGGCACGGGTTTCGTCGTTCAGGTTCCAGTCCCAGCTGGTGGTCAGCAGCAGGCCTTCGGTGTTCTTCAGACCCAGGCTGTGGATGTCGGTCAGGAACACCAGCAGGCCGGCCATCTTCATGGTCTTGTTGATGCCGAACTCGCGCGCCGCCTTGATGGCGTTGATGGTGTCACCGCCGGCGTTGGCCAGGCCCAGGATCTGGGCCTTGGAGTTCTGTGCCTGCAGCAGGAAGCTGGAGAAGTCCGAGGCGTTCAGCGGGTGGCGCACCTGGCCCAGCACCTGGCCGCCCTTGGCCTTGACCACGGCAGCGGTGTCGGCTTCCAGCGAGTGACCGAAGGCATAGTCCGCCGTCAGGAAGAACCAGCTCTTGCCGCCGTTTTCCACCACGGCTGCGCCCGTACCCTTGGCCAGGGCCACGGTGTCGTAGGCGTAGTGCACGGTGTAGGGGGTGCACTGCTCGTTGGTCAGGGCCGAGGCACCGGCGCCGTTGTTGATGTAGACGCGCTTCTTCTCGTTGGCCACCTTGGCCAGGGCCAGGGCCACGCCGGAATTGGTGCCGCCCAGCAGCATCGTCAGGTTCTGGGTGTCGATCCATTCGCGCGCCTTGGTGGCGGCAATGTCGGGCTTGTGCTGGTGATCCTGGGTCAGCAGCTCGATGGGCTTGCCCAGCACTTTGCCGCCAAAGTCATCGATCGCCATCTGGATGGCGATGGCACCGTTCTTGCCGTCCACGTCCGCGTAGTTGCTGGACATGTCGGTGATGAAGCCGATCTTCACCTTCTCTTGCGCCTGGGCGTTCACACCCAGCAGGCCTGCAGCGGCCAGACCCAGAGCGAGGGCTTTCATCGAAAAATTCTGCATGGTCTACGGTCTCCTTGTATTTATGCTGATTTCAGGCTGCTCGGCACGCTTCACGCGCTTAGCAGCTCTCTTTTTTACCTAGCCTCTTGCGGTGCAAGAAACACTCATACGCCCAGCAGCTCATTGAGCACGGACATCTTTTCCTGCAGTTGCGCAGATTCGAAACGTTCGACGATGGAGCCATGCTCCATCACATAGAAGCGGTCGGCCAGCGGTGCGGCAAAGCGGAAGTTCTGCTCCACCATCACCACCGTGTAGCCCTTGCTGCGCAGCATGGTGATCATGCGGGCCAATGCCTGCACGATCACGGGCGCCAGCCCTTCCGAGATTTCATCGAGCAGCAGCAGCCGTGCACCGGTGCGCAGAATGCGGGCCACGGCCAGCATCTGCTGCTCGCCCCCCGACAGGCGCGTGCCCTGGCTGTGGCGGCGCTCGGCGAGGTTGGGGAACATCTCGTAGATTTCCTCCACGCTCATGCCTTTTTCGCCGGTCTTCAGCGGTGGCGGCAGCATCAGGTTCTCTTCGCACGACAGGCTGGAGAAGATGCCGCGCTCTTCGGGGCAGTAACCCACGCCCAGGTGGGCAATCTTGTGGGTCGGCAGGTGGATGGTTTCCTGGCCGTTGATCTTGATCGAGCCTTTGCGGCTGCCCGTCAGCCCCATCACGGCACGCATGGTGGAGGTGCGACCCGCGCCATTGCGGCCCAGCAGCGTCACCACTTCACCCGGCTGGACCACGATGTCCACACCGTGCAGCACATGGGATTCGCCGTACCAGGCTTCCAGGCCGCGGATCTCCAGCGCCGGAGTTGTTGTGTTGTTCTTCATTGCGTATCTCTTCAAAGCACCGCGCACCGGGCGCGGCGTGCACAACCGGCACGCGCCAGTTGCGTGGCGTCGAGCAAGGCCCCTTCTGCCGCGCAGCGGCAGCCCCCTTGGGGAGAAGGCGCGAAGCGGCGCAGCAGGGCAGCCATCAGTGCGCGCCCTGCAATTGGCCGTCGGTGGTGCCCATATAGGCTTCCATCACCTGCGGATTCTTCGAGACTTCTTCATACGGACCTTCGGCCAACACCGCACCGCGCTGCAGCACGGTGATGCGGTCGGCGATGGAGGAGATCACCTTCATGTTGTGCTCCACCATCAGGATGGTGCGGCCGGCCGAGACCTTCTTGATCAGCTGGGTGACGCGGTCCACGTCTTCGTGGCCCATGCCCTGGGTGGGCTCGTCCAGCAGCATCAGCTCGGGCTCCATGGCCAGGGTGGTGGCGATTTCCAGCGCGCGCTTGCGGCCGTAGGGCAGGTTCACCGTCACCTCATCGGCCAGGTCTTCCAGGCCCACTTCGGTGAGCAGCTCCATGGCACGGGTGTTGAGCTTGTCCAGCGACTTCTCGCTGCGCCAGAAATGGAACTCGGTGCCCAGCTGGCGTTGCAGGCCGATGCGCACGTTCTCCATCAGCGTCAGGTGCGGGAACACCGCCGAGATCTGGAACGAGCGGATCACGCCACGGCGTGCGATCTGCGCCGGCGCCTCGCCGGTGATGTCCACGCCGTTGAACTTGATGGTGCCCGAGGTGGGCACCAGAAACTTGGTCAGCAGGTTGAAACACGTGGTTTTGCCTGCCCCGTTGGGCCCGATCAGGGCATGAATGCTGCCGCGCTGAACGTCCAGATTGACGTTGCTCACGGCAGTGAAACCCTTGAACTCCTTGGTCAGGTTCCGGGTTTCGAGAATGACATCGCTCATCGCTGCAGTCCCACTTCAAGGTTGGGATAGTGCTACTTGTGGCTTGTCTCCAGGCCGCACCATCCATGTTCTTATGTTGCAGCGCATCCTACGTAGGCCCCTCTGTCACCGCACTGGGGCTAATGCGTAAGACTTACAACCTAAGCACAAACCCTAGACAGCCAACGAATCCAAAATTCTCTGCAAATACAAGGTGTTAGAAGAATTTTCAAGCACCGACGGGACAACCAGCTCTGTCGCCCAGCCACAAGTTCGGCAGCTTTTTGTCAGTTAGCGCAGCCCGGCGCAGCTTTCCTGCGCGCTGCGGGCATAAAAAAACGCTCCACCCAGGGAGCGTTTTGCACAGTGGAACCCGCAATGCGGACTGCAGGCCCTATTGCAAGGTCTCTTTGGACGTATCCGGCACGGCCAGCGGCAGCACGCCGATGCCCTCTTCCAGCAGTTCCAGCGCCTCACGCGGTGTGGCCTGGCCGCGGATGCCGCGCTCCTCCACCTCGCCCCGGTGGATGCGCCGCGCCTCGTCGGCGAATTGGGCACCCACATCCTCGGTCTGCTGCACGATGCGGCGGCTCATCTGCAGCCAGGCCGCCTGCACGGCCCGCAGGCGGTCTTCCGGGACAGGAGGGGTGGATGACGCCGCAGCAGCCGGCGCTGCCGGTACCCCTGGCGTGCTGGGGGCGGTGGCTGCGCCCAGGTTCAGGCGCGCGGCGCTGAGGCCTTTGTGGATGCGGACACTGCTGCACACGGGGCAGGCAATCAGATCACGGGCCAGCTGGCTTTGGAAATCGTCTTCCGAGCCGAACCAGCCTTCGAACAGATGCCCTTGCTCGCAGCGCAGATCCAAGACCTTCATGTCGCCCTCCTCAGCACACGCAGGCCGACTCAGGCCTGGGTGCGGCGGCGTTGTCCCAGATAGCGGTAGACAAAGCCTGGAAATGCCAGCGTCAGGAACAGCGCGCCGGTTACGGCATAGAACTCCCAGCCCTGCGGGTAGATCTGGCCGGCGCGCTTTTCCAGCGCCAGTGCCAGGCCACCGACCAGCAGGTACAGCAGGAACAGTTCCAGCAGTCGCCCCCAGAAGGGCTTGGCGTGGCCACGGGCCACGGGGCCGGCCAGCAGCCAGCGCTCATTCAGAAAAGGCAAATTGGCTGCCACAAGGGCAGCCAATATCACGAGCCAGATAGAAGCAGTTTGGGTCACGCTTCGATTTTAAAGCCTCATGACGCCAGGGCGCGCACTATCGCATCAGCGCACAGGGACATCAGTGCGCTGGGGAAGATGCCCAGCAGCAGCACCAGGGCGCCATTGACGGTCAGCACGGCACGCACGTCGAACGGAGCGGACACGCTGGTCGCCGTCAGCGGCTTGTCGAAGTACATGACCTTGACGACGCGCAGGTAGTAGAAGGCGCCGATCAGCGACATCACCACCGCGAACACGGCCAGACCGATGTACAGCGCCTGGCCGGAAGCCACCAGGGCCTGCAGCACGGCCAGCTTGGCGTAGAAGCCCACCAGCGGAGGGATACCGGCCATGGAGAACAGGCAGGCGGCCATCACGCCGGCATACAGCGGGCTGCGCTGGTTCAGGCCGGCCAGGTCGGAGATCTCTTCGCTTTCGAAGCCTTCACGCGACAGCAGCAGGATCACGCCGAACGCAGCCAGGGTGGTCAGCACATAGGTCACCACATAGAACATGGCGGAGCTGTAGGCGCTTTCCACGTTGGCAGGGTTCACGTTGCCGTTGACCACGCCGGACAGCAGGCCCAGCAGCACAAAACCCATTTGCGCAATGGTCGAGTAGGCCAGCATGCGCTTGAGGTTGGTCTGCATGATGGCAGCCAGGTTACCCACCAGCAGCGAAGCAATCGCCAGCACGGCCAGCATCTGCTGCCAGTCGATGGCCAGCGGCAGCAGGCCGTCCACCAGCAGGCGCATCACCATGGCGAAAGCGGCCAGCTTGGGCGCGCCACCGATCATGGCGGTGATGGCGGTGGGAGCGCCCTGGTACACGTCAGGCACCCACATGTGGAAAGGCACGGCACCCAGCTTGAAGGCCAGGCCAGCCACGATGAACACCAGACCGAAGACCAGCACCTGGTGCTTGATCTGGCCGGAGTTGATGGCCTTGAAGACTTCACCGATGTCCAGCGAACCGGTGGCACCGTAGAGCATGGACATGCCGTACAGCAGGAAACCGGAAGCCATGGCACCCAGCACGAAGTACTTCATCGCCGCTTCGGTGGAAGTGGCATGGTCGCGGCGCAGCGCCACCAGCGCGTAGCTGGAGAGCGTCAGACATTCCAGGCCGAGGTAAATCAGCAGGAAGTTGTTGCCGGAAATCATGATGAACATGCCCAGCAGCGCGAACATGGACAGCGTGAAGAACTCGCCGCCTTGCAGCATGCCCCGGTCGCCCGCGTAGGGACGGCCGTAGACCAGGGTCACCATCATGGCGACAGTGGCGAAGCACTTGAGCCAGTTGCCCATGGCGTCGGAGACCACCATGTTGCCCCAGCCGTAGAAGGTATTGCCGCTGGAGGCATACATGGCCTGCATGACGGCGACCACGGCCAGCGTCAGCAAGGTCAGCACATAGGTCGCTGTGCGGCGTGGGCTTTTGACGCCCAGATCTACCAGGGCGATCACGCATCCCATGACAAGGAGCACGATCTCGGGGTAGATCGAAAGCCAGCTGATGTTGTCAATCATCTCGAATCTCTCAGTTCTGTCCTGTCAGGGGAGCTTGCTCTGTGCCACGTGCTGCAGCAGCTGCGCCACGGACACATCCATCACGTCCGTGAAGGGCTTGGGATAGATACCCATGTACAGCACGGCGACGGCCAGCACACCCAGCACCAGGAATTCGCGGCAGTTGATGTCCTGCAGCTCCTTCACATGGTCGTTGGCCACAGGGCCCAGGTAGACGCGCTTGTACATCCACAGGGTGTAGGCCGCGCCAAACATCAGTGCCGTGGCAGCGCCCATGCCCACCCAGAAGTTGAACTTCACGGCAGCCAGGATCACCATCCACTCACCCACGAAACCGGCCGTGGCAGGCAGGCCGCAGTTGGCCATGGCAAACAGCAGGGCAAACGCTGCGAACTTGGGCATGGTGTTGACCACACCGCCGTACGCGGCGATTTCACGGGAGTGCACGCGGTCGTACAGCACGCCGATGCACAGGAACATGGCACCCGACACAAAGCCGTGGGCAATCATCTGCACGATACCGCCGGCCACGCCCAGGTCGTTGAAGATGAAGAAGCCCAGGGTCACGAAACCCATGTGGGCCACGGACGAGTAAGCCACCAGCTTCTTCATGTCCTTCTGGACCAGCGCCACCATGCCCACGTAGATCACGGCCACCAGGGACAGCGTGATCATCAGCCAGGCCCATTCACGGGCGGCATCCGGAGCGATGGGCAGCGAGAAGCGCAGGAAACCATAGGCACCCAGCTTCAGCATGATGGCCGCCAGCACGGCGGAACCGCCGGTAGGCGCTTCCACGTGCACGTCGGGCAGCCAGGTGTGCACCGGCCACATCGGCACCTTCACGGCAAACGCAGCGAAGAAGGCAAAGAAGATCAGCGTCTGGGCCGTGCTGCCCAGCGGCAGCTGGTGCCAAGTCTGGATGTCAAAGCTGCCACCCGACTTGTTGTACAGGTAGATCAGCGCTACCAGGGTGAGCAGCGAGCCCATCAGGGTGTACAGGAAGAACTTGAACGCGGCGTAGATCTTGTTCGGACCACCCCAGATACCGATGATCAGGTACATCGGAATCAGCGTGGCTTCGAAGAACACGTAGAACAGCAGGCCGTCCAGTGCGCAGAACACACCGACCATCAGACCCGACAGGATCAGGAACGCGCCCATGTACTGGTTCACGCGCTCGGTGATGTTCTCCCAGGAAGCGATCACCACGATCACCGTGATGAAGGCCGTCAGCGGCACGAACCAGAACGACAGACCGTCCAGGCCCAGGTGGTAGTGGATATTGAAACGTTCAATCCACAGCGACTTTTCCACGAACTGCATGTTGGCAGTTGTCGTGTCAAAGCCGGACAGCAGCGGCAAGGTCACCAGCAGGCCGGCGATGGCCCCGATCAGGGCCAGCCAGCGCACGGCGCGGACCTGGCTTTCACGTCCCAGTGCCAGCAGCACGACACCAAAAAGAATCGGTGTCCAAATGGCAAGACTCAACAATCCCATTTTTCTACTTCCTTACTTGTTGAGCCACACGAAATAAGTCATGAGCAGGAAGATGCCCAGGATCATGACCAATGCATAGTGGTAGATATAGCCCGACTGGAACCAGCGGACCACCGAAGCGATCTT
Organism: Comamonas sp. 17RB; assembly: GCF_030056555.1. Classification (NCBI taxonomy): domain Bacteria; kingdom Pseudomonadati; phylum Pseudomonadota; class Betaproteobacteria; order Burkholderiales; family Comamonadaceae; genus Comamonas; species Comamonas sp. 17RB. Next base: position 76,691 of record NZ_JASHHY010000006.1, on the reverse strand, counting down.
GCCCACCAGCTTCCAGGAACCGTTGACGACAACACCGTCGATCAAGGTTTGGTCACCCACCTTCCACAGACCGGTACCCAGGCAACGCGAGCCGCGTGCAAAGATGTTTTCGTAGACCCAGTCCACACCGTACTTGCCTTCCAGCACCTGGTACAGGCCGATCTTTTGCGAGAACGACTTGATGGCCGTGGGGATGGCAGGCATGACCATGTAGAACACATAGGACACCACCACACCGGCCAGAGCCAGCCAGAACGGCGCAGTCTGGAAGCCGTGCAGTGCCATGGGCAGCCAGCCGTGGATGTCCGCGGCCAGTTCGGCCATGGCGTGGTGCTTGGTGCCGTCGACGTAGATCACGCCCTTGAAGAAGTCACCAAACAGCATGGGCATCAGTGCCATGGCACCGATCACCACCGACGGGATGGCCAGCAGGACCAGAGGACCGGTCACCACCCAGGGCGACTCGTGCGGCTTGGCATCGTGGCCATGGCCGTGGTGGTCGTCGTGGTGGTCATCATGGGCATGGTGGTCGTCATGGTGTGCATCGGGGTTCTGGTCGTAGCGCTCCTTGCCGTGAAACACGATGAAGTACAGACGGAACGAATAGAAAGCCGTGATGAACACGCCGGCCAGCACCGCAAAGGTGGCGAAGCCAGCCGCGGGCAGATGCGAAGCGTGTACCGCTTCGATGATGGCGTCCTTGGAGTAGAAACCCGAGAAGAACGGCGTACCGATCAGCGCCAGGTTGCCCAGCAGGAAGGTGATCCAGGTGATGGGCATGTACTTGCGCACGCCACCCATCCAGCGGATGTCCTGATTGTGGTGCATGCCCATGATGACAGAGCCGGCACCCAGGAACAGCAGCGCCTTGAAGAACGCGTGCGTCATCAGGTGGAACGTGGCCACCGAGTAGGCCGACACGCCCAGGGCGATGGTCATGTAACCCAGCTGCGACAGCGTGGAGTACGCAATCACGCGCTTGATGTCGTTCTGGATGATGCCCAGGATACCCATGAACAGGGCCGTGATGGAGCCGATCACCAGGATGAAGTTCAGCGCGGTGTCCGACAGCTCATACAGCGGCGACATGCGCGAGACCATGAAGATACCGGCGGTCACCATGGTGGCCGCATGGATCAGCGCGGAGATGGGGGTAGGACCTTCCATCGAATCCGGCAGCCAGGCATGCAGCGGGAACTGGGCCGATTTGCCCATCGCACCGATAAACAGGCAGATGGCCGTCACGGTCACCAGCAGCCAGGCCGTGCCAGGCAGCAGCGTGTTCTGGATCTCGGGCAGCTTGGCGAAGATTTCCGAGTAGTTGAACGTGCCGGTGTAGGCAGCGATCAGGCCGATGCCCAGGATGAAGCCGAAGTCACCGACGCGGTTGACCAGGAAGGCCTTCATGTTCGCAAAGATGGCCGATTCCTTCTTGAAGTAGAAACCGATCAGCAGATACGACACCAGACCCACGGCTTCCCAGCCGAAGAACAGCTGCAGCAGGTTGTTGCTCATCACGAGCATCAACATGGAGAAGGTGAACAGCGAGATGTAGGAGAAGAAACGGTTGTAGCCGTCATCTTCTTCCATGTAGCCGATGGTGTAGATGTGCACCATCAGCGACACAAAGGTCACCACGCACATCATCATGGCCGTCAGGCTGTCGATCAGGAAGCCGATTTCCATCTTCAGGCTGCCCACCGTCATCCATTCGTAAATGGCCTGGTTGAAGGTGGCGCCGTCGAAAACGACCGACTGGAACGTCATCGCGGAAAGCACGAATGCCACCAGCACACCCAAGATGGTGAGCGAACGGCTGGCACCGCGTCCGAACTTGTTGCCGCCAAAGGCTGTACCAAAGATACCGGCCAATGCGGAGCCCGCCAGCGGTGCCAAAGGCACCGCCAGGAGCATGGATGCAGAGAGGGTTTGACTCATTCTTCTGGACCTTGCTAAGACCGGCGACTCAACCCTTCAGGGTGTTGAGATCTTCCGCATTGATGCTGGACTTGTTGCGGAACAGCAGCACCAGGATGGCGAGGCCGATGGCCGATTCGGCTGCAGCCACAGTCAGGATGAAGAACACGAACACCTGGCCGTGCATGTCACCCAGATAGTGGGAGAAGGCCACGAAGTTCATGTTCACCGACAGCAGCATCAGCTCGATGGCCATCAGCAGCACGATCAGGTTCTTGCGGTTCAGAAAGATCCCGACAACCGACAGCGCGAACAGCATCGCGCCCAAGGTCAGGAAATGTCCCAGTGTGAGCGTCATGCCTTCTTCTCCTCCACAACGGTTTCCTCCACAGGAGCCACAGGCGCCTGGGTGCTGGGCATCTTGACGATGGACAGACGGTCCTGGGCACGCACTCGCACCTGGTCGGAAACGCTGATTGCCTTGTTATCTTTGCGCTTGCGCAGCGTCAGTGCAATGGCCGTGATCATGGCCACCAGCAGGATGACTGCCGCGATTTCAATCGGGTACAGGTACTCGGTGTACAGCAGCTTGCCCAGCGCCTGGGTGTTGGAATAGGGAATGACCTGACCGGCAGCATTCACCAGATCGGCCACGGGCTTGGGTTCATCCATGCCGCTGAAGCCGCCCATCACCACCAGTGCCATTTCGAACGTGATGATCGCGCCGATCACGGCGGCCAGCGGGAAATGCCGCCAGAAGCCACGTCGTACGTCGTCGATGCGGATGTCCAGCATCATCACCACAAACAGGAACAGCACCAGCACCGCGCCCAGGTACACCAGCACCAGCGCGATAGCCAGGAATTCAGCCTTCAGCAGCAGCCAGATGGCGGAAGCCTGCGAGAAAGCCAGAATCAGATTGAGCACGGCGTGCACGGGGTTGCGCGCCGTAACCACTCGGAAGGCTGCAAACAGCAGCACTGCCGAGAAGAGATAGAAAAAACCAGTCTTGGCGTCCATGGATCGAATCTTCTTGGTTGATCAGGAGCCGCTTCAGCGGTACTTGGCATCGGCTGCCTTGGCAGCGGCGATGTCGGCTTCATAGCGGTCACCCACGGCCAGCAACATGTCCTTGGTGAAGTACAGGTCGCCACGCTTTTCGCCGTGGTATTCAAAGATCTGCGTTTCGACGATCGAGTCGACCGGGCAGCTCTCTTCGCAGAAACCGCAGAAGATGCACTTGGTCAGATCGATGTCGTAACGCGTGGTGCGACGCGAACCATCGTCACGCACATCCGATTCGATGGTGATGGCCATGGCCGGGCACACGGCTTCGCACAGCTTGCAGGCAATGCAGCGCTCTTCGCCGTTTTCATAACGGCGCAGGGCGTGCAGGCCACGGAAGCGTGGCGACAGCGGCGTCTTTTCCTCGGGGAACTGAATGGTCACGCGGCGCGAAAATGCGTAGCGGCCCGTCAGAACCATGCCCTTGGCCAGTTCCCAGAGCATGAAGCTCTTGAGAAAGTCCTTCAAGGAGAATGGGGTTGCAGCAACAGCAGACATTGTTCGTATCCCGCCTTAATTCCAGATGTTCCACGGCGAGTGCAGCCAAGCACCCACAAGCACCAGCCACACCAGGGTGACAGGGATAAAGATCTTCCAGCCCAGACGCATGATCTGGTCATAACGGAAGCGCGGGAACGTTGCACGGATCCAGATGAAGCACGACACCACCAGGAACGTCTTGATCGCCAGCCAGATCCAGCCGGGGATGAAGCCCAGGAAGTCGAACGGAGGCAGCCATCCGCCCAGGAACATGATCACGGCCAGGATGGACACCAGCCACATGCTGGCGTATTCGGCCAGGAAGAAGATGGCAAAGCCCATGCCCGAGTACTCGACCATGTGGCCGGCCACGATTTCCGACTCGCCTTCCACCACGTCGAAGGGGTGGCGGTTGGTCTCGGCCACGACCGAGATCAGGTAGACGATGAAGATGGGCAGTAGCGGCAGCCAGTTCCACGACAGGATGCTCACGCCCATGCTCGCAAAGTGGCCCTGGCCTTGGCCCAGCACGATCTGCGTCAGGTTCATGCTGCCGCTGACCATGATGACCACCAGGAAGCAGAAGCCCATGGCGATTTCATAGCTCACCATCTGTGCCGAAGCACGCAGCGCGCCCAGGAAGGCGTACTTGGAGTTGGAAGCCCAGCCCGCAATGATCACGCCATACACTTCGATCGAGGTGATGGCCATGATCAGCAGCAGACCTGCGTTCACATTGGCCAGCGCCACTTCGGGGGCAAAGGGAATCGCCACCCAGGCGGCCAGGGCCGGCATGATCGCCATCACCGGGCCGACATAGAACAGACCCTTGGCGGCAGCCGAGGGGAAGATCAGTTCCTTGGTCAGCAGCTTCAGGCCGTCGGCCATCGGCTGCAGCAGGCCCCAGGGACCCACGCGGTTGGGACCGGGACGCACCTGGATCCAGCCCAGGAACTTGCGCTCCCACAGCGTCAGGTAGGCCACGGCAATCATCAGCGGTGCCACGATGGCAATGATGCCCAGCAGAACCCAGATCACCGGCCAGGCCACATCGGTCCACCAGGAAGCGGCGATCAGGCCAGCGCCTGCATTCTTGAGTGCGTCAATCATGCAGCACCTCCCTCACGAGCCTGGCGCGCATCGGCTGTCAGTTGCAGCGACGTCGCACGGCGGACAATGCTGTCCAGTTGGTAAATACTGGCCACCACCGGTTCGGCCACAGCACCCTGCACCACGGCCGCAGCGGCGGCTGTGCGGTTGTTCAGCTCGGCACCCAGCTGGCTCACGCCGCCGGCAGCTGCCGCCAGCACGTCCTGCGAGGATTCGAACGCCATGCCTTGCACACCCAGCAGATTGCCCAGCACGCGCAGCACCTTCCAGCCCGGACGGGTCTCGCCCAGTGGCTTGACCACGGCGTGGAAGCTCTGCACACGGCCTTCGGCGTTGACGAAGCTGCCCGAGGTTTCGGTGAACGGTGCAATCGGCAGCAGCACATCGCTGACATCCAGATTGGTCTTGAAAGGGCTCAAGGTCACCACCATCTCTGCCTTGGACAGGCCTTCGACGGCCTTGGCACCGGCAGCCGTGTCGAACACGGGCTCGTTGTTCAGCAGAATCACGGCTTTGGCCTGGCCGGCCGTGATCTGTGCCGCATTCAGGCCCTGGGCCTGAGGCTGGGCCTTGACCCATTGCGCACCCACGGTGTTGGCCGCTTCGGTCAGGTAACCCACGTGGGCACCGGTCTGCTCGCCAATCCACTGCGCCAGAGCCAGCAGGCTTTCGGCCTGTGCATGGTGCGCAGCCGCATTGCCCAGCAGGATGGCCTTGCGCTCGCCCGACAGCAGTGCGCCGGCAATGGCGGCCGCTTCTGCGTTGTCAGAGCCTTGCACGGGAGAGGCCACGCCCTTGGCCTGGGCCACGGCAGCAGCCACATCGGCCAGCGCCTGCGCCCAGTCGGCAGCAGCCACCACCGAGGCGGACACGGGCAGCGCCCAGTCGTACACCTTGCCATTGATGGCAAACACCTGGCAGCCCTTCTTGGCGGCCTGGCGGATGCGCTGTGCAAACAGCGGATGGTCCTTGCGCAGGTTGGAACCCACGACCAGCACGGCCTGCAGCTCGTTCATGGCGGCAATGGGCATGCCCAGCCAGCGCACGCCTTGTGCGGCGGCAAATTCGGCATGGCGCAGACGCCAGTCGATGCTGTCGCTGCCCACACCGCGCACCAGCGCGGCAGCCAGGTACAGCTCTTCCAGCGTGCTGTGCGGGCTGGCCAAAGCAGCCACGCTGTTGGCGCCGTGGTCGTTCTTGATGGTACGCAGACCATTGGCCACGTATTCCAGCGCGGTCTGCCAGTCGACTTCCTTCCACTCGCCGCCCTGCTTCAGCATGGGACGGGTCAGGCGGTCTGCACCGTTGAGCGCTTCATAGGAGAAACGGTCGCGGTCGGCAATCCAGCATTCGTTGACGGCTTCGTTCTCGAACGGAACCACGCGCATCACCTTGTGGTTCTTCACCTGAACGATCAGGTTGGCACCGGTGGAGTCATGTGGCGACACCGACTTGCGGCGCGACAGTTCCCAGGTACGGGCGCTGTAGCGGAAAGGCTTGCTGGTCAGCGCGCCCACGGGGCAGATGTCGATCATGTTGCCCGACAGCTCCGAGTCCACGGTATCGCCCACCACGGTGGTGATTTCCGAGTGCTCGCCGCGGTGGATCATGCCCAGCTCCATGATGCCGGAGATCTCTTGGCCAAAGCGCACGCAGCGGGTGCAGTGGATGCAGCGGCTCATTTCCTCCATGGAAATCAGCGGACCCACATCCTTGTGGAACACCACGCGCTTTTCTTCTTCGTAGCGCGAGCTGCTGCTGCCATAGCCCACGGCCAGATCCTGCAGCTGGCATTCACCGCCTTGGTCGCAGATCGGGCAATCCAGCGGGTGATTGATGAGCAGAAACTCCATCACCGACTGCTGGGCCTTGATGGCCTTTTCGCTCTTGGTGCGCACGATCATGCCTTGCGTCACCGGGGTGGCGCAGGCGGGCATGGGCTTGGGCGCTTTTTCCACGTCCACCAGGCACATGCGGCAGTTCGCCGCAATGGACAACTTCTTGTGGTAGCAGAAATGTGGAATGTAGGTACCGGCCTTCTCGGCTGCATGCATCACCATGCAGCCTTCAGCCACCTCCACCTTCTTACCGTCCAGTTCAATTTCAACCATATGCTTGTCTCGCGATCAGGCGGCCTTGGCAGCCTGTTTGGAAGCGTTCTGGATCTTCGCTTCGAACTCGTGGCGGAAGTGCTTGATCATGGCGCGCACCGGCATGGCCGCTGCATCGCCCAGGGCGCAGATGGTGCGGCCCATGATGTTCACGGACACAGAGTCCAGCAACTCGATGTCTTCCGGACGGCCTTCACCGTGCTGGATACGGTTCACCACGCGCCACAGCCAGCCCGTGCCTTCGCGGCAGGGCGTGCACTGGCCACAGGACTCGTGCGAATAGAAATACGACAGGCGCAGCAGGCTCTCGACCATGTCACGCGAATCGTCCATCACGATCACGGCACCCGAACCCAGCATGGAACCAGCCTTGGAGATGGAGTCATAGTCCATCGTGCATTCCATGATCACGTCGGCCGGCAGCACCGGGGAGGACGAACCACCAGGGATCACCGCCTTGAGCTTGCGACCAGTGCGCACACCGCCCGCCAGTTCCAGCAGCTTGCTGAAAGGCGTACCCATCGGCACTTCGTAGTTACCGGGCAGGTTCACGTCACCGCTGACCGAGAAGATCTTGGTGCCGCCGTTGTTGGGCTTGCCGCATTCGAGGTAGGCCTGACCGCCATTGCGGATGATCCAGGGCACCGCCGCGAAGGTTTCGGTGTTGTTGATGGTCGTGGGCTTGCCGTACAGACCGAAGCTGGCCGGGAATGGCGGCTTGAAGCGGGGCTGCCCCTTCTTGCCTTCCAGCGATTCCAGCAGCGCGGTTTCTTCGCCGCAGATGTAGGCGCCAAAACCGTGGTGGGCGTGCAGCTGGAAGCTGAAGCTGCTGCCCAGGATGTTGCTGCCCAGGAAGCCGGCGGCACGGGCTTCTTCCAGAGCGGCTTCGAAGCGTTCGTAGACTTCGAAGATTTCGCCGTGGATGTAGTTGTAGCCGACCGAGATGCCCATCGCGTACGCGGCAATGATCATGCCTTCGATCACGATGTGCGGGTTGTGCATCAGGATCTCGCGGTCCTTGCACGTACCGGGCTCACCCTCGTCCGAGTTGCACACCAGGTGCTTCTGGCCGGGGAACTGGCGGGGCATGAAGCTCCACTTCAGACCCGTGGGGAAGCCTGCACCGCCACGGCCACGCAGACCGGATTCCTTCATGGTGGCGATGACCTGGTCCTGTGTCAGACCTTCGCCGCCGTCCTTGCCCAGCAGCTTGCGCAGGGCCTGGTAGCCACCGCGTGCTTCGTAGTCCTTGATGGACCAGTTGCTGCCGTCCAGATCCGCATAGATCTGCGGATTGATGTGGCGGCCATGGAAACAGGTTTCGTTGCCGGACGAAGCGAACTTCGCCAGCACCGCATTGGCGGCGGGATTGTTCAGGATGGTGGAGCTCATGCCTTGCCCTCCGCAGCGCGCAGGCCGTCCACCAGCTCGTCGAGCTTTTCATTGCTCATGAAGCTGCACATGCAACGGTCGTTGACCAGCATCACGGGCGAATCGGCGCAGGCGCCCAGGCACTCGGACTGCTGCAGCGTGAACATGCCGTCGGCCGTGGTCTCGCCCATCTTGATGCCCAGCTTGTGCTCCAGGTGGTGCAAAGCCTTGTAGCCGTCGCGCAGCTGGCATGGCAGGTTGGTGCACACATTCAGCTTGTACTTGCCCACCGGCTGCTGGTTGTACATGTTGTAGAACGTCGTGACCTCATGCACGGCAATGGCCGGCATGCCCAGGTAGTCACCGATTTCAGCTTCGCTCTCAGGGCTGACCCAGCCCTGTTCCTGCTGAACGATGGTCAAGCAGGCCATCACGGCAGACTGCTTCTGCTCGGGCGGGTACTTGGCCACCTCGCGCGCAAAACGCGCCTTAGTCGCTTCAGTAATCATCGGTCAATCTCTCCGAACACGATATCCATGGTGCCGATGACCGCCACCACGTCGGACAGCATGTGTCCGCGAATCACCTCGTCCATCATGGACAGGTGGGCAAAGCCCGGGGCACGAATCTTCAGACGATAGGGCTTGTTGGCGCCATCGCTCACCATGTAAATACCAAACTCACCCTTGGGGTGCTCAACGGCGGCATACGCTTCGCCTTCGGGCACCTTGAAGCCTTCGGTGAAGAGCTTGAAGTGGTGGATCAGCTCTTCCATGTTGGACTTCATGGCTTCGCGGGCAGGCGGGGCCACCTTGTGGTTCTCGGTGATCACCGGACCGGGGTTGGCACGCAGCCACTTCACGCACTGCTGGATCAGGCTGTTGGACTGGCGCATTTCGGCCACGCGCACCAGATAGCGGTCGTAGCAGTCGCCGGTCTTGCCCACGGGGATGTCGAAGTCCAGCTCCGAATACACCTCATAGGGCTGCTTCTTGCGCAGATCCCAGGCAATGCCGGAGCCACGCAGCATCGGGCCGGTGAAGCCCATGTTCAGCGCGCGCTCGGCGTTCACCACGCCGATGCCGACCATGCGCTGCTTCCAGATACGGTTGTCCGTCAGCAGGGTTTCGTATTCATCCACACACTTGGGGAAGCGGTTGGTGAAGTCTTCGATGAAGTCCAGCAGCGAACCCTGGCGGTTCTTGTTCAGCTCTGCAATGCCCTTGGCATTGCGCACCTTGCTGGCCTTGAACTGGGGCATGGTGTCCGGCAGGTCACGGTAGACGCCGCCCGGACGGAAGTAGGCTGCATGCATGCGCGCGCCGGAGACGGCCTCGTACATGTCGAACAGGTCTTCACGCTCGCGGAAGGTGTACATCAGCACCGTGGAAGCGCCGCAGTCCATGCCGTTCGAGCCCAGCCACATCAGGTGGTTCAGCAGGCGCGTGATTTCGGAGAACAGCACACGGATGTACTGCGCACGCTTGGGCACGTCGATGCCCATCAGCTTTTCAATCGCGAGGCAGTAGGCGTGCTCATTGCACATCATGGACACATAGTCCAGGCGGTCCATATAGGGCAGCGACTGGATGAAGGTCTTGTGCTCGGCGAGCTTTTCGGTCCCGCGGTGCAGCAGGCCCACGTGCGGGTCGGCACGTTGCACCACTTCACCGTCCAGCTCCAGCACCAGACGCAGCACACCGTGCGCTGCCGGGTGCTGCGGACCAAAGTTCAGGGAATAGTTCTTGATTTCAGCCATGGTCTTCCGTCAGAAGGCGACGCGCGCCTTCAGTGCAGGCCTCCGCCGTAGTTGTCTTCACGGATGATGCGCGGAGTGATTTCGCGCGGCTCGATCGTCACCGGCTGGTAGACCACGCGGCCCAGCTCTTCGTCGAAGCGCATTTCCACGTGACCCGACAGGGGGAAGTCCTTGCGGAAGGGGTGGCCGATGAAACCGTAGTCGGTCAGGATGCGGCGCAGGTCGTCGTGGCCTTCGAACATGATGCCGAACAGGTCGAACGCCTCGCGCTCGAACCAGTTGGCCGAGCTCCACAGCGGATTCACCGAAGCGACCACCGGAAAATCATCGTCCTCGGCGTACACACGCACCCGCAGACGCTGGTTCAGCGACACCGACAGCAGGTGCGACACCACGGCAAAGCGGGCACCTTCGGTACCCACTTCAGCGTAAGCAGAGTAGTCAAGACCGCACAGGTCGACCAGTTGTTCGAACTGGCAGCCGGGCGCATCGCGCAGCGTTTGCATGGCAGCGTAATACTGGGCCGCAGGCACCTCAGCGGTGACCTCGCCCAGCGCGACAGTGACGCTGCGGGCTTTGTCGCCCAGGGCAGCAGCCACCAGATCCCGAAGCTTTTCGGGATGGATAGCGATAGCAGACATCTCGACTCCTTAGACGCGAGCGATGGTGTTCGTGCGGCGGATTTTTTGCTGCAGCTGAATGATGCCGTAGATCAGCGCTTCGGCAGTGGGGGGGCAGCCAGGCACGTACACGTCCACAGGCACCACGCGGTCGCAACCGCGCACCACGGAATAGCTGTAGTGGTAGTAGCCGCCGCCATTGGCGCAGGAACCCATGGAGAGCACCCAGCGCGGCTCGGACATCTGGTCGTAGACCTTGCGCAGGGCCGGTGCCATCTTGTTGCACAGCGTGCCAGCCACAATCATCAGGTCAGACTGGCGCGGGCTGGGACGGAACACTTCCGCACCAAAGCGCGCCAGGTCATAGCGCGCCGCGGCGGCATGCATCATTTCCACCGCACAGCAGGCCAGACCGAACGTCATGGGCCAGATCGATCCGGTTTTGGCCCAGTTCACCACAGCGTCATAGCTGGTGGTGACGAAGCCTTCCTTCATCACACCTTCGATCATCGTGTTTCCTTTTCGAATTCAGCTGTTATTCCCAGTCCAGGGCGCCCTTTTTCCACTCGTAGGCAAAGCCTACGACAAGAACGGCCAGGAAGATCAGCACAGCGACGAAACCAGCAATGCCCACGTCCTCGAGCGCAACGGCCCAAGGCAGCAGGAAAGCGATTTCCAAATCAAAGAGGATAAACAGAATGGCGACGAGGTAGTAGCGCACATCGAATTTCATGCGCGCGTCTTCGAAGGCCTCAAAACCGCATTCGTAAGGAGAGTTCTTGGCGTCATCCGGTCGGTTGGGACCCAGCACGTAGCCGAGCACCAGGGGCACGACACCGACGGCCATGCCAACGAGGATGAACAAGAGAACGGGGAGGTATTGATCGAGGTTCATCTTGAGGTCGCGTTTCCCGCTTGACCTTGCCCCGACCACTGCCTGATCAGGGCAGGCTTGTTATGTGTGGTGCCGTCGGCGAGACTCGAACTCGCACAGCTTTACGCCACTACCCCCTCAAGATAGCGTGTCTACCAATTCCACCACGACGGCTTTTTTCGTCTCAGATCACCCGGATGGCATGAGGAGCCCCCTCTAACTGGGCTTTGGCTGTCCAGGCAATCCCTATATTCTATCCGGAAAAACACTTGCATCGAAGTATTTTCCGGATTGCTTCAATTTATTTCGCGGGAGCAGGCTCCGTTGTGGCAACAGGCTGCTGCACCGGTGCGGGCACGTCATTCGCCACGGGCGCGGGCACATCCTTGCTCACGGCAGCCGGGGCAGGAATGCTGGCGGCAGGCGTGTTTTCCAGCACGCTGCCGGTGCTGGCAGGGCGTGTGTTGCCCAGGTAGGCCAGGGCCAGCGTGCAGACGAAGAACACCGCGGCCAGGATGCCGGTGGTACGCGACAGGAAGTTGGCACTGCCCGAAGCCCCGAACAGGCTGCCGGAGCTGCCGCTGCCAAAGGCCGCGCCCATGTCCGCACCCTTGCCGTGCTGGATCAGGATCAGACCGATCATGCCCAGGGCCGCCAGCATTTGAATGCCCAGAATCACACCAGAAAACGCTTGCATTTCATTCACTCCTAAATCAGTAGCTATTCACACTGCAGCTTATTGAGCTGCAGCAATAATTTGCAGAAAATCTGCGGCCTTGAGCGACGCACCGCCGATCAGACCGCCATCGATATCGGGCTGGGCCAACAGCTGGGCCGCATTGGCGGCATTCATGCTGCCGCCGTACAGCAGCGGCACGCGATCGCCCTGCTGGGTCGCAGCCGCCAGCTGTGCACGCAGCACGGCATGCACCTGCTGGGCCTGCTCGGGCGAAGCCGTCTTGCCGGTGCCAATCGCCCAGACCGGTTCGTACGCCACCACCAGTTCGCTGACGCAATGGCCCACGTGCTGGATCACCGCCGCCAGCTGGCGCTTGACCACGGCTTCGGTCTGGCCGGCTTCGCGCTCGGCCAGGGTTTCGCCCACGCACACCACCGGCGTGATGCCCTTGGCCAGAGCCGCCTGGGCCTTGTGCGCCACATCGGCATCGGTTTCGCCGTGGTACTGGCGGCGCTCGCTGTGCCCCACCAGGGCATAGCGCACACCAAACTCCTGCAGCATGGCGGCCGACACTTCACCGGTGTAGGCACCTTTTTCGTGCTGCGACACATCCTGGACGCCCAGCGCAATCGGCGAATCCTGCACCAGCGCCTGCACCTGGGCCAGGTAGACCGCCGGAACGGCCACACCCACGCCGCACTGCAGCGCGGCCGGCAGCCCCTGGCGGATGCCCGCCAGCAGCTCGGCATTGGCCTGCAGGCCGCCATTCATCTTCCAGTTGCCAACAATCAGCTTCTTCTTCATGTGTTCGCTCACCACGTCAAAACGATCTTGCCAATGAGTTGACCCGACTCCATCAAGGCATGGGCCTGGGCGGCATCCTGCGCTGCAAAGCGGCTGTGGATGATGGGACGCACGCGGCGCTGCTCCAGCAGCGGCCACACCCTGTCCCGCAGTTCCTGACCGATGGCGGCCTTGAACGCCTCGCTGCGCGGACGCAGCGTGCTTCCCGTCACCGTCAGGCGGCGGCGCATCAGCAAGCCGGCATTGAAGCCCGACTCCAGGCCACCCTGCACCGCAATCACCACCAGGCGACCGTCTTCCGCCAGGCAGCGCACTTCGCGCTCCACATAGCTGCCGGCCACCATGTCCAGGATCACATCGACCCCCTTGCCACCCGTCAGGCGCAAGGCTTCCTGCTCGAAATCCTGGCTCTTGTAATTGATGGCATGGTCGGCACCCAGAGCCAGGCATTCGGCGCATTTCTCATCCGAACCCGCAGTCACAATGACCGTGGATCCAAAGGCCTTGGCCAGCTGGATGGCCGTGACGCCAATGCCGCTGCTACCCCCTTGGATCAACAGCGTTTCGCCCGCCTGCAGGCGGCCCCGCTGGAACACATTGCTCCAGACCGTGAAAAAGGTCTCGGGCAGCGCCGCAGCCTCTTCGTCGCTCAGCCCCTGCGGCACCGGCAGGCACTGGCCCACCGGCACGGTGCAGTACTGGGCATAGCCGCCGCCTTGCAGCAGCGCACAGACCCTGTCACCCACGGCCAGACCGGCAGCCGCCATGGCGGCTGCATCACCCGATTCGATGACACCCGCCACTTCCAGACCGGGCAGGTCCGAGGCACCGGGCGGCGGCGGGTAAGCACCTTTGCGCTGCACCACGTCCGGGCGGTTGACACCACTGGCGCGCACGCGAATCAACACCTCGCCCGCCTGCGGCTGGGGCGTGGGTCGTTCGCAGGGCTGCAGCACTTCGGGAGGACCGAAACGGCTGATTTCTATGGCCTGCATGCTTGGCGCACGTCCTTTACAAAATTCTGGCCTCCATTGCCGGCACCGTCCAAGACCTGTGCGGCAATAGCGCGCTTTTTTGACACAAAAACCGTGGGTGCTGCAGATTGCTCTGCAGCCACCCACGGCCGGCAGCATCCCTTACGGGAAGGGATTACTGCTGTTGCTGTTGCTGCTGTTGGTCAGCATCGACAGCCGGGTCACGCGGCTGGCGGGGCTCACGCGGCTCGCGGGGTTCACGGAACTCGCGCGGTTGGCGGGGAGCACGGTCACCACGCTCGGCCGGGGCGGGACGTTCGCTGCGCTCCATGCCGGCGGGACGCTCGGTCAGCGCCTTCATGGACAGCTTGACGCGGCCCTTGTCGTCAGTCTCCAGCACCTTGACCTGGACCACTTGGCCTTCTTGCAGGTAGTCGGTGACCTTTTCCACGCGCTCGTGGGCGATCTGGCTGATGTGCAGCAGACCGTCCTTGCCGGGCAGCAGGTTGACCAGTGCGCCGAAGTCCAGGATCTTGACCACGGGACCTTCGTAGACCTTGCCGATTTCGACTTCGGCCGTGATCTGCTCGATGCGCAGCTTGGCGGCTTCGGCCTTGGCGCCGTCGGTGGCGGCAATGGTGATGGTGCCGTCTTCCTCGATGTTGATCTGGGTGCCGGTCTCTTCGGTCAGCGCACGGATGGTGGCGCCGCCCTTGCCGATCACGTCACGGATCTTCTCGGGGTTGATCTTCATGGTGTACAGCTTCGGAGCGAAGCTGGAGACTTCGGTCTTGGCTTCACCCATGGCCTCTTGCATCTTGCCCAGGATGTGCATGCGTGCTTCCTTGGCCTGGGCCAGGGCGACCTGCATGATTTCCTTGGTGATACCCTGGATCTTGATGTCCATCTGCAGGGCGGTGATGCCGTTGGTGGTACCGGCCACCTTGAAGTCCATGTCACCCAGGTGATCTTCGTCACCCAGGATGTCGGTCAGCACGGCGAAGCGGTTGTCTTCCTTGATCAGGCCCATGGCGATACCGGCCACGTGCGCCTTCATGGGCACGCCGGCGTCCATCATGGACAGGCAGCCGCCGCACACCGATGCCATCGACGAAGAGCCGTTGGATTCGGTGATTTCCGACACCACGCGGATGGTGTAGGGGAATTCTTCCTTGGTCGGCAGGCAAGCGGCCAGAGCACGCTTGGCCAGACGGCCGTGGCCGATTTCGCGGCGCTTGGTCGAACCCATGCGACCCACTTCACCGGTGGCAAAGGGAGGCATGTTGTAGTGGAACAGGAAGCGGTCTTCGAACTCGCCAGCCAGTGCGTCGATGCGCTGGGCATCGCGCTCGGTGCCCAGGGTGGAGATCACCAGGGCCTGGGTTTCACCACGGGTGAACAGGGCCGAACCGTGGGTGCGGGGCAGCACGGAGTTGCGGATCTCGATGGGACGCACGGTGCGGGTGTCGCGACCGTCGATGCGGGGCTCACCGGCCAGGATCTGCGAACGCACGATACGGGCTTCGATGTCGAACAGCATGCCTTCGACCTTGACGCCGTCGAATGCAATGCCTTGCTCGGTCAGGCCGGCCTTCACGTCGGCGTAGGCCAGACGGCAGGCGTGCGTACGGGCTTGCTTGTTGCGCAGCTGGTAGGCATCGCGCAGCTTGGCTTCACCCAGTTCGGCGACCTTGGCGATCAGGGCTTCGTCCTTGGCAGGAGCGGTCCATTCCCAGGCGGGCTTGCCGCCTTCACGCACCAGCTCGTGGATGGCGTCGATGGCGATCTTGCCTTGCTCGTGACCGAACATCACGGCGCCCAGCATCACTTCTTCCGGCAGTTGCAGGGCTTCGGATTCCACCATCAGCACAGCGGATTCGGTACCGGCCACCACCAGATCCATCTGCGAATCCTTGCGCAGGGTCTGACCGGGGTTCAGCACGTATTCACCGTTGATGTAACCCACGCGGGCGGCACCGATGGGGCCGTTGAACGGGATGCCCGACACCGACAGGGCGGCGGACACAGCGATCATGGCGGCGATGTCGGCATCCACTTCGGGGTTCAGCGAGATGGTGTGGATGACCACGTGCACATCGTTGAAGAAACCTTCGGGGAACAGCGGACGGATCGGGCGGTCGATCAGGCGGCTGGTCAGGGTTTCCAGCTCGGAAGGCTTGGCTTCACGCTTGAAGAAGCTGCCGGGGATCTTGCCGGCGGCGTAGGTCTTCTCGATGTAGTCGACGGTCAGAGGGAAGAAGTCCTGACCGGCCTTGGCGATCTTCGAGCCCACCACGGTGGCCAGCACCACGGTGTCATCGATGTTGACCAGCACGGCGCCGGAGGCCTGGCGGGCGATTTCGCCGGTTTCCATGGTGACCGTGTGCTGGCCCCATTGGAAGGTCTTGGTGACTTTGTTGAACATCGTCATGTGTGTACTCCTGTTGGAATGGCCGCAAGCACGCTTGCAGCCAGGATTTGGAGATCAAACAGAACACGATGCCATTCCACAAACGCACAAAACGCTATTTTTTCAATAGCTTGCAGATTTATGGAATGACACAGCTTCGCTCTGTCTGGGCAAACTCCAAAGTAAAAAACGCCTGAGCTAGCGCGCTAACTCAGGCGTTTTGATCTTGCACTGTGCTTACTTACGCAGGCCCAGCTTGGCGATCAGGGCGGTGTAACGGTCAGCGTCCTTGGACTTCAGGTAGTCCAGCAGCTTACGACGACGGCTCACCATGCGCAGCAGGCCGCGACGACCGTGGTGGTCCTTGGCGTGTTGCTTGAAGTGAGGGGTCAGTTCGTTGATGCGAGCGGTCAGCAGAGCCACTTGCACTTCGGGGCTACCAGTGTCGTTTTCAGCACGGGCGTTGGCCTTGACAACTTCAGCCTTGATAGAGGCAGCGATCATGATTTTTCCTTATTGGAAGGCAGCGCAAAGCCGCCTTTGGTTACTTGCGCAAGGGCTGGAACGGCCGCCTGCGTGCGTCTTGCACCATGCAAAACCCCGCGATTATAACAAGTCGCCGCACGCCTGCCCCAGCGCAACCCTTCCAGCGGGTCGGAGCCTCAGAATTGGTCGCGTCCCGGGACACGGGCCAGCACCCGCAGGTCTCCACCGACCGGCACCACATCGTGAAATGCCAGCGGCACGCGCTGGGCCAGATCCGTCAGCGGCCCCCATTGCGCCATGTCCGCCCCCGGCCCCAGCAAGCTGGGCGCCATATACAGCAGCAGTTCATCCAGCATGCCGCAGGCAATCACCGCACCATTGAGCACGGCACCCGCTTCCACATGCAGCTCATTGACTTCGCGCCGCGCCAGATCCCTCAGCATGGCAGGCACATCCACCCGCCCCTGGGCATCCGGCATTTCCACCAGCACCGCACCGCGTGCCTGCAACGCCTCGGCGCGCGCCCCCTGCACCTGGGCGGCATAGATCAGCACCTGCCGGTCGGCCGCGAACAGCGCGGCATCGGGCGGCGTACGCAACTGGCTGTCGGCAATCACCAGACGCGGCTGGCGCTCCGTGGGCAGGCTGCGCACATCCAGGCGCGGATTGTCCGCCAGCACCGTCCCCACCCCCGTCAGGATGGCACAGGCCCGGGCGCGCCAGACCTGGCCGTCTTCGCGCGCCGCAGGCCCGGTGATCCACTGGCTTTGCCCGTTGGGCAGCGCCGTTTTCCCATCCAGCGAGGTGGCCGCCTTCATGCGCACCCACGGCTGGCCGCGCACCATGCGGCTCAGAAAACCCAGATTCAGCTCACGCGCCTGGGCAGCACCCTCCCCCACTTCCACGGCAATGCCATGGGCGCGCAGGTGGGCAATGCCCTGCCCCGCCACACGGGGATTGGGATCCAGCAAGGCCACCACCACCTTGGCCACCCCGGCCTCGGACAAGGCGACGCAGCAGGGCCCGGTCCGCCCGGTGTGCGCACAGGGCTCCAGCGTGACGTAGGCCGTGGCCCCCTGCACCTGCTGACCGCGTGCTGCGGCATCCCGCAGCGCCATGACCTCGGCATGCGGGCCACCCGCCTTCTGCGTGGCACCTTCGCCAACCACCTGCCCCTGCGGATTGACCAGCACACAACCCACCCGTGGATTGGGCGAGGTGCGGTTCATCGCCTGCTGCGCCAATTCCAAAGCCCGGTTCATAAAAAAAGCAGCCTCGCTGTGCGGCTGCTGCTGACTGTCACCCATGTGCACTCCCATCCGAATCGGCCATTTATTCGCCACACCACCGGCACCGCACACCCCGAAACCGGCCATTGGCAGCACCAACCATGCGCTTTGGCACCGGCGGTACGCAGGCCGCCGTCATTGTCCCGGGTTTTGGCGCCAGTCCGCACCAGCACCTCCGCGCCCAGATTACCCGCCAGCCATGGTGGACCACAGCCCATCTTCCTCGAGCCCACGCAGCCGCACCCACCACCGGACGGCACGGCAGCTTGCGCAAGCGCCCTCTAATCAGCAGGCGACGGGTAGCGCACCTCCAGCACTTCCAGCATGCGCACGCCACCCGGCGTCGGCAGCGGCACCTCATCCCCCACGCGCGCTTTCAGCAAGGCACGCGAAACCGGCGCAATCCAGCTCACCTGCCCCTGGCTGCTGTCCGCCTCATCAATCCCCAGAATCGTGATGGTGCGCTCTTCACCTTCGTCGTCGGCATAGGTGACCGTGGCACCGAAGTAGACCTGGTCGCTGCCATGGTGCACGGCAGGGTCCACCACTTCGGCAATTTCCAGGCGCTTGGTCAGAAAGCGGATGCGGCGGTCGATCTCACGCAGCCGCTTCTTGCCATACAGATAGTCGCCATTTTCCGAGCGGTCGCCATTGCTGGCCGCCCAGTGCACCACATCCACGATCTTGGGACGCTCGTTGTCGATCAGCTCCAGCAGCTCGGCCCTGAGCCGCTGGCAACCCGCAGGCGTCATGTAGTTCTTGCCACCTGCGGGCAAAGGCGGCAAGCCGGGCTGATCGTCATCGTCATCCCCGTCGGATTCTTTGGTGAAGGCCTTGTTCATAGGCTGTCCATCTTCACACATCCGCGCCGCACCCACGCCAAAAACGAAAAAGCCTCAGAACATTTCTGTTCTGAGGCTTGACGTTTGGTGCGGCTGGCAGGAATCGAACCCACGACCCCTTGGTTCGTAGCCAAGTACTCTATCCAGCTGAGCTACAGCCGCTAAGCTATCGATTATAGGACAGTTTTATTGTCTTACTTTCGAAATTCCAAATTTCTTTGGAAGAAGCTTGTTTTTCATGACGCTGAAAAGCAAGGCTTTCACAAATAGACAAAAGCCCCAGAAACTTTCGTTTCTGGGGCTTGTATCTGGTGCGGCTGGCAGGAATCGAACCCACGACCCCTTGGTTCGTAGCCAAGTACTCTATCCAGCTGAGCTACAGCCGCATTGGCGGAGAGGGTGGGATTCGAACCCACGGTACGTTATTCACGTACGCCTGATTTCGAGTCAGGTACATTCGACCACTCTGCCACCTCTCCGGTGTGTCGAAGCATCTATTGTAGCCTAAAAATCAGGCCTTCAGCAAAGTTTTGCCACCCATGTACGAAACCAGTGCTTCCGGCACCGTGATGGAGCCATCCGCGTTCTGGTAATTCTCCAGGACGGCGACCAGCGTGCGGCCCACCGCCAGGCCAGAGCCGTTCAAGGTATGGACCAGTTCGTTCTTGCCCTGGGCATTCTTGAAGCGCGCCTGCATGCGACGGGCCTGGAAGGCTTCGCAGTTGGAGACCGAGCTGATTTCACGGTACACATTCTGGGCAGGCACCCACACTTCCAGGTCATAGGTCTTGGCTGCGCCAAAGCCCATGTCGCCGGTGCACAGGCTGACCACACGGTAGGGCAGACCCAGCTTCTGCAGCACCTGCTCGGCGTGCACCGTCATCTCTTCCAGCGCTTCGTAGCTCTTGTCGGGGTGCACGATCTGCACCATCTCGACCTTGTCGAACTGGTGCTGGCGGATCAGACCACGGGTGTCGCGGCCGGACGAGCCGGCTTCCGAGCGGAAGCAGGGGCTGTGCGCCGTCAGCTTGATCGGCAACTGGTCTTCGGCCAGCACTTCATCGCGCACCAGATTGGTCAGCGGCACTTCCGACGTGGGAATCAGGTACAGCGCGGCGGTGTCAGGCACTGGCTCGGCGTCCTGCCCGCCCTTCTTGGCTGCAAACAGATCCTGCTCGAACTTGGGCAGCTGGCCCGTGCCCTTGAGCGAGTCGCTGTTGACGATGTAGGGCACATAGCATTCGGTGTAGCCATGGGCCTCGGTCTGCAGATCGACCATGAACTGCGCCAGCGCGCGGTGCAGGCGGGCGATCTGGCCCTTCATCACGGTGAAGCGGGCACCGCTGAGCTTGATGCCGGATTCAAAGTCCAGGCCCAGGGGGGTGCCCAGGTCCACATGGTCTTTGATGTCGAAGTCGAACGTCCTGGGCGTGCCCCAGCGGCGCACTTCCACATTACCTTCCTCATCCGCACCCACGGGCACGGAGGCGTGCGGCAGATTGGGCACAGCCACCAGCATGGCCTGCAGCTCGGTCTGGATCTGTTCCAGGCGTGCGGCGGACTGCTCCAGCTCGGTCTTCATGGCGGCCACCTCGGCCTTGGCGGCTTCGGCGGCGTCTTTCTCACCCTTGCCCATCAGCATGCCGATCTGCTTGGACAGCTGATTGCGCTTGGACTGCAGTTCCTCGGTGCGCGTCTGGATGGACTTGCGTTCCGATTCCAGTGCCTTGAAGGCTTCCACGTTCAGGAAGGCTTGGGGGTTCTTGCGGGTCAGCAGTCGGGCGACGACCGAGTCCAGGTCTTTGCGGAGAAGTTGAATGTCGAGCATAGAGCGCGATTTTAGTGGCGCCGCCGCCGCTGCGCGCGCCGCAGTGGCTTGCATGCTGCGCCGGCATGGCCCCACCCCCCGCTTTCCCCGACCTGCCCCGCCAGATGCGAAGCCGGACTGTCAGCGAAACCGGGCACAAGAAAAGCGCGCAGATGCCGATAGCATGGAGAGCGCACTGCAATGGACGGCCCATGGCGCGCACAGACCGACCAGCACGAGGGAGACACCATGTTTTATGTATTCGGCATCAACGGCCCCATGTACCACGGCGGGCCGGAACGGCTGTCGCAGATCGCCCCGGTACGCCGCGTGCAGCGCCCCCAGGCATTGAACACGCTGGTAGCCGACACCGACACCGATTCCAGCACCCTGTTGCCGCAACCGTCCACCGAGACCACGCTGCGCCGCGCGCCGGCGCAAAGTGCGGTGTCGGCCTACGCCAGCGCCGCACAAGGCCCCAAGGAAGAGCGCCGCCCGCTGAGCCTGGTACGGGATGTGATGACACGCGGCGCCCTCACCGTCTCGCCGCGCAGCATGGTCAACGATGCCTGGCAGACCTTGGCTCTGCACCGCGTCAGCCAGGCGCCGGTGCTCAACGATGCCCAGCAGGTGATCGGCTTGCTGCTGCGTGCCGACATGGCCCCACTGGACCTGCTGCCCACCCCCGGTGCGGTGCGCGACGCCATTGCCTTGGCGCGCCGCCCGGTGTCTGAGGTGATGGTGACGCCCGTGCCCACCGTGGCGGAAGACACCGACCTACGCCGCGTGGCCAGTGTGCTGCTGGACAATGGGTTGCCCGGCCTGCCCGTGACCAATGAGCAGGGCCACCTGGCCGGCTTCATCTCGCGCACCGACCTGCTCAAGGCGATTGCCAGCGACCCGCCTCTGGATCTGTGGAGCTGATGCGCTACGGGCAGTCCTGTAAAGACAACGCGATCAATCCATAGCAGGCTGTGCGCATTTGGCTTGCACTGCATACTGCAGAGACTTGTTAAAGGGAGGAAGGACCATGTTCACGCTCTGTCTGCTGGCTTTGCTGGGCACCGCCACCCTGGCTTTCTGGCCGCTGGACCGCCAGGCGCCCAATCCGGCGCGCGCCGCTGCGCTGGCCTTGCTGATGCTGGGCAGCGCAGCGGCCGCCCTGGCGCTGGCCGTGCTGACCTGGTGGAGCAGCCTGTCGGGCGCCGCCACCTGGCGCGCCAGCCTGGTGCTGGCCGTGGTGACCAGCGCCTGCGCCGCCAAGGGCCTGCTGCGCCACCGCCCGGTGCCGCTGACCCTGGCCATGCACCGCTGAAAACTGCCTGCCGCCGGCTGGCCCATGCGGCGGCTGGATTCCCTCAAAAAGGAACGTCCCAAAAAATGGGACGTCCTGATCTTGAGAGATAGAGAGATTGAAAGAGGAGCAGGCCGCCACCGCAGCCTGCACTGCCTTTTTCAGGCCCCGGTTTCCGGCGTCTTGCGCACCTCGATCTCCAGCCCCGTGGCCGCGTCGATCTTCAGGCCCTTGGGCAGGGGGAACTTCACCGTCTCTTCGATACCGTCCATCTTGCGCACCGACACCGCGCCCAGGCTGCGCACCCGGGCGATCACGTCGTGCACCAGCACTTCGGGTGCAGATGCACCCGCCGTCAGGCCAACGCGGGCCGCGTTGGCAAACCACTCTTCCTTCAGCTCGCCCGCGTTGTCCACCATGTAGGCCGGCGTGCCCAGGCGGGCGGCCAGCTCGCGCAGGCGGTTGCTGTTGGAGCTGGTGGGGCTGCCCACCACAATCACCACGTCCACCTGCGGCGCCAGCACCTTGATGGCGTCCTGGCGGTTCTGCGTGGCGTAGCAGATATCCTGCTGCTTGGGCTGGCGCACCTGTGGAAAGCGCAGCTTGATGGCCGCCATGATGCCGGCGGCATCGTCCACGGACAGCGTGGTCTGCGTGACCACGGCCAGCTTTTCGGTCTGGCGCGGCGCCACGGTAGCCACATCGGCCTCGTCTTCCACCAGGTGGATGCCTTCGGAGAGCTGGCCCATGGTGCCTTCGACTTCCGGGTGGCCCTTGTGGCCGATCATCAGGAACTCGTAGCCTTCCTTGGCCAGCTTGGCCACTTCCACATGCACCTTGGTGACCAGCGGACAGGTCGCGTCAAAGATGGAAAAACCGCGCGCCTGGGCTTCCAGCTGCACGGCCTTGCTCACGCCATGGGCGCTGAAAATCAGGGTGGCCCCAGGCGGCACTTCGTCCAGTTCTTCAATGAAGATGGCGCCCTTGGCCTTGAGGTCGTTGACCACAAAGGTGTTGTGCACGATCTCGTGGCGCACGTAGATGGGTGCGCCAAACTTGGCCAGTGCGCGCTCCACGATCTCGATGGCACGGTCCACGCCGGCGCAGAAGCCGCGCGGCTCGGCCATCAGGATTTCCTTGGCGCCCTGCACCTCAGAGCACCCCGATGATCTTGACTTCGAACGTCACCGGCTGGCCGGCCAGCGGGTGGTTGAAGTCGAACAGCACGGCGCCGTCCTCGCGCACCTGCACCACGGCACCGGCGTACTGACCCAGGCCGTCGGGCGTGGGAAACTGCACCACATCGCCGGCGCTGTACTGTTCGTGCGGGTCGCCCAGCTCGTTCATCAGCTTGCGCGCCACCCACTGCACCATGTCGGGGTTGCGATCCCCAAAGGCAGCGCCCGCAGGCAGCTCGAACGTGGTGTGCGTGCCTTCGGCCAGGCCCAGCAGCTGCTCTTCCATCGCAGGCGAGAGCTCACCCGCGCCCAGCGACAAGGTGGCGGGCTTTTCGCTGAAAGTGTTGATCACGTCACCGGCCGGACCGGCCAGACGGTAATGCAGTGTGAGGAAGGAGCCCGGCTGTACGGTGGGCGCGGATGCGTGGGTGGTGGTCGTCATGGATGTCCCGTTAATCTGCCGCTATTGTAAAAAGCCGCACATGCCCCCGCAGCATCCACGCGCATAGCGTGGTCCGACCGCACTGCCCATGGCCCTCAAAGACCTGCCCACAGACGCCCAACCCCGTGAAAAACTGCTGGCCCGCGGCCCGGCCGCACTGGCCGACGCCGAGCTGCTGGCGATTCTGCTGCGCACCGGCCTGGCGGGCTGCGGGGTGCTGCAACTGGCGCAAAGCCTGCTCGATGCCCCAGGCCGCCACCCGGAGACGGGCCTGCCCCAGGGCGGGTTCGACGGACTGGCCGGTCTGCTGAATGCCAACGCCCAGGATCTGGCCCGCATCAAGGGGCTGGGCCCGGCCAAGCGTGCCGAGCTGCTGGCCGTGATGGAGCTGGCCAAGCGCGCCACCGCCCAGCAGCTGCGCGAGCGCACCGTGTTCACTGACCCGCAGACGGTGCAGCACTACCTGCAGCTGCATCTGGCACCACGCCCGCACGAAGTGTTTGCCGCGCTGTTTCTGGACAGCCAGCACCGGCTGATCGCGCTCGAAGAGCTGTTTCGCGGCACCCTCACCGCCACCGCGGTCTACCCCCGCGAAGTGGTGCTGCGCGCCCTGCACCACCAGGCCGGCGCCGTGATCCTGTCGCACAACCACCCCAGTGGCAGCGTGCAGCCCAGTCCGGCCGACAAGGAGCTGACCCGCACCCTGACCTCCGCCCTGGCCCTGGTGGATGTGCGCGTGCTAGACCATGTGATCGTCGGCCCCGGTGCGGCACTGTCCATGGCCGAAGCCGGCTGGATGTAGCAGCCAGGCAACACCCCGCCCCCGCACCGGCGCAGGCCGCCGCAAGGCGCGGCACCACCATATAATGAGAAAAGCTCTCATTTGCATTCATCTACTCCCATGTCCGCGCCTGCCACCACCGATCCGGTCCACACCCTGTATGTCGACCACGGCAAATGGCTGCACGGCTGGCTGCGCCGCCGGCTCGGGGATTCCCATCAGGCGGCGGATCTGGCCCAGGACACGTTTGTGCGCGTCATTACCGGCCGCCAGGCCCAGGCCATCCTGGAGCCGCGCGCCTACCTGACCACCCTGGCGCAGCGGGTGCTCTACAACTTCTGGCGCCGGCGCGAGCTGGAACAGGCCTGGCTGGATGCCCTGGCCCAGCAGCCGCCCGCACTGGCCCCCTCGGCCGAGGACTATGCCCTGGTGTGCGAAGCCATTCACACCCTGGATCTCTGGCTGGGCGGTCTGCCGCCCAAGGTGCGCCAGGCCTTGTTGCTGCGCCAGCTCGACGGCCTGAGCCACAGCGAGATCGCCACCCGCCTGGGGGTGTCCCTCTCCACGGCCGAGCGCTACCAGAAGCAGGCCTTGCTGCACCTGTGCACCCTGCCCGAGCCGCTGTGGTGATGTCGCCCACACCTGCACTGCCCGGCTGGGCCCTGGAACAGGCCGTGGACTGGCTACTGCGCCTGGATCCGCCCCACCAGGCGGATGCCCAGTTGCAGCAGGCCCTAGAGCAATGGCTGGCGCAGGATCCGCTGCACCGCCAGGCCTGGAACCATCTGCACGCCCGGCTGCAAGGCAGCATGGGTGCGGCCATGTTGCAGCTGCAACGCAGCAGCGCAGGCGTCCACCATGCCAGCCGCCAGGCGCTGCTGGCCCCGCTCCCCACCCAGGCGCGGCGGCGCAAGCTGCTGGGCTCGGGCCTGGCCGTGGTGCTGGCCGGCCTGGGCACGTCCTGGCTGGCCAGCCGCCACACCCCTTTTCCCGCCCTGGTGGCCGATCTGCATACCGGCACCGGGGAACGCCTGCAGCACCAGTTGGCCGACGGCAGCACCTTGCTGCTGGACGCAGGCTCCGCCGTGGACATTGCCTTCAGCAGCACGCAGCGGCTGGTGCAACTGCGTGAAGGCGCGTTGATCGCCCAGGTGGCACGGTTGCCCGGCGTGCTTCGCCCCTTCACCGTGCAAAGCGCCCAAGGCACGGCCCAGGCGCTGGGCACACGCTTCATGGTGCGCCAGCAGTCCGACAGCACCCTGGTGCAGGTGCTGGAGCACAGCGTGCGCATCACCACCGCCAGCGGCCAGCAGCGCAGCTTGCAGCAGGGCGAAAGCGCCCGTTTCACCGACACGCAGATCACCCTGCTGGAGCCCGGCAGCGCCCCCGCCGCCTGGGCCGATGGCCTGATCGATGTGCGCAACCAGCCGCTGGGCGAGGTCATCGATGCGCTGCGCCCCTACCAGCCCGGGCTGCTGCGCATCAGCCCCGAAGCCGCGCAGCTGCGCATCTTTGGCGTGTTTGCGCTGGAGCACCCGCAGCAGGTGCTCCAGGACCTGGTGGACACCCACCCCATCCGGGTGCGCCACTGGGGCCAGTGGCTGACGCTGATCGACCTGGCGCCCCCGCGCACCTGAAGCCAGGGCCGCGCGCGGGCTCCACAGGCCGCACGGCACCGGTACCGCACACCGGATGCCGCCACCTGGTGACTCCGGACTTTCCCGCCCCACCACCCCACCGTCCCAGGCACCGCGGCAGGCCACCCGGGCGGATACGCACACCGCTGCCCCTTGAAAAAAATTTCCATTTCGTGAGGGTTTTGTCACACCCCGTTGGACAGACCAAAGAACCCGCTTTTTTCTCATTGCCCTCACAAGGATGGTCTGCACCATGGTTGCACCGCTCTCGCCCTCTTCTGCATCGCTTGCCTCCCACACGCCGCCCCACCGCCACTCGCCCCTGGTGCTGGCCTTGGCCTGGGGCCTGCTGGCCCAGATCCCGCTCGCCCACGCACAGACCGCCAGGCCGCCTGCATCCCGCAGCGCAGCCGTGCTGCAATGGAATCTGCCCGTCGGCCCGCTGGGCGACACCCTGGCACGCATCGCCCGCGAAGGCAGCCGCCGCATCAGTGCCGACCCTGCGCTGCTGGCCGGCAAGCAGGCAGCCCCCGTGGTCGGTGCACTGAGTGCCGAGCAGGCCGCACAGCGCGCCCTGGCCGGCAGCGGCCTGCAACTGGCCGTGACCACCAGCGGCACCTTGACCGTGGTGCCGGGCAACCCGCCGGCACCGGTCAGCAGCAGCGGCGACAGCCCCACCCTGAAGGAAGTCACCGTCAAGGCCGCGCCGGAACTCAATGGCGTGACCGAGGGCTCTACCAGCTACACCGCCACCGGCCCCAGCCGCATGGCCACCGGCCTGTCGCTGACGCAACGGGAAACGCCCCAGGCCGTCACCGTGGTCACGCAGCAGCAGATCCTGGACCAGAACATGCAATCGCTGGACGACGTGGCCAACGCGGCCACCGGCATCAGCTACTCCAAAAACGGCACCGAGCGCTCGGTCTACTACGCGCGCGGCCTGCAGGTCAGCGACCTGCAGATCGACGGCATGTCGGTCAGCATGTCCGAGAACTACTCGATGGACGCCATGTCCGGCAACAACCTGGTGATCTACGACCGCGTGGAATTCGTGCGCGGCGCCAACGGTCTGATGCAGGGGTCAGGCAACCCGTCCGGTGCCATCAATCTGGTACGCAAGCGCCCTACGCGGGAATTCCAGCTCAAGGGCGAAGTCGGCGCCGGCTCCTGGGCCGACTACCGTGCCCAGGTCGATGTGGCCGGCCCGCTGAACGAAGCCGGCACGCTGCGCGGCCGTGCCGTGGCCTATGCCAACAACGGCAACAGCTACAAAACCGGCTCCGGCAAGGACAACCAGTTGCTCTACGGCATCCTGGAAGCCGACCTGAGCCCCGACACCTTGCTGACGCTGGGCGCCACCGTCCAGCGGGACCGCCACCGCGGCTATGAATGGGGCGGGCTGAACACCCGGCCCGACGGTTCGTTCTACCAGCTGCCCCGCTCCACCTCGCTGGCAGGCCCCTGGGCCCACCTGAACCGCGACAACTACACCCTGTTCAGCGAACTGAGCCACCAGTTCGGCAACGGCTGGAAAGTCACGGGTGCGGTCAATGTGATGCGCTCCAATGCCGACTACCTGGCCTCCTACCCGGCGCGGGTCAGCGGCTCGGACGATCTCTACCGCCTGGTGGCCGTGGACGTGGACTACATCGACAAGCAACTGGCGTTCGACCTCAAGGCCAGCGGTCCGTTCACGCTCTGGGGCCGTGAACACGAGCTGATGCTGGGTGCCAGCCACCGCAAGGATGACTTTGCCTTCCCCATCTATTCGGCCACCAACACACCCATCGTCGACATCACCAACTTCGACTACTGGGCCATTCCCGCGCCCATCATCAACTACGCCAAGCCGGCCAACTACCGCTACCAGCGCAGCGAAAAAGGCCTGTACGCCGCCACCCGGCTGCGCGCCACCGATGCGCTCAGCGCCATCGTGGGCAGCCGCCTGAGCTGGGCCGAATACGATGTCCAAAGCCCTTATGTGAACGAACCCTACGCCACGGGCCGCCAGTTCATTCCCTATGCCGGCCTGGTCTACGACCTGAACGGCCACCACAGCCTCTACGCCAGCTACACCAGCATCTACCAGATCCAGAGCTACTTCGGCCCCGGTGGCCTGCTGGACCCCGTCAAGGGCAGCAACTACGAAACCGGCATCAAGAGCAGCTTCTTCGACGGTCGGCTTCAGACCGCGCTGTCGGTGTTCCAGTCGGAGCTGACCAACCTGCCCGAAGAACTGGACCTCGACCCCAACTGCGGCACCTCCGGCACCAGCAGCTGCTACACCGAAGGCGGCAAGGTGCGCAACCGCGGCTTCGAGATCGAAGCCTCCGGCTCCCCGCTGCCAGGCTGGAACCTGAGCGCGGGCTACAGCTACAGCCACCCCAAGTATGTGCAGGGCAGCAGCCGGGGCACGGACTACGACACCCTCACCCCGCGCAAGCTGCTGAAACTGGCCACCGATTACCGCCTGCCCGGCGGTCACTGGCGTCTGGGCGGCGATGTGCAGATGCAAAGCGGCACCCACAGCAGCCTGCTGCCCAACCTGGCCCAGGGCGGCTACACCCTGCTGAACCTGCACGCCAACTACCAGCATGACCGCCACCTGAGCGTGCAGTTCAATGTGCGCAATGCCACGGACAAGCACTACTACCAGACCATCCCCAGCCGTGCCAACTGGGGCAATCTGATGACCGGAACCCCGCGCAGCTTTGCCGTGACCGTGCGCTACCAGTACTGAGGCTGCGCAGCCTCCACCCGCCAGGGTGCCCGGGCTGTGCCCTCTGGACACCCGTCCCCGTCTGTCGCCGCCACAGGCGGGGAACGACAAAGCCCTGTGTGCCAGCCATGGACTTGGTTTATCCGGTACAAACGGGCTTCCATGATGCTCAAAGCCCATTCCCTGCAGGACCTCCAGCCGCTGCGCCAGCACCTAGCGCAGGCTGCTGCGCGTGCAGAGGCCGAAGCCCAGGCGCGGCGCGAAGCCGCTGCCCGCGTGGAGCGCGAACGCAATCTGTTCGTGCTCAGCGTGGGGGATGTGACCCCGCTGCCCACCCACAACCAGGCCGCTCTGGAAGCGCCGGTGCCCGCGCCCGAACCCATCCAGTTCGTGCTGGACGAGCAGCGCGTGCTGATGGAAGCCATGAGTGACGAGTTCGATGTCAGCACCTTGCTGGACACCGACGACCAGCTAAGCTTCCGCCGCCCCGGCATTGGCACCGATGTGACGCACAAGCTGCGCGGCGGCCAGTGGAGCATCCAGCGCCAGCTGGACCTGCACGGCCTGCGCGTGGACGAGGCACGCGAGGCGCTGGGCCAGTTCATCCGCCTGTCGCACCGCACCGGCCTGCGCTGTGTGCGGGTGGTGCACGGCAAAGGCCTGGGCTCACCGGGCAAGACGCCGGTGCTCAAAGGCAGGGTGCAAAGCTGGCTGGTGCAGAAGAAAGAGGTGCTGGCCTTTGTGCAGGCCCGCCCGGCCGAAGGCGGAGCCGGTGCGCTGGTGGTGCTGCTGCAGCCCGGCAAGCGCTGGGTCCCCGGCGGCTGACAGGACCCTAACGCTTACGTCCTGACTGCCGCGAATGTAGTGGCACAGGCTCGCCACGGTGACGCGCCGAACCCGGCGGCCGCAGCAGTGTCAGTACGCCTGCAGATCGCCAGGGCGTCCACGCACCACCACCGCACGCCCCTTCAGGCGGTCAACTGGCACATGGCCTGCCCGCTTGCAGCGCGGCGGCTGCAAGCTCGGGATCAGAAACACCTCTGGGCTCGCCCTGCGCCGGCACACCTTCGGCAGCCTGCAGCAGGTCCAGATGGGCAAAGCCGATCAGCCGCGCCAGCAACAGATCGGGAAAGCGACCGGCGCGGCGGTTGTAGTCCGCAACCTGGCTGTTATATGCCTGGCGCGCCAGGCCCATGCGCTTGTCGGTGCTGCCCAGGGCTTCGCGCAACTGCAGCATGCGCTCGTCGTCCTGTAACTGGGGATAGGCTTCGGCCTGCTGACGGAACTGGCCCATCTGCCCGTTCAGGCTCTGCTCTGCCATGGCCAGGGCCCCCATGGCGCCGGGTTGGCCGGGGTGCCGGCGGGCGGTACTGGCAGCCCCCTGGGCAATGCAGCGTGCACGGATCACGGCCTCCAGCGTGGCGGCTTCATGCACCATGTGGGCGCGTGCCACCTCCACCAGGTTGGGGATCAGATCGTGGCGGCGCTTGAGTTGCACGTCGATCTGCCCGTAGGCCGTCTCCACCCTGTGGTGCAGCGCACGCAGACGGTTGTAAGCCAAGGCCACCCACAGCAATGCCAGCACAATCACCGCCAGCACGCCCCACCCGCCTGTTGCCATATGCGCCTCCCTCTTGTTGGATGGCGCATCCTAGCGGATACCCTAGCGTCAGCGCGCTACGCTCATCGGTCTTCCGTCCCCGAAATCGGGCCGTCGTTGACCCGCATCAACACCGGCGGCCAGGCAGGCCACCCAAAGCGTCTGCGCCCCCACCACCGCACCGGTCTGGGCGGCAGCGCCGGGTCGTCGGATTCAAACGCCTTTGTTGCGCATCCAGTCGGCCGTCTGGGTGAAGCTGGCTTTCAGGCGTTCGCGCAGCGCCGGGTCCAGCTGCACCTCGCCCATGGCCTGGTCCATGCACGCCACCCACTGGTCACGCTCCAGAATGCCGATGGAAAACGGCATGTGGCGCATGCGCAGGCGTGGGTGACCAAAGCGCTCCACAAAGTGATCGGGGCCGCCCAGCCAACCGCACAGAAACCAGAACAGCTTGTCACGTGCATCCTCCAGCGTGCTGCCATGGGCGGCACGCAGCTCGGTGTAAGCAGGCTCCAGGTCCATCAGGTCATAGAAACGGTCCACCAGGCGGCGCACGGCGGGCTCGCCGCCAATCCATTCGAAGGGGGTGGCAAAAGCGGGTTGGTCGTCAGAAGACATAGCAGCAGAACACGGAAAGCGCCCCGGGCCGCACACGGCGCCTGGAACGAAAAGGCCAAGGGAAAGCGCCGCGGGCAGCGCTGCCACGCCGCAAGGGTTTCCCTACCCCAGGAGTGTAGGCCCTGCCCTGCGGGCTACTTCTCAAACTGGGATTGGCAGGCAATGCAGCGTGCCGCTGCCGGGTGGGCCAGCAGGCGCGGCACGGCAATGGCCTTGCCGCAGTCTATGCACAGGCCGTAGCTGCCCTCCGCCATGCGGGCCAGTGCCGCACGCACCAGCACCAACTCGTCGTGGTCGCGCCGGGCTTCGGCGTCGCTGAGCACCTCGCCGGTCAGGCGCTCCGCCTGTTCTTCCGGGTCATCCACCACCCGGTCATCCGGATCCGCCGCCTGGCGCAGGTGGCTGTGCTGCACGGCTTCCAGCTCCTGCAACAGCACTTCCTTGCGATCCTCCAGGGTCGCGCGCAGCTGCTCACGTTGGGTGGCATTCAAGGTGGTCATGCCGTTCAGCATGCCACGATGGCCTGCTGCCGGTGTGCTTTTTTTCACGTAGGACAGCCTACGTGGTGTGCCCCGCCGCAGGCGCCTTCCAGCCCAGCACCAGCAAGGCCCCGCCGGCCAGCAGCGACAGGGCCAGCGTCAACCCGAAGGCCGCGCCTCCCCACCACTGCATGCACCAGCCAAAGCCCCAGGGAGCCAGCGCCTGGGCAAAGCGCCCGGGCGCGTGGATCCAGCCCATATGGCGGCCGTACCCCGCCGGGCCGTACAGCTGCAGCGGCAGCGTGCCCCGGGCAATGGTCAGCACGCCGTTGCCCGCCCCGTGTACCACACCGAACACCGGTGCCGCCTTGTTGCCCAGCCCCCACAGCAACAGCACCGCGGCCGCATGGGCCAGTGCGGCCAGCCGCGCCGACCACAGCGGCGAAGCGCTGCGCAAGGCCACAAAATCCAGCAGCCGTGCGGCCACCTGAGAAGGGCCAATCAGCGCCCCCACCATCACGGCCTCGCCCAGACTCAGGCCCTGCAGTTGCAGCAACTGGGGCAGGTGCGACGCCACGGCACTGGTGACGAAACCGCAGGCCGCAAAGGCAAAGGCCAGCAAGGCCGTGACGCGCCAGGGCACGGCGGTGGAGGATGCGGAAGTGTCGGCAGGCGCGGCCGCCGCAGTCTGCGTATCCGCCGCTGCCACGTCCGCGGCCCGCACGCCGCGCCCCGGCAGGCAGGCGGCCAGCGGCAGGCCCAGCAGCAGGTGCAGCGCCGCCCAGGCCAGGCAGGCCTCCCGCCAGCCCCAGGCCGTCGCCATCCAGGCTGACAGCGGCCAGCCCACGGTGCTGGCAAAGCCGGCGATCAATGTCACGCCGGTGATGGCCGTCTTGGCGTCACGTCCCTTGATCCGCACGATGGTGGCAAACGCACCTTCGTACAGCCCCAGCGCCATGCCCACGCCCAGCCACAGCCAGGCGGCCCACATCCAGGCCAGCGAAGGCGCCCAGGCCAGCGCGGCCAGACCCAGGGCAAAGACGATGTGGCTGCCCCCCAGCACCTGGCGGCCGCCACGCTGGTCGATCAGCCGCCCGGCCTTGGGCCCCAGCAGCGCCGTCACCACCAGCGCCGCGGAAAACGCCGCGAATACCGCTGGCGGATCCACCGCCAGATCGGCCGCCATGGCCGGTGCCAGCACGGCGGGCAGGTACACGCTGGAAGCCCAGGACAGCGTCTGGGTGCTGCCCAGCAGCAGCACCAATGTCCGGTTGTTCGTCCTGTCCCCGCCCTGTGCCATGGCCTGCCCCGCTGCGTTGCAGCGCCTGATCCTGGAAATGTGAATGCCCCGTGCAGAGGCGACGGGGCATCTTAATCAGTGCCGCTACAGCAACGGGGCCAACCGCCGCTGCGGCTGGCAAACCGGCGACAGCACCGGGCCGTGCCAGGACCGCATCCGCGCCCGACAGGCCCAGGCGCATTGCAGCCGGGGCCAGCCGCTGCATCCCAACAAGCCCTGCGGGCCATCACAAAGCCTATTGCGCGTCCCGCAACGTGGCCATCACCGGGCGGGTGAGCACCTCGCGCAATCCCCACCAGCCGGCGGCCAGTGCCAGCACGGCCCCGGCCAGGGCGCCGGCCAGCGGCACCCACAGCGGCGCAGTCCAGGTGAATTCAAACACCCAGCGCGCCAGCGCCCAGCCCACGGCCACGGCCACAGCGCTGGCCAGGGCGCCGGCCAGCAGGCCCACCCCCGCCAGCTCGGCCCGCTGCACCTGGCGCAGCAAGCCGCTGTGGGCCCCCATGGCGCGCATCAGCGCGTATTCGTGCGCCCGTTCCTCACGGGTTGCCGTGACGGCAGCAAACAACACCACCAGTCCCGCCGCCAGCGTGAAGGCAAACAGGAATTCCACCGCCCGGATCACCTGGTTCAGCACGCCCTGCACCTGGGCGATGGTGGCAGCCATGTCCACATTGGTGATGTTGGGGAAGTCATGTACCAGGGCGTTGTCAAAGCCTGGGGTGTCCGGCGCGCGGTAGGCCGCCAGATAGGTGGTGGCCACGCCTTCGAGCTGTTCCACCGGGAACATCACAAAGAAGTTGGCCCGCATGCTGCCCCAGTCCACCTTGCGCAGGCTGGTGATGCGCGCAGCATGCCGCACCCCGCCCACATCGAAGGTCAGCTGATCGCCCAGCTTCAGCCCCAGGGTGCTGGCAATGCCTTCTTCCACGCTGGCACCATCGGCCTCGCCGGGCGTCCAGCGGCCCGCGGTGATGGGGTTGTGCGCCGGCGCCTCCAGCGCGTTGGACAGGTTGAACTCCCGGTCCACCAGGCGCTGGGCGCGCTCTTCGGCGTAGTCCGCAGGAGCCACATCCCGGCCGTTCACCTGCACCAGCCGGCCGCGGATCATGGGGTACCAGTCGTAGCGGGCCACGCCACCGCGCTGCAGCGCGGCCTGGAAGTCCTGCGCCTGTTCGGGCTGGATGTTGATGACAAAGCGATTCGGCGCATCCGGCGGCGTGGCGGCGCGCCAGCTGGCCACCAGGTCGGTGCGCAGCAGCACCAGCAGCACCAGGGCCAGCAGGCCCACGGCCAGGCTGCTGATCTGCACCACGGCATAGCCCGGCCGGGCCGACAGCTGGCGCGTGGCCAGCACCAGCCAGCGCGGTGCCGTGGCCTCATTGACCAGGCGACGCAAGGCCCGTACCGCCAGCCAGCCCAGGCCTGCAAACAGCAGCGTGGCGGCCGCAAAACCGCCCACGGCGATGCCGCCCAGCTTGGCATCCTGGCTGACTGCCATCAACAGTGCGGCAAACCCGGCCACGCCCACGGCCAGCACGCCCACCGATGCCGACCGCAACGCCCCCAGCTCACGCCGGATCACGCGCAGCGGCGGCACCTGCGCCAGCTGCAGCACCGGTGGCAGGCCAAAGGCCAGCAACAAGGTCAGCCCCATGCCCACGCCAAAGGCCACCGGCCAGCCGCTGGGCGCGGGCAGGCCGGCCTCCACCAGGCCCGCCAGCAGCCAGACGAATACATGGTGCACGCCCCAGCCGATGGCCACGCCGATGGCGCTGGCCACCAGCCCCACCAGCGCGAACTCCAGCGCATAGGCGGCGGCAATGCGGCGCTGCGGTAAGCCCAGCACACGCAGGAGCGCTGCCGTATCCAGGTGGCGAGCGGCAAAACTGCGTGCTGCCAGCGCCACGGCCACGGCCGACAGCAGCGCAGCCAGCAGGGCCACCAGGCTCAGAAACTTCTCGGCCCGCTCCAGCGTCTGCTTCATCTCGGGACGGCCGCTGTCCATGGCTTCCACGCGCAGTCCGTGGTGGGCGGGGTTTTCGACCTCCGCCCTGGCCCAGCGGGCATAGGCGGCGATGGTGCTTTCTGCATCGCCGGCCACGGCCAGGCGATAGGTCAGGCGGCTGGCAGGCTGCACCAGACCGGTAGCAGGGACATCGGCGGCGTGGATCATCACCCGCGGGGCAAAGGCCATGAAGCCTGCGCCCCGGTCAGGCTCCACCGTCAGGATGCGGGCGATGCGCAGACTGGCGTCGCCCAGCAACAGGCTGTCGCCCACATTCAGATTCAGCGCGGCCAGCAGCGGGGCCTCGACCCAGGCGGTGCCAGGTGCGGGAATGTCCTGCGTCACCCCGGCGGGCTGCTCCAGCCCCTGCGCGGTCTGCAGCTGTCCGCGCAGCGGATAGCCGGGCTCCACCACCTTCAGCGCCACCAGCTTGGCCGCGCCACCGTTGACGTCCGGTGCCCGGCCCATGGTGGGAAAGCTGAGCGTCTGCACTATCCGCATGCCGCGCTGGCGGGCCTGTTCGGCAAACACCGCCGGTGGTGCGTTGTCGCTGACCACCACCACATCGCCGCCCAGCAACTGGCGTGCATCGCGCTGCAGGCCGCCTTCCAGCCGGTCGGCAAAGAAGGCCACCGAGGTGAGCGCCGCCACGGCCAGCGCCACGGCAATCACCAGCAGGCGCAGCTCGCCCGCACGCGCGTCGCGCCACAGCGTGCGCCAGCCCAGTTGCAAAAAACCCATGTGCATGGTTCGCACGATAGCGCATGCCCCCATAACCCCAGCCGCCGCTGCGCACCCGTGCGGCGGCGGCCCGCAGTGCCCCCAACTGTCGCGCGGGCGTCAGCCACGGACGCCTGCAGCGCATTCCGAAGTCATTGCCCACACCAGTTCCACCCCGCATTGCTGACAACCGACTGTCCACATGCCACTTGCAGATTGAAGGTATTTATGACGGTTTTGAAATTTTCTTCAGGATGACAAAACCCAGGGTTTCCACTAGACCTTGAAAACAGGCCACCGATGACCATTGCGCCCGCAACAACTTAGATAACTTGGGAGCGTTTCAATCATGGTTTGGCAACAAATCTATGACCCGATGGGCAACATGTGGATTTCCACGCTGTTGGCTGCCATTCCGGTCGTGGTCATGCTGGTGGGTCTTGGCTTTCTGCACATGAAAGCCCATATTGCGGCGGGCGCCGGCCTGGTCGCCGCCCTGCTGATTTCCGTCTTTGTGTACAACATGCCCGCCGACATGGCCGGCCGTGCCGCGCTGTTTGGCGCGTTCACCGGCCTGCTGCCCATCGGCTGGATCGTGCTGAACATCATCTTCCTGCACCAGCTGACCGAACAAAACGGCAGCTTCAAGGTGCTGCAGGACTCCCTGTCCGGCATCACGGAAGACCGCCGCATCCAGCTGCTGCTGATTGCTTTCTCGTTTGGCGCCTTCTTTGAAGGTGCCGCAGGCTTCGGCACCCCCGTGGCCGTGACCGCCGCCATCCTGATCGGCCTGGGCTTCTCGCCGCTGGCCGCTTCGGGTCTGTCGCTGATCGCCAACACCGCTCCCGTGGCCTTTGGCGCCCTGGGTACACCGGTGATCACGCTGGCCAAGGTGCACGGCTACGACCTGATGGAAGTGACGGCCATGATCGGCCGCCAACTGCCCTTCTTCTCGGTGCTGGTGCCTTTCTGGCTGATCTGGGCCTTTGCCGGCCGCAAGGCAATGTGGGAAATCTGGCCCGCCATTCTGGTGGCCGGTGTGTCCTTCGCGATTCCGCAGTACCTGGTGTCCAACTTCATGGGCCCCGAGCTGGTGGACATCATCGCCGCCCTGGTCTCCATCGCCAGCCTGGTGGGCTTCCTGCGTGTGTGGAAACCCAAGACCATCTGGACCTCGGCCGCCATCCGCGGCAAGGACATCAGCGCTTCGGAAGCCAAGCCGCCCCAGCCCCGCGTGCAACACAGCAAGAGCGCGCTGATCGCTGCCTGGACTCCCTGGGTCATCCTGTCGGTCTTCGTGTTCATCTGGGGCATGCCTCCGGTCAAGGCCTGGCTGAACAGCCTGTTCGCCCCCGCCTTCCCCATGGTCGGCCTGCACAACCTGATCGAGAAGATGCCTCCCGTGGTGGCTGGCCCGACCAAGGAAGGCGCTGTCTACACGCTGAACCTGCTGTCGGCCACCGGTACCGCCATCCTGCTGGCCGCGATCGTCAGCGCCTTCGTGATGAAGTACAACCCGGTCGCCATCGTGCGCACCTTCTTCAAGACCATCTGGCTGGTGCGTTTCTCGCTGCTGACCATTGTGCTGATGCTGGCCCTGGGTACGCTGACACGCTACTCCGGCACCGACACCACCCTGGGTCTGGCCTTTGCCAACACCGGCGTGTTCTACCCCTTCTTCGGCACCTTGATGGGCTGGCTGGGCGTGGCACTGACGGGTTCGGACACCGCTTCGAACGTCCTGTTCGGCGGCATGCAGAAGGTGGCTGCCGAGCAGCTGGGCCTGTCGCCCAACCTGATGGGCGCGGCCAACAGCTCCGGCGGCGTGATGGGCAAGATGATCGATGCACAGTCCATCGTCGTGGCCTCCACCGCCACCCGCTGGTTCGACCGTGAAGGCGACATCCTGCGCTATGTGTTCTTCCACTCGATCGCACTGGCCTGCCTGATGGGCCTGTTCGTGACGCTGCAGGCGTATGTCTGGCCGTTCCACCTGATGGTCGTCCACTAAGCATCTGGCTTGCACCAGACAAAAGGCCCATGCGCACTGCATGGGCCTTTTTTTATTACCGGCTGCCGCAGGGCTGCGGGCAAGGACCTCAGGCGGCCGCCACCGTGCGCGCCAGCACCCGGCCCGGGCGGGCGCCCGTACAGGCCTGCGCCTGGTAGACCGGCTGGCCGTTGACCAGCACCCAGTCAATGCCCTCGGCCGCCTGCTTGGGCTGGTCGTAGCTGGCACGGTCCCGCACGGTGACCGGGTCAAACACCGTCAGGTCGGCAAAACAGCCCGGCGCCACCTGGCCGCGTTGCGCCAGGCCGAAGACGCTGGCCGTCAGGCCCGTCATCTTCCACACCGCAGTCTCCAGCGGGAACAGGCCCACGTCGCGGCTGTAGTGGCCCAGCACGCGGGGGAAGGTGCCCCACAGGCGGGGGTGGGGCTGCTCCCCGGTGGGAATGCCATCGGAGCCGATCATCGTCGGCTCGAACGCCAGAATGCGCTGCACATCCGCCTCGTCCATGCTGAAGTAGATGGCGCTGGCCGGCTGCAGGCGCGCCGAAGCCTCGGCCCGTGACACGCCCCACAGCGCGGCAATATCCCCCAGCTCCTGGCCGCGCATCTCCGGGTGGCTGCCGCTGGAAGCAATCACCACCTTGCCCTGCAAGCGCGCCTCGTCCAGGTGCAGCATGGTGGAGCTGGCGTTGTAGGGGTAGCAGTCCAGCGCCACGCACTGGCACTGCATCTGTTCGGCAATGCGCGCCAGCGTGGCCGTCGATTGGCCGAAGTTGGGCTCGCGCATCAGCTTGTGGTGCGAAATCAGCACCGGCGTGTCCACCGCCTCGCCAATGGCAAAGGTTTCCTCGATGGAGGCCATGCAGCCTTCGGCCTCGTTGCGCATGTGCGTCACATACAGCGCCTGGCGGGGCCCCAGCGGGCGCGACACGCCAATCACCTCGTCGGTGCTGGCCGCCGCCGAAGGCGGGTAGTAGGTGCCGGTGGACATGCCCACAGCGCCTGCGTCTAGGGCCTCCTCCAGCAGGGCCTGCATGGATTGCACTTCCGGCGCGGTGGCACTGTGCCCCAGATCGTCCATGCTCAGCACGCGCAGATTGGCATGGCCCACCATGGGCACCACGTTGACGGCGGCCGGCTGGGCCTTCAGCGCATCGACATAGCCCCGGAAAGTGGGAAAGCTCAGGCTGCCGTCGCCCAGCAGGTTCAGCGGCGCGGGCAAGGACTGGCCCGCGCGCATGGGCGCCAGGCTGATGCCGCAGTTGCCGGTGACCACCGTGGTCACCCCCTGCGAGACCTTGAAGA
The DNA here is from genome assembly GCF_030056555.1 of Comamonas sp. 17RB. Taxonomy (NCBI): domain Bacteria; kingdom Pseudomonadati; phylum Pseudomonadota; class Betaproteobacteria; order Burkholderiales; family Comamonadaceae; genus Comamonas; species Comamonas sp. 17RB. The sequence continues at coordinate 38,001 of NZ_JASHHY010000006.1, read as the reverse complement.
CCATGTCCGGCTGGCACAGCACCGCGTGGTCGTCGTGGGTGTGGGCATCGATAAAACCGGGCGCCACGATCTTGCCCCGGGCATCGATGCGCAGCCGTGCCGGCTGCCCCTGCAGATCCCCCAGTGCCACGATGCGGTCGCCGACCACCCCCACATCGGCCCGGAAGCGCGGGCGTTTGCTGCCGTCAATGACTTCGCCCCCTTCGATCAGCACATCCCAGATGCCGTCAGGCAAGGCCTGTTCCGTTTGCAGTTCCATGTCCAGCGTCCTCAATCGATGCGCGCGCCGCTCTTGCGCACGATGTCCTGCCAGGTGCCGCGCTCGCTGCGCACCAGCTCGGCAAAGGCCTGTGGCGTGCCGCCCAGCGGCACAAAGGCAATCTTGGCCAGTTGCTCGCGCACCTCGGGATCGGCCAGCACCGCATTCATTTCCTTGTTGACCCGCTGCACCGCCTCGGCAGGGGCACCCGGCGGCATCACCAGACCGCCCCAGGCACGCACTTCGAACTGGGGCAGCCCGGATTCGGCCACCGTGGGCAGATCGGGGAAGGTGGCCAGGCGGGTGCGCGAGGTCACCGCCAGGGCATGCAGGCGCTTACCCTGCACCATGGGCCCCACGGAGGCGATGTTGTCGATCAGAAAGTCCACATTGCCGGCGACCAGGTCATTGATCGCCTGCGGAGCGCCCTTGTAGGGCACATGCAGCGCCTGGATGCCGGCCTGCACCTTGAACATTTCAGCCCCCAGGTGGCCCGACGTGCCGTTGCCGCCCGACGCAAAGGTCAGCTGCCCCGGATGCTGCTTGGCGTAGCCCACCAGCTCCTGCACCGTCTTCACCGGCAGGCGCGGCGACACCACCAGCAGGCTGTGGGTAGACACCAGACCGATCACCGGCAGCAGTTTGGCCGGGTCATAGGGCAGGTTGGCGAACAGAAACTGGTTGGTGGCCAGCGTGGCGTTGTTGGCATAGCCCAGGGTGTAGCCGTCGGGCACGGCAGTCATCACGGCCTGCATGCCGATGTTGCCGGCAGCACCTGGGCGGTTGTCGACCACCACGGCCTGGCCCAGGCGCTTGGACAGGGCATTGCCCAGCAACCGGGTGACGATGTCCGGGCTGCCGCCTGCCGCCGAAGGCACGATCACGCGCAGCGGCTTGCTGGGCCATTCGGCGGCCTGGCTGGCCAGACACCAGCTCCAAGCCAGGGTGGCGACAGCGGCCACGGCGGTGCGACGCAGAACCTGATTTTTCATGGAAAGACTCCGAGAGGGGGGTAGGAGAGGGGGAGAAAAAGAAAGACGGATCAGCGGAAAGCGCGCACGGCATTCCCCCTGCCCGGCCGCAGCCGGGCATGCAGCCCTTGCCGGGCCTGGGGTTCCCAAGGAATGCAGCACCGCAGCACGGCTGCGGTCACGCCACTGCGCTCAGGCGCTGGTGCGGCCGCTGGCAGCCTGCCAGGCGCTGTAGGCAGCCACGACATCGGTCAGGCCAATGCCCACCGACTTGAACACCACGATGTCCTGGGCGCTGCGGCGCCAGGGGGCCTCGCCGCGGTAGAGCTGGGGCAGGTCCACCACGTCGGCCTCCGTCAGCACCCCGGCCGACAGGGCCTGCACCACTTCGCCGGCTTCGACCAGACTTTGCGGCTTCCATTCCACCAGCAGCCGGCCGGCGCGGCGGAACGTGGCATCGTCCAGTTCCGAGCCATTCGGCAGGCTGGTGCCCATCGCCACCACCACGGCGCCGGGCTTGAGCCATTCGCCGTCCAGCACGGGCTTTTTGGAGCGGGACGCCGTCACCACCAGATCGGCATCGATCACGGCAGCCTGTGGCGTGCACAGCTGGGCATCGACGCCCATGCGCTGGCCAAAGGCCTGCACCCAGGCGGCGTCGCCCGCTGGGTCGACAAAGCACACCTGCTGCAGATCGAATTCCTCGCACAGCACTTCGGCCTGGGTACGGCCTTGCAGGCCGGCACCAAACACCGCCAGCTTGCGGGGGGCCGTGATGCCTGCCGTGGCCTTGCGTGCCACCAGGCGGGTCAGTGCGGCCGTGCGAAACCGTGTCAGCTCATTGGCTTCCAGCACAGCCAGCGGCTTGCGCTGGGCGGTATCGAACAGGTTCACCAGAAAGCTGAACTGCCCGTCCACGGTGATATAGGACTTCACGGCCGCGGCGTGGCGGGCCTGCCAGATGCCGCCCATATTGCTCAGCTTGGCAGGGCCGCAGTCGATGCGGTGGCGCGCCTGCACCGCCGCTTCGCCTAGCGCCAGATCGGCAAAGGCAGCGTCCAGCGCATCCACCAGCGGACCATGCTGCAGCAAGGTGCCGACTTCGGCGTCGGTGATCAAAGGAAGACCCTGGGACATGTTCAATTCAACTTTCTCTCGCACATCAACCTGCGGACATCGGCAGGCAGAAGCGGTCGATGCAGACTTCATGCCCAAAACCCGGTAAGCCTCCAATTTATGGCATGGCCAATGCGCTGGGCAAACCAAAGATTCTCATTGCAGCATCAATTGAATTCATGCAACCCTGTCTGGTGCACGACGCGCCACACCCGGCAAAACCCTGCCCCAGCGTGGCCCACAACCGGATCCGCAACCTGTGCACTGCAGCATTGGATGCACCAAATCAATGCATACCCAACAACCTCCCGCGGCGCCGGCTCCTCCCCAGCTCAGGGAATGGCCATAGGCGGGCGGATGCTGTCCAGCCATTCACAGAATTTGCGCAACGCGGGCTGGCCGCTTTTCCAGCGGGGAAAGCGCAGGTAATAGGCTTTGGAGGACGTCCATGAGACCTCGGACAGCCGCTGCAGCTGTCCGGTCTGCAGTGCCGCATCGGCAATGTAGCCGGGCAGCAAGGCCACCCCCAGGCCTGCAATCGCCCCGTTGAGCGCCATGGACAGCAGGTCGTAGCGCGAGCCCCGCGCGCAGTGCTCCAGCTGTACCTGCTGCGCCAGCCCCGCCACCTCCAGCCAGCCGGGCCAGGCCTCCATCAAGGTGTTCTGGTGGATCAGGGGCACGCTCTGCAGCAGCTGTGCCAATGGCTGTCCCGCATGCTCCGCCAGCAGCAAGGGCGCGCCATAGGGGTGCACCACCACATCGGCCACCTTGTGGGCACACAGCTCCGGCGTGGCACCAGGGCTGAATTCCACCGCCGCATCGTGGCGCATGCTGGAGAAATCGACCTCGCCGATGTGCATGGAGATGTTCAAGGTCACCTCCGGGTGCCGGGCCAGAAAGCCGCCCAGGCGCGGCAGCAGCCAGTAGGTGCCAAAGCTGGAAGCCGTGCTCAGGTTCAGCATGCCGCCTTGCTCCCCCTGCATGCGGATGCTCTGGGTGGCCCGTTCCAGCTGCTGCAGCGCCAGCAGCACATCATTCCAGTACGCCCGTCCGCAAGGTGTCAGCACCAGACCGCTGCGCTTGCGCTCGAACAGGGGCACACCCAAGTCCTCCTCCAGCTTCAGTATCTGGTGGCTGACGGCGCCTTGCGTCAGATGTACCTCCTGTGCCGCGCGCGTGAAAGAGCCCAGGCGGGCGCTGGCGTCCAAACAGCGCAAGGCCGTGAGACTGGGAATTCCCCGCCCCACACCCACCGACGGAACGGCGGGCGTGGCGGGCAAGGGGCGCGGGGCATCAGTAGTCATGGCATGCGGAAGGTGGGGACTGCACCGGCAGCCACCATGCTCCGGTTTCAGCGCCAAGCTTACCGCCAGCCTCTCCGGTTCTGTCCGGGCAGCAGGCACAAAAAAACCGGCGCGGGAGGCCTCCCGGCGCCGGTCGGAGCCTGGCACCGCCTGGTGCCTGCCCTGTACCGATCAGGTGTTCTGGCTCACCGTGATGGTGGGGAACTTGGCCGAGAAGTCCTTGGCCTTCTGTGCCACCTTCACCGCCACGTCGCGTGCCAGCTTCTTGTAGATCTGGGCGGCTTCGCTGTCCGGCGAGGCCACCACCGTGGGCGTGCCGCTGTCGGCCTGCTCACGGATCTGCATGGACAGGGGCAGCGAGCCCAGGAAGTCGATGTGGTAGTCGGCCGCCATCCGGGCGCCGCCGCCGTTGCCGAAGATGTGTTCCACATGGCCGCAGTTGCTGCAGACATGCATGGCCATGTTCTCGACCACGCCCAGAATGGGCACGCCCACCTTCTCGAACATCTGGATGCCCTTCTTGGCGTCCAGCAAGGCAATGTCCTGCGGCGTGGTCACCACCACGGCGCCGGTCATCGGCACGCGCTGGCTCAGGGTCAGCTGGATGTCACCGGTGCCGGGCGGCAGGTCGATGATCAGATAGTCCAGGTCTTTCCAGTTGGTCTGGCGCAGCATCTGCTCCAGCGCCTGCACCGCCATGGGGCCGCGCCAGATCATGGCCTGGTCGTTGTCCACCAGCAGACCGATGGACATCACCTGCACGCCATGGTTGATCTTGGGCTCCATGGTCTTGCCGTCCGAGCTCTCGGGCTTGCCGGACACGCCCAGCATCATGGTCTGGCTGGGCCCGTAGATGTCGGCATCCAGCACCCCGACGCGCGCACCTTCGGCGGCCAGCGCCAGCGCCAGATTGGCCGCGGTGGTGCTCTTGCCCACGCCGCCCTTGCCCGATGCCACGGCGATGATGTTCTTCACGCCCGGCAGCAGCTGCACACCGCGCTGCACCGAGTGCGACTGGATCTTGGTGGAAATGTTGACCGAGACATTGTCCACGCCCGCCAGCGTCTTGGCGGCCGCGATGAAGGCGCGGCGCAGCTCGGGCACCAGGCTCTGGGCGGGGTAGCCCAGTTCCACATCAAATGCGACATCCCCACCGCTGATCTGCACATTGCGCACGGCACGGGTGCTGACAAAGTCTTTGCCGGTATGGGGGTCCTGGACGCTGGTCAGCGCCGCCAGCAGGCTGGATTCGGTGAGTGACATTCTTCTGGAGGTTCGAAGGGGAACGTTTGTTGTACGTATGGGTCGATTAGTCTATCGAAGCACAGCACCCCCTGCGCATGCGGGAGAATCTCCGGCTTCCGTTCGCGCATTCCCCGACGACAAAGGTCCCCTCCGTGAAGTTCCAAATGGCCCCCAACTCCCTGTTCGCCATCCTGCTGCGCTCGCGCTGGTGGATCAGCTTTGCCATCACCGGGGCCATCGTGCTGCTGGCCCTGGCCCTGCTGCCGCCGGACTACAAGCTGGTGGGCGCGCTCGGGGCCACACCGTTCTTCGCCGTGGGCATCGTGGCCCTGGTGCGGCAGCTGAACGCCCCCAGCCTGGCGCGCGTGCAGGCCATGCTGGACCTGGCCGCGGCCCAGAACTGGAGCCAGTTCTCCGCCACGCTGGAAGCGGCCTGGAAGGCCGAAGGCTATACCGTGCAGCGCATCGGCAGCCCGGCCGCCGACTTCCGCCTGGAGCGCCAGGGCAAGACCGCACTGGTCTGCGCCAAGCGCTGGAAGGCAGCCCACCACGGGGTGGAACCGCTGAAGCTGCTGGACAACGCCCGTACCGCCGAAGGCCTGCAGGACGCGGTCTACATTGCCCTGCAGCCGCTGCACGACAACGCCCGCGCCTTTGCCGGCGACCAGAACATCGTCGTGCTGCAGGACGCCGATCTGGCCGGGCTGCTGGCAAAAGCCAAGTCCAAGCCCAGCCCCTCGGCCTGACGGCCCCGCCGGTACCGACCGCTGGGGGATGCCCGCACTGCCATCCCCGCGCCCCGGCGCCATACTGTGCAGGCCATGCCTGCCATTCCTCCTTCACCGAAGTACACGCTACCCACGACGGCCTTGCTGTTGTCCGGTGGCGGTGCGCGTGCGGCCTACCAGGTCGGCGTGCTGGAAGCCGTTTCCGATCTGCGCCGGGCCTGCTACGCCCACCACATGCCGAATCCCTTCGGCGTGCTCGCCGGTACCTCGGCAGGCTCCATCAACGCCACGGCCCTGGCCTGCGGGGCCGACCATTTCGATCTGGCCGTGCAGCGCCTGGCAAGCCACTGGCGCGCCCTGAATGTCGGCAGCGTCTACCGGGCCGACCACCCCAGCCTGCTGCGCACCGGCATGCACTGGCTGGGCATGCTGGCGCTGGGCTGGGCCATGCCCAGCCGCCGCCGCATGCGCCCGCGTTCCCTGCTGGACAACAGCCCGCTGCGCCAGCGCCTGGAACAGCTGCTGCCCATGCACCGCATCCCCGGCCTGCTGGACCATGGCTACCTGCACGCGCTGGCCGTCACCGCATCCAGCTACACCACGGGCGAGCATGTGACGTTCTTCGATACCCGGGTCGAGCTGGAGCCCTGGAAGCGTTCCCAGCGCAGTTCGCGCCGCACCACGCTGACCCACGAGCATCTGCTGGCCTCTTCCGCCATTCCGTTCGTGTTCCCCGCCACACCGCTGCCGCACCATGCCCCGCAGGAGTACTTCGGCGATGGCGCCATGCGCCACACCGCGCCGCTGTCTTCGGTGATCCACCTGGGTGCCCACCGCGTGATGGTGGTGGGTGCCGGCCGCATGTGGGAACAGCCGTCCATGGCACCGCTCCCGCCGGCCAACTACCCCAGCCCGGCACAGATGGCCGGCCACGCCCTGTCCAGCATCTTTCTGGACACCCTGCCGCTGGACGTGGAGCGCGCCTTGCGCATCAACCAGACGCTGTCGCTGATCCCCCCAGCCGAACGTGCCCGCAGCAACCTGCGGCCGCTGGAACTGCTGGTCATCAACCCCAGCGACCGGCTGGACAGCCTGGCGGCCACCCACCTGCCGGCCCTGCCGCAGGGCATGCGCAACCTGCTGCGCGTGCTGGGGGTGGACAGCCAGCGCCCCGAGGCCCAGGGCGCCGCCCTGGCCAGCTACCTGATGTTCATCCCCCCCTACATCCACGCGCTGATGGCGCTGGGCCGCGCCGACACGCTGGCAAAGCGGGAAGACGTGGTGCGGTTTTTCGGCTGGCACGACCGAGGTGTTGCAGTTATGCCGCACCACAACCGAGCGCGGCACTGAGACTTCGGGCGATCCGCCGCCGTCTGTCACCACAATCCGGGGGACTCGCCCGTGCTGGCGGTATCGCCTGCCCGTTCTTTTTCCTCTTTGCCATGCCCGACTCCCCTGCCCTTGACCCGGCACCACCCGCTGTGCCCGCAGGCACCGCACCGGCCTCCCCCAAATCCTGGCGCAATACGCTCAAACTGAGCCTGCTCCTGCCCTATATCGGCCTGATCGTCTTGCTGACGGCCACCATCGGGGGTATCACCTACTGGGCCGGCGCCCGCACCGTGTCGTCGCTGACAGAACGCATGCTGCAGGAGATGGTGAACCGCATCGGCCAGTCGGTGGTGCACCATGTCAGCGGCTCCGGTGCCGTGCTGGAAGCGGCCTTTCCCACCGGCATGCCTGCGCCGGAACGCATCGAAGACGGCTGGCGGGATCTGCGCAACCGCCTGTGGGCCGCCACCACGCTGCACCCCAGCACCAACGACTATGTGTACTACGGCAATCTGCGCGGCCAGGGCGTGGGCCTGAAACGCCTGCACGACCATACGTCCGAGCTGCGGGTCAAGACCGAATCGACCGCCCACCGCCGCTATTTCCGCCTGGAGCAGATCGATGGCGAGGAACAGTTCCTGTTCACGGAAAAAGGGCTGTTCGACCCCCGTACCCGCCCCTGGTTCCAGCAGGCCCAGGCCGCGCCCAGCCATACCTGGACCTCGGTCTATATCGACTTCAGCGCACACGATCTGGTGGTGACGCGCGCACGCCGCGTGCTCAACACCCATGGCGAATTCCAGGGCGTGGTGGCCACCGATGTGTCGCTGCTGGCCCTGAACCGCTTTGTCAACGAACTGGGCAACAGCGTGCAGGGCCGCGCCTTCATCATCGAGCCCAGCGGCGATCTGGTGGCGGCCTCGGGCATGGCCAATGTGCGCCAGAAGGACAGCGGGGAGATGGAGCGCATTTCCGTGCACAGCGTGAACGACCCGCTGATCGAAGGCGTGTACAAGGAAATCCGCCACCTGTTCAACATACCCGCCCGCGACGATGAATCGGCCGTGGGCGGAAAGACCATGCACATGCAGGACAGCCAGGGCCGGAACCTGCTGGTCGCCTACCGCCGCGTGCTGGACGATGCCGGCATGAACTGGGTGGCCGTGGTGGCCGTGCCCCGCACCGCCATGCTGGCCGATGTGTCCAACCTGGTGGAAATGGTGACGGCGGCCGGCGTCTTCGCACTGGCCTGCGCGCTGATCATGGGCATGCGCGTGTTCGGCAAGGTGGCCGACGAGGTGCACCAGCTCTCGCACGCCGTGCGCCGAGTGGGCCAGGGAGCCATCGACACCCCCATCGATTCGCGCCGCAGCGACGAGCTGGGCGATCTGGCCCGGACCTTCCAGGGCATGCGCCAGGAATTGTTCACCGACCGCCTCACCGGCGTGTCCAACCGCAGCGCCCTGCAGCACGTGCTGGCCGCGCTGACGGCGGGCGACGCCGCATCGGCCCAGCCGTTTGCCCTGCTGTTCCTGGACCTGAACCTGTTCAAGCCGCTGAACGACCGCTGGGGCCATGACAACGGGGACCGCGCCCTCACCGAAGTGGCCCAGCGCCTGCGCCAGCAGGTGCGTGCCGTTGACCATGTGGCGCGCCTGGGCGGTGACGAATTCGTGGTGGTCCTGCGCGGCGTGGAGACACCGGAGATGGCGCGCGCCCTGGCCGACAAGCTGGTCGCCGCGCTCAGCACCCCCTTGACCACCCTGGAAGGCATTCCTGCCGGAGAAACCGTCCACCTGAGCGCCTCGGTGGGCATTGCGCTGTACCCGGCCGACGGCCAGGATGTGCAGACCCTGCTGCGCCAGGCCGACCAGCAGATGTACCAGGACAAGGCCCGGCGCGGCCCCCCTGCGCGCTAGGCGCACGCCGGACGGTCGCCTTCCTGCAAGGGTGATCCCGTAGGGCCCCGCCACAGTCGGCGGCCCGGTGCTACGATCGCGCCACTCTTGCAGGTCCTGCAGTGTGGAACGATGGATGCGGCCCGGACATGAAGCCCGCTTGCACCATTGCCCTCCGGCGACCGAGCAACCTTGCGCCCTGGGGCGGTCGTGCTGCGACGCCCCCTTCAGCCAGGCGGGATGTGCAAGTGTTTCGATCACCACCACTTGTGAGGGCTTTCACATGCAACGCCGCCAATTTATCCAACTCTCCACCATTGCCGCGTCCGCAGGCAGCTTTGGCTCCGTCTTCGCTGCCGTCTCTGCCACGACCGCCGGATGGCGCAACTTTGAAATCACCACCACCGTCGACCTGAGCGAAAAGACCGCCCAGTCCAAGGTGTGGATCCCTGTGCCCGCTGCGGAACTGCCGGGCTACCAGCGCACGGTGGACGTGTCCTTCAACGCCCCCGGCGCTACCAAGGCCGAGCTGTACCGCGTCCCCGGCACCGATGCCCGCATGATCGCCGTGCAGTGGGCCGATGCCAGCGCCGCCCACACCGTGGAAGTGACCAGCCGCATCGCCGTGCTGGACCGCGCCACCGACCTGGGCAACGCCGGTACCGCCCGCAAGCTGTCGGCAGCGCAGCTGCGCCCTTACCTGCAACCCACTTCGCTGGCACCGCTGGACGGCATCGTCAAGGAAACCGCCGACAAGATCCAGGCCGAAGCCGGCAAGCCCCAGGATGCCATTGGCAAGGCCCGCGCCATCTATGACTGGATGGTGGCCAACTGCACGCGCAATGGATCCGTGGCCGGTTGCGGCACAGGCGACGTGCGCTACACGCTGACCAGCGGCAATCTGTCGGGCAAGTGCGCCGACCTGAACGGCCTGTTCACCGCCCTCTCCCGCGCCAGCGGCGTGCCGGCCCGCGACGTGTACGGCGTGCGCGTGGACGATTCCGTGCACGGCTTCAAGAGCCTGGGCAAGAGCGGCGACATTTCCAAGGCGCAGCACTGCCGCGCCGAGTTCTACGCCGACGGCTACGGCTGGGTGCCGGTCGACCCCGCCGACGTGGCCAAGGTCGCACTGGAAGAGCAACCCGGCGGCCTGCCCAAGGACGCCCCCAAGGTGCGCGCCGCCCGTGCCATGCTGTTCGGCGGCTGGGAAGGCAACTGGATGGCCTACAACACGGCCGCCGATGTGCGCCTGCCCGGTGCAGACAAGACCGTGGGCTTCTTCATGTACCCCCATGGCGAAACCGCCCAGGGTCGCCTGGACAGCCTGGATCCGGCCCACTTCGCCTACCGCATCACCTCCAAGAAGCTGGCCTGACCGGCCCTTGGTGACGTTGTGAAGCCCCTCCCCCCCAACCGCCGCCACTGCCTGCAGCTGCTGGCCGGCGCGCTTGGGGGCACCTGGGGCAGCCACGCCCTGGCCCGCGAAGCTACCGCTTCGCCCCCAGCCGAGGCGGTGGGCCGGCTGGCGCCCTGGCCTGCCCGCCAGGCCACACCGGCCCTGAAAGCCCTGGCGCTGGACGGGAACCGCCGCAGCCTGTCCGATTTCGCGGGCACCCCTCTGATCCTCAATTTCTGGGCCACCTACTGCGCGCCTTGCCGCCTGGAGATACCCCAGTTCAACCAGTTGCTCGTCCGGCACCAGGCCCGGGGCCTGCGCGTGCTGGCCGTCAACCACGGCGAAATGCCGGCGCGCGTGCTGCAGTTTCTGCAGGCCGTGCCGTTCCACGGGGATGTGCTGCTCGACCGCAGCCAGACCCAGCTGCCCGCCTGGGGCGGCATGGCCCTGCCGACCAGTTTTGTGATCGATGCCCAGGGCCGGGTGCGCTTTTGGCACATGGGCGAAATCGACTGGCTGGGTGCCGACGCACAGGCCGCGCTGCAGACGGTGCTGCAGGGCTGAGCCCCTGGCGCCTCCCGCCACCCCACACCAGAATCCCCGTGCGACCGGCCTGCGCCACAAACGCCTAGAATTGGCCGGTTCTGGTGCGCCGCGGGGCGCAGACGGCTGCCTACAGCCGTCCACGTGACCAGAACCGGTGCCCGGCCTCCTGCCGTGCGCCCCTCAGCGATCAGAAAGTTCCGCAACCCTATGTCTCAACGAAAGTTATTCGTCACCACCGCCCTGCCGTACGCCAACGGCAACTTCCACATCGGCCACATCATGGAATACATCCAGGCCGACACCTGGGTGCGTGCGCAGCGAATGCAGGGCAATGCGGTCAACTTCGTGGGTGCCGATGACGCCCACGGTGCCCCCATCATGATTGCCGCCGAAAAGGCCGGCAAGACGCCCCAGCAGTTTGTGGCCGACATCGCCGCCGGCCGCAAACCCTACCTCGACGGCTTCCACATCGCCTTCGACAACTGGAGCAACACTGACAGCCCGGAAAACCACGAGCTGTCTAAGCAGATCTACCGCGACCTGAAGCAGGCCGGCTTCATCGAGACCCGCACCATCGAACAGTTCTTCGACCCCGAGAAGAACATGTTCCTGCCCGACCGTTTCATCAAGGGCGAATGCCCACGCTGCCACGCCAAGGACCAGTACGGTGACAACTGCGAAGTCTGCAGCTCGGTCTACGCGCCGACCGACCTGATCAATCCGTTCTCGGCCCTGTCCGGTGCCACGCCAGTGCTCAAGACCTCGGAGCATTTCTTCTTCAAGCTGTCCGACCCGCGCGCCGTCGAGTTCCTGACCGAATGGACGCAGGACGGCAAGCATGTGCAGCCCGAAGTGGCCGCCAAGATCAAGGAATGGTTTGGCGTGCGCACCAACCCCGATGGCTCGACCAGCGAAGGCCTGGACGACTGGGACATCAGCCGCGACGCGCCCTACTTCGGCATCGAGATCCCCGATGCACCGGGCAAGTACTTCTATGTGTGGCTGGACGCGCCCGTGGGCTATCTGGCGTCGCTCAAGGAACTGCTGAACCGCCGCGGCGAGGACTACGACGCCTACATGGCCGACCCCGATCTGGAGCAGTACCACTTCATCGGCAAGGACATCATCACCTTCCACACGCTGTTCTGGCCTGCGATGCTGAAGTTCAGCGGCCGCAAGACGCCGACCCGGATCTGCGTGCACGGCTTCATGACCGTCAACAACGGCGAAAAGATGAGCAAGAGCCGCGGCACCGGTCTGGATCCGATGAAGTACCTGGCCCTCAAGATGAACCCCGAGTGGCTGCGCTACTACCTGGGCGCCAAGCTCAACGGCCGCAACGAAGACATCGACTTCAACCCCGAAGACTTCATGCTGCGCGTCAACTCCGACCTGATCGGCAAGTACGTCAACATCGCTTCGCGTGCTGCCGGCTTCATCAGCAAGCGCTTCGAAGGCAAGCTGGGGGCGGTCAGCGAAGACGGCCAGACCCTGCTGGCAGCGCTGCGCGAGCAGAAAGACGCCATCGTGGCAGCCTACGAGGGCCGCGACACCGCCCGTGCAGCCCGTGAAATCATGCTGCTGTGCGACAAGGTCAACAGCTACGTGGATGCCAACAAGCCCTGGGAACTGGCCAAGCAGGAAGGCATGGACGCCCGTCTGCAGGATGTCTGCACCACCTGCATCGAAGCCTTCCGCCTGCTGACGATTTACCTCAAGCCCATGCTGCCCGCCGTGGCCACGCAGGTCGAAGCCTTCCTGAATGTGCAGCCGCTGCAGTTTGCCGATGCCGCCAGCTTGCTGGGCGCCGGCCATGGCATCGGCAAGTACGAACACCTGATGCAGCGCGTGGTGGTGGAACAGCTCGACGCTCTGTTCGAGCCGCCCGCAGCCCCCGTGGTGGAAGCGGTGAAGCCCGGTGGCGAAGAAATTGCGCCCACCATCACCATCGATGACTTTGCCAAGATCGATCTGCGCATCGCCAAGATCGTCGAGTGCAAGGCCGTGGAAGGCTCGACCAAGCTGCTGCAGCTGACGCTGGACGCCGGCGAGGGCAAGATGCGCAATGTGTTCAGCGGCATCGCCAGCATGTACCGCCCGGAACAGCTGGAAGGCAAGCTGACGGTGCTGGTGGCCAACCTGGCTCCGCGCAAGATGAAGTTCGGCATCAGCGAAGGCATGGTGCTGGCCGCCAGCCACGCGGACGAGAAGGCCGTGCCCGGCATCTATGTGCTGGAGCCCTTCCCGGGCGCCCAGCCGGGCATGCGCATCGGCTGATGCCCCAAGCCTGATGCGCTTTCCGCCCATCACCCAGCCCCTGCGGCCCCTGGCCGCCGGGGCTTTTTTCTGTGCACTGCTGCCGCTGTCCGGCTGCACCGTGATCGCCGTGGCAGGCACGGCCGTCAGCGTGACGGCCGGTGCCGTGGGCCTGGCGGCCGACGCGGCGATCGGCACGGCCAAGATTGTCGGCAAAGGCGTGGGCAAGGCTGCCGATGCCCTGATGGACGACGACCCGCCCGACACCTCCGGCGTGAACGTGCACTACCGCGACGCAGGGCCCTCTGCGGCATCTACTGCGCCGCAGTGATCCCGCAGCGCGCCTGCGCGCCCTGTCGTCCTATCCCAACCGCTTGCTGCGCTGCCCCCATGGGGCAGCTGTCGCTCTCCCGTTCCAGGCATTCAGCGCGCCCCGCGGGCACGGCCAAGCACATTGCCGCGGCATAAATAAATAACCAATAACTTCCTGTAACAGTGCTCCGTTATTGGCCGCCGTGCCGCTGCGTCTGTTCCTAGAATCCGCCCACCCACCGCTGTGCTTGCGGCGGGCGACAAGGCCGCGAAAGCCTGCACCCGGAGTGCCACCGCGCCGCCCCCTGTCGCCAGGACGCCCAAGCAGCCAGGCTTTTCCCTAGGATGCCGGATGCCTGCGATGGCCTTGCCCCACAGACTCTTCAGGAGACCCCATGCCTCTTGCATTTCGCTCTTCCCGAGCCCCCCGCGCTGTCCAGGCGCTCTGGCCCGTGCTGGCACTGACGGCGGCCTTCCACGCCCAGGCCGCCACCGACGCTCCCGCCCCCCTGCGCGCCCAGGATGTGGCGGTGCTGGCAGCCACCTGCGCCAACTGCCACGGCCCCGACGGCCGTTCCACAGGCGGCATTCCGCAGCTGCGCGGTGTGGGCGAAGCCCATCTGCTGCAGCGCCTGCAGGCCTTCAAGGCCGGCACCGCCCAGGACGCCACCGTGATGACCCGCCTGGCCAAGGGCTACGAAGACGAACAGATCAAGGCGCTGGCCGCATGGTTCAGCAAGGAGGGCAAGTGATGCAATTCAACCGTCGTCAAATGCTGGGCGGTGCCGCAGCCGGTGTCACCAGTCTGGCCCTGCCGTCCATCGTCCGCGCCCAGGCCGCATCCGCCCATGTGGTGGTGATCGGCGGCGGCTTTGGTGGCGCCACCGCCGCCCGCTACCTGCGCCAGCTGGCTCCCCATCTGCGTGTCACGCTGGTGGAGCCTGCCGCACGTTTCTACACCTGCCCCTTCTCCAATCTGTACCTGGCCGGCCTGCGCAGCTGGGAGAGCATCGGCCACAGCTATGACGGCCTGCGCAAGGCCGGCGTGCACGTGGTCCACGCCCGTGCCGACCATGTGTTGACCGACACCCGCCGGGTGCTGCTGTCCAATGGCCAGGCCCTCTCTTACGACAAGCTGGTGCTCTCGCCCGGTGTGGACATGCGCTGGAATGCAGTGGAAGGCTATGACGAGGCGGCTTCGCAGCTGGCCCCCCACGCCTGGAAAGCGGGTCCGCAGACCCAGTTGCTGAAAAAGCAGCTGGAAGCCATGCCCGATGGCGGCAAGTTTGTGATGGTGATCCCCGCCAACCCCTTCCGCTGCCCGCCCGGCCCCTACGAGCGCGCCGCCATGGTGGCCCACTACCTCAAGCAGCACAAACCCAAGAGCAAGATCCTGCTGCTGGACGACAAGGACGCCTTCTCCAAGCAAGGGCTGTTCATCCAGGGCTGGAAGGCGCTGTACGGCGACATGATCGAGTGGGTCAAGCAGTCCGACGACGGCAAGGTCACCCGTGTGGACGCCAGGAACCTGGAAGTGGAAACCGCCTTCGGCACCAAGCACAAGGCCGATGTGCTGAACGTCATCCCGCCCCAGAAAGCCGGCTTCATCGCCGACCGCGCCGGGGTGACGGACGCCAGCGGCTGGGTGCCGGTCAAGGCCGGGTCGTTCGAATCCTCCAAGGTGCCGAACGTCTACGTGCTGGGCGACGCCACCATCGCGGCCCCCATGCCCAAATCGGGCTTTGCCGCCAACACCCAGGGCAAGGTGGCCGCTGCGGCCATTGCCGCCGAGCTGACCGGCCAGCCGGTACCTGCGGCCTCGTACGCCAACACCTGCTACAGCCTGATCGGCAACGACTACGGCATTTCCGTGGCAGGGGTCTACCGTGCCCAGGAAGGCAAGCTGATCGAAGTGCCCAACTCCGGCGGCGTGAGCCCGCTGGACGGCAATGCCGCCTTCCGCAAGGCCGAGGCCGACTACGGCTCGGCCTGGTACAAGGCCATCAGCACCGACATCTGGGACCGCTGATCCATGCCGCCTACCACCCAGCTGGCTGCCGCATTCGCTCTGGGCTGCGCCTTCGGTCTGGCCGCGCGGCTCAGCCGCTTCTGCCTGCTGCGCGGCCTGCGCCAGGCGCAGGGGCTGGATGGCGATACCGCACGCGGCAGCGCGCCGGCGCTGCAGGCTTTTGCCCTGGCCCTGGCGGTGGCGTTGCTGGGCACCCAGGCCCTGGTCTGGGCCGGCCAGCTGGACTGGAGCCTGGCACCCATCGTGCGCACGCAGTTCTCGCTGCCCGGCGTGCTGCTGGGCGGTGCGCTGTTCGGCGTGGGCATGGTGCTGGCACGCAGCTGTGGCGCGCGGGCCCTGGTGCTGCTGGGAGGCGGCAATCTGCGCGCGCTGGTCACGCTGGTGTTTTTGGGTCTGGCGGCCCAGGCCACGTTCACCGGCGTGCTGGCACCGCTGCGCCAGTGGTGGCAGAACCTGGGTGCGGTGGCGCTGGAACACAGCACCCTGCCCGCCTTCCTGTCCGCAGCGGGCGGGAACAGCACCGCAGCACTGGCGGTGTGCACCGCCCTGCCCGCGGCAGCGCTGCTGGCTTATGCATGGTGGAACCCCGCTCTGCGCCGCAGCCCGGTGCAGTGGCTGGGGGCCGTGGCCATCGGCGCCCTGGTGGCCGCCGGCTGGTGGATCAGCAGCCATGTGGGGGTGGACCCGTTCGAGCCCACGCCCACCACCTCGCTGAGCCTGATTGCGCCGGTGTCCGAAAGCCTGCTCTACCTGCAGCTGGCCGTGGGGCGCGACTTCAGCTGGGGCCCTGCCCTGGCCGCCGGCATTCTGGCCGGCGCCGCAGCGGGCGCGCTGCTGGACCGCAGCGCCCGGTGGGAGGGGTTTGACAGCACGCCACGCCTGGCGGCGTCGGCACTGGGCGGCACCTTGATGGGCCTGGGCGGGGTGCTGGCAGCAGGCTGCTCCATCGGTCAGGGCCTGAGCGGACTGTCCACCCTGGCCGTGGCCAGCCTGCCCGCCGCAGTCGGGATTGTGCTGGGCGCCTGGCTGGCACTGCGCCTGCTTCCGGCCACATTTCGATAAGTGAGCACACTCTCACGTCACACCACTGCGGCATGCGCACCACAGCGGTGCGGTGCCGTCCGGTCGCTGTCCTAGAATCCGCGCATCAGACAGTGCTGTATGTGCCGCGTGACGGCTGTGACGGATCCCCGGATACCGTCTGCCTGCCCAGCCTTGCCAGGGTGTTCCACCCTGCGCCCACCGACCACATTCCCCTGCTGACGCCTTCGCTGATCGCATCGGTGCTGGCTGCCGCCGCCAGGCCCCTGGCTGCTACCCCGCTTCCGAAGGGTGGTATTCCCTGGGCACCTGGAACCGGTCTGGCTGCCAGGCTGCTGCGCTGCTTTTTTGCCTGCGTCATTCTTTTTCTTTTGCAAGGTCCCCCCACATGCAACGTCGCCACTTTCTGACCCGTCCGCCCGTCATGGCGGCTGCCGCCATCGCAGCGCCTTCGCTGGCCCTGGCCGCACCGGCCATCCTGACACCCCAGTCGCGCATCCTGCCCCGCCAGGGCAAGGGCCCGCGCATCGTGATCTGCGGCGGCGGCTGGGGCGGCATGACAGCAGCGCGCTACCTGCGCGAGCTGATGCCGACATCCGAAGTGGTGCTGCTGGAGCGCAATGCGACTTTCTGGTCCGGCCCGATGAGCAACAAGTGGCTGATCGACATCGTGAACACCGATTTCGTCAACCGCGACATGCTGCACCCGGCCAACAAGTACGGCTACACGCTGCTGCAGACCGAGGTGACCGGATTCGAGCGCGACCAGAAGCTGGTGCGTACCAGCCATGGCCTGATCGAATACGACTTCCTGATCCTGTCGGGCGGTATCCGCAACGACTACGAAGCCTGGTTCGGCAACGACCAGCGCGCCATTGAATACACGCGCACGCACTTTCCCAACGCCTACATCCCCAACCAGGAGATGCTGTCGCTCAAGAGCAAGGTCAAGAACTTCAAGGGCGGCACGCTGGTGATGACCCTGCCACCGCCGCCGCACCGCTGCCCGCCCTCGCCCTACGAGCGAGCCTGCCTGATTGCCTGGCACATCAAGAAGAACAAGATCCCCGGCAAGATCCTGATCCTGGATCCCAAGCCCAAGATCGCCCCCATCAGCATGGGCTACCAGCAGGCCTTCGAAGAGCTGTATCCGGACATCATCACCCACGTGCCCAATGCGCGTGTGCAAGAGGTCGACCCCTTCAACAAGAAGATCAAGACTGCCGCCGGCGAATTCAAGTTCGACGATGCCATCCTGATGCCGCCGCACCAGGCGGCCGACATGGTCTGGCAAGCCGACCTGATCGGCAAGGACCCGGCCACCGGCAAGCCCACCGGCTGGGCCGATATGCACAACCGCCTCTACCATGCCAAGACCGACGACCGCGTCTACTTTGTGGGCGACCTGATGGGCGCCATCTCGCCCCAGTTCGGCCACTACCCCAAGAGCGGCCACGTGGCCAACTACATCGGCAAGATCGTGGCCAAGAACATTGCCCAGCGCGTGGCCGGCAAGGAAGTCACGCCGCTGCTGCCGGACAACCTGTGCTACATGATGGTCAACGGGGATCCGCAGGAGGAAATCTCGGTCAAGTTCGAGTACGAAGTGGATGCCGCCAGCGGCAATGTGATCCAGCACCAGATCGACATGGACGTGCGCACGCCCGATCTGGTCAAGGAAGACTTTGCCTGGATCAACAGCAAGTTCAGCGACTTCCTGGGCGTGTAAGCCCTCCGGGCGGGATACCGCCCGGGTTCTGCATAGCGACCGATAGCAAAAAAGGTAGACCGACTTCATGCTTCACCACACCTCCCGCAGAAGCCTGGTACTGGGCGCGGCAGCGCTGGCCCTGCCCGTGGCCGCACTGGCCCAGCAAAGCAGCGCGGCCGGCGCCAAGACACCGCTGGTCGGCCCTCTGGCCCCCAACCCGGCCGAATTCAAGAAACAGGTGGACCAGTTCACAGGCAGTGCCACGCCCGTGGCCGACGGCCTGCAGCTGGATGTGCCGGCCCTGGCCGACAACCCCAGCGCCGTGCCGGTCAAGGTGAAGGTCACGGCCCCCATCACCGAGCAGGACTGGTGCGAGGAAATCATCGTGCTGGCCGAACTCAACCCCTCGCCGCTGACCTGCCGCCTGCACTTCACCGCGCTGACGGGCACGGCCGAAGCCGCCGTGCGCGTGCGCCTGTCGCAAACACAGACCATCCACGCCCTGGCCCGCATGAAAAGCGGCAAGGTGCTGGTGGCCAAGCAGGCCGTCACCGTCGCCGCCAGCGGCTGCGGCATGTGAGCCAAGGAACCGCCATGAACCCTTCCAAGCCCCCCCGCATCTGGGTCAGCAATGCCAGCCCCAAAAAGGGCGAAGTGCTGCGCGTGCGCGCACAGATCGAACATGTGATGGAAAGCGGCCTGCGCACCGACCCGGCCACCGGCAAGCTGCGCCCGCGCAACATCGTCAACCGCTTTGAGGCCCGGCTGGACGATGCCCTGCTGTTTGCCTGGGCGCCCGGCATCTCCGTGGCCCAGAACCCGTACATCGAATTCACCTTCCTGGCCCGCCAGAGCGGCACGCTGCACTTCCACTGGAAGGATGAAGGCGGCCAGGCACTGAAAGCCGAAAAAGCCATCACCGTGGCCTGACGCCACAGCATGTGCCATGCAAGGCGCACGCCCCCCGGCCCCGCTCTGCGGGGCTTTTTCATGTCCCTGTGCGGCACCACCGGCGGCGGTTGCCGGCGACCTGGCGCTTACAGCACGGTGCAGGCTGTGCGCGCATCCGGCTGGCATGCGGCATACACTGCCACGCGGTTGCGCCCCAGGGCCTTGGCCCGATAGAGCGCATCGTCCGCACGCTCCATCAAGGCCTTGGCCTGACCGGCATGGGCGGGAAACGCCGCCAGTCCGCACGACAGCGTGGCATGCACCGTATGGCGCTCCAGCCGACGCGGGCTGCCGGCAAATGCCTGGCGCAGCGTCTGGGCACGCTCCCAGGCGGCCTCGATCGGCGTGTCGGGAAACAGCACCAGGAACTCGTCCCCGCCGTAACGGAACACCATGTCCTGCGACCGGCAGGAATGCTGCAGGTGGCGGGCCAGGGACTGCAGCAACTGGTCGCCCGCCACATGGCCGTGGCGGTCATTGGTCTGCTTGAAAAAATCCACGTCCAGCAGCATCAGCGCCAGGCTGGTCTGGCGCACCCGACAGGACTCCAGCAGACGCGGCAGGCTGTCCTCCAGCATGCGGCGGTTGAGCAGGCCGGTCAGCGGGTCGCGCTCGGCCTGCTCGGTCAGGCGGTCCTTGAGCGCACGGATCTCTTCCAGCTTGTTGCGCAACTGGCTGCGCTGCTGGTGCAGCACGGTGGCACGCCGGTAGCTGTCCTGGGCAAACACCGCCAGAAACGCCATCAGCGTGGCCATGCACAGCACGGTGGTCAGCATGCTGCTGTCGGGCACAAAGTGCAGCGGGCGCACCAGACCCACCAGCAACACCCCCACCGCCATGGCCACCAGGGCCTCCAGCCAGCCCAACCAGCTGCGGAACGCCAGCAGATTGACACTGGCCCCCACGAACAGGATGAAGCTCACCCACAGCGAAAAGTCCAGCACCGCCGCCCAGGCACCAAAACACAGCGCATCGGCCAGCATGTGCTGCACTTCGGCCTTGCGCGGGTGGTCGGCATACAGGCCGCGCACATACAGCAGGTGGGGATAGACCAGAAATTGCAGCACCAGCAGCCCCCACAGCCAGACCGCACCGTGCTGGGCCTGCACCTGGCTGCCCAGGGCCAGGCCCAGCAAGGCGAACGAGGTGCTGCGGTTTTTCCAGTTCATGCGCACCGCCCAATGGGCGCGCGGGGCAACAGCGGTGTGACTTGCGGCCATACGGTGTGATCCACGGAAGGTGTGCAACCTGCTGCAGGGCCGATCAAGCATGGGCTCGACCTGTCTCCTCCCTGTGGCACGGTGGCCTGCGGCTGCGGTTGATGTGCCAAGCGCGCCGGCGCTTGGCACCCGCTGACGCTTTTATTATTTATTAGCTTTTAATTATAGAAACTCAGATTTCAATACAGTTCAGTTATCAATTCCCGAGTGCATTCCATGTGATTGCAGGGATACAAAAAAAGGCCTCTTGCGAGGCCTTTTATCGATGGACGGAGGAAAAACCTCCCACTAGTTGCCGCGATAGCGCCCTGGCCGGTGGCTCACCGCCAGAAACACGCCCATGACCACCGCCGCCAGCACGGACCAGGCCACGCGCTCCCACGGCACCACCCACAGCGCCAGCATCACCACCGTGCAGTCGATGGCCATCTGCACCTTCCCGGCGCGGATGCCATAGCGTTCCTGCAGGTACAGCGAGGCAATGGTGGCCCCGCCCAGGCTGGAGCGGTGGCGTGCCAGAAACAGGATGCCGGTGCCCATCAGCAGGCCGCCGGCGATGGCCGCAAACACCGGGTGCAGATAATCGATATGAATGAAGCGGGGTCCCAGCTCCACAATCAAAGAAAGTATGCCCACACTTACAAATGTTTTGATCGTGAATACCCGGCCGATATGCTTCCAGGAAAACCAGTAAAACGGGATATTGATGGCGAAGTAAATCGCACCAAACGGCCAGCCGGTGGCGTAGTGCAGCACAAAGGCCAGACCGGCCGTGCTGCCCGTCAGCAGACCGGCCTGGGAGAACATCATCATGGTGATGCCCACGAACAGGGAGCCGGTGAACAGGGCCTGGGCATCTTCGAAAGTGCCGTGGCGTAGGCCGGAAGGAGGTTCAGCCGCTGCGAGGGGGCTGGCGCCGGAAGCCGGGCTGGAGGCGGCGCCGGCAGAAACGCCGGCCGCCAGGGGGGCGGAGGTGGATGCAGTGACAGTGTGAGCCATGGTATGGACCTTTGCGACGTTGCACCGGCAGTTGTGCCGCCGGCAAAAAAACGCTTGCAAGATGGATGCCTGCAAGCACGTCGCTCAGCCCGTATTTTGCTGCAATGCAGCAACCCCATTCAATGCCGTGGTGCAATCACCACGCATATCCGGGGCCACACCGCGGTCAGTGCTCGCCTGACGCGCGTTTTTGCACCGAAGCGCTGCGGATCACCCGGCCTTCGTCGCTGAAAGTCACCGTGAACACCATCTCGCGGTTGGGCGGGTCGATCCACTGCCAATCCCAATCCGTCTCCTGCTTCAGTGCAAACCGCATGCGCTTGGCCGGCATGCCCAGCATGCGGCGGACCTGTTCGTCCGTCATGCCGGGCTGGATCTTTTCGAACATGTGCGGCGCCAGCACCTGGCGCAGCGCGCTCATCTTGCCGTCCGGACCGATGGTGACCATGTAGT
Organism: Comamonas sp. 17RB; assembly: GCF_030056555.1. NCBI lineage: Bacteria > Pseudomonadati > Pseudomonadota > Betaproteobacteria > Burkholderiales > Comamonadaceae > Comamonas > Comamonas sp. 17RB. The sequence goes on along the minus strand of NZ_JASHHY010000006.1, from coordinate 16,234 downwards.
TGCGGTGACCGGCTGGCTGGCGGTTGTATTCAAAGGTGCGCGAGCCGTCGGACTCGTTCCACACATAGGCCGGCTCCCCGAATTCGGCACGCACATCGGCTTCGGTGGACAGCCCCTCTTCCAGCTTGTCGATCTTGTGCTGGTCACAGCCCACCAGGCCCACAGCGCCCAGCGCCACGGCCGCCAGCATGCCTGCGATACGCGAGAAAGATTTCATGGGCGTTGTCCTGTCCATCATGCTGCACTGCAACCATACAGTCCCGCCAGTCTAGCGGGCTTGCAGACCCGCTGCGCGCAGCACCTTGGCAGTTCCGCCCGGCGAACAGGGCATGATGACGTTCTTTCACTGAGTATCCATCCGCCCATGTCTGCTTCCCTGCCCGATCTGTTTGCCCACTTCCACGCCTGCGCCGCCCAGGCACTGCAGCAGGACAACAAATGGCTGGTGATCGACCCCGTGTACGACCACATGGAGCAGCTGGCCGCCCAGCCGCTGGAGCAACTCCTGCCCCAGATCCTGCAGCTGATCGAAACCTATCCCACGCTGGACTACGGCGGCCCCGGCCCATTCGGCAGCCTGATCGAAGAACACCCGCTGGCCGCCTATACCCCGGCACTGCTGGCCTCGCTGCAGCGCCAGCCCAGCGTGCAGGTCATGGGCTGGCTGGACCGCGCCGTGCGCGCCGAGGGACTGGATCTGCCCTGCGGCCCCAATCCGGTGCGCCCGGCCGATTACGCCGCCGTGCTGGAGCAGCTGCTGCAGCACCCTCTGGCCTCCGAGGAGTGCAAGGCCTTCGCCCAGGACAGCCTGGACGACGCTCGCCAGGCGATCCGCCCCTGACCCGCTAAAATCCCCGCTTCTGAGAGGTTTACCCACATGTCCATCTTCCGCCGTCCCGACTACCAATCCGAAACCACCCAGTTCCTGAACGAGCTGAAGAAGCAGAACCCCGCGCTGGAATCCCAGCAGCTGGCCGGTCGCGCCCTGCTGTGGGACAAGAACGTGAACTATGAAGTGGCGGCAGACACCGCCCAGGCCCAGGTGGCCCAGAAGCCCTACGTCTACCAGACCAACGCCAGCTGATCCCAGGCGGTCTGCCCGGCTGTGTACCCTGCACAGTCCTGCGGGCCGTGTGCGCCACCCCGTGCGCACCCGCGGCTCTCTGAATTGCAGCACCCATGAAGCAGCGCGCCTCCCAGGCCGGTGACAACGACGCGCTGGCCGCGTCGTCCGCACTCACGCCCCTGTCGCCCGACGGCCTGCCCGACGTGGTGGACCAGGTGGCGTTGGCACGCCTGTACGGGGAGCCGCTGTTCAACCTGCCCAATGACCTCTACATCCCGCCGGATGCGCTGGAGGTCTTCCTCGAGGCCTTTGAAGGCCCGCTGGACTTGTTGCTGTATCTGATCCGCAAGCAGAACTTCAACATCCTCGACATCCCCATGGTGGATGTCACCGCCCAGTACCTGCGCTATGTGGACGAGATCCGCACGCGCAACCTGGAACTGGCGGCCGAATACCTCTTGATGGCTGCCATGCTCATCGAGATCAAGTCGCGCATGCTGCTGCCGCCCAAGAAAAAAGAGGGCGAGGAAGAAGCCGAAGACCCGCGTGCCGAACTGGTGCGCCGTCTGCTGGAGTACGAGCAGATCAAGCTCGCGGCCGCCCAGCTGGGCCAGATTCCGCAGTATGGCCGCGACTTTCTGAAGGCCCAGGTCTACATCGAGCAAAGCCTGCAGCCGCGCTTTCCGGATGTGGAAGTCTCCGAGCTGCAGGCCGCCTGGCAGGACATCCTCAAACGCACCAAGCTGGTCCAGGCCCACCGCATCACCCGCGAAGAACTGTCGGTGCGCGAGTACATGAGCCAGATCCTCAAGCAGTTGCAGGGCCGCCGCTTTGTGCCGTTCGAGGACATCTTCGTGCCCGAAAAAGGCAGCACCGTGCTGGTGGTGACTTTTATCGCGCTGCTGGAGCTGGGCAAGGAAACCCTGATCGAAATCACCCAGGCAGAGGCCTACGCACCCATTTATGTGCGCCTGGCCTATCGCCCTGTCGAGCCCGTGCTGGCCCCGCTGGACGCCGACGAAGGCGTGTACTCGACGGACTGAGTCCCCCTCCACGTTCCGTGGTCCCTGTGTCGCCTCCCGCCACGCTGCGCGGAATCAGAGGCCAGAGCCAGCCCGCCTGCGGCATCTGCTGACGCCGCGCCCAATCCATTGCCACTACCGCCCAACCCTGCTGCGCAGGCCATACCCGGGCCTGGCGCTCGGAATTGCAGCGGCTTTTTTCTTCCCCAAAGCCGCCAGACCCGGTCACCAAGGCCGTCACAGCGCTGGCGCTTTTTGCAACCATCAACCGGGGGATCGATTTCCGCAGCGAAAACAACGGCAACACCGCCCAATCCGGCCTGTTTGGCAGCGCCACAATGGGCCACAGAGGAAAAATTGACCACCATTTGCGCGAAGATGCAGCCAGCTTGCATGCAATTTGCATCAACACCCTTTCAACCGCACGCAAACTCTCCCCAAAAAACACGTTGGCGCCGCACGGACCGCCCAGCGCCATCTGGCGCAATTTGCACCCACTGCAGCATGCCCACAATGCCCGGCATTCCCTGTTCGACCCGGAGCTTTCGCCATGCCGCACGCCACCTCTTCCACGGACTGCGCCAGCCACGCTGCCCCCCGCGCCCCTGCTGCCGCTGTATCCCCGCCTGCCACACAGGCCATGCACTGGCACCAGCCCGTCACCCGACCCGCTGCACAGGCGGCCGGCACAACCGGCCAACGCTGGTCGGTGGACGCCATCCAGGCCCTGCTGGACCTGCCTTTTCTGGACCTGCTGCACCAGGCCCAGAGCGTGCACCGCCAGCACTGGCCGGCCGGTGAGATCGAGCTGGCCACGCTGCTTTCGGTCAAGACCGGAGGCTGTCCCGAAAACTGCGGCTACTGCCCACAGTCGGCCGAATTCGATACCGGCGTGCAGGCCGACAAGCTGATGAGCGTGGAAGAAGTCACCCGCGCTGCCAAGGCCGCACAGGACGCCGGGGCCACGCGCTTTTGCATGGGCGCCGCCTGGCGCGCGCCCAAGGACCGCGACATCGAAAAAATGAACGTGCTGATCAGCGCCGTGAAGGGGCTGGGCCTGCAGACCTGCGCCACGCTGGGCATGCTGCAGCCACACCAGGCCAAGGCGCTGCACGACGCCGGGCTGGATTACTACAACCACAATCTGGATACCGCACCCGAGTACTACCAGGACGTGGTCAGCACCCGCCAGTACCAGGACCGGCTGGACACCCTGGCCGCCGTGCGCAACGCCGGCATCAGCGTGTGCTGCGGCGGCATCATCGGCATGGGGGAAACCGAGGTCCACCGCGCCGGGCTGATTGCCCAGCTGGCGAACATGGAACCCTACCCCGAGTCCGTCCCCATCAACAGCCTGGTGCGCGTGCCTGGCACCCCACTGGCCGACAGCGAGCCCGTCGATCCACTGGATTTCGTGCGCGTGATTGCCGTGGCCCGCATCACCATGCCCCAGGCCCGCGTGCGCCTGTCGGCAGGTCGCCAGCAACTGGGCGAGGCGGTGCAGACCCTGTGCTTCATGGCCGGCGCCAATTCCATCTTCTACGGCGACAAGCTGCTGGTCACCGGCAACCCCGATGCCGACGCCGACCGACAGCTGCTGCACAAGCTGGGGCTGCACGGCCTGCAAACCCAGACATCCGCCGCCTGAAAACCCGCGCGCCATCGGCTGCCGCGGCGCCCGGCCCGTGTAACCGCCGCGGCACATACCCTGCAGGACGGCCCGCCGCCCTGCGCTCTTTGCCACCATCACGGACCACTCCCGCAGCCCCGCGCTGCGGCCCTGGCCCAGGGAGTTCCGCATGACCTCTACCCTTGCCCGCCGCAGCATGGCGGCTGTCTGGCACCCTTGCACCCCCATGCAGCGGCACGAAGCCGCGCCCCCGCTGGCCATTGACCGCGCCAGCGGCCCCTGGCTGTATGACACCGACGGACGGCGCTACCTGGATGGCATCAGCTCCTGGTGGGTCAACCTGTTCGGCCACGGCCACCCGCACATCCGCGCCGCACTGGCCGACCAGCTGGAGCGACTGGACCACATCCTGCTGGCCGGCTGCACCCACGCGCCGGTGGTGGAACTGTCCGAACGCCTGGCCGCCCTCACCGGACTGGGCCACGCCAGCTATGCCAGCGACGGCGCCTCGGCCACCGAAATCGCACTGAAGATGAGCGCTCATTACTGGCGCAATCTGGGCATGCCCGAAAAGAACCGCTTTGTCGGCCTGGCGGGCGGCTACCACGGCGAGACCGTGGGCGCGCTGTCCGTCACGGATGTGGAGATTTTCCGCAGTGCCTATGCCCCGCTGACCCGCCTGTCCGCCACCGTGCCCAGCCCGGATGCACGCCACGCCCTGCCAGGGGAAAGCGCTGCCGACGTCGCCCTGCGTGCGGCAGCCGCCCTGGAAGACTGGCTGCAGGCCCACCACCAGGAAACCGCCGCACTGATCGTGGAGCCGCTGATCCAGTGTGCCGCCGGCATGGTGATGTACGACGCCGTCTACCTGCGCCAGGCCCGCCAGCTGTGCGACCGCTACCAGGTGCATCTGGTGGTGGACGAGATCGCCACCGGTTTTGGCCGCACCGGCAGCCTGTTCGCCCACCAGCAGGCGAGCATCACGCCGGACTTCATCTGCCTGTCCAAAGGGCTGACCGGCGGCACGCTGCCGCTGTCGGTCGTGCTTACTACCGACACCGTCTACCAGGCGTTCTACGGCACCGATGCGGCACGGGCTTTCCTGCATTCCCACTCCTACACCGGCAACCCGCTGGCCTGCCGCGCTGCCCTCGCCACACTGGATCTGTTTGCGCAGCGGGATGCGCTGACCACCAACCAGGCCATGGCGGCGCAGATCAGCGCCGCCTTCGCACCGTTGAACGCCCACCCCCGCGTGCGCCACGCCCGCCACCTGGGCATGGTCTGGGCCTGGGACATCGACACGGACTTGCCCGACTTTGCCCAGCGCTACCACCATGCGGCCTTGCGCCACGGCCTGCTGCTGCGCCCCATCGGCCGCACGCTGTACTGCATGCCGCCCTATGTGCTGGACGCCCCCGCCATCGCCCACCTGGGCCGCGCGGCCCTGGCGGCACTGGAAGACTGCTTGCAGCAGGAAGCCGCGCTGCGACTGCGCACGGAGGCCGCATGATCGGCTGCTTTGTGACCGGTACCGACACCGGCGTGGGCAAGACCCTCGCCAGCTGCGCGCTCTTGCACGCCCTGGGCCGCCACCACGCTCGCGTGGTCGGCATGAAGGCCGTGGCCGCGGGGGCCGAACCCGACGGCCATGGCGGCTGGGCCAATGAAGACACGCTGGCCCTGCGCGCCGCCTCCACGCTGGCAGTGCCCGCCGCCTGGGACAACCCGGTGCTGCTGGCCGATCCGCTGTCGCCCCATATCGCCGCCCAGCGCGCCGGGGTGGAGGTGACGCTGCCCCCCATCCTGTCCGCCTACCGCCAGCTGGCCGCCCAGGCCGATGCCGTGGTGGTGGAGGGTGCCGGCGGCTGGCGCGTACCACTGTCGGACAGCCTGTCGATTGCCGATCTGGCCGTGGCGCTGCAGCTGCCCGTGGTGCTGGTCGTCGGCCTGCGACTGGGCTGCCTGAACCATGCGCTGCTGACGGCCGACGCCATCCGGGCCAGCGGCCTGCCGCTGGCCGGCTGGATCTGCAGCCGCGTGGACCCCCACATGCTCGCCCCCGAGGACAACCTGGCCACGCTGCGCCGTGCACTGGGCAGCCTGGGTGCGCCGCTGCTGGCCGACCTGCCCCACCAGGCCCGGCCCGATCCCCGCACCGCATCCGTACAACTCCCGCAGGCATGGCAATGACCCCCACCACCGCACCATCCACCGGTTCTTGGCTGGACGAACTCCCCCTGCAACTGGCCGCGCTGGACGCCCAGCACCTGCTGCGCACGCGCCGCGCCGTGGCGCCGCTGCAGGGGGCGCACATCCGCGTGGACGGCCAGCCCCTGCTGCAGTTCTGCAGCAACGACTACCTGGGTCTGGCCGGCCACCCGGCCCTGGCCGAGGCAGCCTGCACCGGCGCCTGGGACTTTGGCGTGGGCTCCGGCGGCTCGCCCATGGTCAACGGCCACAGCACGGCCAATGCTGCACTGGAAGCCGATCTGGCGCAGTTTGTGCAGCTGCCGCGGGCGCTGTACTTCTATGCCGGCTTTGCCACCAATGCCAGCGTGATCCCGGCACTGGTGGGCGCGGGCGATGCCATCTTCTCGGACGCACTGAACCACGCCAGCCTGATCGACGGCTGCCGACTGTCACGCGCCAGCATCCACCGCTATCCGCATGGCGACCTCGCTGCGCTGGATGCGCTGCTGGCGGGCAGCACCAGCCGGCGCAAGCTGGTGGTGAGCGACGCCGTGTTCAGCATGGACGGCAACGTGGCCGACATTCCCGGCCTGCTGGCCTTGTGCGAACGCTACGATGCCCTCTTGATGCTGGACGACGCCCACGGCCTGGGCGTGCTGGGCCCGCAAGGGCGTGGCAGCCTGGCCGCCGCCGGGCTGACGGGTGCCGCAGCCTCCCCCCGGGTGCTGTACATGGCCACGCTGAGCAAGGCGGCCGGGGTCTCCGGGGCCTTTGTGGCCGGCAGCGAGGTTCTTGTGGAATGGCTGCTGCAAAAGACACGCAGCTACACCTTCGCCACCGCCGCGCCCGCGTTGCTGGCGCGGGCGCTGCAGGCCAGCCTGCGGTTGATGGAACACGAGACCCGCCTGCGCACCCAGTTGCAGGCCCGCATTGCCCAGCTGCGCCAGGGGCTGCAGCCCCTGCTGGCACACACCGGCTGGCGGCTGCTGCCGTCGGACACCGCCATCCAGGCGCTGGTGGTGGGCAGCAATACCGCGGCCCTGGCGCTGATGGATGGCCTGCGCCAGCGCGGTCTGTGGGTCCCGGCCATCCGTCCGCCCACCGTGCCCGCGGGCACGGCACGGCTGCGCATCGCCCTGTCGGCCGCACACACTGAAGCCGATGTGCAACTGCTGCTCACTGCCCTGACAGCGCTGGCGCCCACCGCAGAACCCGCCCTGGCGTGAGCCGATTTGCACCCGGCTGTGAACGGCTTTCAGCCCCGGCCTCCCGGTGGCGACCGCACTTGGCCTGACAATCGGCAGTGTGGCAGACCGGGTCATGCCCGGTCTGCCGCCTTTTCCCATCACACCGCCCGAGGAGACACCATGCCCCACCTGTACGTGGAATACAGCAACAACCTGACCGGCCTGAACGAACAAGGCCTGCTGGAAAAGCTCAACGCTGTGGTCTGCGGCCACGCCACCGTCGCCGATGAAGCCGACGTCAAGGCCCGCATTGCCGCGTTGCAGCAATTCCGCATCGGCACCAACCCTGCGCAACGCGGCTTTGTGCACGTGCAACTGCGCCTGCTGGCGGGCCGCACACCCGAGGTGAAGAAGGAGCTGTCCGACGCCATCGCTGCCGTGCTGCGCGCCGAAGTCCCTCAGCCTGCTGGCGTGATGGTCCAGCTGAGCGCCGAGATCGCCGACATGGACAAGGCCAGCTACTACAAGGACCGCCTGTAATCGCCCTGGCAGCCATATGCACCCGGGTGGGTCGACCGACCACCCGGCCGGTGCACGGCGCGCAACGGCTGCACCACGCCTGCTGCGTACCGCGCTGTCACCGCCCCCGCCTGCGGCCAGACAGGTGCGCAGGCATCCGCTGCGGCCGCATTTCCCTTGGCACCCGCCACGTTCCGTGAATACCGCGCCCCCTTCCACCCGCCGTGCGCAGTGCCCTGACTGCCTGCGCCCGGCCAGCGCCTGCATCTGCGCATGCGTGCAGACGGTGGCGCACGCCACCCAGGTGCTGCTGCTGCAGCATCCGCTGGAAGTGCAGCACCCCAAAGGCACGGCACGGCTGTTGCACCTGTGCCTGCCGCACAGCCGCATGGAGCAAGGCGAATGCTGGCCTGCAGACCGTCTGCAGGCCCTGCTGCAGGACGCATGGCCTTCAGTGGGCGACAGACAGGCAGAGCCGGCTCCGGCGCTGACGCTGTTGCTCTACCCGCCCTCCCCACCCGATCCGGCGCTGCCGCTGCTGGAGCCGCCGCCCTGGGACATGGCCGATCTGACCGCATTGCCTGAGGGCGCTGTGCTGCGCCTGGTGGTGCTGGACGGCACCTGGCGCAAAAGCCGCAAGATGCTGTACCGCAACCCGGCATTGCAACAACTGCCCCGCCTTCCGCTGCGAGAGCTGCCGGCCAGCCGCTACGCCATCCGCAAGGCGCACAAGCCAGGCCAGTTGTCCACGCTGGAAGCCAGCTGTGCGGCACTGCGCCAGCTCGAGCCCGCCAATTCCACGCTGGACGGTCTGCTGCAGGCCATGGCCGCCATACAAGACCACTACCGCGCGCAGCTGACACCATAAGCAGCTCCTGCACAACATGCAGGGGGGAGGCATCTTGAGGCCGGGCAGCCCGCAATCCCGGGGAAATGCATGCAGCACTCCCTGGCATGCGCTCTTTCGCCCCCTGCAGGGTCTGCCGACCAGACCCGGTTCAGGCCAAGGCCCGGGGGCGCGGGGCTTTCTGCTGCCGCCGTTGGCACGGCTGAGAGACACCTCTGCCGCACCGGCGCACAGACACGATGGCGCCGCCAAAAAAAAGCGCTGCCGATGGCAGCGCAATCCATGCAAATCACCACGTCATCCGCGTGATCCAGAGCAGCGCACACAGCCCGGTTCACATTGCGCAGATGCACTGGCGGCCTTGCATGCCTCCAGGGCCGAGGGGTGCGTCACCCCCTGGCCGGGTGTTCAGGGCTGGGCCGGGGCCTGGCCTTGGCGGGCCGTGGTCTGCACGGAACCCATGTACTTGGCCACGGTCTCCTGGAAGGCAGGGCCGTTGCGCAGCTGTTCGTACTTGCGATATTCAGGGGTGTACTTCACGTCCGGGAACTGCGCCGGCGACGGCATGAAGCTCATGCCCGACTTGTGCCACAGCTCCAGATCGGCTTGCACCTGGGCTTTTTGCAGGGTTTCGGCGTCGGCCGACACGGCCGATTCGGCGTGGGCAGCGCCCACCAGGGTCATCACAGCCGCGGCAGCGGCCATCCATTGCTTGCGCATGGCATTGTCCTTTCCAGACACATTCACAGAGATTGCCGGGCTGCTGACAGTGGCAGCACAGCCTGGAAAGCAGTGTCGGGGCAGGAGCGGGGTACCGTCTGTGCGTTTTCTCACGCAGTGCAGCAAAAAGCCGAAAAGACCCCTGGCAGCTCAGCGCATGTCTTCCAGCAGCACGCGCAGACCATCCACATTGGTCAGGCGCAGGCCGCGGCCTTCGCGCTGCAGCAGGCCCAGGCGGGTCAGGCGCGACATCTCGCGCGCCACTTCTTCGCGGCTGCTGCCCAGCAAGGCCGCCAGGCTGACCTGGGTCGGTGCGGGTTGCAGCAAGGCCTGGTTGTTCTGCACCCCGGCGCGCTCCGCCAGCATCAGCAAGCGCGCATGCAGACGCCCGCCCACGCTGAGCGTGCCCATTTCCACCAGCCGGGCCACCAGCGCCCAGACCAGGCGGTTCATGCCTTGCAGCAGGGCCGATAGCATGCCCTCCATCACCGCCGGGTCCCGGTCGAACAGGGCCTTGACCTCATGCCCTTCCAGCGTGGCAATCAGACTGGCATCGGCCGCCTCCACCACCAGCGGCACGCTGGGCGGCTGGGAGCATTCTCCCAGCCAGTGGTTGCCGCACCACTGGCCCGGCATCAGGTCCCCCACGATCATCTCGCGCCCCTGGCTGCCGTAGTAGCGCACCCACAGCCGGCCGTGCACGATCAGATTCAGCCGGCCCTCATCGAAGGCATCCGGCAGCGGCTGCCCCGGCTCCAGCAAACGCCAGCGGAAGCGTGTGGCCAGGGACTGCAGATCCGCCTCCCCCAGATGGGCCAGCAAAGGCATGGTCTGCAAGGCCTGCCATGACGCCGGAACCGGTGCCGGCGCAAGCGCTGCCCCTGCATCGTCAGAACGCAGCAGCGGTGGCGAAGAAACAGAAAGGGAGGCCATAACGGGCCATTGTGCCGTGGCCGCCACCGATCCGCTGCAGGCAGAAACCTCGGCGGTTTCCGGGCTCTCGCCCAGCCCTTGGCGCCCTGCAGCGCCTACTGCGGCACAAACCCCGGCGGCGCGCTGGTGAACTGGCTACCGCTGCATTGCAGCATCCCCTAGACTCGCGCCAGATTGCTGCACTGGCCCAACGCAAAAAACACCTCTGGGAGACAACATGTCCGCAAGTACCACCGGCACGCCTTACGGCACCATTCCGCCCGCATCCCCGCTGCCCCAGCGCCGCCCCGTCAGCCTGCCGCGCCTGGCGCAAATGCGTGCGGCCGGCGAAAAGATCACCATGCTCACCGCCTATGACGCCACCTTCGCCGCCGTGGCCGATGCCGCCGGTGTGGAGTGCATTCTGGTGGGCGACTCCCTGGGCATGGTCTGCCAGGGCCTGCACAGCACCGTGGGCGTCAGCCTGGACGATATGTGCTACCACACGGCCAGCGTGGCGCGCGGTCTGCACCGCGCCCAGGCCACGGCCTGGCTGATTGCCGACCTGCCCTATGGCAGCTACCAGGAATCGCGCGAACAGGCGCTGCGCAGCGCCAGCGCTCTGATGCAGGCCGGCGCACACATGGTCAAGCTCGAAGGTGGCGGCTGGACCGCGCCCACGGTGCAGTTTCTGGTGGAGCGCGGCATTCCCGTCTGTGCCCACCTGGGGCTGACACCCCAGACCGTCCACGCCCTGGGGGGCTACCGCGTGCAGGGCAAGGACGATGTGGCCGCCGCCACGCTGCGCCGCCAGGCCCGCGAACTGCAGGATGCCGGCGCCGCCATGCTGGTGCTGGAGATGGTGCCCGCAGCCCTGGCCGCCGAGCTGACGCAGGCGCTGACCCACTGCCACACCATCGGCATAGGCGCTGGCAACGGCACAGCCGGACAGGTACTGGTGCTGCACGACATGCTGGGCGTCAACCTGGGCAAGATGCCCAAGTTCGTGCACAACTTCATGCAGGAGGCCGGCAACGTCAAGGGCGCCATGGCGGCCTATGTCCAGGCAGTCAAGGATGGCAGCTTTCCCGACAACCAGCTGCACGCCTGGTAAGCCCAGGCTTCTCCCGTTTCCGTCCCGTTTTCCGACACCATGCACATCGTCCATACCATCGCCGACCTGCGCTCCGCCCTGGCGGGCCGCGGCCGCCCCGCTTTCGTTCCCACCATGGGCAATCTGCACGAGGGCCATCTGTCCCTGGTGCGCAGCGCACGCCAGCATGGCGATGTGACCGTGGCCAGCATCTTCGTCAACCGCCTGCAGTTTCTGCCGCATGAAGATTTCGACAGCTACCCGCGCACCTGGGATTCGGACTGCAGCAAGCTGCAGGCCGCCCACTGCGACCTGCTGTTTGCGCCGCGCGAAGCCGATCTCTACCCCGAAGCCCAGACTTTCAAGGTGCAGCCCGACCCCACGCTGGCCGACATGCTGGAAGGGCATTTCCGCCCCGGTTTCTTTACCGGCGTGTGCACCGTGGTGATGAAGCTGTTTTCCGCCGTGTTTGCCACCACTGGCGGCGGCGCGGCCATCTTCGGCAAGAAGGACTACCAACAACTGATGGTGATCCAGCGCATGGTCCAGCAGTTTGCCCTGCCCATCACCATCATCGCAGGCGATACCGCCCGTGCCGACAGCGGCCTGGCACTCAGTTCCCGCAACGGCTACCTGAATGCCGAACAGCTGCAGCAGGCCATGGCCCTATCCCAGGCACTGAAGACCCTGGCGCAGGCGGCCCGCACGGGCCGCATTCCACTGGCAGACCTGGAAACCCAGGCCATCGGCCAGCTGCAGGCCCTGGGCTGGGAGCCCGACTACCTGACGGTGCGCCTGCGCAGCAACCTGCAAATTCCCGGTGCCACCGACCTAGCCACGGCCCCGCTGGTGACACTGGGCGCCGCCAAACTGGGCAGCACCCGGCTGATCGACAACCTCGAGTTCTGAACCGCGGCAGGTCTCAGCACTGGAACGCCCCGGTGGCGCAGTGCGGGGCCTCCGGCAGGACTTCCAGCCCATGGGCGACCACGCGCAGCTGCGCACCGCTGGCAAAGTCCAGCTCCAGCACCAGGGGCTGCTGCAATGCACAGGGCACGGGCAAGGCCGACAGGCATTGCCCCTCCAGCAGCACACGCCCGGCCTCCAGCTTCCCGAAAAGCGCTTGCACGGGCGGCAGGGGCCCGGACAGCGTACAGACCAAGCGCATCGGCAGCCACAGGCCTTCGCCGCTGCCGGTCTTGCCCCCCTCCTCCGCGTACACCCGCGCAGCGGAAAAACGCACGGTCAGCAGTGCGGCGGTGCCTGCACTCACGCTGCACGCGGCGACTTCTGAATCTTCAAATACCCATTGCATGGCCGTGAGCATAGAGGCTGCACGGCCCCATGGCATGCCCGTGGCGGGGGCAAGAAAGCTTTTCAGATAAGCAAGGCGAAATTTGTTTCTTCTGCCCTGCAGGCGGCATTTCCACAATGGCTGGACCAGGTGCGGCCCGCACCGCTTTTTCCGCCATGGAAGGATGTTCGTTTTATGCAATTCAAGAAGTGGATCACCGCCGCCGCTGCAGGCGCCGCGCTGCTGACAACCGGCTCTGTCTGGGCCGACCGCCTGCAGGACATCAAGAAGGCCGGCGTGCTGCGCGTGGCCGCCTTTGATGGCAACCCCCCGTTCGGCTTTGTCGACGCCAAGACCCGCAAGATCGTGGGCCTGGACGTGGACTACGCCGAAGAATTTGCCAAGCGCCTGGGTGTGAAGCTGCAGCTGGTGCCCACCAATCCTGCCAACCGCGTGCCGCTGCTGGTGTCCGGCAAGGTGGATCTGGTGCTGGCCAACTTCACCATCACCGAAGAGCGTGCCAAGCAGGTGAACTTCAGCGTGCCGTATTTCTCGTCGGGCACACAGTTCCTCGCTCCCAAGGGCACACTGGCCTCGGCCGACCAGCTCGGCAGCCTGCGCATTGCCGTGGACAAGGGCACGACCAACGAGATCGTGCTGCGCGAAAAGTATCCGCAGGCCACCCTGGTCGCTTTCGACGACACGCCGTTTGCCTTCACCGCCTTGCGCAACGGCAATGTGCAGGCACTGGCACAGGATGGTCCCAAGCTGGTGGGCTTGTTGGGCACCATCAAGGACGCCCAGGAACGCGCCAAGTGGGAAGTGCCTGCGTTCACCATCTCGAACGACTTCATCGGCGTGGGCATTCCCAAGGGAGAGACCGCGCTGACCGACTGGGTCAACACCACGCTCAAGGAACTGGAAGGCAATGGCCAGGCCGGCAAGATTTACGACGCCTGGTTCGGCCCTAAGAGCAACACGCCGCTGGTGCGCACTTTCAAGATCGGCGACAAGGTCTAAGCCACCGCATCCGTGCCGCTTTTCGCCAAGGGCGGCGCGCCGACCGGTGCGCGGCCCTGGCTGCTTTCCCATGACCCCTGTTCTCCCCTGGCCGGACGCGGTGCTGGCCCTCAAGTACTGGCAGTGGCTGCTCAGCGGCTGGTCGGTCACCATGGGCACCTCGCTGCTGGTGATTGCCCTGTCCACCCTGCTGGGCGTGCTGTTTGCCATGGCCCGTGATGCCGCAGCGCCGGCGCTGCGCACTGCGGCCGGCGTCTACCTCTCGGTGTTTCGCAACACACCGCTGCTGGTACAGCTGTTTTTCTGGTATTTCGGCGTTCCCAGCCTGCTGCCTGCGGGCTGGATGGGCTGGCTGAACACGCCGCATGTGCTGGCCCTGGGCGGCTGGCATCTGGCCTGGCCGTCGCTGGAGTTCCTGTCCGCCGCCCTGGGCCTGGTGCTGTATTCCACGGCCTATGTGGGCGAGGAAATCCGCGCGGGCATAGCCAACGTGCCGCGCAGCCAGCTTCAGGCGGCCCTGAGCCTGGGCATGACGCGCTGGCAGTCGCTGCGCCATATCGTGCTGCCGCAGGCGCTGGCCCATGTGGTCTCGCCGCTGTGCGGGCAGTACATGAACATCACCAAGAACACCTCGCTGGGCATGACGATCGGCCTGGTGGAGCTGTCCTACCGCGCACGCCAGGCAGAGGCCGAGACCTTTCAATCCTTCCAGGTCTATGGCATCAGCACCGTGCTCTACATCGTGCTCATCATCGGCCTGGAACTGCTGAGCCGGCAGGTGCAGCGCCGGCGCCGCTGGGGCCGGCTGCCCGTGGGGCGCACATGAACCTGGCAGCACTGGCCGACGACTGGCTCTACCTGCTGGTAGGCACCTTCCCCGAAGGACCGCCCGGCGGTGCGCTGCTGACCTTGATCCTGAGCGCCACCTCCGGCCTGGCCTCGGCCGTGCTGGGGCTGGTGCTGGGCATTGCACTGGCCATGGGCAGCGGGCCGTGGGCCACGCTCTTGCACACCGTGCTGGGCTTTCTGCGCGCCATTCCCGTGCTCATGCTGATCTTCTGGATCTACTTTCTGCTGCCCATGCTGTTCGGCATGGATGTGCCGGGCACGGTGTCTGTGGTGTGCGCCCTGTCGCTGATCGGCGGTGCCTATCTGGCCCACGCCGTGGCGGCGGGCATCCATGCCGTGCCCCAGGGCCAGTGGGACGCAGGCCGGGCGCTGGGCATGGGCCGCTGGCAGGTCCTGCGCTGGCTGGTGCTGCCGCAGGCACTGACGGCCATGCTGCCGTCGTTGGTCAACCAGTGGATCACGCTGATCAAGGACAGCTCGCTGGCCTATATCGTCGGCGTGGGCGAACTGTCGTTTCTCTCCACCCAGGTGAACGCGCGGCTGATGGTGAACCCGGCCGAGGTGTTTGTGTTCGTGGGCGGTGTGTACTGGCTGCTGTGCTCGCTGCTCCATCTGCTGAGCTGGGCCATCGGACGGCAGCAGCCAGCGCAGCGCGCCTGATTGGCGCCCGCGCTGCTGCCTGCGCTACAGGGCCGTCACGCCCGGCCTTGCATACTGGCCGGCATTCACCACAAGGAGAGCGACATGCCGGAAAAGAAGCTGTACCTGGACGATTTGTACGTGGGCCAGACCTTTGTCAGCGGTGAGCACCTGCTGGACGAAGCCCAGATCATTGCCTATGCCCGGCAGTTCGACCCGCAGGTCTTTCACCTCGACCCCGAAGCCGCCAAGTACACCTTCTTCCAGGGTCTGGCGGCCAGCGGCTGGCACACGGCATCGGTCAGCATGCGCCTAGTGACCGAGAGCATTCCGCTGGCGGACGGCGTGATCGGCGGCGGCATGGAAGAGCTGGCCTGGCCCCAGCCCACACGGCCCGGCGACCGGCTGCATGTGGAATCCGAGATCGTGGAGATCATCCCCTCCCAGTCCAAGCCCAACCGCGCCATGCTCCGCGTGCTGTGCCAGACCAAGAACCAGCGCGGCGAAGTGCTGCAGCGTTTTCGCCCCAAGATGCTGGCCTTCAAGCGCCCTACCGTCTGAGGCGTTCAACCGGCGGATGGCTGCAGCGCCTGCGCCGTGTGCTGCAAGGCAGCCACCAGCGCGTCCACCGCAGGCTCGGCCGGGCGGTGCAGCGGCAGCAGCACATGCACCTGGTAGGGAATGGCAAAGGCCAGCGGGCGCACCACCAGCTGCGGCCCGGCACAGGCCTGGGCGGTATAGGGATTGACGATGGCCACGCCCAGCCCCTGCTGCACCAGCGCGCAGACCGAGACCGCGCTGGCCGTCTCCAGCCCCAGCTGGCGCTCCACACCGGCCTGGGCAAACACCGCATCGATCTGCTGGCGGTACGGATCGTCCCGTGCCAGGCTGATGAAGGGCTGGCCGGCAAAGTCCTGTGCTGCCAGCACCGGCTGCTGCGCCAGCGGGTGGGTAGCGGGCAGCACCGCCACCTCGTCCAGCGCCGGCAGCGGCAGGCTGCGCGTGCCGGGAGGGGCGTCGGCCAGCTCGGCCAGACCCAGGTCAAAACGCTGTGCGGCCATCCATTCCTGCAGCAGCGGCCCTTCCTGGGTGGTAATGCTCACCGGCACCGGGGGGGGGGGGGGGGGGCCGGGGGGGCCCGGCGCCGGCCGCCGCCCCCCGGCCCTGCCTTAATAAAAAAAAAACAGAGCGCCCCCCCCAAAAAACAATTAAAAATACGTGGGGGGCGGATCATTAAAAAAAT